>NZ_CP010817.1:2709689-3387111 GCF_000833025.1 Myroides profundi
GCTTAGACTCTATTAATGCCTGTGTTTCTAGTTCTAAATATACTCGTTTGGCTGTATTCATACTAATTTGATGTTCTGTGCACAACATTCTTACAGAAGGAAGTCTGTCTCCTTCTCTTAGTACGTCTGCTCTAATCTGACTAGCAATAGCATCTGCTATATTCAAATACAAATAATTCTGTTCCATAACAATCTCAACTGTGTCCTTCCAAAATTACAAAATTGATACTGTACTACATACTAATACAGTATATTTTTGTTAAAAAATAAAACATCAAGAAAATGAAACAAACTAGTGTAATTGATTCAACACAACAAACTTCAACAAGTGGTTGGATCAATGGATTCATAGGAGTACTTCTATTCAGTGGTTCTATGCCTGCTACTAAAGTAGCTGTACTAGAATTAAACCCAATATTCGTAACAGCTGCTAGAGCAGGTATTGCTGGTATATTAGCACTGTTATGTCTACTTGTCTTTAAAGAAAAAAGGCCTACTAAAAAACAGTTATTGCCTTTATTTATAGTCGCTATAGGCGGGGTTATTGGATTTCCTTTATTATCCGCATTAGCGTTACAATATATCACCTCAGCACATTCACTAGTATTCTTAGGTACCTTACCGATGTGTACTGCTGTATTTGCAGTATGGAGGGGTGGAGAAAAACCAAAGTCTATCTTCTGGTTATTCTCTATACTTGGATGTCTATTAGTAGTGGGATTTGCCTTTATGCAAGGAGTTACAAGTTCCCCTATAGGAGATATATTAATGCTTATCGCTATCTTATTATGTGGACTAAGTTATGCTGAAGGAGCTAAACTATCTAAATCTCTTGGCGGATGGCAAGTTATCTCTTGGGCAGTTGTATTATCTCTTCCCGTATCTATACCGATTATGCTGATCACAGCTCCTGAAGTACCTTCTCTAATAAGCAAAGAAGCATGGATAGGCGTGTCATATCTAGGAATATTTAGTATGTTTGTGGGGTTCGTATTCTGGTATAAAGGATTAGCACAAGGAGGTATTGCTTCTGTAGGACAACTACAGTTATTACAGCCTTTCTTTGGACTAGCACTTGCAGCGAGTCTTTTAAACGAACAGGTAAGCACAGCTATGATTGCAGTAACTGTAGGCGTTATTCTATGTGTAGCTGGAAGTAAAAAATTCGGTTAGTAACCCCAATTACTAGCTACTTCGAACAGTGTAGAACAATACTAAAAGCAATCACCTTACTTTTGATATTTCCTCCTTCTGCACTGTTTATTTTTAGCAAAAAAGAGATTGGCTCTTAATTCTTAAAACTGGACAAAATTACCACTCTTTACATCTTTAGGTAGCTCATTAAATTTACGCTTAAAAGCAGCTGTAAAATGGGTAGGGTTCTTATACCCTACTTGTTGAGCGATATCTGCTATAGATAAATCTTGTTCTATCAATAACTTCTGCCCTAACTCCATACGCTCATCATAGAGATGATTAAAAATGGTAGTAGAGAACAGTTCTTTAAACCCTCTTTTTAGTTTAAACTCATTGATTCCTGCCAATCTAGAAAGCTCTCTTAAAGAATATGGATTCTGAAGATTATTACTCACTAACTCTCTGACATAATATAACTTATCAACATCACTCCTCGTCAGTGAACCACTTACCATCTCATATTTATAATCTCCACTATACTTAATCACTAAAAGAAGAAGTTCTACAATCTTGGTCTCCATATAAATCTTCTTCATCATACCATCATAAGAATTATTGACTAAGTCATACAGTAACTTCTTCATCTCTGGAACAATCATTAAGTTAGAAGAAAAAGCACTTTCTCTCTCACTGTACAAAGACTTGCCAAAGTCTCCTAACAGCTCTAGATCTCCATTAAATACACGCTCTAAATAAGGTAACGTTAGTTCTATACCTATAGCACTGTAATTTTCTTCAACAGGATTAAAAGCAAGAGAACCATCGATATAAGGCAGATGAAAAAAACTAAAACGTCCGGTAGAAGTATTGACGCATTGTTTTTTATTGGATTGATAATAGTGTTCTCCTTGAAACAAAAAGAAAAGCTCAATGTGTTTCTGGTCCCTTAGTACTTCTTTTTGTTGTCTAGTCTTATGCTGTAAAGAGACGTGATCGATATGTAACTCTTCCATATCTAACAACTGTATATTCCCTTTTATGCCATGACTAGCATAACGCTCTCCTACATTTATCAATGTCTCTTTAACCATGATACCAAACTAAAGAATTATTACTATTCTACTGATTGAAAGTGACAAAGGTACTTAAAAAGACCTCCTAATTTAAATCAACTCTAAATAATAACTTCTTTTTAATATTTAATTAGCACAAGGTCTTATTTCTTCACTCTTATTTTCGGTGAATTAAAGTACTCGGAGGAACGCCATACTTCTTCTTAAATGCAATAGCAAAATGCTGAGGATACTCATAGTGAAGTAATTCAGCAACTTTATTGACTGAGAATTTCTGTGAAGACAATAACTGATATGCATACTCAAAACGCAAATCTCTTACATATCTAATCAAAGAAGACTCATAGTATTTTTTAAAGTACTTCTTCAGTTTATACTCATTGATATAGAATCTCTGGCTCAACATAGAGAATGTAATGTCTTGCAAAAAGTGATTATCTATCCAAGTTTTAATATGCAGTAGCTTATCCGCATCATTCATAGACTTGATCTCTTCTATCGGAGCCACCTGTCTCTCTAAAGACTCTTGGACACTTAACAGTAAAAGTTCTGTTACCTTAGTCTCTAAATAAACTAGTTTCAAATCTGAATGAACGTCACTCTGTAAAATATTCAATAATAACTGATGTATCTCTACAGGGATTGTTTTTGCTTTTGCAAATAGTGTAGTCGTCTTTCCTTGTTTAACTAAATTTAAAAAAGAAGCCAAAGCAGGTATTTTAGTTTCTACCAGTTGTGCAAAATAGTCTTCATCAAAAAGAACCTCTACTACCTTTCTATTTGTTTTATACTTCAAGTGTCCATTTACACGAGGTACATAAAGCAAATTAAAGCAATCCTGTGGAACCTCTATCGTTTCTCTTGGAGTAGAATAACAGGAATACCCCTCTAACTCTAACATGAGCTTGAACGTACTCTTTTCGTTAATAACAGCGACATCTACAGGAGTAGGTACACTCCACTCTCCATAAGAGATAATAAAGTAGGGATGATCAATAAACTTCTGTTTAATAGGAATTCCTTTAAAGGTAAACTGTCCATATCTCTCTTTGTACTGTTCACCACTCCCCCACTCAATGCGGTTTGGAATATTCTTTAATACCTCTTGATATTGCTGATATAAAAGACTCATAACTCGTAGATTTATTAATACTTTTTGCGTAGATGATGAGGCAAATTTACTACTATTTTCGCATCACAACAATTTGAATTAAATCTAAATAACTTTTAAACAACATAGTTATAGCCGTTTTACTTTATAGGTAACTCCCCACTATCACTATAAGTCTACTTATCTCATGAAGAAAAAAGGTAAATCAACTTTCTCCAAAATCATTGCTTGGTTACATTTATGGCCTAGCATTGTGGCTGGTATTATATTGGTATTCGTCTCTCTTACAGGGACTATCATTATATATGGAGATGAAATCATGCAGTGGTCTGCAGGAAAGGAAGCTCGCTATGTAGAACCTAAAGGAACTCCACTAAAAATAGATGAGATTACAGCCTTACACAAAGAGAAATTCCCTGGTCATAGCTTTTCCTATATTGTAGTAGATAAAGATCCTTCTAAAAGCTGGGTTATCAACTCAGTTGATTTAAAAGATCGAAAGCTAAGTTTTATCTATATCAACCCATATACAGGAGAAATACTAAAACAAGATCATTCTATCAGTTTCTTCTATGTTATGGCACAACTTCACTCTAATCTTTTAATGGGTAAAACGGGAGGTTGGATAGTAGCAATCTCTACTATTATATTTGTGTTAAGTACCTTGACTGGGTTAGTCCTTTGGTGGCCTAAAAAATGGACAAAAGCGACTAGAGATAGCAGTTTTAAGATTAAATGGAAAGCTAAGTTTAAACGTCTAAATTACGATCTACACAATGTATTTGGTTTCTATAGTGCTATTATTTGCTTTCTACTTGGAATGACGGGTTTGCTTATCTTCTTCAGTCCTTTAATGAAAGGAACAGTCAGCTTATTCGGAGGAGAAGGTAAAATGTGGTTCTATACCTTACAAGACTATCCTAGAGACCATGAAGCGACTAAAGATTTAGCCTATTATGATACGAATGTTTTAATCCAAAAAGCATTTGACCTACACCCAGATAAAACAATCATCAGAATCTGGACTTATAATTATGACAATGTAAGTATATACCCCTTCTTTTTAGGGACTAACGCTGGTCTAAAAAGTGAAGAAGGAAAGGAAGCTATTTACTTTGACAAATTTAGTGGAGAAATGGTGAATGATAGCAAAGAACAAAAGATCTACGATAAAGTAGACAACTTAGTTTGGCAGATACATATGGGGCAATGGTGGGGACAGCTAGGTAAGTTCTCAACATTCTTAGCGGGTATTATCGCAACTAGTCTTCCTATCACAGGATTCTTAGTCTGGTGGGGTCGTCGTAACAAAAAATCAAAAACTAAAAAATAGTAATACTTATGAAAAAGCAATTAATAACTTTTGCATTACTAGCCCTAACCATCACAGGCTGTAAAGAAAGTCAAAAAGAAACAGAAACTTCTAATTTTATAGAAGTAGAAAACAATGGAACAACGGTACAAGTACCTATACAACCAAAAACTGTAGCTGTCTTAGAAAGAGGAATTATGGAGAATATGAACGAATTGCAAATTCCGTTTCAGGGAATGGCAAAAGAATTCACTCCTAAGTATTTATCTCATCTCGAAAAGGATAAGAATATCGTAGATGTAGGTGCAGTATTTAAACCAAACTTTGACGCTGTTGCTAATCTAAATCCAGACCTTGTATTCATGGATAACGCCTTCCCAGCAGATTATGATGAAATGGTAAAAATAGCGCCTACTTTAATGTTAGGTATCCCTAATAAAGGAGATAACTATCTAAAGTACATACAGGACAATATTCTTCTACTTGGCAAAATATATCAAGTTGAATCAAAAGCAGAAGCGTTATCAAAAGATTTAGATACTCGTTTAAGTGATTTAAAAGCCCTTATTGCTAAAAGTGAATCTAAAGCAATGGTGATCATCCACTCGGAAGGAAACTTCCGCTTATTCGACGAGAATACGCGTTATGGATTTATATTTAAAGACTTCGGTGTAAAAAGTGCAACCAATATTACCACAGAGATTGCTAATAATCATGGACAAATGATTAATAGTGAGTTTATCTTAGAACACAATCCTGATATCTTATTTATTATAGATAGAGATGCCATCGTACAAAATACAAATAAGCCAACTCATATCACTAATGCACTACTGGAAAAAGTAAATGCGTATAAGCAGAATAAAGTTATCTATCTAGATCCAGATGCTTGGTTCTTATCAGGTTCTGGAGCTACTTCATTTAAGATCTTCTTAGAAGATATTGCTAAAGGTTATAATTAACACCACCATAATAATTCTACAAAGAAAGCCTCTTAAAATTACTTAAGAGGCTTTATTCTTATGAACCATTATTAAAAGATAAGGAAGACTCATCTCCTAATAGTTGGTTTATTTTTTTCTTCTTACTTCACTTGCTTTGTATTCGTCACCGTCTGTAGTGTAAATTTTGAATCTTACTTCATATTCTTCTGGAACGTATACTACGATAGGTAATTTACCATTATAACGTGTTAAATGAGGTTGTCCACTTACAAATAAGTTTCTCTTAGCTGCATCAGGGCATCCCATCATCGTAGAAGCTACATCTCCTTTCGTTGTGAATACAAAATAGCTATATCCCCAACCTTGAAGATCTTTCTCTTCTAATGTCCCCATTAAGTTAAAATGATTACATCCGTCTACCTCCATCATTTTACCTACTGTAAACTCGATCTTCTTACTATCATCTTTAGAAGAGTGAGGTACTTCAATTACTACTTGCTTATATCCTTTCTCTGGAGCAGGGAAAATAGATACATCTGTTCTTGTGATTGTCTGTGCCATAGTTACAGTCATTAAACCAAAAAATACAACGATTAAACTTAAAACTTTTTTCATTTCTTTTTCTTTTTAATTAACAACTCTTATTTCATATAGAAAAAAAAGTTATTGTCGTTATTAGTTAGTAGCAAATTACAAAAAAAACACAAACTAATCTGTTAAATATTGTATTATTTATAGTTAAATCTACAAACAGATTAATTTAAATCAATGCCAAGGTAAGAGATACCCAACAATAAAAAAGCACAACTGATTACTCAATTGTGCTTTATATATCTCATACTAAAGATAGTTCTATCCTATCTTCACTAACTTACTATTCTCTTTTTCTGCAACTTCTTTTCTCAATAAGCTACTAGAAAAACGGTGATCACGACTATTAAAGTAAAGCTCTATTCCTTTCTCTTCACAATATTTACGTCCTGTAAAATTCTTGTCTTGATACTCATCTCCTAAAATACGAACGTCAATTTTAAATGATCTTAAGATATCTTCTAAATCTTGTTCTGTAGCATAAGGTACAATCTCATCAACAAACTTACATCCCTTAAGTTGAATATATCTTTCTACTACTGATTGAGTTGGTTTGTTTTTTTCAGGTCTATCTAAAGTAGGATCAGTCTGTAATCCTACAATTAAAAAGTCACATTGACGTTTTGCATCTTCTAACATCTTCACGTGCCCAGCGTGCAATAAGTCAAATGCGCTAAAAGTTATTCCAATTTTCATACTTCTTCTTTTTTGCCTAGTTTTTAAATAGTAATAAAACAATTTATTAACCATTTATAAACTAGATTATATCTTATATCTTTTTTTATTTTCCTAAATTAGGATACAAATTTACTAATTATATTCTATTTATGTTAAATGAAGATTAAAAAATATCAAATATCACGAATATAAAACCAAATAAATATTATTTTATTTTTAAAAAACAGTTTTATTATTGGTAAAATAATACGAGGAGTAAATATTTAACGTAGCACATTATTCGAATAATGTACCTTTTTTCCACATAATGCCACAATTAGCTTTAATTGATGTACAAATATAAGTAGTCTCATTGCTTTTTAAATAAGGAATTCCGTAAAGCAGCTTTATTTTTTAGGGAACACCTCATATAAACCTAATAAACAACTGAGACAAATACACTACATCTACATTTAAAATACTACTAGATAAAGTATAAGTTTATTAGAATCTTGCATCTAAAGTTAAGGATATTGCAAAAAAAACTGCAGCACAAATTCTTTAGGGAAAAGAATTGAATGTGCTGCAGGTGGGGAAAATACAATTGCTCAGAAAAAATTCTTTGCAAAATACTCTACACTGAGCTAGCTAAATGTAAAGCTTTCCGAATTAAAAATTTGTTGTTTTGAATAACAAATATAGGAAAAGCTTCTAATAATTGCTTCATACTAAAGTACCAAATTACCTCTAAAAAACACCATTTAACATGTTAATAATAAACAATATAACACAGTACTAGTACTAAAGTACCATATCTTTTTTTATGAAAAAAAAGATATTATGATCATTTTAATCAAAAAAAAGTACACTTTGCCATAAAACTTCAAGGTGCGAACTTTAATTATTAAAAAATAACTATTTTTGCGCCTTAAATCACTGACTAACAAAACATGAATGCCTTACACAGTCGTAAAAACAAGAGTATATTACAGATATTACTAGTTTTACTACTACTCACACCTACGACTTATTGTTTAAGCCAAACTAACAATGAGCAATTTAATTTTACAATAAACCAATTAAAATTCGAGGCACTAGATCATGACTCAACTACACAATATTCTAAGGATAAAGAAGGAAACACTTGGTTAAAAATAACCATCCCTCAAAATTTATTAAACAAGCCACTTATATTACAATTTCCTACCATTCACGTAAATAATTATAATATTTATGCAAAACAAAAAGGTCAATGGGAAAAAACAAATATAAATACTGACTTAGAAGGTGGAAAAATAAGTCCTCAATATCAAGAGAATCATTTTATCACTGATTATGAGATAATCTATTTTAAATCGAAATCTTCCTATGTTCATTATGGGAATTTTATACTTGTGGAGCGTGCAGAGTATAGAAGTATTATGCTTAATACGATGATCAAAATAGAGATCTTTTATAGTTTATTTTTACTTTCTATAGCGCTAACCTTTGGTTTATACTCACTATTTAAAGAAAAGGTTATCCTTATTTATTGTATATATATCATATCTGTCTTTATTATATACTTAGTAGAAGATGGGGTACTCTATTTTTTATATAACAAGCAATGCAATGAGTTACTGATATTGGCAATATTTATGCCTATTAGTTGTCTTATTTTCTCATTATTTATATACTACTTTTTAGATATACAGAGATTACCTACAAAACTGAAATACTTCTATTCCCTTCAAGTGTTATTATACATTGTATTAGGGACTTTACTTTATCAAACAAATAACTCACTGTATTTCATCATCATAGTATGTAGTACACTAGTGTCCACGATAATCACTTTAGCACTTGTCTTAAAGTATTATAAAGAGGATATGTCTGTTCGTTTTATTACCTATTCATTTAGTGTAATCGCACTGACTTCAATGACATATTATCTTTCCATATTTCCTGGTAACTACTATCTTTCATTTGTAGACAAGGATAAGATACGTATCATCTATAGTATAGCATTTACTCTGGCAAGTTATTCCTTATGGATCAAAGCAAAGAAGCTTAAAGCGGATCATGAGTCTCTTAAAAATGAATTAGAATCCCTTAAGGCTAATCAATTACAAAAAGCACACAAGGATTTAGAACATAGAGAAAAAACCGCAAATAATCACACAGAAAAAAGCCCTTTAAAAGAACAATCTCTTCAAGAGCTCTTAAGAGAGAAATACCTCTGTACAGATCGAGAAATAGACGTTATTATAGGGATATGGAATGGTTTGTCTAATCAAGAAATTGCAGAAAAACTATCTATATCTCTTAGTACAACCAAACACCATGTTAGCAATGCCTATACAAAGCTAGACGTAAAATCTAGGAGTCAGGCATTACTTTTAAAAGAGAGCTTACTTTCTGAAAAATAAAAAAGAGCTACCTCAGGGTAGCTCTTTCTGTATTACTGTATCAATTAGTTATCTATTCGTAAGAAGTTTCCTTCTTGATCGAATACTAACTCTATTTCTTGTAATCCGTTTACTAATTCTACTTGATAAGTATTGTGTTCTTTCTCTATACTTTCAATATGGAATTTATTATAGTTCTTAACGATATAAGCATTCATTACTTCAGGGATTACCGTAGATGGAATTACTACATTTCTCTTCGCTTCTATCTCTTTCCACTCACCTGTAGCAGTAAATTCTACCTTTACACCATTCGCTAAATATACTTTATACTCATCTCCTGCTCTATCTAGCTCTTTCTTCACTAAAACAAGCTCTACTCCTGTAAAGTGAGTTTTTAGGAAGTCTTGTGCTTTCTGTGGTAAATCAGTACCTGAGATTAACTCCTCATCTCTATCTAGATCTAAGTCAACACCTACAAACTCTTGTTTAGTATTAAAAATCAACTCTAAACCTGAGCTAAGCTTTACTTCATATCCTCTTTTCATATCTCTATCTATCTCAGTAATAGAGATCCCTTTATAATTCTTAACTATATAATCATAGATATGAGCTACTTCACTCTTTAAAAACTCAACTGGTATAGCAGAGTCATCCTCCATTTCTACTTCTGTCCAATTTCCAGCCTTATCAAAATCTATTTCTACTCTATTGTCTAACTGAGTAGCATATAGAGAACCATAATAATTAGGAGTAGTTACTTTAGTAGCATGTCTAAGAGACGAATTTGGAAATACTGTCTTTAAAAAGCTCTTAGAATTAGCTGGTAATTGCTCTTCAGTGATTTTTTCTACTTTGTGCTCTTTTCCATTATCATCACTACTACATGCTGTGAAACCTAGCGCTACTGCTAACATTAAAGCTAATGCAATTTTTCTTTTCTTCATTTCTTTTTCTTTTTATTATTTATTGATCTATTCTTTTAAATTTCCCATCTTTTGAAAACTCTAATTCTACTCCATTACTTAATTTCACTTCATATTTTCGAGTTTCTTTTTCTATTTTAGTAATCGTCTCTCCTTTATAATGATCCGCTACATAAGTCACTATTGGAGCAAGAATAAAGCCTGTAGGTAATGTAGTGGTGTTTCCATCTACTTCATCCCATTCACCAGATTTATCAAATTCTACCTCTACATTATCTGTAAATGTCACTTTATATGACACAGATAAGAAATCTATATCTTTCTCTACCTTACTCACTTCTTTATCTTTAAAGTAAGTATCTATAAAACTACTTGCTTTCGTAGGTAATTCACTCTTAATGATGATTACATCTTTCGCTAATGTCGATTGTGAAGCTAATAAAGCTATTGACATAAATAGTCCTGCAAATAATGTTTTTAAACTTTTCATAGTAATTCTCTTTTTAGTTTTACAAGACAAACTTAGGAACACAATCTGGAAAGAATTGGGAATAATTAGGAATAATCATATTTTAAAAAGAAATATAACTAATTCAAATAAAGAAAGGGACAGCCCTTATGGATTGTCCCTTTTAAATCTTATAATACTTTATTACTACCGTTGATAGTCTGTGTGATAAACTGTAAAACAATGCTTATCATTAAAATGGTACTTGATAGATAAATTATCTGTTACTTTTATAATAGTCTGTACTAGAGCAAGACCAAGTCCTGTAGACTGCTCATTCGTAGTACTTCTAAAGAATCTATTGTATATTAAATTCTCGTCTAATGGAGTAGGAATTAGACTGGTATTGCTAATTCTAAAATAATGTTCTGTCATCTCTACTTCTACCTCTCCTCCCTGTACATTATGAGTTAATGCATTCTTCAGCAAATTCTGCACAAGAGTAATAGACAGTCCCTTATCCATCTTTACAATAAAAGGTTGAACATCTTCCTTCATTGATATACTGATCGCTTTATACTCAAAGAACTCTTCAAAATCATCTATTATCTCCTTAATGATATCATTAAAATTAACGTCCTGATAATTTACAAACTGCTTATTCTCTATTTTCGTTAACATAAGAAGAGATTTATTCAGCTTGATAAGCCTTCTCAGCGTCTGATGAATAGATTGTATTTGTATCATCTGTTCTTCGCTCAACTCTTCCTTTTCAGCCATTAGCTCTAGTTTATTACTCATAATCGCTAGAGGAGTCTGAGACTCATGAGCAGCATTAGAAACGAAGGTCTTCTGTTGTTCAAAGGTGTTCTCTATACGCCTTATCATCTTATTGATTTCTAATTGAAGGTCTGCAAATTCTCGAATAGGTATCTTCGTCTCTTCCGTTATCACTTCTTTACCTATTGTATAATTCTTCAGGTTGTCAAGTAGTTTATAAAATGAACCCCACACTACTTTTCTCAAAATAAAGTAGTTAATTAAGAATATACTGATAATCAACATCAGATATAATGCACCAACAGCAATACCAAAATCTCCTAATAAATCATCTGCTTCTATAGTAGAAGTACGTATCTCTAATAAAAAATTATCTCCATTCTTATCTTCAAAAGTAGTGGTCAGCATACGTACAGGTTCCTCATTATCATCTACATCCATATAGATCATCTCTGTGGTGAACACATTCTTTCTAGAATACTCTCCTGGTGCTAATGGCGTAATTCTAAATCCACTCGCTCCAAATGACTGTATACTAGTAATACTAGGATTATTATACGCTTTTTTTACAATCTCACTTTTAGAGTTTTTCAGTCCATCATCTATATTATCATATACCTCTTCTGTCATGAATGCATAGAATATAAGCACCCACACAGTAAGGACTATCACAATACCAATAGATAAATACCTAAGTGTATAGTTATGTAGCTTCATCCTCTATTCATTAACTAATTTATACCCCATCCCATACACAGACTGAATATTCACTTCTGCATGATGACTTTTTAGTTTCTTGCGCAAGTTTTTGACCTGAGAGTATACAAAATCATAACTATCTGCCTCATCCATATTATCTCCCCATATATGCTCTGCAATAGAAGATTTAGTCACTAACCTATTCGCATTAACCACAAAATAGTATAATAACTCAAACTCTTTATTATTAAGTACCATAGTACTCCCTTCTACTACCACAGTTCTCTCATCTATAAAAATCTCTATATTATTCCATTTTACACTTTGGAATCCCTGTTGATTCTTTCTCCTCAACACAGATTTAATACGAGCTAATAATTCTGATAAATGAAATGGCTTAGTGAGATAATCATCTGCTCCTAACTCTAAGCCTAATACTTTATCATCAATAGAGTCTTTGGCCGATATGATAATAACCGAATCTGCTTTTCCCATCGATTTGATCTCACGTAGTAGGTCTATTCCATTTCCATCTGGTAACATGATATCTAGTAAAATACAGTCATAATCATACCCTGACAGCTTCTCTATTCCCATCTTATAACTACTAGCCATCTCGACCACGTAGAACTCTTTTTCTAAAGATTCTTTTATAATCTCTCTAAGCTCTTTTTCGTCTTCAATAACTAAAACTTTCATATTCTCCCTATTAGTACTTACGAATATACAAGTTATCTACTAAATGCTTTTATGTTTACCTCATAATAAATAGTGAAACACATAGAATAAAGTTCTTAAACGCAAATTATCTATCTCAATATTAAAGAAATAGTATTATTTTAGTTTTGCCAAAATCTAAATCATATTACCCTATGGATAATACAGACAGACTAATTATAACTCCACTATCTCATCGTGATAATTCTTTCATTATAGAGTTAGTCAACACCCCTGGATGGCTTAAATACATAGGTAATAGAAATGTCTATACTACAATAGATGCACAGATGTACATACAGAGTATATTAGATAATCCACAGTATCAATACTGGGTGGTGCATAGAAAAGAGGATCATAAAGCGATAGGATTAATCTCTCTAATTAAACGAGATTACTTAGACCATCATGATATAGGTTTTGCCTTCATTCCGACTTACATAGGATTAGGATATGCCTATGAAGCAACACATTATATCATCAATAAAATAAGAGAGAATGAGCAGTACAAAACTTTATATGCGACAACTCTTCCAGATAACAAGAGTTCGATTAAACTGCTAACGAGATTGGGATTTAGTTTTATAGAAACAATAAAACCTCATGAAGAAGTACTCAATTTATTTAAAATGTAGTACTTTTAATTCCTGATAATAAGACCATTATAATCTGGTCAATATATAATTTAAAAAAAATCCCTTTCCGTAATGTATTAACGCAAAAGAACATTTCGTTTATAGACTTTTATTCATACAATACTTAGCCAAAAGCAAACGCGTTTATTAGGAAAGGGAATAAAATCGCATGAAGTACTAAGTCCCCACAATTCCTTCATACGGCGACAAAATTATATATTTTTGTAAGAGTATTCACTATGATAACAAATAATTATTAACCACTTCATCAACAATTCACTTTTCACTACAGAATCACATAAATTAACATATTATAATACTAATTTATTCTAACATTCACTACAATTATTCAATTAAAAAGTCGCCAAATGTGCAAAACCAAATCAGTAATACTGCTGATTTTATGCCTTATTATAAATATTTAAATATTCAACTCTAAAATACTGCCTTTTTTTGTCTTTCATTTATAAAAAATAAATTAAATAAAATACTCCTTATTCCATTATACTGATAAAAAAACTGATCTAAAGATACACCTTAGATCAGCCTTATAGAATCAATAATCTAAATAGATTATATTACTTTTTTGTAAATGTTAGCACAACGATATCTCCAGAGCGCATAATTAACTGAGTATCTAAAATATCATAATGAGTTACAGACTTTAGTGCATCCATAAATTCTCTATCAGCTACTCCTTCGCAGAACATCATCGTAGAAGCCATCTTATCTCCTAGTTTGATAGCGTTTCCTTCTTTTGCTTCAAAACTTCCATGGATATTATTACATCCATCGTTTCCATATACCTTTTTATCTTTTACCTCAAATTTCAAACTTGGTTTCTTCATTGAGAAAAGAGTACTCATATCTTTACCAGAAGTTTCTGGAGTTGTAATAGAGCTCAATACCCATTCTCCTTCTAATTTTTTACTCATATCTACTTTTTTCTCTACCGTTACAGTAGTAATTTCTCCCGCTGTCTTGCAGCTTACAGCTGTTAATGCTAAAACAGCACCTAGTAATACTAATGTCTTTTTCATTTTACTTTTATTTATTATGTTTCCCTTCATTTACAAAGGTTATTGGCAAATTTACCATTTCATATGGCAGTCTATAATAAAGAATTCTTAAAATTTATATATAATATCTTATTCTAAGGAATAATACTCCTCAAAACACAAATAATTGCCTAAAAAAAGGGCTATTTGCAATGCAAACAGCCCTTTTCATTTTTATCTATAAATGTATTCTTAGTACATTTTTGCTCTTAATTCTTTTACTTTTGGATCATCTAAGTAATCGTCGAACGTCATATATCTATCGATAGCCCCATTAGGAGTTAACTCTAGAATACGTGTACCTACTGTCTGTGCAAACTCGTGGTCATGCGTAGTTAGTAAGATTGTTCCCTTAAAGTTTTTCAATGTATTATTGAATGCAGTAATAGACTCAAGGTCTAAGTGGTTCGTAGGTTCATCTAACATTAATACGTTAGCTCTCATCATCATCATACGAGATAACATACAACGTACCTTCTCTCCTCCTGATAATACACGACCTGTCTTAAGTGCCTCTTCTCCAGAGAAGATCATCTTACCTAAGAATCCACGTACATATACTTCATCTCTTTCTTCTTCTGTCTTAGCCCATTGACGTAACCAGTCTACTAATGTCAAGTCATTGTCAAAAAACTCGTGGTTCTCTACTGGCAAATAAGATTGTGTTGTAGTGATTCCCCACTCAAACTTACCTGCATCAGCCTCTCTCTTACCATTTAAGATTTCGTAGAACGCTGTAGTAGCACGTGAGTCTTTAGAGATAACTACTAGTTTATCTCCTTTAGCCATATTTAGGTCGATATCTTTAAATAATACCTCTCCATCAATAGAAGCAGATAATCCTTCGATATTTAAAATCTGATCTCCTGCTTCTCTATCTGTATCAAATATAATAGCTGGGTATCTTCTAGAAGATGGCTTAATATCATCTAATTTTAATTTGTCAATCATCTTCTTACGAGAAGTTGCTTGTTTTGACTTCGCAACGTTCGCACTAAAACGACGGATAAACTCTTCTAATTCAGCCTTTTTCTCTTCAGCTTTCTTATTTTGTTGAGCTCTTTGTTTAGCTGCTAATTGACTTGATTCGTACCAGAATGTATAGTTACCTGAGTAATGGTTAATCTTACCGAAGTCAATATCAGATACATGCGTACACACAGCATCTAAGAAGTGACGGTCGTGAGATACTACTAATACTGTGTTTTCATAATGAGCTAAGAAATTCTCTAACCAAGCGATTGTCTCAAAGTCCAAGTCGTTGGTAGGCTCATCCATAATCAACACATCAGGATTACCAAATAAAGCCTGTGCTAATAATACACGTACTTTTAACTTAGCATCCATCTCAGCCATAGGTGTATAATGAAAGTCTTCAGATATACCTAAGTTAGACAACATCGTAGCTGCAGCTGATTCAGCATTCCAACCATCCATTTCATCAAAACGGATCTGTAATTCTCCGATACGATCAGCATTTTCGTCTGTATAGTTTAAGTAAAGCTCATCCATCTCTTTCTTAACTTTATACAAATCTTTATTACCCATCATTACAGTTTCAAGAACTGTATATTCGTCAAACATATTGTGGTTCTGATTAAGAACTGACATACGTTTTCCTGGTTCTAGAGAAACATGGCCTGATGTAGGGTCGATATCTCCCGATAATATTTTTAAGAATGTAGATTTACCAGCACCGTTAGCACCGATAATACCGTAGCAGTTACCTTGAGTAAAAGTTACATTAACTTCGTCAAATAAAATTCGTTTACCAAACTGAACTGACAGATTCGAAACTGTTAACATTATTATCTTTTAATTTAAATTGCCTACAAAATTACTAATTTTATATTTAGAAACATCTATAAATAAAACTTATCGCCCTACCTACCCACTTTAACCAATCATTAACAAGATAAAACTCCCGTAAAACTTAAATTTGCTTATATTATCTCTCGAACAAATAGTCATTTAGCTAATGCAGAAAAAATTACCTAATACAAATTTATTATTTCTTTTTGTCCCACTTATAAGCCTTCTTGCATCTTGTCAAAAGAAATTCGATCCTAAAGATTATAGTGCTTATATACAAGGTGAGATTATAAATCCTACTTCTAATTACCTTTTATTCTGCAAAGACAATGAAGTCCTAGACACTTTGTTCCTAGACGAAAACAATAAATTTTATAAAAAATTCGACTCATTAACACCAGGAATGTATATCTATAAGCACAATCCTGAGTTTCAATATATCTACTTTGATAAAAATGACAGTCTGACGCTACGCCTTAACTCAAGAGATTTTGACCATTCTATTATCTTCTCTGGACGAGGTGCCGAAAAAAATAATTTCTTAATGAATCTAACGGTCAGAAATATCATGGATGAGAGTGAAGGATATAGTGCCTTCGATGTATCTCCAGAGAAATTTAGTCAAAGAATAGACTCTGTACATGCAGCTAGAACTACTTACTATCTAAGAAATAAAGCTATTATCAACTGGTCTGACAACTTTGACCTATATGCAAAAGCAAAGCTTGACTTACACTTCTTTGCATTAAAAGAGCTTTATCCTACTGCACATTATGTGAGAACAGATGAAGATGTAAGAGATAAACTCCCAGTGGACTACTATGGGTTTAGAAAAAAAATAAATTTCAATGATGAACGTTTATTAAAGTATTCTTCATTCACGAAGTACCTAGCCATTATGCTAAACTCTATTGTGAATGAACCTGAACAAAACATTATACCAGATAATAAGTTTGATAAATATATCGATAAGCTTAATATAGTAGACACCTTAATCAGAAATGATAAAGTTAAAAATGCTATCCTAGACAATATTGCATTTATCTACTTATTAGAGGATCAGAACTTAAATAATAATGATAAGTTCTTAGAGCGATACTTTGAACTATCTACAGATAAGAATCAACACAATGAGATCATCCAGATCCAACAAGCGATTCAAAATCTTAAATATGAGAAGAAGTTACCTGAAGTTCCTCTAGTGAATACTAAAAATCAAAAGGTATCTATCAATTCTATTATCAATAAGAGAACTCTCATGTTCTTCTGGACAAAAAATGGAATAGCTCATGCTGATGCAGCTCATCAGATAGCTGCAGAATTAAAAGCAGAAATGCCAAATATAGAAATCATATCGATCTGCATCGATGGTGAACATGGAGAGTGGTTAAGTATATTAAAGCGCTACCCTTCTAATGGTATTATAGAGCTTAGATCTGATGACTTTAACCTAATGAAAGATGAATGGATCATCACGAAGATACAGCGATGTATGCTATTAGACAAAGATGGTTCTATCATAGATCCTTTTGTAAATATCTTTGACAACAATTTTGCAACAATTTTAAAGCAATAATAAAATAAAGCGAGAGCCCAACCAAATGGTTGGGCTCTCGCTTTTATTATATTCCTATCTTCCTTTGAATAAAACTGTGCTACCTATATCATGACTCAATACTGCCTCCGTTTAAATGCCTCTTTTAACGGAGTCAATACGGACTCATAACGGACTCACTACGGACTCAACGCTATTAAAACTCATCCCATACTGCTATAACTGTACAGTAATAGTTCTACTTTTATATTCTGTTTTTATTTTTTGACAAGAAATCTCTTCAATATCTGATACAACAGATGCTTTACATAGTGTATACTTCATTCTATTCTAAACAAGAAAACTCCTACTTTTAAAGGATAATTAGAGAAAACTGATGAAATCCAAAACTATAAAAGTCATCAAAACCCTTGTAAAATAAAGAAAAACCAAAGAAAAAGACATTTTTTTTCAATTATAAACCTCTTGATATCAAACCATTGATTTTTTTACAAAAAAAAGTAATATTTTACCTTGGTACTTTTAAATAAAAAGCAATATATTTGCCACGTCAAAAAAAACAAGGTATACACCTTCTAAAATTGACAATTTTTAATCTCTTTTATAAAGATTAAATGGTCCAATAGCTCAGCTGGATAGAGCAACTGCCTTCTAAGCAGTAGGTCTCAGGTTCGAATCCTGATTGGATCACTAAAACACTTCTAAGTTAAGGAGTTTTTATCCTAAACTATCAATTTTGATAGATAATTTTAATCTATTTTATAAGATTAAATGGTCCAATAGCTCAGCTGGATAGAGCAACTGCCTTCTAAGCAGTAGGTCTCAGGTTCGAATCCTGATTGGATCACTAAAAAAAGCCCTTGTTATTTCTAACAAGGGCTTTTTATTTATATACTCATTTTTAGCATAACCATATCGCGAAGCTGAATACCGTTTTCTATAATTAGCTCTTCATAATTCTCTATAAAGAAGTCTTTCTTTACATCATACTTCACAAAGCCATTGCGTTCATAAAATCGTATTTGATCTACTCCACAATCTGCTGTACCTACTATGATCTGACAATAGCCTCCTACTCTTGCAAGTCGGATAACCTCTTTTATCAACAGACTCCCTATTCCCTTGCCCTGAAGCTCAGCAGACACCGCTATATTCTTTAGTTCTACGATATTCTTATCTATAGGATACAGGCAGAATACTGCTAAATCACTACTACCCTCTCTCACAACGTATACATCACTATCAAAAACATACTTATCAATCGCTTGGACAGTCTCATCAGCTAATAATAACAAAGGATAAGGCAATAATAGACTATTTTCAATTCGCTCAACCTTATATTGAGGATATACTTCTTCTAAATACATATTGTGATATTTTGTTCTCTATATTAAACCAAGATCCCCCTCAACCAAACACTTTGTGCATAGTTGATTCTAAATATTACAACTGTAGTTTTCTGTTTAAGAGGAACCTTAGACCAGAGACAAATATACTATTAATTACGAAGTGTAATCAGATGTCTTCTGTAGTAAATAAGTAATGAATATAGCCTTAGCGGCTATCATAATTAAAAAGATACAAAGTATACTTTTCATCGCTGAAGAAAAATAAAGTCACTCCCTATATTAGGTAGTAGACTCAGATGGTTATATTAAAATAGTATACCATACAATCTATTTCAATATTTGTCCCCACAATTACCATCTTCGTCTTTTAGTGACTTTATAATATACAATATAGTTAGCTACTTATTCTTTTCCACCCGATTTATCTGGAAACAACAATTGGGCAGATAGTTAATAAAATAAACTACTAAACATTGTATCATTCTTCATGTTATATAGTAATTCTCATAACGCTTTTCTAACTTTGAGTATTTGCTTAGCATTTACAGGTACAAATATAGTGGTGTTCTCGCTTATAACTTATATCCAAATTCATACTTTAAGAAAGTATAAGTTTAAAACTTTAAAAATGTTAATAAAATATTAATTCCAAAGCCATTTAAAGATAATAAAATCACAAAACAAGCTATAATTCAACATCTTAACACAATACCCCTATCTACATTTTCATCAAGTTAATCATGTTTAAAATCAGTTTTAACTACATTGATTTCTATAACAGACTTCATCTTATTCTCTATTTGTGCTATATATATTTTTATTCTACTTTTACTACAACTAGAGTTACCTTCATCACACTAGTCAAACCTGAATCTTTTTAAAAATCTAACCATGTATTCTCGCTCTTCCCTATTAGCATTACTTGACACTCTTACTCAATACTGTAAGCGAATATCTGTAAGACACTATGTAGAATACATCCTATGTAGCTTGCTAATTATAGGCATGTTTGGTTGTCAAAAAACAACAGTAAAAACAAATCACTTTAGCAATCAAAAAATATTAGACAATATCGAATCTAATGAGAAGTCAGTACTCGAAAACCAATATACACTAGACTCTTTATTCGCAATAACGAAAGAAACAGACCCTAGGAGCCCACAATTAATCGATATCGCTTCTAAAGCATATAATCTAGAGCTATATGATCAATACTTTAGATATTCTAAGGAAATCAATCAAATAGCAACTAAGAACAATGACTCCCTAGTAGTAGCTAAATCATTATGGTATATCGGAGATTACTACGATTATAAAATGCAATTAGATAGTGCATACATATACTTTGACCAAGCAGAACAGATATACCTAAATACTAAATCTTATGTAGACGTTGCTAAAATGCAACAATATAAATCTATAGTTTTATTTAGAGAAGGATTATACAATGAGGCCGAAAATAAAGCACTAGAAGCTCTTGAAATTCTTGAAAGATTACCAAAAGATAGATTGCTCTATGAAATAAACTTAAATTTAGGTAATATCTTAGATCTAAATCAACAGCCTAATGAAGCACTTCTCTATTACTCAGAAGCTATTCATATCTTAGAGTATTTATACCATAATAAGCTTATATCTAATGAAAGTTTTCTTGAATCTAAAGCACATTGTTACAACAATATAGGTAATCTATATTTAAACCAAAAAGCTTATCTTAATGCTGAAACTTATTTAACCTATGGATATGATATACTTATTGAATTAACTATTGAAAATGAACTATATACTGTTTTATTAACCAACCTAGGAACATTAAATACAAGTTTAAATAAACCTAATGAAGCGCAAAAAAATTTACTTGAATCTTTAAAAATCAGTCAAGAAAAAAAATATAAACAAAGTATATCTGCTAACAACTTTAGATTAGGCGAATTGGCTCTTAGACAAAAAGATACTGTACAAGCTATTCAATATTATAAAAAAGCATATGCTTTTTCTACTAAAAACAAAGCCAATAATACTATTTTAAAAAGCTTAAAAGCACTTAGTTTAACAGACAAACAAGACGCTACCAAATACATTAGTCTATATTATACTTTTAATGACAGTATCAATAAACTACAGATCAGTAAGAGAAATAAATTTGCAAGAATTAAATATGAAAGTGAGAAATTAGAAAAGAATATAGTCAACCTAAAAAAGGAGAATTCTCAACTACTGATCACTTCTATCATCATTGTACTAATAGCTATTATTCTACTATTTATCATTCTATACAGAAATAATATAAAAAAATATACCTTCTTAAAGCAAGATCAAGAAAATAAAGAATTAATATTCAAGCTACTATTAGATCAAGAACAATTATCTCAAGATGTCTTAACGAAAGAGCGAGAGAGAATTAGTCAGGAGCTACATGACGGAATCATTAACTCTCTTTTTATCATTCGCTTAAGTTTGGGAAATTCTAAAGAAAACCTTCCCATACTTAATGAAATAGAAAAAGTACAAAATCAAATCAGACTAATCTCTCATGACCTCAAAAATCACGAGTTTATTCAACAAGGGTTCTCAGAGATTATCTCCCAATTAGTCATTCAAAACAGTACCGAATCTCAAAAGTTTCAACTTATCATATCCAAAAACTATAAATGGGATAAGGTTAGCTATGATGATAAAATAAATATCTATAGAATACTACAAGAAGCAATACAGAATGTAATCAAACACTCCCAAGCTAAAAACTGTATAATCTCTATCTTTAAAACAGAGACTAGTGATAGAATAACCATCACAGATGACGGAATAGGGTTTAACTACTCTAAAGTTAAGAATAGTAATGGACTCAAAAATATTAGTAATAGAGCCAAACAGCTTCATGCCTCACTAGAGGTCAATTCGACAACTCAAGGAACTGTAATTATCATCAATATACCTCATTAAAAAAGAGGTTATCTATGCGATAACCTCTCTTAAAAAAAAAATCGAAATAAATTCGATGACATCGTATATACAGATGGAATAAATCTATGACACCTTTAATCTTTTAGACTAACTAATTCAGATGTATATACTATTTCTTTCCTTTATCAACAGACTTATCAATATTATCCGCACTTTCCATTTCTTGTCCAAATGATCTTGTCTGGATAGAATCTCTTACTGTACTGAACTCCCCACCTTTAAATGAGTCTGAAGCATTTAGAGGTTTGCTTTCTTTCTCTAAAGGATCAACACTACATGAGTAAACTGTTAAACTCAAGATAGCAGCACAAGCATAAATAATTTTTTTGTTCATATTATTTTCTTTTGTTATTCTTCTTCTATACTTTTACTTTATATGACAAGCAGTGTACCATACTACACTACTTTTTTACATCCTTTCAAAAATACAAATGAGTTTTTTAATCTAATGACTTGAAAAACTTCAAAAATGTTAATTTTTATAAATGAAGCTATCTTACAATTTTCTTATCATAGATGATCATCCAATGATTATCAATGGCTATAAAGCTATTATCCAAAGCAAATATGAGGCTCCTGTCTTCTATGAAGCTACTAATATAGAAGATGCCATAACACTGGTAGATACTGTAGAAAAAGTAGATTTCTTACTACTAGATTACAATATAGGTAAACCCTATAATGATATTGAGAATGGAATAGACTTAGCTAAATTCTTAGCCGATAAATACGACGGGGTAAAAATATTAGTGATTACTGCACATGAGGAAATTACTATCGTATATAATATCCATAAAAAAGTAAGACCTCACGCTTTACTGATAAAATCAGATGTAAATACAGATGAGCTAATCCTAGCAATAGAAAACACAATAAAAGGAAATATCTATAGGTCTAGCAAAGCACAACAAGCTCTAATATCTATGAATCAACGTGCAGTCTTGCTTCAAGAAGACAATATCCAAATCTTAATGTTATTAGACAAGGGGTATAAAGTTCAAGAAATACCAACTTTAATTCATAAGAGTCTAAGTTCTGTACAGCGTAATATCGGACTATTAAAAGAGGTATTTAATGTAACAGAAAATAGTGGTCTACTGAGAGAGGCTAAAAAGCAAGGTTTTATATAACCTTCTAATTATCAACACTCATCTTTTAAATAAAATAGGAATCACCATAAGGTGGTTCCTTGTTTTTAGGTTAACATATAGACTTCTGTAAAACTCAGGCAGTTCCCATTTAATTAACTCTAAAGAAAACTGTCAATTAAAAAAATTTGGTTATCCTTTCTTGTTTTTATATATTGAAACTTCAATCATACATAGAAAGCATTCTGTTTTCTATAAAACAATAAAACTCATTTATAAAGAACTTTTACTAAAAGAGAAATCTTTATAACCTATTTTTTTAAACAAAAAACATAAAGTATGAATACCATAAAAGTATTAAACTCAGAAGACATAAAACAATTGGTTTCTATAGAAGAAGCAATAGAAACGGTTGTGGATGCTTATGTTGAACTATCTAATAATACAGCTGAAATGCCTGAGCGAGTAATAACAGGTCTAGGTAATGACTATCTAGATATCTTTTTTAAACCATCGTTAATTTCCAATATCAATACAGCAGGCGTTAAACTTTTAAGCATACGCAAACAAGGCGGTGTTAATGGTCATCCTGCTATACAAGGACTAGTTATATTAATTGACTCAGAAAACAACCTTACTCAAGCAATAGTGGATGGTTCTCATCTTACTGCCTTAAGAACAGGAGGTGCTTCTGGGGTAGCAACTCGTTATTTAGCTAGAAAAGACTCCTCTGTAATGGCTCTATTTGGAGCTGGAGCACAAGCGTATACACAATTTGAAGCTGTATGTGCAGAAAGGCCTATTAAAAAAGCGTATCTATTCGGTAGTTCTAAGAACAGTAAGTCCGTTCAAACATTCATCGAATACTACAAAGACAAATCTGATGTAGAGATTATAGCTGCAGATGATTTAGAGGTTCTTGCTAATGTAGATATTATTTGTACAGTTACCCCTTCTGCAACGCCTTTATTTAAAACTTCTCATCTCAAAAAAGGAGTACATATCAACGCGGCTGGATCCTATAGTCCAACTATGCATGAGTTACCTGAAGATATCTTTATGAATAGTTCTTTGTTTGTAGATCATGAAGATTCTTGTTTTTCTTCAACTGCTGATATCCTTGTACCACTAGAAAAAGCATTATTACCAGAGGAGAATTATAAAGGAGAAATCGGAGATTTAATCTTAGGTAGAATTCAAGGAAGAACAAGTGACTCTGAGATAACAGTCTTTAAAAATGTTGGTATCGCAATCCAAGATTTAATTACCGCTAAATATGCCTATGACAAGGCTTGCAGAGAAAACTTAGGTACTTCTATAAAAATGTAAGAAAATAGTTTTTTAGAATTTAAATTCTCTAATTATAAGCATACAACTAAGTATCAAAATTGATACTTAGTTCATCTTAAACAGGTGTATAAAAGACGTCTTATCAATATCGATAAGGCGTTTTTTCAATTGCATTTTGGCTTCATCTGGTAACATTCCACCCATAACTTAGAAAAATCTCTTTTGCGAATGCCATCTACCATGATTCTATTGTAAACAAACCTTAGGTCATCTCAAAGAAGCTTTAGAAGTTACTTAAATAACTATTAGGTTCTTTTAAGAAAGATTTTCTTCATACCTTATATTTACTAGATTTGCGAGTAAGTATAAGGTATTCTTATTTACACAAAAAACGACTAATCAACAATGAAAAAAATACTATTATTCTCTTTACTCCTAATTGGAATTAATACATATGGACAGTATTTGTACCCGGTAAAAGTAGAAAATTGTAAAATAGATAGGTTCTGCCTTGACTGTGGTGATACATTAGCAGGGTATGATCAAAAAGCTTTTACGAAACTTGAACAAGAGCTAAACAAAGAGTTAGATCTTAATAAGCTTACTGGAAGAATAGGATTTCAGGTTTTAGTAGCTCCTAATAAAACTGGTTGCGTTATAAGTCACACAGATGAATCAAATAGTACAGTGACAAAAAAAATAATTGAAAAACTAAACAAGTTTAAAAAGTGGACTCCTTCTATAACAGATGGTAAAATAGAACTAAAGACTTCTATAAACGTTGTCTTTGAAATTCAAAACAATACTATATCTGGTGAGATTGTTAGAGTAGATTTTGCTGAATTTGAAAAATCTTTTGATTACCCTACTGATCCAGAAATCTTAAACAACACCTACCAATACAAAAATGAAAGTCTATCTAATTACACCATATCAGTTTGGGATACTAAAAACTCTAACTTACACAATAACAATATAATGAAAATTGCTGTAGACAAATCTGAATTGGTTTGGGTAATATCTTCTTTTGAACTACTAACTTTTAATGGAAAAGACTTTAAAAAAATGCAATACAATGATTCTCTTAATGACCCGGGATATCATCGTATTTTAATAGATACTAATGATATAGTTTGGTTAAATCAAGATAGAGAAATATATTCTATCAAAAACCATAAATGGCAAAAACACCCACTAAATTTATCATATGATAACAGTGTCTATAACATTACAGAAAATCCTAAAAAACAAGAAATTTTCGTAAGTTTTGAAGGTGGATTAGCAATTTATAATAACCAGAGATGGGATTTTCTTCATCAAGAAATATTAAAAAAACTTCCTTCAAATAGAATTAATTTTACACAAAGAGATTCTAATAATAAGTTATGGATAAGCACCTTCAATGGAAGTGTTGTACTTAATAAAAACAATGAATTAGTTAAATTAGAACATCTCACTAGCCTTCTTAAAAATAAATATATTAATTCTATGGATGAGGATCAAAATGGTAATCTGTACTTCTTATTTGGTGAATTTGATATTAAAAAAGATATGCAAGGTCAAAGTGGTGTAATTATTTATTATTTAAATAATACATTTACTCAATTTTCCATAGAAAACTCTGGAATTGCTACTGATAACAGTTTTTCAAAATTACTTTACGACAAAGAAGAGGATATTTTATGGATTGCCACTTATAATGCAGGGCTTATTAGGTATGATTTAAAAAAAGACTCTTGGGAGAATTATCACAGCAAAAACTCAATGCTCCCTACCTCTAAAATTACAGATATGGCTTTTGATAAAAACTATAATCTATATTTAGCTACTGACCAAGGCCTTGTTAAATTAGAAAAAAGATAATTTTTACTAGTGATTTGTAGGCTTCATCTAGTGGCACTCCACCCATAACTTAGAAAAATCTCTTTTGCGAATGCCATCTACCATAATTCTATTGTAAACAAACCTTACGTCATCTCAAAGAAGCTTTAGAAGTTACTTAAATAACTATTAGGTTCTTTTAAGAAAGATTTTCTTAATACCTTATATTTACTAGATTTGCGAGTAAATATAAGGTATTCTTATTTACACAAAAAACGACTAATCAACAATGAAAAAAATACCATTATTCTCTTTTCTTCTCTTAGGAATTAATTCATATGGGCAGTATATGTACCCTGTAAAAGTAGAAAACTGTAAAATAGATAGGTTCTGCCTTGACTGTGGTGATACATTAGCGGGATATGATCAAAAAGCTTTTACGAAACTTGAACAAGAGCTAAACAAAGAGTTAGATCTTAATAAGCTTACTGGAAGAATAGGATTTCAGGTTTTAGTAGCTCCTAATAAAACTGGTTGTGTTATAAGTCACACAGATGAATCAAATAGTACAGTGACAAAAAAAATAATTGAAAAACTAAACAAGTTTAAAAAGTGGACTCCTTCTATAACAGATGGTAAAATAGAACTAAAGACTTCTATAAATGTTGTCTTTGAAATTCAAAACAATACTATATCTGGTAAGATTGTTAGAGTAGATTTTACTGAATTTGAAAAAAACTATGATCAGCCCACAGCCCCTAAAATATTAAACAAAACCTACCAATACAAAAATGAAAATCTATCTAATTATACAATATCTGTTTGGGATACTAAAAACTCTTATCTGTTAGATAATGATATCATGGGAGTTGCTGTAGACAATTCTGGATTGGTTTGGTTAATATCCAATTTTGAACTATTAACTTTTAATGGACAAGAATTTAAAGAAATTCAGTATAATGATCCTTTTAATGATAATGAATCTGGGTATTCACAAATTTTAATTGATGCGGATAATATAGTTTGGTTATATGGTAATAAACAAATATACTCTATACAAGAGCATAAATGGCTAAAGCACAATACTGGTCTATCCAAAGAAACATACGTTATAACAATGAGTAATAATCCTGTTTCTAAAGAAATTTTTGTCAGCTCACCTGAAGGAGTTGCTATTTATAAAAATCAAAAATGGAATTTTATAAATCAAAAAAAAGTAAAAGAACTTCCTTCAACTAATATATACCTTACACAAAGAGATTCAAATAACAGGCTTTGGATAGGTACCTCTAGTGGAAATATTATAATGGATAAGCACAATAAACCAATTCCTTCTGATTCTTTTCCCGCTATCATAAAAAAGAAAACCATTACTGATATGACTGAAGATAACCAAGGAAATCTCTTTCTATCTTTATATAATTTTGAAGCCAAAAAGGAAGAAGAAATATATATGGATTTCATCATATATCATACAAACGGAAGCTATACTGAGTTTACTTTAGAAAATTCTGGACTTACTACTAATAAAGATTTGACAAATACCCTCTATGATAAAGAAGATGATATCTTATGGATTGCCACTTTTAATGCAGGGCTTATTAGGTATGATTTAAAGAAAGACACTTGGGAGAATTATCACAGCAAAAACTCAATGCTCCCTACCTCTAAAATTACAGATATGGCTTTTGATAAAAACTATAATCTATATTTAGCTACTGACCAAGGCCTTGTTAAATTAGAAAAAAAATAATTTTTACTAGTGATTCCATAATCACTAAAAACTTCCTAAACCTAAAAAAAACCTACTCATATAATTAATAACTCACTTATTTATAGGTAATTAATTTAAATTATTAAATCCGAATAACACTTTTTTAAGAACAAAATAAACTTCGCTTTGATAGGTAATGTTTTGCACTCCGTGATTTTCAAGTCATGGGAATTTAATCAGAGTGCTACTGTAACATTTCCATTATCAGTTTCTCCTGCTTCTACTTTTGATTCTTTTCCTTCACAAAAAACAATCTCAATATCTTGTTCAGAATTGACAAGTTTGTCAAAATTGCTTTCTTCCTATTTCAATACTTTGTAAAGCTTTTCCAATTTCTCAGTGCTTACTCAATATACCCTCCTTAACCAAAATTACCATTTGAGTCATAAATCAGTTGGCCATTTTTTATTTACTCAATCATAAGTGTAAGCTTCCCAAAATATATCTCCAGATTTGATGAAGAATTTAAATTCTTCATCAAATCTGGAGATAATAAGATTTTTTACCGAATTTAGAGGTGTCCTAAAATAGGAAAGCTTACATTTTTTATAATAGATTAATTAATAATATGAAACAATTAAAAATTATCTTTTTACTTTTTTTACACTTACTACAACTTGTATTTTAGGTAGCGAGAGAGAAGTAAACATGAGTATACAAAAGTCAAATAAACTTGATTTATCTAATAAGAATCTTATAGAAATCCCAAATGATTTATCTTCCTATATTGAAGAATTAGACTTATCTCATAATAATATATCTTATATTGATGCTAAGAAACTTCCTAGTAATTTGAAAAAACTAAATTTATCATATAATAACTTCACATCTATTGATAATATTAAAGAACTTATCGAATTAAATCTTGTAGAACTTGATTTATCTAACAATAGCATTAAAAATGAGTCAACAGCTGGGGTATTAACTTTTTTATTTAGAAGTAAAATTCAGAAGATTAACTTAAGTTATAATGAGTTAAATGGAAGTATATTTATTAATTATTCTAAAAGCAATAAAATACCTGTTTTAAAAGATTTAGATTTATCTAATAATAAGTTAAGCGTAATCACAATACATCGTCCATTGGAGAAGCTTAAGGTAAACAATAACAATTTACTTGGTATTTATTTAGATAGTTCTCTATTAGTGTTTCTTGATATTTCTAATAATAAAGAATTAGGTAGTGTTCTAGGCATAAAAAAGCCTAAACATCAAATTATTATTGTCCATCATAATATTAAAGATAACAAAGAACTTCGGTACTCATCTGCGACTCTTAGTACTATTAATTAAGAATATATTAGTATCAAAATCTACTTGGTTTAATCAAATAACAATCATTGCGGAATTACCTAAAAACACATCATAATGAATTTGATTCTGGCATTTTTCATCAATTAAAACAGTTACCCATTATTCAACAAAAAAAGCAATGCTTTCTCTTTAATCTGTTAAATTAAATGAGCTGATTTTGGTGTGAATTATTTTGAAAAAAGTGTTGTGAAAAAATCACACAAATAGCTATAAACCCTTATGAATGCTAGGATGTAATTTATTGTATCGGGTACTTTTAGTTTTTATTGAAAAAATAACATTTATTACAAGATTTGATTCTATCTTAGTTTATCCAGTTGTTATAAAAGTAATAAAAGAGAGACTTAATTTAAAGAACGATTTTTGGGAGAATTATCACAGCAAAAATTTAACACTTCTTATCTCTAAAATTACAGATATGGTTTTTAATAAAAACTATAATATATATTTAACTAATAACAAAAGACTTATAAATTAATCATATACTCAAATAGCCTCCATAAAGGAGGCTATTATTGGGAATAATCTGTTATTTTAAATCTTACAGAGAGATTGTTGAAAAAAAAATTTTGTTGTTTTAATATATAATAAAGATTGATTTTAAAAAAACTAATTTAAACTATTACACTAGCCCCCTTTATTAAACATAATAGCTAATTAATAATTTATTATTACAACCTAATCAAATATATAATAATTAAAAGGCTATTCACTCTAGATATTAATATCTCCATAGCATTAATCCAGCTTGATATCCTGCTCCTAATGTCCACATCAAAAAGTAATCCCCTTGCTTTAATGGTTTTACTTCTTTTTGATATTGATGTAACGCTAAAAAAGGACTAGATGATCCTGAATAACCTAGCTCTTTAGAGTAAAAAGGAACCTTTTTATCTGGTAAATTATAATACTCTTTTATCTTTTTTATGTTTTTTAAAGACAATTGAGATAATAAGAATAGACTGATATCTTCTATTGTTAATCCATTTTTTGCTAAAAAGCTCTCTATCTTATCCAGTGCAAATTCCACACTTCCACTTCCATCAAATGATGTATCCCACATTGTTAATTCTCCTGGCATAAAACAAGAATGCCCTTTAGGAGGAAATAAAACTGTATCACAAAAACTGCTATCAGTATGATAAAGAACATCTACTAAACCTGAAGGCGTTGTATCTTTTTCTACAATAAAAGCAAATGCTGAATCAGAAAAACAGAAAGCTGTTACAGGATTTTTAGTATCTAAAATATTAGATAGTTTTTCAGAACAAACCACCAGTGCTTTGCTTGCCGTTTTACTACTGTTTAAATAATGGGTAACTTGATCTAAAGCAACAAAAGCTCCAATGCAATTAACATTAATATCATAACACATCGTATTATGCTTTGCCTTTAATCCATTATGTATAAAGATGGAATCACAAGGAATTTGATGCTCTGGTGTACAGGTTACAAAAGCTATAATATCTATTTCTTCTATAGAGATACCACTTTGTTTTAAGACACCTTTTGCAGCTTCTATTCCCATAGATACTGTGGTTTCTTCTGAATTTTTTGGTACAATAAAACGATTAGTTCTTCCTAAAGCTTCTTGAATCTTGCCCATAGAGACACCCTGTTCCTCAAATTGCTTAATTACATCCTCGTTACTCTCAATATTTGAAGGATGGTAAAAATAAGTATGTACTAATTTCATATTAATATGTTTTCATTTGTTTTATAACTCGTTTTACTTTACTCAAATTATATTTATGACGAATTTCAAAACAACTACGCTCAAACAAGTATCATTTTGTTATACACAAGAGCATTTTAACAAAAAGAACATTAATTATTAGTATTCCTAACAAAAAAGAACACCTAATAAAACATAATAAACACAATATCATTGATTTAAAAAACAATATCAACAAACTTTTTAATTAGTACTTAATCTGTTAATGACAATAAAAAAATATTTTATATTTAACAATTCATCCTTTTTATCTCTGTAAAAACTATTTCTTATATACTTAAATTCTACATCCAACTTATAAAGACTTCATCTTTATAAAAAACAGTATCAAAAGAACTATTCGTGTCAAAAACATTTTATTCTGTTTTTTCTTCTCTCAATTTATTAAAAAAATCGTGGCGTATTAATCATACTACGCTGCTTAAATAATTCAAATCTTAAGAAGATCTCATGCGAACCTGAGTTATAACGTTGAAGCGCAGTAGTCTCAAAGTCATAAGAATAACCTACAAATAGATTTTCATTGACCTGGAATCCTGCCAAGGCGCTCACTGAAGCATCCCAACGATAAGCTCCTCCTAAAGTAAACTTGTCATAGAATAAAAAGTTAGCTGTCAAATCTACTTGTAATGGTGCTCCACTTACTGCCTTAACTAAAGCGGCTGGCTTAATTAATAAGTTCTCACTCACATCGAATACATACCCTCCCATTAGGTAGAAGTGCATCTTCTGACGCATCGTCGTGATATCATTATCATCATAACGGTCTGTAGTCAAGAAGTTCGGAACTGATAACCCTACATATGCTTTATCTGAATACATATAAAGTCCTGCTCCAATATTTGGGTTAAACTTATTATTAATATTCTCTTGGCTTACAGGATCTGTAGGATTGTGGATATTAAGCTTTGTATAATCAACGCTTAATAAGTTAGCTGTTCCCTTCAAACCAAAAGCTAATTTATAATCAGCATTTAAGTCAATAGCATAAGCTAAGTCTACAGAGATATTATTCTCATCCATTGCCCCAATGCGATCATTGGTAAAGTTCACTCCTAGTCCTAACCCACTTTCTCCAAGAGGGGTAGATACAGACACATTCGCTGTCTTAGGTGCTCCATCTAGCCCTACCCACTGAGTTCTATACATCCCAAACACGTTCAGTGTTCCACGGCTCCCTGCATAAGCTGGGTTGATCATATTAGTATTATACATATACTGGGTATACTGCGGATCTTGCTGAGCGTAAAGTGTAGAAGTAATACCTACTGTAAGTAGGTATACTCCTATTAATATAATTCTCTTTTTCAATTTCATAACTATCACTTTATTCATTTTCTAAATGCAAATACCCTGTTTTTTTAATTCTAGTTCCTTTAAAGTCATACTCTATTACATAGAAATAAGTTCCTGATGGTAATTTCTCATTTTTGCTTATAGTAATACGTCCATCAGAGTATCCTCTAAACACATTACCTGCACTGTCATAACTCTTCGTGTCAAATACCTTCACTCCCCAACGGTTATAAATCTCAACTGTATTATTAGGAAAACGATTAATATTCTCTATAATAAAATAGTCATTCTTTCCATCTGCATTAGGTGTTACAAGATTATAAACAACAATATCTTTTTCTTCATAAGATGGAGCAGGCTTTACTTTTGCCAATGTAAAAATGCCATAATTAGTAATGCTTGTTGGTGTAGCAATTTCTTTACGCTCTATATCCACTACTCCACCTTCATCTACCCAGAGCTGCTCCTGAACATCCCAGCGAACAATATGTAACTCTTTCTCTGGATTGGTTAATAATTCAATTGGAGTTGTATTATTATTCCATGATAAAGTTATAATAACAGAACCACTACCTTTTTTTGCTTGATTAATTACCCAAAACTCCTTCGTGTTAATCACCTCTATGTTACCTACACGCTTTTGATGAGGATAAAGTAAATTAGAATTATTTAAAAAATACTCACTTGAATACAAATCAATTAGACTCTCCGAAGCAGAAATACTTGCATAACGATAATATCCATTCTTACCAATAGGAAAGGTAAAAGCCTTGTTTCCTTTTTTGTCAACTACTCCATCAACATAACTTTGATTACTTACCTGAGTATGTGTGGCATTTTCCTTAAATAATATACTTGCTTCTGCATCCACATTTACCTTTACAATGCCTTGAATAAAATTAGCTTTTCCATTAATTAAAAAATCATTTTTTAGCTCAAAAGGATACTCAGAAGAACTATTATCAAAGACAATATCAAAATATTCTGAAGGTTTAGAACCTGTCAAATTCTGTAATTGATTCCCTTTAAATAGAGCTATTCCGGTTGTGTTACCTGTCGTATAAGTAAATAAACCATCATTGTGATAACTCTTATAAAACTGAATTTCCCCATTATTAAAAACAGAGCCTAGATTGCCATTTTTAAAATCAAAATAAGTGCTAACCACAGTATTAGGCATTATAGATAATTGACCAATATTAACAGTAATTGATTCACTAGATTGAGCATAAATAACCTTATTAGGTACTAAAACTACTATTATGAGCAGCCCTAGTATATTCATAATATTTCTTGTCATAGTTTTATGATTTAAGGTTAATTACTCTAGTCTTGTACGTATTAATGGATTTACAATTGTTCCACAATTTTTGACTATTACTTTTAAATATTGTGTATTACCAAAACTACACCCTTGTCTTTTGGTGTCTATCTTCAAATAAAGATTATCTACTTTACTATACTTGCTGTAAGTCTTTTTCAACTCAAATTGCTGTTTATCTTGAGTATTATTAATCTGATAAAGTAAAGAATTGGGAATATCATTCCAACCAATTATATCAAACTGTCCTGTATCAGGGTTAACAGTAGGGCTAAGTATTGCATAGGCAAAAGAAAGATTATATGTTGTACAAGGATCTAGTTTTTCAATCTCTAATGGAGCTGTAATACATAGATTATTATTACCTAAATGCATAGTTAATGTTGGAAGTACAGAAACATCCCATACATAGGTCTTGACCCCTAGTAGATTAACAGAAACAACATTATCCATGCGTATTTCTATTCGATCAAAAGTTGCTCCAATTCCCTCTAGAGTGATTGCATATTTATCCTTAGCCTGATTACTGATTAATTTTAATAGATCTAGTCTAATAATTTCAAAGGCATTTGAATGTACTTCTTCTCCAATGGGTTTACTTCCCATATATCTTTGAATAGAAAAATTACTTAACAAATTCAAATCCAACACAACCCCTCCTTCTGCACTCATAATAATCTGAACTTTATCACCAGGCCTAGCCAAATCTTTAAATTTAACTACTAACTTTTGACGATTTAAAACTGAAGCTGAAGTATTAAAAACTGCTGCTGTATCATAATTAGGGGTTCCATTCAAATTTGTATTATTTTCAATAGCGTCTACTGCGTAATAGGGATTTAACACCCCTGAAAGACTAGTGGCTACACCTATACCTGCATCTTCTACTCCATAGAGTACATCCTTAGTTGTTTTATTTAACAATAGATGTGCTGTTGCTCCATTGATACTTATATTACTTTCACACACTTCTGAAGAACTTACCAAAATGCGCTCATCAATATAAGCACCATATACTCTTGCTGATGTAGCTACTCCTAATAAGCCTCCATTTAAAACTCTAACACCTCCATAGTTAATCATATTTCCCATATTGTCTTTAGGAATAAAAGTATACTCAAATACATTATCCCCTGCCAATACATTAACCAAATCTAATTCTCCTATTGAAATAAGTGGCCCTATAACAGCTCCGTTTTTATCTAATGCCTGAATAGTAGTTCCTCCTATTAACTCTAACAAACTAAACTGTTGTCCAAGCTTTATGGTTATAGGAGTCCCTGCAACTATGGGCGTATTCACTACATTATCAAATGTTAAATCTACCCATGCAGTACCTATTCCCGCTAAGTTAACTAGATTAGATATTGTTGAAAATGTTGACAAGTCTTGATCAATAGCTTTTGATTCATCTAATACAGCTCCAGTTAAAATACTCCCCTTAGTAACATGAGTAGCCATTTTTTGTTTATATCTATATTCACATTCTTGTTTATCATAAACATAAACAGTTATTCGCTTTACAATATCACACGTTACATTACTATCTGCAATTGCATTCTTTGAAATCGCATAATAATTATAAGTTCCTATTTTATCAAAAGAAATTGTTTGTCCAGTTACATTTGCGTTTGTTAACTCATCAAAAATTTGAACACCTGAATTATTAGGTAAATTTGATTCATACAATGCCGCATTAAAAAAGACTGATGCATCTGCTACACCATTCCCATCAGAATCTAGCTTAACACTTATAGAGGATTTTCCTTGAATCGAAAACTCTTTTTGATCCTGAACATTAAAACTAGCATATCTATTAGGACAGTATTCAGAGGTTTGGATACCTTTTATATAATAAGTACCTAAAGGTTGCCACTTATTTGCATCTTTATCAGCTTGTGTTTTAAAGAGAATCTCTTTTTGTTGTTGATTTACAATAACATATTCATTATTCTCATTATAATCTGGTATCAAATGAGTTAGATCAAATTTTCGTTGGCGAATCCCAGCGATTACAAACTCTTTAGAACACATTTTAACAGTCTTAGCAACAGCATCGACCAAGGCAACATCATAAATCTGTAAATCACCATTTATAGTTAATACTCCTACCGAAATAGGTTTTTTAACTTTGATAGAAATCTTATCATACTTTACTAAATTGCCATTTGCATCCTTTCCTGGAGAGGCTAAAAAACTAAATGGTGTATTTCCTCCTGCATTTATAATTCCTAATACATCTGCCTTTAAAACATTCTGATTTACCTTAACTGTACTCACTACTGTATTATTACTATAGAAGAGGACCTCTACTCCTGAGGCAACATTTGCTTTTAAAAGACCGGAAGGTAATTGCATTTTAATACGTACTACTTTTTTATTTGTTTCTTCTGGAAGATAAAAGAACTGTTCAATTTGACTATCTATACCTAAATTTAATAAATTCGAACTACCTACACTAGCAAAGGATGCAAGATCATTATCAATTGCATTTTGCTCATTTTTAATAGGTCTACTTTCTCCTAGTAATGTTAAAACATCATTACTAGACTTATAATTAGTGAGTATTTCAGGACAAGAAGGCAAAACAGAATAATAAAATGAATCATAAATATTAACAAAATGAGATCCTAGTATACCAGCTGTTTTATCTTGAATAGCAATACGATCAAAGCTTGCTCCTGCAGTTACTCTAGCATAATAATTACCATATGCATCTTTTACAAAACGAACTTTAGCCTCATCACTCTCTTTATAATTGTGTAAACCTACTGCAAAGACAACATTATTACCTTGACTTACAGTAAAAGTTGTTTCGTGTATTCCTCCTAGTAATAACCCTTGTAAAACCTTTGTAAGAAAATTTCCTACATATCCACCTAACAAGTAGTTTAGAGACTCACTTTCAGAACTAGTTAATTTAATGTAATAAACATTTTTACTTCCATCAATGAGCTCGCTATGTATTAAAGTCAATATAGGTGAAACACTACCTACAAGAGTAGTTGATTTAACCTGCGTAAAAGTAGTTTCTTTTGTATCATAAGCGTTTGCTCTCTCTTCTGGAGAAATATACTCACTTCCTGAGACTGACCTATTACTTGTAGAGCTTGTTGGTCTAATCTTTACGCCTGAAGAATTAGTCATTTGTGCTAATACACTGACTTTTATAAACAAGAATAAAATCAACAATACACTTCTATATATTTTGTAATTATCTTTCATATTCTCTATTTAAATATTAAACAACTATTTAATTACAAAAACAACATTAACAAAAGAGTAATCCGTTCCTGTACCTTTTACTGTATAAGTTAATACTCCATTTTGATCAATACTTAAACCTTCTAAGGCAGAAGTATCATAATCTGTTATATAGTACCAAAGATCAGTAGGTAAGGACATATTAGGAATCTCATTTGGAGCAGTAGTCTCAGGAGTACCTCCCGAACTTTTTATAAATTTCGGGCTTGATAAATTAGAATTAACAGTGCCTCCATTTGAATCCATTACAAATGTTTTCCCTGTAAATTGAGCGATATATTCAGCGTGAAGATTTCGCTTAAATTGACCAAGTACTGAAGTATTAATAACAATAGAAGGCATATAAAAGAACTTTGCTTTTACAAGTTTGTCATCAGCTGTAATTATTCTTATCCATTTACTGTTTGATTGATTACTACTATCCTCATGCCAATAATAATACCCTGGACTTAATCCCTGTAACACAACATTAGAAGTATTATATATCATCAAAGAATTAGCATTAGCAATATTTGTTTGTAATTGCTGTGTTACTGAGCTTAATGCTATTCTGGGTAATAAAATCCCCTTATTTGTTGCTACTACTTCTAATTGAGCAGAGCCATTAGGTTTTGATGTCCCAATACCATTCTGTGCCTTTAATGTAAATACATTAAGAGCACAGAATACAATAATTACTAGATATTTACTTTTCATACTACTAAATTTTAAATAATTTCCTTTCGCACTTTATATAGATACTTATTTAGTGCTTGAATCAATAGTAGATTACTTTATTTTACAGAGTAGTCTGTAACTACTTTTATAGCGAAATCAGCTGCAATTACCTCTGGTAAAAGTGCATACCAATTCCCTACTCCTATTTTAAAAGTCAAAGTGTTTCCTGATACCAAAACATCTGTTGTTGCTGTATTGATAATTTGATTAGTTGCAGCATTTAAAAGCTTAATTTCCACTACATTCCCTACTGTTTTTCCTAAAGGAACATTTAATGTAATAGCTGATACATCTGCAGTACCTTTAGCTACTGTAGCTGAATATATGCCCTTATATATTTTACCTCCATCAATCCAGGTATCTCCAGTATTTACAATAACAGTATTACTGTAAGTATCACCTAGTTGATTTTTTATTTCTTGCTTTTGTTCAATAGTAGCATTAGTAATTGCATATACTACTGCTGAGGAAATGTCTACAATTTCTCTAACTTTAGTAGTCTCATTAATAGTATAAAAAGAAAATGCGGGAATAGCCAATTGACCACTCGGTGTTCCTGCGACAATCTCAGTACGTGTAAAATAGACATTCCCACCTGCACTTAAAATATTAGAAATTGCATTTTGAACTTCTGTATTATTCTCAATAGACCATTTAACATCAGCTGTCATATCGATATAGTTCTTAACTTGAGTGTTCTCTGTAATATACTCATAGACTATCTTTTCTGCTGACTTACTATCTACTAAAACAGGAGCATATGCTACATTATTTATACTTTTGCCAATTACTGTTTGAGTTTCGCTAGCCTTTACTATTGTCTTAAACTTAGTATTATCTACTGTTTCCCATTGTTTAGTCGTACTATTCCAAGTTTGGAAAACCACATCGTTTGTTATAGTGTCATAAATAATCTTTGTACTTCCCTCTTGCAAATTTTTTGACACCTCTTCAATATATTTTTCAAGTGTAGTGTAATTATTCCCATTTACTGTTACTGCACTATTTACAATTGTATTAAAATTATGAACAACTCCATTAGGTATATCAATGTAATAAACCCCCATAGGTAAATTTGCACTTGTCCATGCATCAATAGCTTGTTGAGTCGGTACTTGATTATTATTAGCACCTAGATAAACTTCAGATATATAATATTGTTTGGCCTTATCGGTAGATTGAACTATACTTGTTTTTGATTCTGATGCACTAATTAAACTTCCTAAGTTAATAGTCTTATAAATTGTTCCATCCCAATACTGAAACTCCCAATCAGGATCTGCTTGTGTACCAATATTCTTGTAAATAACATTTCCATCAATTAAAGATGCAATATGTTGAATATACTGTTCGACAGTAGTAAATGTGTTTGTCCCTTCTGTTATATTAATAGGAGATTTAATAATTTCTTTAATATTATTTACTACCCCTCCCATTATATCTACTTGATAGACCCCTAATGGTAAAGTTGTCCAACCATCTATTACTGCTTGAGTAGGTTCTGTATTATTATTTGCAATCAGATAAGTCTCTGATATATAGTATTGTTTTTTATTATCTGTTGTCTTTACTAATAAAGTCTTAGGTTCTACACCATTTATAAGACTAATTATATCATTAGTAATATTTTTTTTGACATAATTACTTCCGTCAAAGTAAATATACTCAACTATTGGATTGATTCCAGGTGTAAAAACCATTCCTCCTCCATAAGTATCTCCAGTTTTAGTAAGATCTGTCAAATTATTTGCAGGAAAAGCAGTCTTTAAAAGTGCTATTACTTTATCTAAACTTGTCTGAAAATTTGCAATATTACCAATTGCTATGTCTAATTGGTTCTGATTTACGATACGTTCCCAATGAGCTGCTACAGGGTTAGCCCCCACTACTTCTGAAACCCAATAATAAAAGCCAGGAACTATAGCGGTATTACCTGTCCCAACTAAAGCAGTATTATAAATTAATAAACTTTCTGCTTCAGTTCCTTTTATTGGGCTAAAACTAGTTAATGAGGTAAGTTCTATACGTGGAATCAAAACCCCTTTATCTATTGCTTTTATCTCCAATTGAGATGATGATATAGGCGCAGAAGTTCCAACACCTACTTGACTATAAGCACCTGTTAATCCTCCAACAAAAAGTGCTACTGTAAGTAATCTTTTTTTCATAACTATAGTTTTAAAGTTTATACAAATTGAAAACTATTTTCAAAAACTATCATCAAAAAAAAAGCTTAATATTTTAATTATTCACAAAAAAACACACTTTTGTAAATAACAAAAACAGTAGGTTCACTTTTATAGATTTCACAAATCACTACCAAATTGACGAATCCTAAAAACTCTAAATTTCTTTGAGATACTTTGAAAAAGTAACTCCTTTCACTCTTTTAAAAACAGTTGAAAATTGACTATGAGATGAAAAACCTGCTAGTGCAGAAATATATGCGATCTTACATAATTTTAATTCTGTCTCATGGTTTAAAAGAGTAATAACATATTCTACTCGAAGTGTATTTAAATATGAATTAAAGTTTTCATTATTTCGCTCTCTTAATATAGCTGATAAATAACTTCGATTGGTACCAAATTCTGATGCAAGGGATGTTAATGAAATACAAGGATCTTTATATCTATGTTCTTTTTCAAATAAATTAATCAGTTCTATTAAACGCAATCGTGTCTCGGGGGATATTTGATCGGTTTCTGATACTTGGTAAGTATCTACTAACTCTGTATTGATAATTAAGTTTAAAACAAATGCAATCTGATTAAACCTTAAACCAATTATTGTCTTTTTTTCAACCCTACATATAAAGATGGAAAAGAATATGAATGTCCAAAATATTAATGCTCCAAATAAGTAATACTTCCAGTACCTTATCTCCACAACGCTTAAACTTATTAAATTAAAGTTAGTGTTTGCCTTTAATAGAACAATAGTCTTATTTACCTCTAATGAGATAACAACTAGAATATTATTAAAACGATGTAATAAAAAATCGACCATATTTTAAAACTGATAAAATAAACATTCTTATTATAAAACTTACTTTGTAACAAATGATATACTTTAAAATATATCTAAAAATCACAACAAACAAAACAAACCTATAAACAACACAAACACCTATAAACAAACAAAAAACAGGCGATTATTTCACTTCTAAATTAATACAATAAATAAAATAAACAATAAATATTACAATACAAAAACACTTAAAAAACAATTGTATAATCACTCAATACACATATTTAAACGATAATAATTGTTAATTTTTATTAATTAAAAAAACATAAACAATAAATATTGATTAATTTTAAATTTTAAACTATTTTTCACCCATTATATTAAACTATTATAATATTTAAACAAAAAACAATAAAATAAACGCATTAGCAAAGTAGCTAATAATACTACTTGATGGTAACAACTAAAAAAGCCAGTTAGTTTTCTAACTGGCTCTACTACAAAATTCCTAAAATAATCATTGTAACAAATATTACTTATCACAACTTAAAAAACCAACGAAATCATATTTAACAATATTTAATTTCTCTCTTTATCTTACTTCCCTAAAAATATTTGAAAACCAATCGATACCCCTAATCCGTTATGAGCAGAAGCATTAGATTGATTAGATTTACTATAATTATAACCAACAATCGCTTCCAAAGCAACATTATATGATACAAAATGAGAATATCCTGCATTGATATTAAATGCAAAAGAAGTATCACTTTTCTTACCAACTTCAGCTCCTGAAATACCTAAAGCTCCTTGTCCAAAAAAACGACCTGTATCACTAGCTCCCTCTGGAAAATAATAACGTACAAAAGGCATTACTTTATAATTCCAAATATTATCTCCTGCTTTTACTGTTTGTAAACCTGCTCCTATTTCCATTCCTAAGGCTACTCCTTTTGAGATAAAATATCCTGTCCTAGGTACTATATTAATATTAAAACTTTCTTCTTCGAAACTATAGCCAGTAGAACCAATAGCTCCTCCTACAATCCAATTTCCTTGCTTTATCGGTGTACTTCCAACTTTTTTAGATAATTCTGGAGTGGAAATATGTTCTTTTAATTGAGCATTCATCCCTACTCCAATTAAAAATATACAAAAAACAATAGCTCCTTTTTTCATATTTACTTCTATTTAATTATTAAAAAACATTTTTTAAACATCCAATACTTCTTAGTAAAAGGATCCTAAAATATTAGGATCCTTTAAAAACAAACAAACACTTCTATACTAAATAATAGTAATCATCATAATAAGTCTCCCCTTCTATAGACTTAAAATAATAAACTCACTACGTCTATTTAATTGATGTTGTTCTTTACTACATTTAACTCCATTGCTACATTTATTGTGCAATTCTGTTTCGCCATAGCCTCTTCCCTTCACTCTATCAGAAGCAATTCCCTGCTTAATAATCCATTGTATAGTTGATTTTGCTCTTCTATCTGATAATTGATAATTGTAATTATCATTTCCTCTACTATCTGTATGGGAACGAACATCTATTTTCATAGTTGGATACTTTTTCAAAATCTCTACAACTTTACTTAGCTCTTTAGCAGCGTCTGGTCTAATAGAGGATTTGTCAAAATCAAAATAGATAGTATTGAGTTTTAACTTCTTAAACAAATCATCATTTACATCAACAGATTCTTTTACTTTAGTCAATCCAATTTTTAAACTCTTATAGCTTTCTTTACCAGTTATATCAAATGACTCTTGTACTTTATTATATCCCTGTCTCTCTGCAACAATAGTATATTGTTTTTTGCAGTCCAAATCATTAAATAAATAACTTCCTTTAGAATCTGTAACAATAACTTTAATAATATTATTAGAATTGTCAAGCAAAGTTACTTTTGCATCCTTTATAAGTTCTTTAGTTTGAATATCATAGACAATACCATCAACTAAGGTATTACACTGACTAACTTTAAAACAATAAATATTGTCTCCTTCATTCAGACCTGGTCTATTAGAGCTTATAAAACCACTATCTGATACATCATTTAGATAAAAACTAAAATCATCAAATGGACTATTTATAGGTGTCCCCATATTAACTACTTGACTTAAACTTCCATCTTCATTTATTTTTGAAACAAAAATGTCTAATCCCCCAAGCCCTGGGTGTCCATCTGAGGCAAAAAACAGATAATTATCTCTAGAGATAAATGGAAAAGTTTCTCGACCAGCAGTATTAATAACACTTCCTAAGTTTTCAACTTGCCCATAATTTCCATCAGAATATATTTGTACCCTAAAAATATCGGATTGCCCCAAAGTCCCTTCTCTATCAGAAGAGAAATAAAGCCATTTACCATCAGGGGTTAAACTAGGATGAGCTGTATTAAAGTTATCCGAATTAAAAGGTAGCTCCAAGGCTTTACTCCATTTACCTTTTTTATTTTTAGAACTTTTATAGATTTTAAGTAATGACGATTTATTCTTATTATTTTTCCTCTTCCCTTTTAAAGTAGAATTATTACGTGTAAAGTACATCGTATTTCCGTCTTTAGTAAAAATAGCAGTAGCATCATTTACTAAAGAAGTAATTTCTTTTGAAAAAAGAGAAGGTTCTGATAAAGAATCATCTTTATTAATACTTGCCTTATACAATGCAGTAAAACTTTCATTGGTCCACTCATGAATAGACTTTGTTATTTGTGAGTTTCTAGCTGATGTAAAAACAAGTTGATTATCAAAGATTGTAGCACCATAATCTGAATAAACACTATTAATATTTATAGGTTTTATATCATAGGTAGATTCTTTTTTCTCAATTTCTTGTAAGTAGTCCTTGTTTGACTTAAATAACCTAACTCTAGAATCATTACTTTCCAAAGAAGAGAACTTCTCCATCATCTCTCTAGATTTATCATAGTTCTCAATTGATTTTAAAGTCTGTGCATAGCGATAGTAATATTCTGATGGAATTGGCTCTTTTCCTTTATCGTCATACTCTCCATCGAATAGTGTCTCATACCACTTATTAGCCTCAGGCAACTTTCCATTAAAATAGTAAGCATCACCTAATTTTCTTAATACATCTGCATTGGCTTTTCCTTTATTAACAATTCGCTCATATATTCTTATTGCATCTATATATGCTTGAGCCTGATACTCTTTATCAGCTTTCTTCTCTGCTACTCTCTGAGCTTGAGTACTCACTCCTGCCAAAAGTAATAGACCTAACAAGCTTATTTTTAATAGTTGTCTTTTCATGTTTTTCTTAATTATTAATTAATAACTAAAAGAATCGTGGTGCATTAATTGTACTACGACGGTTAAATAATTCAAATCTTAAGAAGATCTCGTGTGATCCTGAATTATAGTGACGAAGCGTTGTAGTATCAAAATCATAAGAATAACCTACAAATAGATTTTCATTGATCTGGAATCCTGCCAAGGCGCTCACTGAAGCATCCCAACGATAAGCTCCTCCTAATGTAAACTTGTCATAGAATAAAAAGTTAGCTGTTAAATCGACCTGTAATGGTGCTCCACTTACTGCCTTAACTAAAGCTGCTGGTTTAAATAAAATATCTTGACTTAAATCAAATACATACCCTCCCATTAAATAGAAGTGCATCTTCTGACGCATCGTTGTGATGTCGTTATCATCATAGCGATCCGTAGTTAAGAAGTTCGGAACTGATAACCCTACATAAGCCTTATCCGAATACATATAAAGTCCTGCTCCAATATTAGGATTAAACTTATTCTTAATATTCTCTTGACTCACAGGATCAGTAGGATTATGTATGTTAAGCTTTGTATAATCAACACTTAATAAATTAGCTGTTCCTTTCAAACCGAATGCTAATTTGTAATTCTCATTTAAGTCTATTGCATAAGCTAAGTCTACAGAGATATTATTCTCATCCATTGCTCCAATGCGATCATTGGTAAAGTTCACTCCTAGTCCTAATCCACTTTCTCCAAGAGGGGTAGATACAGACACATTCGCTGTCTTAGGTGCTCCATCTAACCCTACCCACTGTGTTCTATACATCCCAAACACATTCAGTGTTCCACGACTCCCTGCATAAGCAGGGTTGATCATATTAGTATTATACATATACTGGGTATACTGTGGATCTTGTTGAGCGTAAAGGGAAGGGATTAAGCCTACCCCTAGTAGGCTCATCCCAAGTAATATAATTCTCTTTTTCAATTCCATAATTCTAACTTTAGTCCATTTCTAAATGTAAATACCCTGATTTTTTAATCATACGAGAGCCTTGAGTATCTTTATACTCATAAGTAACTATATAAAAATAGGTTCCTGAAGGTAATTTATCTGACTTCTCCACTGTTACACGTCCATCTGAATAACCTCTAAATACATTATCTGAACTATTATAATTTGACGTCTCATATACCTTAACTCCCCATCGATTGTAAATCTCTACTGTATTATTAGGATAACGATTAATATTATCAATGATAAAATAATCATTCTTTCCATCTCCATCAGGAGATACTAGATTATAGATAACTAAATCTCCTTCTAAGAGTAAGTCTGTTTTTACCCTTGCTAGAGTAAAATACCCATAACCTGTTAAACCTGAAATTGTTGTTATCTCTTTATTTGATAGATCAACTACTCCTCCTTCATCTACCCAAAGCTGTTGCTTAGCATCCCAACGTACAATGTGTAATTCTTTCTCTGGGTTTGTCAACAATTCTGATGGAGTGGTTCGATCATCCCAACTTAGTGTTAATAATACATTCCCTGAACTAGAGTCTGAGCGTTTTATTTCCCAATACTCTTTTGTATTCAAATCCTCTATAACTCCCGATTTACTAGACTTATCTAAGAAAAAATCTTCCTCTGAATAGACATATCTACTCATATATAAATCTTTTTCACTAGAAGATGCAGATAATTTTGCTGGACGATAATAGCCACTATCCCCAATTGGGTAGATAAAGGAATCCTTACCTTGTTTTTCTACATACCCTTCTACATGGCTTTTATCTGAGGCGCCTATTGATTTAGAATTAGACAAAAAAGTAAACATGCCTTCTTGCTCAGAAACCTTTATGATTCCTGAAATAAAATTGGATTCTCCTTTAACACTAATTTCATTACCAAGTAAAAAACTTTGCTTAGAATTATCAGTTCTAAATTCTACATTATGAAATTCACTAACACTTTGTCCTAAAATTTCTTGTCTTATTAATTCTTTCTTGGGATGAAAATATACTTTTGCCTTTTTTGATAAAGTACCTGGATAAAAAAGATTGTCATTTTTAAAATGATCATAATAATAAACCTCTCCTTTATTTTCGAAATTTCCAGAAATACTATTCTCAAAATTATAACCTATACTTAAGATTCCTCCTTCCAATACAATCAACTCTCCTTGATTGATAAATTTTTCTTCTACAGATTCCTGCCCAAACACAGCAAAGTTCCACAGAGAAAAACAGATTATATATAAATGTATTTTTCTCATGACTTTCTCTATTTTTCAAAAACTTGAACAACAACTCCTGTAGCTTTATAAGTAACAGCCTTATTTGCACCTGCTTTAATGGAACCGTCATTAGTACCTACATTTTTATGAAATGTACTACTTGCTGGTCGAACTGTTATTGTCACTGTATTAGATTCTGATAAATTAGGTACATCTGCTAAAGAAACCATTCCAACATATGAATCATAAGCCTGGTTTAAACCAAAATTATACCCTCCATATCTATAAAATTTATCTACAAAACGCTTAACTTCCTTATTGTTAACTAATACTCTAAATTCTACTTTTGCATAAACTTCATTGTTTCCAATATACCCTCCTATTGTTGTAATACCTGAATCGACTTCAAACATAACTTGTAAGTATTTTGTATTTGCTGGATTTGAATTTGTTTTAAATGTAGATCTAAATAGTTCTCCTTGAACTGCATTTGTATTCATAAATATACCTGCTGTAGAAGAGGCTGTCATTGTATCATAATTGTAGCTTTTTTCTGTATAAGTACCTGAAGTTATAAAACTAGCAAGTACAGGAGCATCTAAACTTGGAACTTTAAAACTTAATCCTGTATTAGGTTTAGGGGCTCCTGACTGATCAATTTCTTTTTCATTATAATATGTAAAAGTACCATCATTATTATCCACCAGTTTTGTAACTGTTTCATTGGTTTTGATTAGATCGGTAAGATTTACTTCCTTTTTATCTCCATTAGCATCTTTATATTCCAAATTGGTTCCATCGTAAAAAACATTTCCTCCACTATTACCCAACAATTTTGTAATTTCATTTTTAACTGTTTCATCTTTGATAATAGTTTCAAATTGAGTGATTACAGAATTAGGTATATTTATAATTGTCTCTGTCCCATCCTCTGACTTATAGGTATACGTACCATCAGCACCAGCCACTAGCGTAGTTACTGTTTCATTGGCCTTAACTACTGTTGAAAAAAATAATTCCTTTCTTGCTCCTGAACGATCTAAGTATTCAAATTTATTTCCATCATAAAAAACATTTCCTCCTGCTGTCTTTAAAATATTTTGAACAGTCTCATTCTTAACAATTTCTTCAAAGTTATTTATCACAATATCCTTTACATCTTCACCAACTGTTAATTTTAACCATTTTGTTTTATTCCAATAATAAAATCCAGGTTCTATGTCCCCTTGTTTTTTATTAGCATAAACTAATAAACTTTCGACATTCCCATTTGAAATAGTTGAAGTGTCATTAGTAGTCTTTAAAGGAATACTTGGTATTAATAATCCTTTATCATTTGAAGTTATTGTAAGTTCTGCAGACTTACTAGGTGTTTTAGTTCCAATACCCACTTGAGCTTGTAGTGACAACACAAATAAAAATGCAGCCACACATAGTAATTGTTTTTTCATGTTACATAAATTTTATTTAACACGAATTTCAAAACAATAGCACTATAATAAGTATCACTTTGTTATTCATAAGAACACATTAACAAAAATGAAATTGTTTCATAACAATCAAATAATAAAACTAACAATCAAATAATACTCGTAAATCACTAATAAGTATCAAAAAAAAAATAGGTCTAAACGTATTGTCTAAACCTATTTTAAAGAATCAATTTAATAAAAAATACAAAAAAGGTTGAATAATTATATTATATACTCCCAGATAAATATAATCAACCATTTTTAAACTAAACTTTACTCCTATAGCTCCTTTTTCTATAATTAAAAATTAAAACTAACTTCCTATTTAAATCTATCAGATAAGTACTCTAGATAATAAACATCAACTTCTTGAATTATAAAATAATTCTATATGTATAAGTTTTTCATAATACCCTGGTTTTATAATTTTTCTAAACACTATACTTCTAAAACTGTAAAGAGTAAGTACTAATATTCTAATAATCCGCCTAACCTTTATAACAAAATTGGATAAAATCTTCCTCCTGTAAGTATTGTTTTGTTATATTCTTGAGCATATAACAAAACAGTAAGCTCCTATAATACTAGACTAACAAAAAAAAACACATAAACAATTATTATTCAACAATATAATAAAAAACAAAAAATCATATTTTACAAAATAACAAACCTAAAAAAGAAACTAGTTAACATATAATTCCTATACTATTGGGTAGGAAAAACTATATAATTTAGCTAACAAAATCTATTATACACTTTAAATAAAAAAAGCCAACTAGTATTTTACACTAATTGGCTTAACCTAAATAATTATACTAACTTAATATACTCTGCTGGGGTCATTCCTGTAACATTTTTAAAGCTCTTAAAAAATGAAGCCTTTGAATTAAATGCACTTTGAAAGAATAACTCATTTGCTGTCATCTCTTTTTTACAAGTGAGTTTATCTACCTTATCAAGAATCTCTTTAATTCTTAAAGAATTAATATACTCTCTAAAACTCATTTTATGCTTATAGGTAAAATACTGTGCTAAATAATATCTAGAGACTTTAATTTTTATAGCTAAATCACTAATTTTAAAATTAGGATCTAAAAAAGCTTTCTCTACTAAAATAACTTGTTTAACTTTAATATCTATCTGTTCTAGAAAATCTTCACTTAATCTAACCTTATCATACTTATCGCAAACATCTTTATTTACTTCAAATACATTTATCTTAATCTCATCATTATGCATTAAATCATAATCTAAGAAAGAAGATTCCCTTTTTACTTGATTAGTTAAGATTACTTCAGAAGTGTTACTATAAATTTCAAACGATTCATCTTGAGTTAAAAAATCCACTTTAAAAGTATCTGAAATCACATTGTATCTAAAAGTACTAACTATAACATAAAGCCATAATAAAGTTAAGATTGAGAAAACAAATAAAACATCATAATTATGATCAAACAGAGTTAAGAAAATAAAAATAATTATAGAAAAAACAATAGTAAAACTTATCAAATAAGACAAATACAATATAGCCTTGAATTCCTTTCTATTACTACTTACTGCTTCTGACAACCTATCTTTCAATAAATAAAATCCTTTTATTCCATAAAAAAGCAAATGCATCATAACAAACACATAAAAGGAATAATACCATATATCCTCTATAAATCTCAAATCGTCTTTCACATAAAACACTATAAAAGAAAGTAAGACAAAAAGAAAAAGTGATAAATAATAATCTTTAAAATAAACTCCAAAAAGCTTTTCTTTCTCTTTGAATAAATAATGGTATATAATTAAAAAAACATAAGGTCCATAGAATAGGAACAGTAACATCCAAAATGGGAAAAGTCCAATATCTTTCTTAACTATAAATTGCCAAATAAGGGTGGAAGACTGTATAACAATTAGATAATTGAATCTACTTAATAATCTAAAAGCAACAAAATCAATATTCTTTTTTTTCACCCTGTAATACAACAAACCTTCCTTCAATACAACAATCGAAAGAATTGTAAAAAATATAACTACGATATACATATCTACTTTCTATTATTAATTAAACATTAAGTCAGGCGATTTACTTAAAACACTAATTCTTTGTAGATACAGTATTATTTATTCCAAATCTAGTACTTTTTATTTTCTAATCAAAACTAATACACTAATAAATAAACATTAACATTACCAATCAATAACAACATAATATGTTATAATAACCTATCTTTAAAAGAAAAAATGATCAATTCAAACAATAACACCCTACTAAAGAAAAAGTTATTTCTTTGCCTTATTATTTCTTTATTAATTATTAAACAGATAATAAATATTATGTATTCACATACTGATATTTATCTATACATAATTGTACAAATTATATTAATCCTTATAAACAGAACTAGCATAAGACTATATTTATCTCTAATAACTTTAGAAACTATCTGTATATTTATGTTTAAAAATAATCTAATAACTAATAATATATACTACACATTATCCTATATACTTACCCTATTAGGAATATTTCAATTCTTAAAGCCTAATAATATAAATCAATACTTACATCAACCTATTCATCTTTACTTAAATCATATCTCAATAACTACAATTATTTTACTAACAACTCATTTTTTATTAAACATTTATGTTCAATCACTAAAGCATCTTAATTATTTATTAACTTTAATAAATTACTTAAAACATAATATAGCCAAAAAACTGTCTATTAGTTTTTTAAAAGAACATAAATATTCTGAATCCACACTAGTAATATTAGATTATTTTGAAAACAATAAAACTCGATTTTTAAGTGTAGATTTTACTATTAATACTTTAAGTACAGAGGTAAAAATCCCTGTTCATGAAATTTCAAAAAAAATAAACAATGAGTTAAATACAAACTATTATACAATGATTGCATTCTATAGAATACAGCATGCAAAACAATTAATACAATTAGAACCAAATTATAAAATTGAAGCTATAGCTGAAGAATGTGGTTTCAATTCTAGAGGGACTTTCACAAAGTATTTTAAGCTTTTTGTCAAATGCACACCTACAGAATATAAAAATACCATTATTTAAACACACACAAACAAGATCACCTTAAGTGAATACAAGAATGTACTTATTGTATCACAAAAAGAATATATCTAAAAAACAAAAGCCTGAATAATTTCAGGCTTTTGTATTCATCATTTCTACTATATCCTCATATCGATAGAATATAAGGCCCCCTATTTTCTTATAAGGAATAGTTCCTTTTAATCTCATATTTTGAAGTGTACCAGGAGAGATACCTAATAACTTTCTAACCTCAAAACTCTTTATCCATTGCTTTGCTTGTTCGTCTTTCTTTCGATTAAATGGACTATAACGTCTTATCTCATTGATAATATCAGTTTTAAACTGCTCTAAGTCTTCTTTAGTAATTAACTCTACATTCATATTTTTATAAGTTTTAAAGTATAACAATACCTCTAAAATCTATATAAAATCAATTTGTTTTGAAAATTGGTTGTAGCAAGTTACATTTGGCTCTTATGCTCTTAAGTCTTGATCTTTCATTTTCAATCGTAAATTCTCCATATCTTCACTTAATTTGTATTCTAATACTTTAGCATAAATCTGTGTTGTACGCATAGCAGTATGTCCTAGCATTTTACTAACAGACTCCATTGGAACTCCATTATTAAGGGTCAAAGTGGTAGCAAAAGTATGCCTTGCCATGTGAAACGAAAGATTCTTATTAATCTTACAAACACTGCCGATTTGCTTTAAATAAGCATTCATTTTCTGATTACTTATAACTGGAAATATCTTCCCTAACTCCATAGCAGTAGAGTTACACTTATACTTCTCTATCAGTTTTAGAACTTCTGGTAAAAGAGGAACCTGTATTGTAATTTTAGTTTTAACACGTTGAGAGAATATCCATAACTTATCATCACTTCCAACTACAATATTAGATGGTTTTAATTCAAAAATATCAATAAAGGCTAAGCCTGTATAACAACAAAATAAAAACATATCCAATACAGCTTGTAATTGCTCTCTTTTAAATCGTTTCTTAACTAGAATATCCAGTTCTGCTCTTGATAAAAAAGATCTACTAGTTTTCTCATATTTAAGTTTAAACTTTGAAAAAGGATCTTTTTCAATCCACTCCATAGTAACAGCTAGGTTAACTAACTTTTTAACTCTTTCTAAATGTTTCATTATACCATTGTTACTCAATGGTTGATGACTATGTATCGGCTTACAACTTCTTAAATAACTCTCAAAATCAAAAATAAACTTATAATTAAGCTCATTTAAAAAGATATCATTTCTATTATAATTTGAAAAAAGGAACTTTTTAATATACTTAGTAGTAGCTGTATAATTCTTCAATGTTCCTTGAGTTAACTTACCCAATGAAATTGTATTGTGGTATTCTATTAACTTTATAACAGACATCTGAGAATCATCCATTCCTAAGAACATAGTTTTTACAGTACCAATTGATACAACTTTCTTCTGCTGAATAAGCGTATGATAACTATCTGTTATTAAAGAACGAACCCTTTCAATATGTTCATTGATTTTATTTACCTCGTTACTTTTTCCTTTTAATTTCCCTCTAACAGAATCCCATAATAGTGATGAAATCTTAATTTTTAAAGAGATTTCTGTACGTTGCCCGTTGACAGTCACACGGGCATAAATCATAGACATTTCGATGTCTAATGAAGATATAGCACGAATTACAAAGTGTATACCAAAAGTGTTTTTTGCCTTCATATCAATCTATTTTAATGTTAACCAAGCTGTTTTGATATGGTTTATTAAAATAACTCACTCAAGTATAACAAAAGAAAATCAAAATCCATCAAGTAAAATCATTTTACTCACAGGATAAACAATTGATTTTCAATCATCTAAAAACAGGTAGGTGAGTGAAATTTACACTTCTTTTGGTTGAAAATTCAACTCACCTAATTGCTCACATTTAGATTGATTTATTATGGATTACTTTGATATATATAAAAACAAAAAATCCGTAAATAATTGATATTTACGGATTTACGAGTAATTTAACACTCTATAAGTCGGGGTGGCAGGATTCGAACCTGCGACCTCCTGCTCCCAAAGCAGGCGCGATGACCGGGCTACGCTACACCCCGATTGGGTCATCTAATATTTTTTAAGCTAAGTTATTTCGTCGGGGTGGCAGGATTCGAACCTGCGACCTCCTGCTCCCAAAGCAGGCGCGATGACCGGGCTACGCTACACCCCGAAAAACTTAGCGGAGAGACAGGGACTCGAACCCTGGCATCGGTTACCCGATGACAGATTAGCAATCTGCTCCGTTACCACTCCGGCACCTCTCCGTTGCTTAGATCATTACTTCTCTAATGCGGTGCAAACATACTACGAGTTTTTGAGTTCTGCAAATTTAGAGAAGATAAAAAAGGTAGTATTTCTATCATTTCCTTCTGTCAAAATCATATTTAATTATAAATGAGCAAAGTACTTTAAAAATATTTTTTTAATATTTTTAAATAAATAATCCGTTAGATCTCATCATTCTTTAAAACAAGACACTTTTCTAGTGTTCAACTCTCATTCTCCCTACCAACTCTTACCTTGTAATCTTCATTTATCATAAATCTCGTAGTACTTTATTAAACTAACAATAACGAATCTAAATAACCTCTAGGCAATAAATAATGAAAATAAATCGTATATTTGTTATTAGAGTGTTCAGTTCACCACTACTATCTTTATGATATTAGTAGTTAATACAGGACATCTAAGTATAGATCATATTTAATAGATATAAAAACTATACACGCTAACTAATTCAATTAATCATTTGAAGTCAGGTAAGTCTCTTATCTGACTTTTTTTGTTTTTACTCTAATACATCAGATATAAATTCTCTCATCTAGTTATACATTAACCTACCATCTCCATACTGACATTCTATTCAGATATAAAATTCTCCTTGCCCTTAGGTTTTCTACTCGAGTTATCTTAAGTTTTCTCGTTAAGTATAGTATTGGCTTGTAGTTCTTGATTAAATGAAAAATGTCTAACTTCGCTTACCAGGGAGCCACTTCGCAGGGAAATCGCCTACGGCTAAGGAACAGCGGTTTCACGACATCACGGTTTCACAAAGCAGTTTACAGTCTTGCCTTATGGACAGAATGTTCTTAGATGATGTGATAAACCATATATTGATACAATAGACTAAACGGTTTCACAACATCACGATTTCACGAAAAAACAAAAAGACAGTTTCCTTCTTGATTAAGGAATTACTACTTTTGTTATTTACTATTTTAAATGTCATGGAGAATATAAAAGAACATTGGGAAGGTGTATATAAAACTAAAACACCAGATCAGGTAAGTTGGACACAAATAAAACCGATTAACTCACTTCGCCTAATAGAGAATAGTAATATCTCTAAAGACGTTAAGATTATCGATATCGGTGGTGGAGATAGTAATTTAGTTGACTACTTGCTAGAGGAGGGATATACGGATATCACAGTGTTAGACATCTCTGGAGAAGCACTAGAACGTGCGAAGAAGAGATTAGGTGACAAGGCTCATCAGGTAAAGTGGATAGAGAGTAATATCACTACCTTTACCCCTAATGAGCAATACGATGTGTGGCATGACCGTGCTGTGTTTCACTTTTTGACAGTTGAAGAAACACAAGCTTATACACAGTTAGTTGCCAAAGCAGCAAAAGAAAATCTTATTATCGCTACGTTCTCTAAACAAGGACCTCTGAAGTGTAGTGGATTAGAGATTATTCAATACAATACAGAAGATTTGAACGAACTTTTTAAAGAGTCTTTTACACTAAAAGACAGCTTTTATGAAGATCATATTACACCATTTGACACCAAGCAGAACTTTGTGTACTGCCATTTTAAAAAGAATAAATAATAACAAATATGGGATTTAGTAGAGATATCCAATTTTCTTCTGATAGACTATCTTACCTAGTAGTAAACGATAGTTTTAAAGAAGATATTTTTCGTGAGTTAACACCTACAGTAGCTAAGTTTTTACCTTTTATACCAACAGGTAAAATCGAAGACACACAAGGTTTTATTGATTATAGCTTAGGTGTATTAGACCAAGGTACTGATATCACTTTAGTAGCAGTAGATAAAGAGACAAAAGAGTTTATCGGATGTTGTGGTATACACGATGTGAATGAAGAGTCTATCTCTCTTGGTATCTGGTTAAAAGAATCTGCTTTTGGCAAAGGATATGGACAAGAACTTATCACTGCATTAGAAACTTATGTAAACGAAAACCTTACAGTGGACTATCTAATCTACAACGTAGAGAAGAATAACCATGGAAGTATTAAGATAGCTGAGAAATTAGGTTATATTTACCATAGTGATTTCGTGAGAAACATCAGTGAAGAGAAGATACTTAATATGCTTCAGTACCGCAAGGACAATAAAAAGAAGTAATAAATAAGAAATTAAAAAGTTCAAAGAGCACAGTGTTTTTTGAACTTTTTTTCAATAATTGAATACAATATAGATTATGCGTTATAAAATAACAGAATTAGAACAGATTGACTTTAATACCATTCCTTGGGAATTTTTAGTACACTATAACGGACGTGCAGATGACTTGCCACCGTTGCTAGATCAAGCCATCAGCAGTGATATTAGAGATAGTAGATATGCTCTTTTTTCTTTAGCGAATAATATAGAACATAAAGGTGGAGTGATTACCACTACTCCTATTGTATTGATACGCTTATTTCAGTTATTTAAAGAAACGCCTTATAATCAAGATATGTTATTACGTGTTATCCTAAAAGTTGCTAAGGCAATAGGCTTTCAATGGGAGCTTTTTAGAGATAGCAATGAATTTGATAACATCCCTCCTATCCAAGAGCTATATAGTACCCACTCTTCTTTCTTATGGGCTGAATTCGAAACAAGGGAGCAGGATGCTATGATATGGGCTGCTACAGATATGCAAAAAGTCTTTGACTATGCGTGGTATTATACAAAAGAGGTCTTATGTGCTTATCAGCCCGTCTTAGAACAATTAGTAGCACGTGATGACATAGAACAAGGGCTGATATACGACATACTCACTGTAGTTAAAATGGTGAAGGATCAACAGAGAAATATCATTTCTCTTGATAAGACGTGGACTAGCGAACACCTAAAATACGTTATCGTAGAAGATACCTATCTAGAAGACTTTTTAACCAATCTAACACCTGAAATCACGAGATTCTTAAGCTTTGACGCTAATGGTAATCAACCTTTACTAAAAGAATACATCAGACGCTCGCGCATCGAAATAACTAATGGGACAGCACTAGTATTAGTTTTATTAGACAAAGAAACTAATGAGTTTATCGGAAGCTGTGGATTAAGCGATATCAATGAAGAATCTGTTGAAATAGGTCTTTGGATTAAAGCCTCTAAACAAGGTAAAGGATATGGCACAGAGGTTACTAAAAAACTGATAGAGATAACTAAATCAGAGGTCAATACCTCATCTATACTTTATGCAGTAGAGAAAGGTAATGAGGCAAGCGTAAGCATTCCTAATAAATTCGGTTTTATCCATGCATATGACTTTATCATAGAACCTAGTCCTTTAAAAAACAGAATGAGAGAAATGCAACAATTCATTTTAACGTTATAACCTCATGGATACCTCACTACCAATTACTTATTCGATTAGCAAAGGCAAAGTTTTCTTGTACCTCATCGGAGCTTTATTACTTGTAGCAGCAGGAGTACTTGTATTCTATAACTGTTTATATCACAAGGGAAGGTATTTCTTAGGTTCTATAGAACTGACTTATGCTATAGCTGTATTGGCTATAGTATTCTTTGGATATGCTTCCATAATGTTTATTAGTAAATTATTTAGTAATAAACCAGGTATTGTCATTAATGAACAAGGGGTACTTGAGAATGCCACTGCTGTTGTCAATGGGTTAATTCCTTGGCAGGATATTACGTCTGTTGAACTCTATAAAATTCAGAGTCAGAAGTTTGTATTGATCTATGTGAAAAATCCTGAAGAATATATCACCAGACAAAAGAATATGATCAAGAAGAAATCAATGCAGGCTAACTTAAAAACACATGGTACTTCTATATTCATTAATACCAATATGCTTAACGTATCAGATGTAGAATTGGCGATTGCTATTCAACAACAACTAGATAAGAATACGCTTAAATAAACTACCATGGCAAGACCTACTAATAAAACAGAATTAATAACACTGTCTGATGATTTGTTTAATAAACTTATATCTACAATTGAATCTTTAGACAACCAACATTTAAACGACAATTTTACAGAAGAGAGTCTCAACAAAAATGTGAGAGATGTACTTATGCACCTGTACGAATGGCACAATATGTTTATATCTTGGTATCAAGTAGGTATGTCAGGAAGCAAACCAATTATGCCTGCTGAGGGGTATACGTGGAAGACTACTCCTGAATTAAATATTGCTATTAATCAGAAGTATCAGAATATAGCTGTACTAGACAGTATTCAAAAGATTAAAGAATCTCATAACGCTGTACTTCAAATCATTCAACAGCATAGTAACGAAGAATTATTCGAGAAGAAAAGATATCATTGGACAGGAAGCACCTCATTAGGAGCCTATCTTGTATCTGCTACTTCTAGCCATTATGACTGGGCATTAAAGTTCCTGAAGAAAAACGGTATTAAATAATACTACTCTAAAGCATTGCGAAAACTCATAAACTTCTTCGCTTTATTCTGATAAGCGACTGTTCGATGAGGATAATTCAGCTCTATCACCTCGCTAATTAGCTTCAGATCCTCTTTATACTGCTGTCCTAATAACATCAAAATATCCATCGCAAAAGCTTCTGAAGCTACTTTAGAATCATTAGACAGCCACAGTAGAGAGACATCTACTAGTTTTTTTTCTTGAACAGAAGTACAGACTAGCTTTTTACTTTTGGCTATCAACCAACATATACGACTTATCAGACGTTTACTTGATTCATTAGTAATGAACTCTGCATTATCTATAAAAGTGTCTAAATAAGGCTCTAAACGCAATATATCCTTATCTAGAATATCTTGCAACAATACAGTAGACATCACATGGATAGCATCATCGTATTCGAAGCTATATTTCAGCAAGAACTTTAATACCTCCTCATCACTACCAATAACTGCTAAAGTATCTACACGACTCTTAACGTGTATATCTGTTTCTAATACGATCTGATAAAATTCTTTATGTGTCATTTTGATTATTACTGATGTTCAAATATAATCATAAATGGAAATATACTAATCCTCTAAACATACCAAATACCGCAACTAAAAACCGTACAATACACTGTCAACCACAAACCGTAATATATATCCACCATCCATGTCGTGCTGACAAAGTCTGCGCAAGCAGAGTATGTGCAAAGCATCTCTCATAAAACTCTACAAAGTAACCACAATACACTGTTAACTGTCAACCGTTAACCAAAAAAAGCCCTAGTATTATTTACTAGAGCTTTCTTACTTTTATTTTAAAACTGATTATCCTAATACAGGGATGATATGTTCCCAGTTTAACTGTTTAGCATAGTCTATTGGAGTTTTACCTTCATTATTTGGTTCGTTCTTATTAGCTCCTTTTGCTAATAATACCTCAACACTTGTAAGGTTACCTGAGATAACCTCTTTGTGTAAGAACGTATATCCAGCCTCATCCTTATTCGTTACCTCATCAGGGTTCTCATCTAAGAATTTCTCTAAGCTCTCTTTCATATTCTTACTCATAGGGTGTTCTATAAGGTTCTCAGGATGTTCTTTTTGTTCATAAACATAAACCACATCATTAAAATCTCCGAACTCTAATCCCCAAGCGTCATCGTGCTCTTTTCTCTCTTCTTCAGTCATCACAGAACGCATAGCCTGCACAGTAAAACCTCCAAAAGCTTTACCTTGACTAATAAACATCCAGTCACTGATTTGATCCAGAGTTACCCCTATTTGCTCTCCTTCTTCTATATTCGTAAGCATATTAGGTTGATTTAATAACTCTCCATAGATAATATCTCCATCGAAGTCTACATCACCTATCCACATATGCTCTACTACAGGCTCTTCTTCACCTTCTACCTCTTGTGTAAAAGCCACTTTAACACTTGCCATATCAAAAGCAGGTACTATTCTTCTATATTCCCAAGACAACTCTCTCCAAAAGTATTTGAAGGTATCTTGAGCTTTCTTATATGCCTCTATTAAGATAGGGTCATCTCCTTTTGCATAAAAAATCGGGTTCTCTTTTTCCATAATAAGTGTTTTATATTTTAATCAAATAGACTACTTAAACTCTAATAACCTACTGTGCAAAAATACTTATCTCTTTTACATATTCAAGTAATCAAAACAAGTATAGCCAAGCATTAACACAATTTTAATGCTCTTTATTTAGAGATATACTTCGGATCGATATAATCCGTTAGCCATACCCCATTAGCAGATTGGTAAAATACTATTCCTTCTTCATACATCTTATGCGCTAAGATAGTAAGCACTACTACTCTACCATGACGAGAACCTACATTGATAGCAGTCTCTTTATCTTGGCTTAAGTGTACATGTTGTCTACTCATCTTCTTAATCCCCTCTTTCTCTATGCTATTCAAGAAACGATCTGCTGTACCATGATATAAAAACTGTGGTGGCTCTTGAGGAGCGAACTCTAAGTCAACAGCTATAGAGTGTCCTTGATTAGCTCTTATCTTAGTACCATCAGTACTATAGGCATATCTCTTCTTATTGTTAGTCTCTACGATTTCGTCAAGCTCTTTCTTGGTAAACGATACTCTATGTTTACTACATTTACTGATTAACTCCTCTACATCAGCCCATCCATTCTCATCTAATTGTATTCCTATTTTACTAGGCTCATGTCTAAGCACTAGACTTAAAAATTTACCTATACTTTTCTTTCTATTCTCGTCCATTATCTTTCTAATTCTTCCAAACTTAGTCCTAACTCTTTAAGTCTATGCTCTAAGTTCACTATAATATAATTTTCTTCTTCACTATCCTTATACTTCTTATACACCACTTTATAGCACGACAACAATCTCTCATCGTTTACTTCCTTTAACCCTTGTAAAGCATATAAAACGACTCTCTCATCATCGTCATGTAAACATTTGATAAACTGATTTAGATAGTCCTTCTTGTTCTTGGCTTCTCCTAGCGTATAGATAGCTGTTGCACGTATGGCCTGATTAGCAGATTGAAGTCCTGCTAATATATAATCACCGTAATCATCTGTTGCTTTTGACACGACATAGGTATAAAAACGAAAAGTCTCCTCCTCATCGATGGTATCGCTTAATGGAGTAATGAACGGCAGCCAATACGCCTTATCCTCTGCATACCAATGTATTATTTTTAAAGAGACAAGAAGGTTTTGACCTATTAGTTCTTTAATAAAAGGAATGGCTCTTGTAAACGCTACTTTTGCCAAAATCATCGTAAGAGAACTCCTTATATCATCGTCACACTTCTCAGAAAGAACATATTCTATCTCTTGAAGAATAGCTTCACTAATCTCTTTCTTTCGTATTAGACCAACTAGATATTCTAATTTCTCCTCTTTATCTTCAATAGTCTTAAATGACTCCCAGAGTAATTCACTGCTTCCACCTCTAGCATATCCAAACCATCCAGCGTCTTTACTTACTAATTCTCCTGATATAATCTCATCTAACCATCGCTCATACCAGTCTAGGAAGTGCGCTTCATAAGCGAAGCTTGGTTGATAATCTTCATTTATATATACTATTCTTCCGCGATGCTCCCCATTCATCACAAGGCAGGTCGTGATAGCACATCCTTGAGTACCGATGGCTAATAAACCACTAAACAACTTGTTCTGAATCTCATAGTAGTCCTCATCAGACAAATCGTCTTCTTGTAAAGCAAGAGTTAATGCTTCCCATTCCTCCTTGGTCATTTTAGGATCTAAAATACACGCTTGTGCTATAGACTTCTTAATATCCTCTACAAATACATCGATTAGATTGGTCCCTAAAGGATATATACCATAATAAGGTCCTGCAGCACTACTCCCATAAGCATCTTCTTGATTAGTTCCATTTCCTACCTGAGTAAGAAAAGCGACATAAGCCTCTGGCAACTCTAAATTATACTCTTGTTCAAAGTGTTTTATATCTGTGTGACGTACTACTTCTCCTATTCCATATTGATGTGAACTTGCTCCAAAAACTTGATATTCCTGATCAAAATCCTTAATCGTACTAAGCTTATCTTTTATTCTCTCTATCTGTACATTCATAATTTTCTTTTTCCTACTACAAAGAAAGTGAATTTAACCACATAATTATATCGCCATAAAAAGGTATCTTAAACGATAATACTATTGGTAATAACGATTTTAAAAATTACTTGAAAAGATACTTAAATCACTCCCATCATAATCAGGCATGAAATACTGAAGTATCGGGATATAAGCATTGTGCATCCCACTGTGTTCTTTTATTTTCTTCTTGTTTTTCATGATAAATCCATCATAAAAACAATTCTTTTCTTCTCCTAATACTTGCAAAACAGCTATATCTAGATAGGGATGTCTTCTACTGAAGGATTCTATCCCATTGTCATACGCGAATACCTCTTTTACTTCCTTTGCCCCATTGACTAGAGTATCGATATCTCTATATACAACTAGGAATTGTTTCTGATGGCATACCACACTAACAATATTACTAAAAGGAAATAACTTACTCAATTCTTGATTAAAAGCATTCTCATTACAGTCCACTAAAGGCACTACGATATAAGACATTTCCATATACAACTCAGTTTAATGTTATCTTAATCCAAGTTACTATATATAATACACTGTATTGTAATCCAAATCTTAAGTAATTATAACTAAATTATTAAAATCACACTAATAAAGAAACAAATCAAAATTTTTAACCTTTATACTATATAATATTAATATTAGACAAATATTAATCTATTATTTTAGTGCTCTTTATTTACCAATATCCTATAATAGCTTTCTGATCTAAAGTAAGAGATATATCATCAGACTCTTCATTAATGATTAATAAACAATCATATTGTTGCATTGAATAACACACATCATTAACCACTGCAATACTATCTACTAAGGCGAATATAAATAGGTACACAGCATTAGTACTCACCCCACCAGAACTAATCTGTACTACTTCATCCTTTATAGATTGATGTAACATTAGATTAAAATCTTTACCTAAGGAATAAGAGGTAATGTCTTCTTCAGAACCAAAAGAGAAAAGAGTATGAGTAGTATAATATTCCTCTTTCCCTTGTCTATATAGCTTAAAATCCCCTTCTAGCATAGACAGATATCTCCTATATCCATTAAAACGGGTAAACTCAGAAGGAACTGCTTCTATAGTAGCACTGCTTATTCTAAATATAAAATCCTTATCTGCATATTGAGCATCTCGAGGATATATCACATACTCATTTGTCTTACCTCCTGACCAAACACTAGTTGTGATCTCTTCTTTTTTTATTACTTCTATTGTCATGCGTAGAAACAGTTTACTCTTTATTTAGCTATAAAACGAACATCTTTCTCATTCGTTTTATCCACCACTAAGATAATACATGGATGTATTGTAAAGCTTCTATTTTCTTGACTTTGTTTAATTGTATAAGACAACTCTAACACATCTCCTTTCGCTACTAATTCCTTTATTTCAAAAGAAGTATCTTTATCTGTAGGCTGACCTACTAAAGCTAAGACAAATGATCTTTTAAAATCAATAGGCGTTGGTACTCCCTGCTCTCCCATTGTAGCTGCAGTACCAAAGTAAGACTCAAAGTGATCTTGTGAAGTAATACGAAGACTTTCTACTTTATCATTCTCCACTGTATTTTTTACAAAATACCCCTTAGCCAACTCATATTTTACCTCCTGTTGTTTATCTACATCACTTAATTCTATTTCATTCTCTGTACTTTCTTTCTTAGCTGTGTTACAACTACCTAACAGAATAGTCCCTAATAATAGTATCAATATACTTCTGTTCATAATATAGATTTTATCTAAAATAACTCTCTATCTCTTCTTTTATTGCAACAAAACGTCAATTTAACTTTTATACCATATCATATATAATTCAAATCTTTAAATATATTGTAATTACTATCATTGTTAGATTTTAACACACTGCCCTTTATTGTCAATAAAAAACTATTTTCTATATTTAGTTCTATAACTAAAACATATCGAATTTTTAAACCCGTGAACTATTATGAAAAAAAGAAGTTTTTTAGTGAGTACGATTCTGTGCTCTGCCTTTATATTCACATCATTAACAGCTTGTAACAAGAATGATGACAACGGAAACAAACCACAAGAAGAACACTTTATCTCTGAGAAGGACTATAGTCTAGATAAACTGGATGAAGCAGGGTCTATTAAAATAATGACTTATAATATGCCTTATCTAAACGGAAAGAGTCAAAGTGCTACTGCTCTTATCATGTATCCCAAAACACCTAAACCAAAAGATGGTTACCGCATCGTGGTATGGGCTCACGGTACAGTAGGAGTAGCAGATGCTTGTGCACCTAGTAATAATCCATTAGGAGAGAACTTTAAAGTAACTGCTAAAGCCTTATTAGCTCAAGGATATGTGATCGTAGCTCCTGATTATGAAGGACTAGGTACCCCTGGTATACATCCTTACTTACACCTAAAGAGTGAAGCCCTATCTGCTACTTATGCTATCAAAGCTGTAAAAGATAAATACACTAACGATTTTAACGGAGATTGGATGTCTGCTGGACAATCTCAAGGTGGTCAAGCTTCTCTAGGTATAGCTGAGTTAGCAAATAGTGATACTACTTATAAAGGAGCTGTAGCTGGTGCACCTGCCTCTAGTTTAGGAAAAATCATTCTAGAAGTAGCTCCAGTAGCTCTTGCAAAAATAGAAGCTATGGAAAATGCTAGCCCTACTCCTATACCTTTAGAAAAGAGAAGTTCTGTTACATCTTATGCTACGCTATTAGCTTATGCTGCTCTAGCAGGAGTAGGTATTAAAGCAGAAACTCCGTCTTATGACTATACTGCGATATTCGAAGATAGAGCTAAAGGCTTTGCTAAACTAGCTGAAGGAAGTAATGGAGATAATGGAGACTGTCTAGATGGAGTACGTCAAGCGTTTATGGCTGACATCATTAAGTATATGAATGAAGATCCTAGTAATAAGGTAATGACTTACCCTGGTCTTAATAATGAGAAGTTTAAGAATGACCCTATCATCCAAAAGTTCTTACAAGATAGTCAACCAGGAACCAAGAAAATAGACAAACCTATCTTAGTCATCCAAGGACAAGCGGATACTAATGTACCTGCTATCGTGACTCAGGGAATGGTAAAAGGCTTACAAGACCTAGGTTCTCCTAGTGTAGAGATTATCTTAGTAGAAGGTGCTGGACACACTCAAGCAATCGTATGGAAGAATGATGAACTAGTGAAGTTTATCAATAAATACATGCCCGCTCAATAGCAAATAAACACAAAAACAATAAAGGTCACTAACAGAAGCTAGTGACCTTTATTATATCTTTAAATCAAGTACATTAAGTCAGAAAATTCTTAATTCTTAATTCTTAATTCTTAATTCTTAATTCTTAATTAAACTATATCTCGTGTTGCAAAACGAAAGCTTTGTTATACGTCTCTTTGCGTTGTTTACGAGGATAGAATACTAAGCCTATCTTACCATCAGTGATAGGACTTATCCCTGATAATACTAAATCGTTATTATCAATAGACAACACTTCCTTAGTCAATAAGTTTTGATATCCTTTTTTATTCTTGTTATAGAACAGTTCTACTAGTTCATCATTCTTAATCACTAACCACCCATTTCCAAACTCAGTCGTGAATTGTACTGCATTAGTATCATCACTTACGCGTTGTGGATGCCAAGTACCGAAGAACTCATCACCGATATTAAATAGGTCACCATACATCCCTTCTCCATCTGCATCTATCTCTACGATACCTATCTCACCATTCTCCTCACATAACAAATATGATTTCTCATCAAATGACAAGGTTAACGCTTCGTGTACAAAAGGAAAATCAAACTCTAGTAATCTTCTTCTCAGTTCCTCCCCATTCTCATCTATCTGACGGTGAAGCCATCCATCCTCTACCTCTGTAATGATATGAATCTCTCCATTTCGTACACAGATCTTATTATCTTTAGGAAAAGGAATAGCTACTTTCTTTTCATCCACTAGCACACCCTCTTTAAATGCTATAACGTTCATTACATCTGCCGCTTTTTCGCTCCAGATATCTACATTATAGAAAATAGAATGGTCTGCTGTACATCCTACAAAGCGTCCATCAAATGACTTGCTTCCTTTAAATCCTTTTACACTCTTATCAAATATAGCATAAGAAGTCATCTCTTCTTCCTCTCCACTTACTAAAGAAACAAAGTTATCCTTAGTAGGGCTTAAAAATAAAGTAGGTAATACTCCCCTAGTCTCTTTCTCCTCTTTTGTATTCCCTTCTTTATCAATGATAGTATATACTAACTCATAAGTATTAGTATCTCCTTCATTCGAATAAATATAATTTGCGATTAACAGTCCCTCTTTATTCCAACAGCTCCCCTTTACGCTTAATGCATAAGGTACTTCTATTGTAGATATTAACCCAAAAGATGTTTTTTCGTTCATAAGATTTAAAGCGTTTAATTCTGTGCAAAGGTAGCAAAAACAATATAGACATACTTGTATAACACACAAAACTTATTTAGTTTACCGTGGACAGTTATCAGTTATCAGAATTGCCTATACATAGTGTTATAATACCGATGGCGCGGATTTATAATCCGTGACAATCACACAATAACCACTAAGTACATCTTGTCTAGAAGAAAAAACTTAATTCTTAATTATACTAATACGTCTCCTATCTCAGCATGCATCTTTTTAAACATAGCTGCTGCAAAAGGACATAACGGCAATACCTTTAAATTCTTTTCTCTTACATAAGGGATTACACCTTCAAGTAATATAGCCTTTCCTACTCCTTTACCATTAAATGCTTCTTCAACTCCCGTATGATCTATAATAATCTTATCTGTACCTGCTACAGAATAAGTCATATCTCCAGCGCGCTGTCCGTCTATATAAGCGACGAAAGCGCCTTTTGTCTCTTGAGCTTCATGTTTTATTTCCATAATATATTTTTTTTATTGGTTAATGCTTTTCTTTTTCTTAATACTCCTTATCGGTTTTCTGTTCCCTGTTTCTCGTTCTCTAAACCGCTAATTCTGTATTTATAGTCACTTCTCCTGTCAATACCTTATGTACAGGACATTTATCAGCGATAATCGCTAATCTCTTCTTCATATCAGCATCTAATGATGCACCTTCGAAAGACACCTTTCTATTAAAAATAGTCTTTGTCCCTGTAGTATCTCTAGTCATCTCTATTTCCACCACGATCTTCTCAGCTTCCCACTTCTTTCTATCCATATACATTCTCAGTGTAGCAGCTGTACAGCTCGCTAGTGAAGTAGCTAATACTTCAAATGGGCTAAACCCTTTATTCTGTCCACCTAGATCAGCAGGCTCATCAGTAATCAATACATTACTACCAGCTGTAACCTCTGTATAATATAATTCAGTACCTAAAACGGCTTTTACTGTCACGTCCATATTACTTCTTATTTTTAAATGATTTCATCCCTTCTGGAAATGGTACATAACTATCACTATCCCCTTCAATTAAAGGAAATACCTCATAGTTCTGATTGATCCAGTCTTGTTTTGCTTTCTCTAGTTTATCAGTATCATGAGACACGAAGTTCCACAGTATATAGCGCTCTTCTGGTAGAGGTTCCCCTCCGAAGATATAGACTGTAGTATTAGGCTTCATTTCGAACTCACATAGCGTACTATCATTAGAGATCAAGATATTCTTAGGTTCGTACTCATGCTCACCACTCTTCACTCCTCCTTCTAAGATATACATCGCTGCCTCTCCGAATAGTCCACTTCCGATATTGATCTTTTTATGTTCTGTAGATTTGATTTCGATATAATACAATGGGCTATATACAGGCACAGGTGATTTTCTTCCTAATGCTTCTCCTGCTATCAGTTTATACGACACACCATCCTCTTCCCAACTAGGCAAATCTTTTGCTTCGATATGCACAAAAGAAGGTTCCATATCTTCTAGTTCTTTAGGCAATGCTATCCAAATCTGTAACCCGTGTAGAATAGCATCTGGTGTAGTCGTACGTATATCTTCTGGCATGCGCTCAGAATGTACTACACCTCTACCTGCTGTCATCCAGTTTACCGCACCTGGTGTGATACGCTCTACGCTTCCCACACTATCTCTATGCATGATCTGTCCTTCGAATAGATAAGTCAATGTAGATAAACCTATGTGAGGATGTGGATCTACATCTAAATTATCGTGTTCTGCTACGGATATAGGTCCCATATGATCTATAAAAGAAAATGGTCCTACGGTTCTCTTTTGTCTAAAAGGTAATAATCTACCTACTAAGAAATTACCAATACTCGCTGCACGTTCCTCTATAACTAAATCTACGTTTGACATAATATGATTATTTAATTGATGAATACTTAATTGTTCTAGTGTAAAAGTATAGAAGTTCTATTCATTACTAGTTAATATAGATTAAGAACCACTTCATTTATCTCCCAAAACTCTTCTCTTTAAAGATACTGATTCTATAGAATACTGTAAAGTTGAAAACACTTTTTTAACGTTTATAACAGTTCCCCTTTCTTATAAGTAGACTTCCTCCTTATATTCTCTTCGAGTTTCTTGAGGTTTGCTAGGGGTTTTCTTCGAGTTTACTAGCCCAAAGCACGTTTTTCAGCAAGAATACTCCTAGAAACCCCCAAGGAATCTCCTAGCATCCTACACCATGATTAAGGCACTACACTCATTAATGGTGTATAAAAAAAATAAAGCATAAGTCAACTCAATAAACTTATGCTTTATAAACAAAACCTAAATAATAAAATCTTTATTACTTATCTGATGTTAATTAACTACGTTAACATCGCTCAAAAAAAAATAACTATGAAATTGTATACTACATCTATACAATAACAAATGCTGTGCCAAAAAAGAAATTTGAACGAATAGAATGATTTTTTATTCATAATTCTACACTATACCTCATCAATTAGTTCACTAAACTTGAGTATTGACAAGGGGTAATACTATTTTTATCACAGATAGTATTCTAGAGTATTTTATTACCTCTATAATGATAATGTTCTTTTTAGAATAAAATTGATACCTACTCTATCCCTTCTATTTAATCCCATTTATGCTCAGATGACAAGGCTAACTTACCTCCTCCTGTAAAGAATAACCCAACAGCAACTAAGGCATAGATACCTAATAACTCTACCTTCCATCCACCGTTATCATTCAAGCTAAAGATATCTGAGCTCTGTACTAATAACATAGCCGTAATACAATTAATTGCAAATACTAAACTGGCTAATCGTGTTCTATATCCTATTAAAATCAGAAGAGGGGCTATCACTTCTCCTACATAGACTCCGTATCCGAAAAAGGCAGGAAGCCCTTTATCCATTAACACACTTTGGATAAACGAAATACCATTAAATAATTTTCCTATTCCGTATAACAACATTGGAAAGCCAATACTAATACGTGTAATTAATAAACCGATGTCTTGATTCTTGTTCATTTCTATTGTATTTTAAAGATTTATTTTTGCAAAAACACCAACGTTTTCTAGGTGTTTCCATGAATTATTAAACTGTTCTAGGTTGACTGCTACACCGAAGCTATATTCCTCATACTTCACCCCTAATCTGATATGTTGGAATCCTCTGGTATATTCTTCTGCATTCACATTACCCACTGCAGATACTCTGAATAGTCCTTTCACCTTATCAGTTAACTGAGGGCTGTATTCAAATAATAAGGATTGTTCTAGTGTAAAACCCGCTTGGTAAGTTGTCCCTACAGCATAAGAGAATAATACCTCCTTACCTGATACCTGATATTGTAACAACATACTGGCAAACTTGCCTGGATTCTTAATACCTACTGAAGTGTTTAAACTAAAATGTTTTGAAAATTGATAAGCTAGCGTATTACGCATAAATAGAATATTGTGCTTATCATTATCATATTCTGTATCGAATAGAATAAGGTTCTGAAGTTTTACCTTATCACTTATCTGATAATTAAATGTATGGGTGTAAAAATAAGAACGGTGCCCTACCATTCCTTCTGGATTATATGAAAATTTCTGAGCTAAAACACCTTGCCCAAAAAACATTATAACAACTGCATAAAAAAAAGCTAATCTCATTTGTCTTCTATCATTATTTATATAGGACAAATGTATTAGCTCGAGACAACGTGCTTCTTAAGATAACTTAAGAAACACCTATACGGTAAAAAAACTGATCTATTATAAGTGCTTTTTCTTTAAATAGCTTAAAAACTCAGGGGTAACACCTAAGTAAGAAGCAATGATATACTGAGGTACACGTTGCTCTATATCTCTATACTCCTTTATAAACTTCTGATAACGAGAGTACACCTCTGTACTGAGATTCTCTAACATACGCTCCTGTAGTGCTACATAAGCGTTCTGGATCTTAATTCTGAAGAAAGTAGATATCTCAGGAACATCTAAATACAGTCGCTCTAAATTAGCCTGACTAATCTGTAAGACCACAGCTGATTCGATAGCCTGAATATACATCTGAGAGTCTTTCTGCGTTAGATAACTATACAGATCATTAATCCACCAATTCTCAATACCAATCTGTAAAGTATGCTCTTGGCTATTCTCGTCTAGATAATAACATCTAGCACTACCCTCTGCTATAAAACGCATATATTTAGAAGGTTGTCCTGGTGTAAGTAGAAACTCCTTTCTCTTTAACTTCACTATTTCTAAACTGTCTAATACTTTATGTACAGCCTGTTCATCTAGTGTAATAGTCTGTCTTAAATGTGCTATAAAAACTTCAAAATACTGCTCCTGCATATTCATTACTCAAAAATAAAAAACAAAGAAACGCTTTTTACAGCAATATAAAAACGATAAAAAAAGCTTTATCTACAACAAAACATATCACATTTCAAACAATATCATTTTATAATGAAGCTTAACAAACACTCCTGTTTTGTATTCTAAAAAGCTTTATTACTTTTAGGGTAAGACAATCAAAGGTTAGAAGGTCTTAATCTATAATTACTACTATTAACAACACAATCAACTACTTTTTATCAATGAAAAAGGGACTATCGCTTGATAGTCCCTTTTTTAATTTATCTATAATAGATTCTAAAAAATAGTCTTTATTACTACTTATGATGCAGCTACTACTTTAAGTCCAATAATAGACCCTATCAAAGTAGCGATAAAAAACATCCTCCAAAAAGTAGCAGGATCTTTAAATACAAATATTCCTACTAATACTGTTCCTACAGCACCTATACCAGTCCATACTGCATAAGCTGTTCCTAGTGGTAAGGATTGTGTCGCCTTTACAAGAGCTGCCATACTACAAACTAAGGCTATCAAAAAAGCGGCATACCATCCTACTGCTTCTGTTCCTGTAGCTCCCTTAGCTTTACCTAAGCAAAAAGTAAAACCTACTTCAAATAATCCACCAATAATTAAAATTATCCAGTTCATTTGTTCTAAAATTTTAAGCGTGCAAAGGTGGATAATATAATTTTATTATTTTTTATCAAATGAAAATAAAATTCTCATTTATTTTTAATATAGCGATTTTATAATCGTTGAGGTTTAGTTGCATTAGTATCAAGAGTTAGTGAATGCTAGAATACTTTGGTTTAAAACAGCATATAATTGTGCTGATAATTCTTTGTATTTCTGCTCTTGAGCATCGTCACTCAGTTGACCTACATCATTCCATGACCCCATACCGCCAAATACATAGGCTCTATCCGCTGCCTCCATTAAGGCTAATGCCTCATCTGTATATCCGCCTTCTACGATCATATCTTTTAGATACGCAGCAGATGATGGTTTCTTATTCTCCAATACGCTCTTCGCTCCTGAGAATATCGCTTCCCAATTAGACAACTCTTCTTGCTTACAGAAGGTTACTAGTTCTTCTAATACAGACGCAAGGGCGATACTCTGTACCGTCACATCATATTTAGTACTAGCCAACTCATGGATAGGAGCAAGTCTATAAATCACATCCCACACTCTATCTGCCCCTAGCTGACGCTTATCTTCATTGACTTCCCACTTGCTATACCAAAATTCTGATCGATCTTCTAAGACAGTCTCTACCATCCATACTCCTCCACCTCCTACAAAGCCTGCTGTCATATACTCAGGGGTATTAGGTTTAGCAAAAGATTGATAGAATAACTTCACTTGCTTCACTCCTCTGAATTTTAAAGAAATAAACCAGTCTATAGGTGCTTGAGTTGTATATTGATTCTTATCTCCTACTACAGGAATATGAAATAACACTTTATTACAATACATAGAGATCTTCTCTCCTTGATTAGAAATCTCTGGTAAACGATCATTTAAATATGCGTTAGAATAACTTACTACACTAACCATCTGAAGTATCGATACATTCATAGCTATAAAATAAAGCCCTAAATTATATAAATATAAAATACGACACAAAAAACTAAATGCCAATATTCTCAAAAATATTGGTTATAAAAGGATACTACTATATGCTAAAAAATGTATATTGCTGGATTAGATTACACTTAATATTATTCATCATGGCTAGTCCGGCTAAAATACCTTATCAGAGTTTTATAAAAATAGATAGAAACTCTACTACTGCAGTGTATATGCAGATAGCAAATCAATTTAGCAATGCTATACAACGCAACTTTATCCCTGAGGGAACTAAACTACCTGGGACTAGAACGATAGCAACATTACTATCTGTAAATAGAAATACAGTAATCGCAGCATTTGAAGAAATAGCAACACAAGGATGGATAGAAATGATCCCTAACAAAGGGTGTTTTGTACTAAGTAAAAAATCTATTCGACCTAAGACCAATACAGATATCGATTATCAAAATATCCAACAATATCCTACTAAACCTGGATACTCTTTTCAAGTCAATAATATACTAGATTCTCCTTATGAGACAAACCACTGTGACTATATGTTTAACGATGGGACAACAGATACTAGAATTAGTCAACTAGGTCAACTCTCTTCTTTCTATAGCGCTAACCTCAAAAGAAAAAGCAATCGAAAAAAACTATACAATATAAAAAGTGAGGATAACTACCCATTCAAAAACAATATGGCTAATTATCTAAACTTATCTAGAGGACTACATATCAGTAAGAATAATATACTGATCACACGTAATACTGAAATGAGTATCTATATAGCCTGTAGGGTATTACTCTCTCCTGGTGATAAAGTGATCGTAGCTAAGCTGAGCTACTACTCTAGTAATATGACATTTCAAGAAACTGGAGCTCATGTATTAACGGTACCTGTAGATGAGCAGGGCATAGATGTACAAGCGGTAGAAGAAATGTGTAAATCACATACTATCCGTATGCTGTATCTAACACCTCATCACCACTACCCTACTACTGTAACCTTAAGTGCACAGCGCAGAGTAAAACTACTTAACTTAGCACGTAAGTATGGCTTTATCATCCTAGAAGATGACTATGATTATGATTTTCATTATGATAAAAGCCCTGTATTACCACTAGCGAGTGTAGACTCAGATGGCATGGTAGTATACATTGGGTCATTTGGCAAATCATTAGCGCCCACTTTTGAGCATGGGTTTATTGTAGCACCAGAAAGTGTCCTAATAGAAATGCAGAAGTTTCTAAGATTATTAGATCCTAGAGGAGACATCATCATGGAACAGGTATTAAATGAATTAATAGAAGAAGGCGAAATCTTTAGATATCTAAAAAAAGCTTCTAAAATATATAAAGAAAGACGGGACTCGTTCGCTGAGTTATTACAACAGTTTTTTAATGATGATATTCATTTTACAGTACCTGCTGGTGGATTAGCTATCTGGACAGAATGGAATATACCCATCAACCTAATGCAACTCCATAAACAATGCGCTAAGAATAACCTTTACCTGCCTAAAACGCTACTCTATCAAGATAGAAAACTAACAGGTATGAGATTAGGATTCGGGCACTTAACAAAAGATGAGATGGAAGTAAACCTAGATATTCTATATCGTTCTATACATACACTAAAATCTTCTAAATAGAATTCAATTCATGTTAATTAAATAATCAACATTTAATTATTATTACTATATTTGTTTATTATCCTCAATTTTTAACATTTAAAATGAAAACATTTAAGACTTGTATTTTTATAACATTATGCGCAGTTACGTTCATGAGATGTAAAAAGGAAGAGAGTTTTAAGCTTCCTGAGATGTCAGAACAAGAAAAGGTATTGAGTAAAGCAGTTATTGGTGATTGGACAGAGTTCTCTCCTTTTAATGAAAAAAAGCCTAAAAGTTTTTCTTTAAAAGAGAATGGAGACGCTACATCTGTGAATATGGTTAATAATGAATATAAAAACTGGTGGGTACAGAATCACGAGCTTTTAGTTCTTTCTAATAAGGACACACTACACTTTACAATAAAAGCGACTAATGAGAATATCATTGTTTTAGAAAAAAATAATCAAGATTTTACTTATAAAAGAGTAGGTACTAACTAGATAATATAAGTTCAATATAAAAGACAAGAGCGAAATGTAGGTGTACATTTCGCTCTTGTCTTTATATAATGATTCATTACCAAATCGGAATCTTATGCATATAAGCGAGTTGGAATAATTTATCTTCTATTGCATCACTGCTAATATATCCTTTATACTTAGGAGAGCTCATTTCTTTATAGATGCGCTTAGCCTGTCCTGTTAGCCCTTCTTGCTTTATAAAGTTGTTAAAGCCTAAACAGTTCTCTTCATAAGAAGCAAAACAGGTCATAAAATCAATAGGATAGACAAACTGTTTAGGAGACATATTTACATTAAATCTCCATCCTTGTTCTATCGTATAAGCGATCAATGAGTCTTTATTTCTAAATTGTTCAAATATAGGATTGACATAACTCACTAAAAGTTCTCTGAAAACTACTATTTGTTCGTCGATATTCTTTGGGGTAATTTCCCAACTAAACTTATTAGACATCACAGGGATAATATCATGAAGATAGGATATAAAGACAGTGTCTACTGCTAGATCTCTACTTCTATACTTTTGTAACCTCCACTCTTTTAGCTGTTCTGATAATACCATAATGAGGCATGATAGCTGTACACTGGCCTTTACATCACTCTGAGTCGCATGGAACTTCAACACCAATTCAAAGCCTGTGTCCTCTAGCTTTTGTTTGAGCACTAGACCTTTCTGAGTAGCTATAAACCCCTTATCTAGATAGGGAGCACTGATACCATGGACGAATTGTAAAAAAACTTGTTTCCCTGACATAAAAACAGTTTTAGGTTTGTGTATTATTCTCTTACCAATTCAATACAATTAGCATTATCTTCTTTGTTTTCATGTTCTAGTTTATAGATTAAGGCTTCCATCTTTCTATAGAAATTAAAATAAGAAGCAAACACAAATAAAGTAAGTAACGATAGTGCATTAATGATTATCCCTAGTTCGATAATATACATAACATCTATTCTCGTAGCCATACTATACTGATATATACGCAACAAATAGATCAATAAGAAACTAATCCAAATCAATAAAATCCAATAAGACCTAAACTTCTGCAATCTCGTAGTCGTATTCTTATGTATATACGATACCGCACTGATCGTCATCTTGTTTAATAAACGATACGGCATCACTAGATTAAAAACAGGTATTAACCATCCAAAGACTACCCAATATTTAGAATCATGAAGACGAGTGTCTAAAGACTGCATATTCACATAAGCTCTATAAAACCATACAATAAATACAATAAGAAAAAAGGCACCTGCTACAATATTCAATATCGTTACGATGAAATTTATAGTTTCAAATCTTACTAGGTCCTTATTGATATACTGTACTCCTAGATTCGCTTTAGTATATATATTGTGCTGAATAAGCAAACAGTTCAAGCTTGCTACAGATGATATAATCAATAACTTAATTGCGACCATTAAGGCGTCTCCTCTACTTACATTAGATAATAGCATATCTCTAATTTGTATTTATAGTTTATCTCCAAAGTTCTTGACTTTGAATCTTGATTTCTTTTACTGTATTTCCTTTTGTATCGCCTATTTTATTTTCACATACTACCCAATACATTAGTTTTCTTTTGCTCTTAGGATTGGTATAAACACAGCTTAACAATGGAGACTTAGGACTATTTCCTTTACCATTTTTATACTTCATCGGAGTAGTACAATAAGGTTGTAGTTCTTCTATTGTTGTATTATATAAATACGTAGGATCTACAAACACTACATTGCCTTGTTTATCTTTAGTATAGGTACTTTGCATTAAAAACTGAAGTGTATAAAACAACTTATCTCCCTGTCTTAGTTTCTCAACAGAAAAACGAGATTCTTCTGCTGTCTTATATGGAATATAATACAACGTATCTCCTTCAAAATTATCATATATACTGTAATCCATAGCTCCTTCTTTCATTTCTTTTGGAGCAATAGCTAAGGTCTTTAATATTTCTCTTACTTGACTATTATCAACCTGCTCTTCTGTTACTAATTCCATTAACTGGCCTATCTTTTGGCTAAAAGACATCTCCTGTGCTGACATAAGTAAAGCACTGAAGCAGGTTACAATAGTAAATATAACTCTATACATATATTCTAACTTTTAATTTCTCTAAATTAAAACAATTGAAAACGAACACAAAATAACTAATAGGTAAATTTCTGAATATATTCAGCTCGCTTCTCTTTACTTATTTTTAAGCCTTGTTCAATATAATGATCAACAGATCCGTACTTCTCCTCTATTCCTTGAAACATTGCTTCAATATAAATAGGCTTAATCCAAGAGAAATTCTCTATGACTTGATAGTTAATCTTCGGAAAGATCACTTTACCTACTTTAGCAAGCTTCATTCTTCCCTCTACTTCACTTACTCTATAATTATTAGACAACATATATTCAGAAACGATCGTTTCTCTATCTACCTCTAGAATGCTGAGTATCATAGCTCCTATCATACCTGTTCTGTCTTTACCTGCAGAACAATGAAATAATACTGCTTCTTTAGATTCAAAAACATCATCCATTATCCCTCTGACTAACTGTGGATTCTCTGTCATATACAGTTTATAAAACTCCATCACTAGACTATCAGATTGTACAGGAGTTACTCTTCCTTTAAGCACCTCCTTTTTAGTCTTAGAGAACATATCCTCAGAGTCGTCATACACTTGTACATTCTTATATTCTATGCCTTCTGGTACCCTATCTGGTTTCTTCGTTATTTCTTTATCTGTACGTAAGTCTATAACTGTTTTTACATTTAGGTTATCAAGTTCAGCATATTCTTTTTTCTTTAATTTAGATAAGTGTCCACTTCTAAAAAAATGTCCCCATATAATCTGCTTTCCATCTTTATTTCTAATCCCTCCCATATCACGAAAGTTATGAACCTTCTTAAACTCGATATGTCTATTCGATCGATATACAGTATCACCATTAGAAACAATAGGAAATACTGGTCGCTCACTTGTAGGTACAAAGAACTTACCCACCTCTGTTTCTACTTGAGTTTTTTGATCTAACACAAGCTTTTCATCAGGGGCTAACTGTACCATATAACCTTTTTTACCTTCTGTTACATTCTTATTTTTATCTAAATCAGAAAAAGAAATAGGCTGATAAGTTTGATAAGAACATCCTACAAATAAAGTTGATACAAGTATTATCTTGACTAAAGTATAGTGACGCATAAATATTGAATTAAGGTTACTAACAAAAATAGGTATAATAATCTAGAATACCATTTTACTACTCTATTCAATAGACAATAGTAAAAACAAAAAAAGACCCCAAATGCTAGAAGCAATGGGATCTTTTAAAATATATAGATAACTATTATGAATTCATATGTTTACTGATATCGAAGTTAAGTCCTTGAGCAATTCTAGTACCTAATTCAACATTAGCTCTAAACCAGTGACATAACTGTCTTCCGATAATCTCATCACGCTTAGGTCCGTCTACACCGCCCATTGCTGCAACAATATTAGCAACAGTATTCGTTTTCTCCTCTGCAGTCATGATCTCATATAATTTTCCTGGTTGACTGAAGTGATCATTCTCTCCTTCACCATTTCTATCATATCTATCTGCGATAACACTATTCAGCTCTTGAGCTGGTTCTCTATAACTTTGGTCTACTGTAATATTATCAAAGCTATTTGGGAAGTAGTTTGGTGCATCATCTCCATTACCATCTACTCTCATATAACCATCTCTTTGATAATTATTAGTCATAAATGGGCAACGGTTCACAGGGATTTGCTCATAGTTTGTCCCTAATCTATAACGTTGTGCATCTGGATAAGATAAGATACGTCCTTGTAACATCTTATCTGGAGAGAATCCAATACCGTCTACAATATGTGTTGGCGCAAAAGCTGCTTGTTCTACATCTTGGAAGTAGTTTTTAGGCATTTTATTCAACTCTAATACACCTACATCGATTAGTGGATAATCACCATGTGGCCATACTTTCGTTACATCAAATGGATTAACAACTGCTTCTTTAGCTTGTTGTTCAGTCATTACTTGGATCTTTAAGTTCCATTTAGGGAAATTACCATTTGAGATATTTTCATATAGATCACGTTGTGCATAGTCCATATCTGTCGCTCTCATTTGGTCTGCCTCTGGCCCTGTAAGGTTTTTAATTCCTTGAGCTGTTTTAAAGTGGAACTTCACGAATACTCTTTCATTCTCACTATTGATCATAGAGAAGGTATGGCTACCATATCCATTCATATGTCTAAATCCAAATGGAGTACCTCTATCAGACATTAAGATCAATACTTGGTGTAAACTCTCAGGGTTTAATGACCAGAAATCCCATACCATAGTAGGTGATTTTAGGTTAGTACCTGGGTGTCTTTTTTGAGTATGGATAAAGTCAGGGAATTTCTTAGCATCTTTAATAAAGAATACTGGTGTATTGTTACCTACTAAATCCCAGTTACCATCTTCTGTATAGAACTTCACTGCAAAACCACGTGGATCACGTTCTGAGTCAGCAGACCCTTTCTCTCCACCTACAGTAGAGAATCTAACAAAAACATCTGTTTGTTTTCCTACTTCACTAAATAATTTAGCTTTAGTATATTTCGTGATATCATTTGTTACTGTAAATGTTCCATAAGCTCCTGAACCTTTAGCATGCACAATACGCTCTGGAATACGCTCTCTATTAAAGTGAGCTAACTTTTCATGTAAAATATAATCTTCTAGTAATACAGGACCTCTAGCACCTGCTGTTAATGAATCCTCATGATCTACATAAGGTCTACCTGAAGCTGTTGTCAATTTTTGTTCTTTCATAATTATTATTTTTGTCGTTTATCTCTCTTTTTCTTTTACAAACTTACAGCTATAATCCACTGATAACTAGATTTCAGCATACTTTGACTCAATACAACTATTGATAAAATCTATTATTTAAATTAAAAACATAAATATACTCAATACCTATATTTATACATTACACTCAAATTCCAAGCCACTTCTATACCTAAAAATACAATTTTTTAGATTAAAATAGTTTATATTCTGATTATAAAATAGTTAATAATAATCTCAAGAAAAATATATTTATCTCAGTAAATGCAGTATCTTTCTAACTCATAGCAAATGGTAATTTTCTACACACAATGAATACAGCAGAATTTAGCTTTATATGTTTTGATCAATTAAACTCAGTTCAGAAAGATAACTTAATACAAAAGATTACAGAACTAGATACTTTCCCAGCATACTTAAATGCAGATAGCATAAGAAACAAATATTGGAATAGTATGTTTACAGTATTTTCTACTGATCAATTCATAGTACTAGAAGACAACAACCTCGTTGCTACCATCCATTGTATTCCTTTACACTTAACTAAAACAGAGTTTGCTAAACTTCCTGCAGGAGGATGGAGATGGGCATTAGAGAAATCCTTTGCTGATCACGAACGCATTTTAAAACCGAATACATGGTGTTGTCTATCTATTTTTACGAATAAGTCTTATCCCGAAAATGAGATACACCACTATATTATGAGTAATCTAAAACAGATAGCTACTCAAAAGAAATATCAAAATATTATCAGCCCGATTAGGCCTAAAATGAAACAACATTACCCTCTTCAAGATACAACCAATTATTCACAATGGATTAATAATTCAGGGCTACCATATGATGTTGAGGTTAGAAAACATGTAATCAATGGAGCTGTAATTCAAGGTGTATGCTCCTCTTCATTTCATATTGAAGGGACTATACTACAATGGGAAAAATGGACAGGATATACTTTCCAATCAACTGGAGAATATATATTACCTATGGGATTAAGTACCCTTAAGGTAAATGTAGAGCTAAATAAAGGTGAGTATATAGAACCTAATATTTGGATGATATATAAGGTATAACCCTTAATTATTGCGTATTGTAAAGGATATAGAAGTACCAGCTCCTTTCTTACTCTTAAGAATAAGCTTTGAATTCAAAACACGTAGTCTATCTTCCATATTTTTAATTCCCAATCCGCGTTTAGCAGATTTTACATTAAATCCCTTTCCATTGTCTACTACCTCGATTCGGAAATAGTCATTTGATAAATACTCCACTATTAGCCTGCACTCTCTCGCTTCAGCATATTTCTGAACATTCTGAAATGCTTCCTGAAGCACTCGATAAATATTCACCTTGATCTTATGACTTAGCTTCTCTAGTTCTATTTTAGAATCTATTTTACAATCAAAGACTGTACTAACATTTCTATTTTGCATATAGACTAATTCCTCTAAAAGTTGTCCAAAATTGCTAATTAAGAATTTCTCTTCATTGTATAATGCATGAGAACTATTTCTAATAAATCGCTCTACCTCTTGTACCTCCTTAACTAAAGACTCTTTAATAGTTTCTAGATTATCGTTTTCTAACTGTAAAAGAGAAAACCGTGTAACAAATAGCTTATTTAAAACACCATCATGCAATTCCTTAGCAAATTTCTTTCGTTCTAATTCTTGTGCTCTTGTTATACTATTCTGAATATGAATAATAGAGTCATAATACTTCTCAGTATCCTTCTGATACATCTGAACAAGAGCTATTTCTTTAGCTTTACTTCTATAAAAGACAATACACAATATTCCTATAAAACTAAAAAACAAAGCTATACTTGCATAAGTAATAAGGTTATTTTGATCTTTTAATATCTGATTTGATCTTATAAGAGAGTCTGATTCATATTGTAATCGTGCGAACTTGCTTCTGATCGTATTAATATCGTTATTAATCAATTCATTGATATACTGATAATAAGAAAAGTTAGTTTTAGAATCAAGTTTATCATACATCATCAGTAACTCTAACGCTTTCTTCTGTATTCTTAAATCATCATATTGAGCAGCAGAAGATAACACTTCTTCTAGTAACTGAATTCCATGCGTGAGCTCATCTCTTTCTAACTTATATTCGGCATATAATATTTTGTTTAGATTATAGGCATGTAGATTATCTATCGCTAGACTGTGATTCATTGCCTCGACCACATAACTTATCGCAGAGTCGTATTTCTTATTTTTTAATTGAAGAGAAGCATTAGTGTGCAATAACATAGAATAAAAAGACTCTTTATCCTTATTCTCTAATAGTACTAAATGTTTAAAAGCTTCTTGAATAATTTGCTCTGCTTGATCATAATTCCCTTTTTCTATGTACGCACGAGAGAGGTTATTTTTAATAGAAATCTTATTCATGAGTATTTGTTCCTGTGAATAGAAGTTTTTTAATTCTTCTGCCCCCAAATACTCATCAGCTTTATTTAGCATAGTTATAGCCTTATCATTTCTTTCTAAGCCTAATTCTATCACTCCTAATATGAATGCTTGACTGTATAAAGTATGTTTATCTACATTATCTCCATTTAACGCTATTGCTTGTAACAACTGTAATTGAGCTTCTAAGAAAACCCCTCTACTAGAAAGTAATATACTAAAGTATAAATAAGTCTTTTGAAGGTTCTTAATATCCTTTATACTCTTGTAATATTGTGCTGATTTATTGTAATAGTAATAACTACTATCAGATACAGTAGTATATTGATAATGTTCTCCTAAGTCAAAATAAGTATTGGCTAGAGATACACTATCTTGATTCTTTAAGGCATTAAGATACGCATAAGTTAACTTGTTCTTTTCCTTATAGATATCATCTTTATTAGCTAATGTACTTGGTCTATAATAATAAGCATTACCTAATAGCAATAGTCGTTTAACTAGACGATCAGTTTCTGAGTAATTAATTGTATTATTATAATACATTTTTTCTACTTTCCCAGCGTGCAAATTATGTTTTTGTACATCTAACTGTCTCTCCCCTTTTTTAGTACAACTAAGAAAAAAAGGGATTAATAAGCAATATAAAATGTATTTTTTAAACATTACACTTCCTGATTCTAAGAAAAGCTAAAAGTATAAAAAATTATCATCCGCATTGAACTCGTTAATCCTTTTATTAATATTTTATACATTACAACCAAAATATACTAATATTCTTTTAATCCCTCCTTAAATACTTCTAAAGCTCTTTCTCTAGCAAACTTATGTTCAACTATTGGTTGTCTATAATAGAGTTCTCTCCACTCAGGAACCCATTTGTCCATATAGCTTCCGTCTTTATCGAACTTCTTTGCCTGCTCTGTTGGATTAAATATTCTAAAATAGGGTGCAGCATCACATCCACAGCCTGCTACCCATTGCCAATTCCCGTTATTAGAGGCTAAGTCATAATCTAGTAACTGTTGAGCGAAATAAGCTTCTCCCCAACGCCAATCAATCAATAAATGCTTCACTAAAAAACTAGCAACTACCATACGCACTCTATTATGCATAAATCCTGTAGCATTTAATTCTCTCATCCCAGCATCCACCAACGGATAACCTGTATTACCTTCACACCATGCCAAGAAGTCTTCTTCATTATTGCGGTATTTTATACCCTCATATTTGGACTTAAAACAATGCTTTTCTACTGTTGGATATAAGTACATGATTTGACTAAAGAACTCTCTCCAAATCAATTCTGATAGCCATACATCATTTTCTTTTAAAGCAATACGTACACATTTTCTAATAGATATAGTACCGAAGCGCAATGCTGTACCTAATAGACTAGTTCCTTTTATACCTGGATAATCACGATACTGATCATACGTTGAAATGATAGCTAAATCTATCTCATTCGTTATCTTCCTATTTTCAGAAGAACGATACCCTAGCTGTTCTAGAGAAATAATATCACTTTGAAAATGATGAAACAACGCCTTTTCTAATCCTACAGAATAATCAAACAAATGGTTCTCTGTCAGTAATGATCTCCATTTTTTAGCATAAGGAGTATATACTTGGTATGCAGTTCCATCTTGTTTTAAGATTTCCCCACCTCTAAAAATGACGTGATCTTTATACTGATAAAAAGGAATATTCTTTCGTTGAAGAAAAGAAGCTACCTCTCGATCTCTTTGAATAGCTTGAGGCTCATAATCTTCATTGCTATAAACAGCCTTTATTAAATAGTTATCTGTTAATTGTTCGAATACTTGAGATACCGTACTGTGATAACATAGTATACCTGAATTATACTTCTTCAGCTCGTCGTTTATCTTCACAATATGTTCATGAATATACTGTACTCGTCTATCTTCTACCTGACTAAACTGCTCTAAAATATCTTTATCAAAGATAAATAGAGGCAGAATAGGATATCCACTCTGTACTGCATGATAGAAGGCGACATTGTCTTCTAGTCTTAAATCACGTCTAAACCAAACTACTACTACTTCTGCTTTTCTCATCGTTTTTCTTATTTAACCACTGATTACCTTCGTATTATCAAAAAAAGGGCTAAGTATTCTTTTATTCCCGAAAGATATAAAAGAATACTTAGCCCTACATAATCAAATTATAAACTACTTATTAAAAAGCTCCTATTAAACTCATCCAACTCGTACCTACTACTAAATAAATAGCGAGTAACATTACTCCGATGATTAGACCATAAGTCCACCAAGATTTTAGTTCCACATATCCACTTCCGAAGAATACAGGTGCAGGACCATGTCCATAGTGTGTTAATGTTCCGTAGATAGATCCCATAAAACCTAACATCATCGCTAATAATACAGGTGGTACTCCTAACGATACCCCTACTCCTAATAAGGCTGCATACATAGCAGCTACGTGAGCAGTTGCACTCGCGAAGATGTAGTGACTAAAGAAGTAAACAATCACAATAATAGGGAAAGCATAATGCCAATCCATATCACCCATTTTACCTTTTACTAAATCACTGAACCATCCAATGAAACCAAGTTTATTCAATGAACTCGCCATCATCACTAATACAGCGAACCATACAATAGTATCCCAAGCTCCTTTTTCTGCTTTTACATCGTCCCATGTCAACACAGATGTCAACAGTAAGATCGCTAAACCAATAAACGCAGTAGTAGTCGCATCGATACTAAATAAGTCTCCAGTAATCCAAAGTGCTAACAGAATAACGAAAGTCATTAACATCAAGATCTCTGATATAGATAACTTACCCATTTCTCTTAATTTTTCAGCAGCCACTTTAGGTGCATCTCCTGTTTTCTTAAGTTCTGGTGGGAAGATCTTATACAATACTATTGGAGTCAAAATAAAAGCAACTAACCCAGGTACAAAACCTGCAGCTGCCCATGACATCCATGAGATATTAATTCCCATATCAGCAGCGAACTTCTGACACATTGGGTTACTCGCTGTACCTGTTAAGAACATAGATGATGCGATCAAGTTCATATAATAACAATTCAATGTCAAGAAAGAACCTAACTTCTTATGTGTTTCTGGTTTAGTTGCATCAGAACCAAAGTTCATAGCCATAGACTTCATGATAGGATAGATGATTCCTCCTCCACGTGCAGTATTACTAGGAATAGCAGGTGCTAATACTAAATCTGCTAGTCCTAAACCATAAGCCAACCCTAATGTACTTTTTCCAAAGGCACGAATAAATAAAAACGCAATTCTATTCCCTAATCCTGTTTTGATAAAACCTCTTGCAATAAAGAAAGAGATACCAATTAACCAGATTACTTTATCTCCAAAACCACTTAAACTCAGTGCTATTGACTTACCTGGATCTCCAGGTGCTAACAATTGAAAGAATGCTGTTAGACCTACTGCTAACATACACATTGTTCCCATTGGTGCTGCTTTTAGGATAATACCTAAAATGGTACTTACGAATATGGCAAATAAATGCCAGGCATCTGGAGTTACTCCTTCTGGAATTGGACAAAACCATAGTGCAATCCCGATTACAGCTGTAATCGCAAGATTCTTAAGATTTACTTCTTTCATCACTTATACGTCTTTGTGGTACAATTAGAATCTACATTGTAATTGGATAAATGCTAGATTAGAATTATAAGTTTTCGAATCTTTTATATTTTCTTTAAAGTTGTCTATTTGCATCCCCACTTGGATTCTCGCTCCATAATTTTTAAGGAACTCTAAACTAAACATAGGTGTCAATGTCTGACGTGCATTAGAATTTAACTGTGATTCCGCATCAAGGTATTCATAACGACATGCAAACTCTATAGCCTGGAAGTGCTTTCTACCTACTTCATAACGAATGTTTGGTAGCACATAGAAACTCTTCATTACATAATCATCTAATTTACCTAAGCGCTTATCAGCTGCCAACTTAAAGAACGCATCGTGATTAGTTCCTTGCTTAGCCTCTGTTTGAAAATCAAAACACCAACGATCCCCAATAGGAAACTTAGCTGCTGCCTCTACTCCTACTGCATATACATTTTCTTTTTGCACCTCACCTATACCTCCACTAATACCTACATTAAAATCATGCTTCTTATTCAGGTTAAATAAAAGTCTACTTGAGTAATGCTTACCATCATCACTATCCGTCTTATTCTTTCCATTACCATTCGTCACAGAGAACCCGTAACTCATTGGCACTTTACCCAAGTCTACACTACCTGTAATAGCAGCACCTACCTGGAAGCTCATCCACCCATTGTTACCAAATAGATAGTAAGAATTAGAGTAATCTATTGACTTCACAATATCTACTGCATACGTCTCTTCTAATCCGAATAGAGGTCTAAACTGTCCTACTGTAATCTGAAAGTAACGGTTAACCGTATACTTAGCATACGCATTTTCTAAAACTCGTGTACTTACGTCTTTATTCTTAAAGTCCGCAAAATTAACAAGAGCTGTTACTTCTAAGTTTTCAGTAATCTTCGCATTCATAGAAACACGCATTCTCTTGATATCAAAAGAATTGTTAGCATAACTTGTCTTTTCCGGTGTTTCTGAGTGATGTAGTCCATCTATATCCACACCTTTTTTAAAGTTATCTAAGTATCGAGTCTGGAATACTCCTCCTACTTTAAACTTAGGATATTTCTGCGGTTCAGGATTGATAATAACCTTGTCTTCGAAGACTTTGATTGTATCTGTCTTGACTTCTTGTGCGAATGAAATAGTGGAGCAGAATAATCCTGCTCCTACTATTATTTTAAATTTTAAGCTATTATAGAGTGTGAGAGTGCTCATAGGCTTATTTTTTATTTGTTATTTCTTAAACTTTAAAAAGCTAGCACGATTGTACTCGTAGTTCATACGTGCAATGTTAAGTACAGAAATACCTTGTGGGCATTCTACTTCACACGCTTCTGTATTAGAACAGTGTCCGAAATCTTCTGCATCCATCTGCGAGATCATTCTCAATGCTCTTTCTTTTCGCTCCTCTTGAGATTGAGGTAACAGCGCTAGTTGAGTAATCTTAGCTGATGTGAATAGAGCAGCACTACCATTCTTACAAGTAGCCACACATGCTCCACATCCGATACATGCCGCAGAGTCAAAAGCGGCTTCTGCTGTCTCATGTGATACAGGAATTGTGTTAGCTTCTGGAGCCTGTCCTGTATTTACAGACACATATCCTCCAGCAGAGATAATTCGGTCAAAGGCACTTCTGTCCACTTTTAGGTCCTTCTTCACAGGGAATCCCTTTGCTCTAAAAGGCTCTATTAATACCGTCTCACCATCTCTGAACTCACGCATGTGTAACTGACATGTCGTTGTATTCTCTAATGGTCCATGAGGATTTCCATTGATTACTACACCACATTGTCCACAGATACCTTCTCTACAGTCATGGTCGAACTCTACTGGTTCTTCTTTATTTACAATTAATTGTTCGTTTAATGTATCCAACATCTCCAAGAAAGACATATGTGGATTCACATTTTCTAACGTATAATCAACAAGTTTTCCTTGTGTTTTACGATTTTTTTGTCTCCAAATTTTTAAATGCAGTTTCATAGACTTTTTTAATTATTTATAACTACGGATAGTTGGTTGTACGAATTCGAATTTTAACTCCTCTTTATTCAAGATAGGCTCTTTATCTAATGACCCTGGCCACTCCCATGCAGAGATGTATTGGAACTCAGCATCATTACGTGCAGCCTCCCCTTCCTCTGTCTGGTACTCTTCTCTAAAGTGTGCTCCACAAGACTCGTTTCTAGTCAATGCATCGTAACACATTAACACACCGATCTCTAGATAATCTGCTACACGTCCTGCTTTTTCTAATTCAGCATTCATTGTATCATTCTCTCCTGGAACATGAACGTTTTTATAAAATTCATCTCTTAACTTCTTAATCTCTTCGATTGCATAAGTTAACCCTTCAGCTGTTCTAGCTAGACCACAGTAATCATATAATAACTTACCTAATTTTTTGTGGTAGTAGTCCACTGACTTATCCCCTTTTATATTTAATAATTGGTCTATTTTTTCTTTATTCTCAGTCACCACTTTGTCGAACTCTGGATGATCTGTAGAGATCTTACCTACTCTAATCTGATCTGCTAGATAGTTAGCGATCGTATAAGGTGCGATAAAGTATCCATCTACAGAAGCCTGAAGTAATGAGTTCGCTCCTAATCTATTTGCTCCGTGATCAGCGAAGTTCGCTTCTCCTAATGCAAATAATCCAGGAATAGTAGTCATTAACTCATAATCTACCCATAGTCCTCCCATAGAGAAGTGAGCTGCAGGAGATATCTTCATTGGTTCTTTATACGCATTGATACCTGTGATCTTCTCATACATACGGAATAAGTTTCCATACTTCTCAGCGATTTTTGGTTGTCCTTGCTCTTTGATTGCTTTAGAGAAATCTAAGTATACCGCATTCTTTAATGGTCCTACACCATGTCCAGCATCGATACGCTCCTTAGCTGCACGAGATGAAATATCACGAGGTGCTAAGTTTCCGAATGCAGGATAACGACGCTCTAAGTAGTAATCTCTTTCATCCTCTGGAATATCGTTAGCCTCTCTTGTATCATCTGCTTTTTTAGGTACCCATATACGTCCATCATTACGCAGTGATTCTGACATTAATGTTAGTTTAGATTGGTAATCTCCAGACTGAGGTAATGAAGTTGGGTGAATCTGAGTCCAGCTAGGAGAAGCGAAATACGCTCCTTTTTTATGTGCTCTCCAGATAGCAGATCCATTACATCCCATCGCTAAAGTAGATAGGTAATAAATCTTACCGAAACCTCCTGTTGCTAATACTACAGCATGTGCTGAGTGTTTCTCTATCTCACCAGTCTCTAAGTTACGCACTACTACCCCTCTTGCTTTACCATCGATCACCACGATATCTAACATCTCATGAGAAGAGTATAGTTGTACTGTTTTCTTATCCACTTGGCGCATTAGCGCTTGGTAAGTACCTAATAATAATTGTTGTCCCGTTTGACCTCTTGCATAGAAGGTTCTACTTACCTGTACCCCTCCGAATGATCTATTGTTTAAGTATCCTCCGTATTCTCTACCGAAAGGAACCCCCTGAGCTACCGCTTGGTCGATCAAGTTAAGAGAACATTCTGCTAGACGATATACGTTCGCTTCACGCGCTCTAAAGTCTCCTCCTTTTAATGTATCTACGAACATACGGTACACACTGTCACCGTCGTTTTTATAATTTTTTGCAGCGTTCACCCCTCCTTGTGCAGCTACAGAGTGCGCACGACGAGGTGTATCTTGAAAACAAAAAGCTTTTACATTATATCCCATCTCTCCTAGAGAAGCGGCTAATGAACTTCCTGCTAATCCTGTTCCGATAACGATTACATCAAGTTTTTTTCTATTCGCAGGGTTTACCAGACGAGCAGTTTTTTTATAGTTAAACCATTTTTCTTCTAATGGCCCCTGAGGTATTTTTGCATCTAATTTCATAGCTAGTTTTTAAGATTAGTGATGTAAATAAAAATTGGCATTGCAGCAAATCCAACACAGATAATTACTGAATAAGCAACTCCGAAGATATTAACCCAACGTACAAACTTTGGGTGAAATAAACCTAACGTTCTTACTCCACTCGTAATTCCGTGGATCAAGTGATAACACAATGCTACCATCGCGATAACATATACCACTACTAACCACAGCTCTTGGAATGCTGTAACTACTACTGCGTATAAATCTTTGTTTCCATTAGCATCGATGCCTATTTCTCCAAACTTATACACATACCAAAAGTTTTGAAAATGCAGAACAATAAAGATTAAAACTATTGTCCCTAGTACTCCCATATTTCTGCTGTACCATTTACTAGCTCTACCTCTATTATCTTTTTTGTATGTACCTCCTGAAGCCTTGTTCTTAGAAGTAATAATTAAAGCATAGATGGCATGTCCTATAATAGAAGCATATAAAACATAAGAAACCATTTTTACCAATGGATTTCCGGTTAGAAAATGCGAGTACGCATTAAAGCTAAGTCTTGCGTGTTCTGGCTCTAAAAATAACTGTGTATTTCCTAAAAAGTGAATTAATAGGAAAAAGCAAAGAAATAATCCTGTCGCGGCCATTACAATCTTGCGTGAGAGTGTGTTCATCTTTGTACTTTGTTTTTAATAATTAATGAATCCTTATTATTGTTACTAAAAGCCTATGTAGAAAATCAGTACTATATTTTACTTCTATTCATTATGGAGTATTTTTTCGTTTTTACTTCTTTTAGATATATAGATTCTATAAGAGTAAAATGTCTTGATACACTCAAAAATATCCTATAAACAGTTTTATATTCTAATTTTAAACAGACTCTAATTGTTTTCTTTATTTATATGTTAAAAGTATAATTTTAGTGTTATTTCAAAGATGACATATATCAGCCCTCATTTGGTTTTGCTCACTACCTATACACATTAACGTACATCAATATAATATCACAATCAATGTGAACTTGTATTTAAAATTATCAAATATTTTTAACATAAATAACGTTCCTTAAAAAAATAATAAGTTATAATAAAGTATATAATCATTATAAATAGTACTAATACTTCTAAAGAACATGCTACTCTTTTAACAAAAAATCAAATTCCATACCACAATGCTCTTTTTAACAAATTTAATTAGCACAACAAATAACAATACACCATATTCTCTATGTATTCTTTCAAATAAACACAACTAAACAGTAGTAAAAATCATTATATTCATTTCAGATCCCTAAAAAAGAAATCTATTATATTATTCATAATTTATAAACAGATAAAACCACGAAACCCTCTTATTTACTAAATTTAAGTATATATTATATATATTCTAAAAAGTCTAGTAAATGGAATAAATAGCTTTCTATAAAAGTTGTAATAAACCTAAATAAGTCTCTTTTCCTCTTCTTTTATACACTAAACTGTATTTTTCTATTAATAGTTCATATTGAGAATTTAGTCTAAAAAGAAGTAATTCCTCTCCCGAAGATTACTTTTTCTACCTATCAAACCCTTAAAAGAGCAATTGCAGAATCCTCAATTTTACATTTCTATCTTTCTCTTTCTTTTAAAAGCATTTGCTAGAAGTGTGTTTAAATCAGAATAGGATGAAATAAGTGTATTCAAGGAGCTTCTATTCCTATCTTTTTCAGATTTCATCATAACATGGAATACAAGAACAGTAAGTGGAGTATAAAAGGACATTTGTTGGACTAACCCCTGCTCTGCTCCACCATTATCGAGGTATTGTCCATGTATTGTCGAAGGATTTCCTTATAATCCCTATAAACACTAGGGTTGAGAGCTATTGTAGATAAGTGCTAAAAAGAACACAAAACTAAACAACAAACTCATTATCAATTAATTAATAGTATTTCAATCCAAAAAAAAATACTCCTTATTTTTTATAAAAACAGGGATATATCGCTTATTTCACCTTTAAACTGAAAAAAAGAAATCTAAAAACTATAAAAACGATGTTTTAAGAGGCTATTTTCTCCTCAAAAAGAAAAAAACAAGAAGCAATTTTTAAAGAATACAAAACTAGAGTGCATAAAAAAGCAGTAGTACACCAAAGTCTACTACTGCTTCATAATATATATTTTCTGATCTATTCCTCTAAGACTGAAGTTCTACTTTAACTTAGATTCGCGATAGACATCTAAACGAAAAGTAATTATACAAAATAGCTCTGAATTAGTTAGTAAAGCATACTATAATATGGTTTAAGAACTAATGAAAGAGATATGAAGTAGAATTGCTTTATAGTATTTGACTAATGTGAATCTGGGTTTAAATACTTGACTAGATACTTAGGTACATCCTCGTACCCCTGTCTGAAATAGAAGCGATGTGCGTCTGTCCTTCTACTATGGCTGTGGAGTTCTATTCTATCACACCCTCTGCTTTTCGCTAGAGCTGTTACGTGTTCTTCTACTAATCTCCCTACACCCTTACTCCTGATATTCTGATCTACTGCAAAATAACTTATCCTTGCAAAATCACCTTCTAAGGCTATCTGAGGAATAAAGTGTACTGAGATAAAGGCAATGACTTGTCCCTCGTCCTCTACTACTAAAAGCGCCTCTCGTTCACAATTATTCATTTCTGCTATTCTATGGGGCAAAAAACCTAAAGTATTAGGATACCCCATTTGTTCTAAAAGATTAGCAACTACATCAGCATCGTTGATTTCCATCTTTCTTATCTCCATCTCTACTTATTTTTAAAGAAAAGTAACTATTTTTTAAAACAGAGACAATGCTTTTATTCTTTTTTATACGAGCGCGCTCCAGACATACTTGATCCTGCATCTTTACTCAGATTAGTAAATACTAAACTAGACAGTACCGTAATCAATCCCATAACTAAGAAAGTATATCTAAACACACCTATCTTGTCACCTGATTCTGCAATCTGACTGTTCTGAAACAACATCAACACCATCGCTGATAAAGATATTCCTAAACTTACTGCTAACTGCTGTGTCACAGATAGTAGACTGTTTCCTTCACTAGACGTATCTTGGTCTAAATCGGCTAAAGAAATAGTATTCATAGAGGTAAACTGTATCGCGTTAAATGCACCGTTACCGATCATCAGTAAGATAATTACCCAATAAGGTGTAGTAGGCATTATAAAGAAGAAACAGCTGATTAACAACCCTGTCAGTACTGTGTTGGTAATCAACGTACTTCTGTATCCAAAACGTCTCACAATAGGTACTACGAAGTTACGAGAGACCAAGTTAGACAAGGCTTGTGGAATCATCATCATCCCTGCGTACATCGCTGAGTATCCATATCCTACTTGTAATAATAAAGGAATCATCAATGGCATTCCCCCAATTCCGAAACGTGTAATTAAGTTACCTATCAACCCTAAACGAAGCGTGGTAATCTTAAATAAGCTCAATTTAATCAAAGGTTCTTTTGTCATTCTAGCATAGAATACATAAGCTACTCCCATCAGCATCGCTACAAAAAATAGTGTAATTAATTGTACTGATGATATTGTAGGGCTATTCCATTTCTCTATTACTAAAGTTAAGGTAGTCAGTCCTCCACTAAACAACACCCATCCCAGAAGGTCAAAACGCCCTACCGTATTGGTAAAATTAGGGATGATCTTTCTAGCAAAGAGTACAGCTATCACTCCTACTGGTACGTTAATAAGGAATATCCAATGCCAAGACAACTTCTCTACTAAAAAACCTCCTACTGCAGGTCCTAACATAGGTCCTATCAGTCCAGGTATGGTGATAAAGTTAATCACCTTTAACAACTGGTTTTTAGGATAAGCATAAATTAAAGTTAATCGAGCTACAGGTACCATCATCGCTCCTCCAACAGCCTGAAATATACGTGCTAGAACTAGCTGATCTAAGGTAGCTGACATAGAACAGAATACAGAACCTAACGTAAATAGCCCTACTGCTAGGATAAATATTCTCTTCGTACCAAATCGGTCTGCTAACCATCCACTCAATGGAATCAACAAAGCGACTGTCAATGTATAGGACACAATGATACTCTGCATCCCTAAGGGTGACTCTCCTAAGCTCTTCGCTATAGAGGGTAATCCTGTGTTTAAAATTGTAGCATCTAGTGCTTGCATAAAGATAGCTAGAGCTCCTAGCCATGGCAAATATTTGCGTGTTCTTTCATCTTTTATTACTCCTGCTTGCATTGTATTCTAAATCATTTAGTAATTAATAATTTCTTTTTCACAGTGCAAAATTAGAGTATCTATTCTCATTTATTTAATGAATTATATAGATATTTTTTATCCTAAATAGGCTTTAAAATGATGAAAAAACAGTAGTTATATCAATTATACATTTCCCTATCTCTTTCTTTATTAATATATAATTTTTATAGCTATACTATTATTAGATAGATAATTTTTATATTATTTATACTGCAAAATTTGATAGACAAACTCTATAATGATTGATAAAAAAACGCTATTACAAGCAAAACACAATAAATAATTTAATCATTACAGGGATTAAACCCAATTATTTATGATTTCTCTACCATGAGAGGTAATATAAGATTCAGGGTGAAACTGTACTCCCTTAATATTATACACTCTGTGGCGAATAGACATGATAACCCCTTCATCGCTAAGCGCTACTATCTCTAGCTCTTCTGGAAAATCAGTAGTCGATAAAGCCCATGAATGATATAACCCTACTGAAATAGGGGTATCTATAGTAGCAAATAAAATATCTTCTGTTCTGTAATGTAAGGTAGTAGACTGCCCGTGATAGACATAAGATAGATTCTCTAATGTAGCTCCGAAGTACTCTCCGATAGTCTGATGCCCTAGACAAACACCTAAGATCGGTTTATCTGCTTTATATCTATCTAATATTCGAAACAAGATAGGGTAGCTACGAGGGACATCTGGTCCTGGAGATAAAACAAGCATATCAAACTTATCCAAAGATTCTAAAATAACCTCATCATGAGGAATTACTGTAATATTACAATGTTCGTTCTCATCAAAGAGTTGAACCAAATTATAAGTAAACGAGTCATGATTATCTATTATAACAATTTGTTTGATTTCACTCATAAACTATTTTGTACTTTTGAACCTTTAAACTTGATTAAATATGGTGCTCAAAGATACAACTATCTCTCTAATGAACTCATTGGGATCACAGAGAATTCCTTTCCTTTTTATCATTAGCTATGATGGAAAAGATTGTATCATCCAACCGTTAAAAGATATCGATCAAGAACAAATCAAATACAACTTTAATGGGATAAGCAATACGCACCCAAAAGAGCGTATCTCTAATCTAAGAATAGAAGCAAAACCTCTTAGCTTTGAGCAATATCAAGAGAAGTTTGATATCGTCAAAAAAGAGTTACAATTAGGAAATACATACCTTATTAATCTAACTGTGGCTACGCCTCTATCTTCTGCGTATACCTTAGAAGATGTGTATCACACTGCTAAGGCAAAGTATAAACTACTGGTAACAGATCAGTTCACATGTTTCTCTCCTGAGATATTCGTTCAGATTAAAGATAATGCGATATACTCCTATCCTATGAAAGGAACTATTAAAGCGGATATTCCCAATGCTAGTGAACTTCTCTTAAATGATAAAAAAGAGACGGCAGAGCATTATACGATTGTTGATTTAATCCGAAATGATTTAAATATCGTTTCTAAAAAAGTGAGAGTAAACCGCTTTAGATACCTAGATAAACTAGAGACATCTAAAGGGGCTATTTTACAGATGAGTTCTGAGATAGCAGGTGAACTATCTCCTAATTGGCACAAGGAGATAGGAACTATATTTAGCAAACTACTACCCGCAGGCTCTATCACTGGATCTCCTAAAGAAAGTACAGTAAATATAATAGCCAAAGCAGAACAATACGACCGCAATTACTATACTGGAGTATGTGGTATCTATGATGGTGAAAGCGTTGATAGTGCTGTGATGATTCGCTTTATAGAGCAGCAAGCTAATCAACTAGTGTATAAAAGTGGTGGAGGAATTACATCTTCTAGTGAAGTAGAAAAGGAATACGAAGAGTTACTTCAAAAAATATACATACCTAGTTGATTAATTTCAATTAAAATACAAATCAACTAGTATAAATTCATTTTTATCATTTTTAAAGTGATAAACAACTCTTATTAATAATAGTTAAAAAACAACTCTACTGAGCGAATTTAAATTATTTAATTATCATATTGCACTACTTTTTATTGCATTTTAGTTAATTAAAATCACTAAAAACAAGCACTTTGTCTATTCATAATTGATTATTTTATTTTTATATACATCTTAATTCTGTAAATTACCCCTACCAAAAACTAATTTAATAAAGAATGAAAGATTTGTATAAACAAATCGGTGAATTACTCATCGATCAGAATTACGATGCCTTACATGATCTAAAAATCGAAAAGCCAGAGTACTTTAACTGGGTACAAGAAGTGTATGAAGATATACACGTAAAAGAGACACCTGAGAAGACTGCCCTATTATGGACAGATGGAGAGGTGACTCATCACTACACCTTTCAGACCTTACATGACAGGTATAATCAATTGATTAACTTTTTGCGTTCTAAAGGGATTCAAAAAGATGATGTGATTCTAACACAAATGATGCTACAACGCATTAACTGGGTAACACATTTAGCAACAATAAAAGCTGGATATCGATTATCTCCAGCTGCAAGTATACTAGGTGTAAAAGATCTAGTATACAGATTCCAAAAGATAGCTCCTAAAGTAATATTAGCAGATAGTGATAATGTAGAAAAGATAGATCAGGCTGAAAAAGAGTCTGGTATAGTGATCCCTGTAAAGATTATCGTAGATGGACAAAGAGAGGGATGGTACCCACTAACGGTACTAGATGAACAGAGCAAAGAGGCAAAAGGTGAAATGACTAAACCTGATGACACGCTATTTATGTTCTTTACCTCTGGTACTACAGGAATGCCTAAGATAGTATGCCATACTCAGTTAAGTCAACCTCTAGGACACCTTACTACTACCTCTTGGATAGGACTTACGCGCAATGATATTCACTATAATATCTCACAACCTGGGTGGGCTAAATTTGCTTGGAGTAGTTTATTCGCTCCTTGGAATGTAGGAGCTACTATATTTGCTTTTGCTACGAAAGAGCGCTTCAATGCAGCTAAAACACTAGAAATGATAGAGAAACACGAGGTAACATCCCTATGTGCTCCTCCTACTGTGCTGCGTTTCTTCATACAAGAGGATCTAAAGAAATACAACTTTAGCCTAAAAAAATGTGTAGCAGCTGGTGAACCTCTAAATCCTGAAATCATTGAAGAGTGGAAAGAAGGAACAGGATTAGTCGTTAGAGATGGTTTTGGTCAAACAGAGAGTACTTGTATGATCGCTAATTACCCTAATGCTAAGCTAAAATATGGTTCTATGGGTAAACCTACTTTCTTATACGATATTGTCATTGCAGATGATGATGGAAAAGAGGTCGCTATCAATGAGGAAGGGAATATCTGTGTAAGAACAGGTACAGGACAGCTCAACGGAATATTCAAAGAGTACTTATACGACAAAGTAAAACAGAGTGAAGTATTTAAACATGGATTATACTACACTGGTGACAAGGCGTATAAAGATGAAGATGGTTATATCTGGTTTATCGGTAGAGATGACGATGTGATCAAAGCTTCTGATTACCGCATCGGTCCATTCGAAGTAGAAAGTGTACTATTAGAACACCATGATGTAGTAGAATCTGCTGTAGTAGCGAGTCCTCATCCAGTAAAAGGATTTGAAGTAAAAGCATTTATTATCTTAAATGACCATACTAAAGCATCTGCAACTTTAGCACAAGAGTTATTTAAATACTCTCGTGAACATCTAGCACCTTATAAGATGCCACGTAAGATAGAGTTTGTGACAGAGCTACCGAAGACCATTAGTGGTAAAATAAAGCGCGTAGAACTAAGAGCACTACAAGCGGAAAGAATTGCTAAAAAACAAGAGGTTGAACTAGAGTTTGACTACGTAAAATAAGAAAAGAGAAAAGGGCTGCCAGATATCTGACAGCCCTTTCTAATTATAAATAAAAAACTTACTATTCTAACGTAAAACTAATAGACACATTAGATACTACTTCTAGTTCTCCTAATGCGATAGTTTGTTCTCCAAAATCTGCTGATGCTTTCATCATTGTCATTGGTCTAACGATAATAGGTGTAGATGCACTGCTATCAGATACTAAAATAGCTTTACCTACTTTTTGCCCTAATGCATTTGCATAATCAGTAGCTTTTTGTTTTGCTTCTTTTACTGCTAGTGTACGAGCTTCTGCTTCATACATTGCTGTCTTAGAAGACTGGAAGTCTACTCCATCGATTCTATTCACTCCAGACTCTGTAAGGCCTACCATTAACTTCTCATATTTAGAGATATCTGTCAATGTAATAGATAAAGTCTGAGATGCTGAGAAGTAATCTTTCTTCTCTTCATAGTCTCTAGATTTATAAAGGCTCACGCGTTCTGTTTGCATGTCTTTATCCTCTATTTTCATTGATTTTATGTACTTAATGATAGTTGCAATAGCTTTATCATTTGCTTTTTTAGCATCTGCAGCCACTTCGGCTTTATTCTCTACTCCTACTCTGATTACTACTTTATCTGGTGTAACATTTACCTTTCCTACTCCATTTACTTGAATCTGAGGTACAATTACACCGTTGTTATTTTGAGCTACGATAGCTGTTGTTGTCATTAATAATGACGCGAACATAATTGACATTTTTTTCATCTGTGACTTTCTTTTTGCTTTGTTATATTACAAATGTATCTAAAAAACATACTGTAAATAGTACCAAGGTCATAAATAATTGCCAAAAAAAGTCTATTGAATCCTTTTGCTTCTGTACATTCCTACTAAAATCAATACAGGGATTAATAGTATTGCTATTAATTTAAATTCTGTTTGGATCAAGATAGGGTACTTTAATACAATCAATATTAAACCTGCTAATGCTCCTCCAATATGTGCTGTATGGCCAATACCATCATTATTCTTCTTCATTCCATAAAGTGAATACAGTAAATACCCCACTGCGAACATATAAGCAGGGATTGGAATCGGTATAAAAAACATATACAAACTCATAGAAGGATTAAGCATAATAGAAGCATATAATACTCCCATAATAGCTCCTGATGCACCTACTGCTCTATAATGAGGTTGGTTTTTATAAAACTGATAAGTCAATATATTTCCCACTAATAAACTTGCAATATAGACTATCAAGAAGTATAATACTCCTGAAACATGGATAATAATATCTGCAAAAAAATACAAGGTTAACATATTAAATGCAAAATGCATCCAGTCAACATGTAAGAAACCTGATGTTATAAAGCGATAGCGCTCTCCTCTATTAATTTGATTAATATCAAAGCAATACTTATTAAAAAAACTAAAATCATTTAACCCCTTATAAGTAACAAGTCCATTTAACCCTAAAAGGATTAGGGTAATCGTAGATATATCCATATAAAAATATTTGGTTAAAAATAAAGAATTGTTCGCTACTCGCCTATTAAATTTGTGTTAGATTATGGTATTAAACTATCTTTGCACAAAATCAAACAGAATGAATTTCCTTATATATATAATTGTTTACCCTATAATATGGCTAATCTCTAAGATGCCTTTCCCTATATTTTACTTTATCTCTGATATCTTCTATGTATTGTTATATAAAGTTGTCGGATATAGAAAGAAAACAGTGAGAGAGAATATTAGAATGACTATGCCTCACCTCTCTGAAAAGGAGGTTAAAAAAGTAGAGAAAGAATCCTTTAGACATTTATGTGATATCTTCTTAGAAATGATCAAAACATTTACTATCTCAGAAGAAGAACTAAAGAAGAGATTTACCTTTACTAACCTAGACACTGTATTAGAAGTAGAGAAACAAGGTAAAAGTGTTATGCTATTCTGTGCGCATTATGCTAACTGGGAGTGGATCATCATCTTAGATCGTTTTATTCAATTCCAAGGTTATGCTGTCTATAAGAAAATAGGTAATCCTTATTTCGATCAGTTAATCAAAAAGATTCGTTCTCGATTTAACACTGTTCTTGTCGAAATGAAGGAAACTATCAAAGTAATCAGACAAAATGAAGTGAGTAAAAACCACGGTGTTTACGCTTTTATTAGTGATCAATCTCCTATGGTGAGTAAAGCCAATTGTTGGCAAGACTTTATGGGGATAGAAGTTCCTGTATTTACAGGAGGAGAAGCACTGTGTAAGAAATTCGATATGGTACCTATGTATCTAAAAGTAGAATATGTTAAAAGAGGACATTATAAAACAACTTTTGTTCCTTTATTAAAAGAAGGAGAAGCACTAGAGGATGTTCCTAATTATGAATTGACTCATCGATTCTTAGGTGAATTAGAGAAGCAAATTATAGAAGCACCTTCTTACTACTTCTGGACACATAAACGATGGAAACACAGAGGCAAAAAACCTGCTAATATCAAATAGTAATATCATCAAATCCTTTCTAATTAGAAAGGATTTTTTATTTACAATAAAAGTAAGTCCACATCGTTTGTATCATTGTAAATTACTACATTAGCACAATACAAGTATCTTATTTTTTTATGAAATATATAAAATTATTAATTAAAATAATCTTAATCTCAATATCTACTTTAGGGATATGTGTTATTATTTACTTTTTAGCTGCAAGAGGACTTTCTAATATTACTGTAAATGAAGTACAAGAAGAACCTCAAGAATTCACCATGTACCTTACCACTAATGGTATGCATACAGACTTCGTATTTCCTGTCAAATCAGATTTAATTGATTGGAGTAAAGAGCTAAAATTCGAACATACAAAAGGACAACGTAGAAACTTCGCTTATATCGCATTAGGTTGGGGAGATAAAGGATTCTTTTTAGACGTAGAGGATTGGGATAGTGTAAAACTAGGTATCGCTATCAATGCTGCCTTTGGGTTAGGAACTACTGCAATACACTCTACTTACTTGTCTAATATAGAACTAGACGAAAATACAAGAGAGGTAAAATTATCCAAACAACAGTATCAGATACTCATCGACTACATCTTATCTTCATTTAAACGAGATACAGATAACAATGTAATCAATATCAAAACAGATAAAGCATACGGATTAAATGATTCTTTTTATGAAGGAGAAGGAAAGTACAGCTTCTTATACACTTGTAATACTTGGGCTAATTCTGGTCTAAAAAAAGCTAAGATGAAAGCTTGCTTATGGACTCCCTTCCAAGAAGGTATCTTTAGAAAATATAATTTGTAAACATCTTTTATATCGGAATGAGGATTTCCGTATAGTTTTATTACAGAGGTGTGATACCTTTGTTCATGCGCTAGGTAAGTGATTCTGTATTCAGTATACTACTATGCAGAATTCAATGAATACTTATATTACAAATAAAGGGAACCGATTTGGTTCCCTTTATTATTTGTTATAATTCTATAGTTATATTCCAGCAATCACTTTTAACTCGTCTATCATACGCAAAGCTAAACTGTCTGCAGCTTCTTGTGTTCCAGCTTCTGTATATATACGAATAATCGGCTCTGTATTAGACTTTCTTAAATGTACCCATGACGAAGGGAAGTCTATCTTCACACCATCAACTGTAGATACTTCTTGATTTTTATAATTCTCAGCAATCTGTTCTAAGATCATATCTACATTTAACTTAGGCGTAAGTTCTATCTTATTCTTACTCATATAATACTGAGGGTATGAAGCTCTAAGCTCTGCTACAGTCATATCTAAATTAGATAAATGTGTTAAGAATAAAGCTACACCTACGATAGAATCACGTCCGTAATGTGTCTCTGGATAAATGATACCTCCATTACCTTCTCCTCCGATTATTGCATTAGTAGCCTTCATCATTTCTACTACATTTACTTCTCCTACAGCTGATGCATTATAAGTACCTCCATGTTTCTGAGTAATATCTCTTAATGCACGTGATGATGATAAATTAGATACTGTGTTACCAGGTGTTTTACTTAATACATAATCTGCTACAGCTACTAAAGTGTACTCTTCTCCAAACATTTCGCCATCATTAGAAATAAAAGCTAAACGATCAACATCTGGATCAACTACTACACCGAAGTCTGCATTCTCTTTTTTCACTAAGGCGCAGATATCACCTAGGTGCTCTTTTAGAGGTTCTGGATTATGAGGGAAGTGTCCTGTTGGATCACAATAAAGCTCTACTACCTCTACCCCTAACTTTCTCAATAAAGCAGGAATAATAATTCCTCCAGATGAGTTAACAGCATCTACTACTACTTTAAACTTACGTTTCTTAATAGCTTCTACATCTACTAACTTTAGTTTTAATATCTCCTCTATATGGATGTCCATATAGTTATCTTTATGTTCTATAGTCCCTAAACTATCTACATCTGCAAAATCAAATGCATCTTTCTCAGCAATTTCTAAAATGATTTGCCCTTCAGCACCACTTAGAAATTCTCCTTTACTGTTCAATAACTTTAGAGCATTCCACTGTTTTGGGTTATGAGAAGCGGTTAAGATAATACCTCCATCTGCCTGCTCTAATGGAACAGCTATCTCTACAGTAGGCGTAGTAGATAAACCTAAGTCTATTACATGAATACCTAACCCAACTAAAGTATTTACTACCAAATTATGAATCATAGGTCCTGAGATACGAGCATCTCTACCTATTACCACTTTTAAACTTTCTTTATTTGAATTGTTTTTAAGGAATGTTCCATAAGCTGATGCAAATTTCACTGCATCAATTGGAGTAAGATTATCCCCTACTTTTCCTCCTATAGTACCACGTATACCAGATATAGATTTAATCAATGTCATAATTACATATTTTTTATTAACACAAAGATATAGAATTATAGGTGGGACAGCCTGAACAATTTTGTAAAATACCGTATTTTTATAGTCAAAATGAGATTATGAACTTCTTAGCCCATATATACCTCTCTGGAGATGACACTTTACTTAAAATAGGAAACTTTGTAGCAGATAGTATTCGAGGAAAAGACTATTTAAACTATCCTACTAAAATTCAACAAGGTGTAATCTTACATCGAGAAATAGATACTTATACAGATGCTCATGAAATCTGGCGAAAAAGTAAAAAGCTTATAGTCCCCCAATACAACCATTACGCCGCGGTTCTAATAGATATGTATTATGATCACTTTCTAGCGAAAAATTGGAATCAATACAGTTCTATCTCATTAGAAGAATATGCTCAACGTTTCTATACCGAATTACAAGAGAACTTTACTGTCCTACCTGTTAAAGTTCAAAACTTCTTACACATCATGATTGAAGAGAATTGGCTTGTAAAATATCGTTCTATAGAAGGACTAAAATATATACTAACACAAATGGATCGTAGAACAAAAGGAATCTCTAAAATGTCCTTTGCAACGACTGAACTAGCGGAACATTATGAAATATTCGAAGAGCATTTCTCTACTTTCTTTATAGAATTACAAGAACATTTAATTGATTTTAGAAAAACAGAGCGTTACTTATTAAAATAATATCTTATCTTATAACTTTCTATTATTACGAATAACAAAACTAGATAATTATTACCAAAAGGGTTTTCTTTTACATTATTTTTGCAATATGAAAATTATAAATCCACAGAAAATAAAGTACTACGCTGGTCAAGTATTTAAGTATGCTGAAGGAATACTATTCTTCCTGAAGTCTATCTTAAGTAATAGACAGTTTTTATACTTCTCTTGTGTCTTAGTAGGAGCCTCATCTGCTATAGCTGTTACCATTCTTAAATACTTTGCTCACAATGTATTTAAATTTGCTACGTATATAGATAATATATCTCATCTACCTTATATGAACAGTATTTTACCTATTATAGGTATCTTACTTACCGTATTTATCGTTAGGAAATTTCTAAATGGATCTATCGAAAAAGGTACTTATCAAATTATGATTGCTGTAGCTAAGAAGTCTGGTATTATGCCACGTAAGCAGATGTACTCACAGATAATTACGAGTTCCTTGACTGTAGGTATGGGAGGTTCGCTAGGTCTTGAATCTCCAATTGCCATTACAGGAGCTGCCTTTGGTTCTAATTATGCTCAGAACTATAAGCTTAATTATAAAGATCGAATACTATTATTGGGTTGTGGTGTTGCGGCAGGAGTATCAGCAGCTTTTAATGCACCGATAGCTGGTGTTCTATTTGCCATAGAGATTATTTTAGTTGATGTTTCTGTATCTGCTTTTATACCTATTATGATTTCTGCTGCTACAGGTACTATTGTAACTAATCTAATTATAAAAGAAGACATATTACTTTCTTTTAAAAACCAATTGGTTTTTGATACAGGTAATACGGCTTATTATATCTTATTAGGTATTCTATCAGGTTTCTTTTGTGTATACCATGCTAGAATGTTTCGTAAGACAGAACACTATATATCAAGTATGAAGTTTGGTGCTTATAAAAAAGCATTAATAGGCGCTTCTATGTTAGCAGTTCTAATTTTTCTGTTCCCAACGCTTTTTGGTGAAGGATACGAAAGCATTAAAATACTAACTAGTGATACACCTCAGTCTATTCTAAATAATACTTTATTAGCTGATTTTTCTAATAAACAGTGGGTATTATTACTCTTCGTAGGAGGAGCTGCCTTAGTAAAAACTTATGCTGTAGGATTAACAATGGGAAGTGGAGGGAATGGAGGTAACTTCGCTCCTTCTCTATTTGTAGGTTCTTATCTTGGTTTTACATTAGCCAAACTGTTACAACTATTAGGAATAAAAGAAATTCCTGTTCAGAACTTTACCGTAGTAGGAATGGCAGCTGTAATCAGTGGATTGTTTCATGCTCCTTTGACAGGTATTTTCTTAATTGCAGAAATAACAGGAGGATATGGATTAATGGTACCTCTATTAATCGTATCATCTATTAGTTTTGCAATTTCTAAGCATATGGAAAAATACTCTATGGATATTAAGTCTATTGCTACAACAGGGATGGTGTTCACTTCTGACAAAGATTCTAATATATTATCAACTATTATAGCAAGTGATTATATCAAGAATGACATCAAAACATTAACCTTACAACATACTACTGCTGCTGTTGTTGATGTTTTTGCAAATACAAAACAAACGTTTATTCCTATACTAGATAATGAGCAAAAAATCATAGGTATTATTAATCTAGATAGTGTAAGACCTATTATATTCAGTGAGTTTCAAACCAAATTCACACCTATCAAAGATTTAATAGAAACACCTATAATTGTATCTAAAAACGATTCTTCTAAAATAATTATGCAGACTTTAGAAACTAACAACTTAGAATTCGTATTAGTACAGGAAAACAAAAAGTACCTAGGTTACCTCGTTAAAGCTGAATTACTTAAAGCATATCGCATCAACCTAAAGTCACTGTTATTAGAATAAAAAAGGGTTCCTTTATAAGGAACCCTTTTTATTTTAAGTATGTATTTTTTTTGTTTCACAAATTTTGAAATAGAACAACAAAACAACAAAACCAAATCCCTTTTTAAGTAGCCAGCTCAAAAGAAATTAAAATAAAAAATCTATTTCAGAAACAAAACACATAACTGATTGAATTACTTCGCCTTTGTAATTCTTTAACAAAGATAAAATAATATTGTATAGTAAAAAGGGCTAATATTTGTTTTTAACAACTATTATCCTAAATAGATACTTTGCCACTATATGACTTATAGATAAGCTACTATAAATACATTTCATAAATAAATCGAAAGTTTTGTTAAACACTCTTCTACCTTCATTTTACAATTCTTACATTTACATAATAATGTATTTAGTTACATTTAATCATTATCAAATATCACTATTAGTTATATTTATTTAAAGGATATTCCTCTTATAAACATACTCTAATTACTTTAATTCAAATTACGTTTATTCATGCAAAACGATTTCGTTAGAGAAATACTGACACAAAATGAAAGTTCACAATCTTTCTTAGACAAACAAAGAATTGAAAAATTCACTGATACATTATTTCACTTTCTATTCCAATTAGAAGATAAGAAATACCTATCAGAAGAAGCTATCAATATCCGTTTGTCTACTCTAAAGCTAGAATTACTTTCTATTGTATTTAAAATTAATAATGATGTAGATAAATCTCAGAGAATAGCTAATGACTTTTTTGATGCTTTACCGCATATTTTCTTTACGCTTAAAACAGATGCACAAGCTATATTAGAGAATGACCCTGCGGCAACTTGTCTTCAAGAAGTATATATAGCTTACCCAGGATTCTATGCCATCGCTATTTATCGTTTTGCACATCAACTACATACACAGAAAGTAGTATTATTACCAAGAATATGGACAGAACATGCACATAGTAAAACAGGTATTGATATTCACCCTGCTGCTACCATTGGATCTCATTTCTGTATAGACCATGGAACGGGTATCGTGATAGGAGAAACTTGTGTTATTGGGCAAAACGTAAAAATATATCAAGGAGTTACTCTAGGAGCTATTTCTGTATCTAAAGATAAAGCTAATACGAGAAGACACCCTTATATAGAAGATAATGTTATTATTTATTCTGGAGCTACTATATTAGGCGGAGATACTGTTATAGGTCATGATACTGTTATAGGTGGTAATGTATGGTTAACCAAAAGTGTGAAACCAAACTCTATTATGTATAGCAAAAGTAAAAGTTATTCTAAAGATCAAGAAAATTATCCTGAACCAATAAATTTCATAATTTAATTAAACAAAAAATCTAAGAATCATGAAAATAAATAATGTACTTGAGGCAATTGGAAATACTCCTCATATTAAAATAAATAAATTGTTTCCGAATGATATTAATGTTTGGATCAAACTAGAAAAACAAAACCCAGGTGGAAGTTTAAAAGATCGTATTGCTTTAGCAATGATCGAGGATGCTGAAGCAAAAGGAATAATAAACAAAGATACTACTATTATAGAGCCTACTTCTGGTAATACTGGAGTTGGTTTAGCAATGGCTTGTGCTGTCAAAGGATATAAGTTAATCTTAGTCATGCCTGAGTCGATGAGTATTGAACGCAGAAAACTTATGGCTGCTTATGGAGCTAAATTTGTACTTACTCCTAAAGAACTTGGAACATCAGGATCTGTATCTAAAGCAACTGAATTAGCAGAAGAAATGGAGAATGCATGGGTTCCTCAACAATTTAACAACTTAGCAAACCCTGAAATACACCGTAAAACTACTGCTCAAGAAATTATCAATGACTTCCCTGAAGGTATTGATTATCTAATCACTGGAGTAGGAACAGGTGGACATATCACTGGAGTAGCAGAAGAGTTAAAAAAAGTATTTCCTAACTTAAAAGTATTTGCTGTAGAACCTGAGAATTCTCCAGTACTAAGTGGAGGAAAACCTGGTCCACACCCATTACAAGGTATTGGTGCTGGATTTATACCTAAAGTAGTAAATACAGATATCTTTGATGGTATTATCACGATTGGCAAAGAAGAGGCTTACGCCTATACCAATAAAATTGCTAGTCAAGAAGGTATTTTAGCAGGTATCTCTACAGGTACATCATTAGCTGCTATTGCTAAGAAATTACCAACAATAGAAAAAGGAGCTACTATCCTAACATTCAACTATGATACAGGCGAAAGATATTGGTCTGTTTCTGAATTGTTTGATGAAAAAGCAGCTGAAATAAAATAGCATTTATAATACACTATATACGAAGGGAGTTTAATCATAAACTCCCTTTTTTATTTTTTATCCCTTCTGTTTTTAACATTTTTTAAATATCCCTGACTAAGCTGTATTGTAGTAACTGTAGCACTCTTCCAGATTATTATTGTACTTTTGTACTCGTAACAGAAAATAATAAATCACATGCTTAAAAGATCTTTTCTAATAACAGCTTTAGCTTTTACAGCTTTAACTGCATGTAAGTCAGTACCACAAGGAACAACTACATCTTCAGAAAACGCCTTAAACAACATTGAAGTAAATGGGAAATTATACTCAGCTGTATTCCAACAAAATGCTGCTGAATATCAAGCTTTAGCTGCTCAAGCTTTCAATATTGCTACATTACAACTAGATCGTATTCTTACAGAACAACACAATAAGCCTCTTGCTATTGTTACTGACATCGATGAGACATTCTTAGACAACTCTCCTTATGCTGTACAAATGGCTAGAGAAGGTAAATCTTATGACCAAGCAACTTGGACAGAATGGACTTCTAAAGGAGAAGCTCTTCCTCTATTAGGAAGTTTAGAGTTCTTTAACTATGCTAAGTCTAAAGGTGTAGAAGTATTCTATATCACAAATAGAAACCAGAATGACAAACCAGGTACTATGAAAAACTTGGTAAAGTATAACTATCCTTATGCAGATGATACACACGTTATCGTTAGAACTGCTGAGTCTAGTAAAGAAACAAGACGCCAAAAACTAAGCGAAACTCATGAAATCGTAATGCTTTTAGGAGATAACTTATCTGATTTCTCTACACTTTGGGATAAAAAGACTCAAGAAGAGAGAATCGAAAATGTAAAAAATAATAGAGAACAATTTGGTAAGAAATTTATTGTTTTACCAAATACAGGTTATGGAGATTGGGAAGCGGCATTATTCCAATACAGAAAAGATCTTTCTAAAGAAGACAAAGATAAAATCTACGACAAAAGCGTAAAAGGTTTTAAATAATAACAAAAAAACTAACAACTTAATATCAATGAAAAAATTAATGGCTTTAGTACTTTTCGTAAGTGCTACTCTATCTTTCACAGCATGTTCTAGCGATGATAATGCTCCTAAGCGTAATAAAGAACAATATGAAGGTACATGGATTGCAGATAAATTATCTTATACCATCCCTGGTGCTCCTACCCCAATGGAACATGATTTTACAGATATGCCGGGTGAAAATGCAGTAAGTCAAGCTGACGAATTAATTCTTACTGAAAAAACAGCTACTTTAACTGAATTTTTTAAAAACAGTGAAACTCCTAAAACAACGCTAGGTGTGGTTCAAAATGGGGTAATTACATTTGTAGATCAAAGCTATACTTCTAGAACTATTAATAGTGCTACCGCTACTACACTATCTTTGACATATTACTATACTATGAGAGGAGCGACTTTACCTATTACAGTAACTTATAAAAGATTAAAGTAATCTATCCTTTTTAAGGAAATATACAAAACCTTGTAACTAAATAGTTACAAGGTTTTTTTGTTAGAACTCCAAAGATTGTGCATTTTTTTCATATATTTCCGCACAAATAACAAACCATCAGAAACTAATGAAAAAACTATTATCTATCAGTTGTTTCCTTTTAACTACATTTCTATTCACTAGTTGTAGTAATGACAGTGGAATCACAGTAAAGACTTATTTTGGAAAGTGGGAATCCACTACTATCAAACTAAAAGATGGCAGTACAGTTAAATATACTGAAATCGGCACCTTTAATAAAAATGAAGAGCTAGAGGTTTTCACAGATCAATATGAATCAGCCAAATTGGTTCAATATTATAGTAAAGAGATAAAGCCTACAGTAAAGTTAGGTAATGTTTCTGATGATTTTATTGTTTTTGAAAATACTAACGACAAAAGACAAATTGTTAAGGTAGAACAAAACGAACTCTCTTTAGTTACTAAAATAAGTATCAATGGACAGTTAGAACTTGTTCAAATAAATTATACAAAAATAGGACCTCCAAGAGATGAAGAACCTAAAAAATAAATATAACTAAGCCTCATAATTAATTTATGAGGCTTTTTTATGACAACATATTCATTATAAACACTTCTCATATAAAAGGAGCACTTTGAAAGATTAGCAATAAAACGGCAATATGTAGTTTTATTCTAAATAATATTGTACAGATATTAAATTCTATTGATTTTTATGTATCTTCAAACTCTTTACAAACAACATAAAAACAATCATGAATATTGAATCTAAAGTTAAACCTAGAAAAGTAACCTTATTACAATCCTTAATACCTATGATCGTATTAATCGCGTTATTAGGTACCAATGTATTCGTTTATGGTAGTGCTGCCTTAGCTGGTTCTAACCAATTCGTTCTATTAATAGGTGGACTTATCGCGATCGGAATAGGTCTATACAATAAAGTCGATTACGAAGATATTATTAAAAAAATCACTAAGAACGTTAGAGAGACTACCAGAGCTATCTATATTCTTTTATTAGTAGGAGCCTTATCAGGAACTTGGTTATTGAGTGGTATTATACCTACGATGATTTACTATGGTTTACAGATTCTAGAACCTCATATATTCTTACCTGCAACAGTGATTATCTGTTCCATTATCTCTTTAGCGACAGGTAGTTCTTGGACCACATCAGCTACTGTAGGTATTGCACTAGTAGGTATAGGTAATGCGATGGGGATAGACCTTGCACTAATCGGAGGTGCAGTGATCTCAGGAGCATACTTTGGAGATAAACTATCTCCCCTATCAGACACTACTAATTTAGCTTCTGCTATGGCTGGCACAGATTTATTTACTCATATAAGGTACATGATGTTCACCACCATACCTACCTATGTAGTAACACTAATTATATTTATCATCATCAGTTTTAATCTTAATGTACCAGACACAATAGATATGTCTGCTTCATTACAAGCCATTGACCAAACATTCAATATTACACCTTGGTTATTCTTAGTACCTGTGATTGTAATTGGAGCAATATTAAAAAAGATGAAACCAATCCTTGCTTTACTTCTAGGAACCTTACTAGGAGCAGTATTTTCCCTATTCTTCCAGCCTGATATAGTAGCTTTTGTAGGAGAGGGAACAACATTAACACCTGTTACAGCTTATAAAGGAATTATGAATGCCATCACTACAGATATTGCTATTCTATCTCCTATGGAAAGCTTAAATAGCTTATTCGAAGCTGGAGGAATGAAAAGTATGTTAAACACAGTATGGTTAATTATCTGTGCAATGTTCTTTGGAGGAGCAATGGAAGCTATTGGGGCTTTAAAGAAAATAACACAAACATTACTAAGTATAGCTAAATCTGTTTTTGGACTATTCGCAAGTACAATGGCAAGCTGTATAGTGGTAAACTTAACTGCTTCAGAGCAATACCTATCATTAGTAATCCCTGGTAAAATGTTTGGAAAAGCATACAAAGAAAAAGGACTTGCACCTGAGAACTTAAGTAGAACTCTAGAAGATTCAGGAACAGTGACCTCAGTACTAATTCCATGGAATACTTGTGGAGCTTATCACTCAGGAGTATTAGGTATTGATACCATGACTTATGCTCCTTACGCATTCTTTAATATTATTTCACCATTTGTATCTCTTACTTATGTTGTATTAAATATTAAAATCAGACGTTTAGTTGATGCTGTAAAAGCATAATTTTTAATTAAGAATTATGAAACTGCGCTTACTCCATGAAGTAAACAGAACTTAGATAAAACAACAAAAGGCTATTTCTTACGAAATAGCCTTTTGTTTTATATTATTTCTACTGTTAACAGTAAACCATCAACTGTAAACTAATTATTATCTAGAATAGTTAGGTGCAGATTTAGTAATCGTAATATTGTGAGGGTGACTCTCTCCAATACCAGAAGCTGTTAACTGAACGAATCTAGCTACTTCTTGTAATGTAGGGATATCTTTAGCACCACAGTATCCCATACCTGCTCTAAGACCTCCTATGAACTGTAACATACTCTCACTAAGTTCTCCTTTATAAGGCACTCTACCTTCGATTCCTTCAGGTACAAGTTTTTTCACATCATCTTCTACATCTTGGAAGTAACGATCTTTAGAACCTTGTTTCATTGCAGCTACAGATCCCATTCCGCGGTAAGCTTTGAACTTTCTTCCTTCGAAGATAATAGTTTCACCTGGAGATTCCTTAGTACCTGCTAGCATTGATCCTAGCATTACACAGTCTGCTCCTGCTCCTAATGCTTTAGGGATATCTCCTGTATAACGAAGACCTCCATCACCGATTACTGGTACACCTGTTCCCTTTAGAGCAGCTGCTACTTCCATAATAGCTGAGAACTGTGGGAACCCAACACCTGCCACTACACGTGTAGTACAGATAGACCCAGGTCCGATACCTACTTTAACAGCATCAGCACCATTCTCTACTAAGAATAAAGCAGCCTCTGGAGTAGCGATATTACCTACTACTACATCGATTTCAGGGAAAGCAGTTTTTACCGCTTTTAATACCCCTACTACACCTTGAGAGTGACCATGCGCAGTATCTATAATTAATGCATCTACACCAGCTTGTACTAATAATTTAGCTCTATCTACAGCATCAGCAGTTACTCCTAAAGCAGCTGCAACACGTAGTCTACCGAACTTGTCCTTATTAGCATTTGGTTTTAAAGTAAGTTTAGTGATATCTCTAAAAGTGATTAAACCAACTAGTTTATTATCAGCATTAACTACTGGTAATTTTTCGATTTTTTTCTCTTGAAGAATTTCTTCTGCTTGATCTAAAGTAGTACCCTCAGCAGCAGTTACTAGATTATCTTTAGTCATTACCTCTGTGATAGCACGATCGTTTTGTTTCTCGAAGCGCATATCTCTATTTGTAATGATCCCTTTAAGAAGCCCATTGTCATCAACAATTGGAATACCTCCGATTCCGAATTCAGCCATTGCCTTTTTCGCATCACCTACAGTAGCTGTAAGAGGAAGAGTTACTGGGTCTATGATCATACCTGACTCAGCTCTTTTTACCTTTCTTACTTCTTTTGCTTGCTCTTCAGCAGTCATGTTCTTGTGAATCACTCCGATTCCTCCTTCACGAGCCATAGCAATAGCCATTTCACTTTCCGTTACAGTATCCATCGCAGCAGATACTACAGGAACGTTCAAAGTAATGTTTCTAGAAAATTTTGATTTTAAACTAACTTCTCTTGGAAGTATTTCTGAATAGTTTGGAACTAGTAATACATCATCGTAAGTAAGTCCTTGACCGATGATTTTAGTTGTGTGTGCTTTCATGTGCAATGTCGTTGAATTGCACGCAAATTTACTATTTTTCTACTTAATAAAAAACTTTAATGAAAAAAATTAAATATTTTTAAAGCTTCATTGTATGAGCTTTCAAATGACATAGCACTCAAGTTCGTATCTACCTTATTTGCTGTAAAGTAGCTCAACATCTTCTCTGTTGGCATATTTCCAGTCAAATCATCTTTTGCCATTGGACATCCCCCATATCCTTTTATTGCACCATCATAACGTAGACATCCAGCCTTATAGGCCGCATCAATCTTCTCAAACCAACTATCAGGAGTAGTGTGTAGATGTGCTCCAAACTCAATATTAGGATAAGCTGGAATCAAATTACTAAATAAGTAATCTATCACTTCTGGTGTAGAACTTCCTACCGTATCCGATAATGAAAGAATCTTCACTCCCATCTTTGACAGCTTTTCAGTCCAATCTCCTACAATATCCACATCCCACGGATCTCCATAAGGATTACCAAATCCCATAGATAAATAAGCTACAACCTCTTTATCCGCCTTAGTAGCGATATTCAATATCTCATCTAAAGTAACGATAGATTCTGCAATGGTCTTATGTGTATTACGCATCTGGAAGTTCTCTGATATAGAAAAAGGGAATCCTAAATACTGGATTTCTTTATGCTCAGCAGCTTGTTCTGCACCTCTCGTGTTTGCGATAATAGCTAATAGCTTGCTCTCTGTCTTACTCAAGTCTAACTGAGCTAATAACTCGGCCGTATCCTGCATCTGAGGAATAGCCTTAGGAGAAACAAAACTACCAAAATCTATGGTATCAAACCCCACTCTTAAAAGAGACTGTATATATTGTGCCTTTTTTTCTGTTGGGATAAACATCTTAATGCCTTGCATAGCATCACGAGGACATTCTATAATTTTTACTGCTGGTTTCATATAATCCAAATATAAATGAAAAGCCACAATTTTACAATGTGATTTTCTTTATTTTATTTACTCATTATCTAAGAACAACATTCTATTGATTATCTGACACATAGAGTTCATAAAAACAAAAAAAGGTTCTAAAGATGTTATCCTCAGAACCTTTTTCACTATTATTTTCTTCTTAGCTTACTAGTAGGAAAACTGCTAATCCACTAAAAACGATGATTTGAAGCCACTTTAAAAATATGTTGACATATTTATTATCTTTCATATAATCTGTCAGCTTAGCTGCTATAGTACAGATGATAAAGAAAATGACTACTGCTTCTGTAATAAACACTGTACCTAGTACAAAAACTTGTTTCTGCACACTCCCCGCACTTTCTGTAATAAACCCAGGAAACAAAGCTAGAAAGAACATCATCACCTTTGGGTTTAGGACATTCATCAGCAATCCTTTTCTTACAAATCCCATAAAAGTCTTATCGTTCTGTCCTGAACTAGATTCATCGATGACGATTACATTCTCTTCCTGAAATACTTTATAAGACAACCAGAATAGATATAAGGCTCCGAATAACTTAACACCTTTAAACAGTAATTCAGATTGTGTAATTAAGGCAGAAATCCCAAAAGCAAATAATGATAAATGGAATAATAATCCTCCTACTTGTCCTACCACTACTGCATATCCATACTTACGTCCTCTGGTAATGCTCTGCGAAACCACATATAGAATATCCGGTCCTGGAGTAATAATCAATAAAAAACAAGTTATAAAAAAAGTATATAATACTTCTGTTGACATAATTAATTCTAGTATTTAGATAATATGGCTTTATTAATCTTTTTAATCAAGCCTGGTCCTTCATATATAAAGCCAGTATAAAGCTGAATCAAGCTCGCTCCTGCCTCCAGTTTTTCTATCGCATCTTCTGCAGAATGTATACCTCCCACACCGATGATAGGAAATGCTTTATTACTCTTCTCAGATAAGAATCGAATAACCTCAGTACTTCTCTTCGTCAGAGGTTTTCCACTTAGTCCTCCTGTTTCTTGCTGATGAATAGACTTCAGATTACTGCGATCGATAGTAGTGTTCGTAGCGATTACTCCAGCTATTTTTGTTTCTGTAACAATCTCTATAATATCTAATAACTGGTCATCTGTTAAGTCTGGTGCTATCTTCAATAAAATAGGCTTAGGAGCCTCTTTCTGATTATTTTTAACTTGTAAGCCATGAAGTAGAGCTTTCAGCGGTTCTTTATCCTGTAATGCACGTAAATTAGGTGTATTAGGTGAACTCACATTCACTACGAAATAATCTACATAAGGAAACAACGCTTCGAAACAGATTTCATAATCTTCATTTGCTTGTTCATTAGGAGTCACTTTATTCTTCCCAATATTTCCTCCTATCAGTGTTCCTTTATTCTTCTTTAGACGCTCAATAGCCTCTTCTATCCCTCCGTTATTAAATCCCATCCTATTGATAAGACCATTGTCTTCTTTTAGACGGAATAATCTCTTTTTAGGATTTCCAGGTTGTCCTTTTGGAGTAAGAGTCCCGATTTCTATAAAACCAAAACCAAAGTTTTCTAATTCACTGTATAACTTAGCATCTTTATCAAGTCCTGCTGCAAGACCTACTGGATTCTTAAATTTTAATCCAAATACTTCTCTCTCTAATCTAGGGTCATTTACTTGACAATTGGCGCGAATAAGTGCGGATACACCAGGAATACTATTCACGAATTTAAGAGCACCGAAGGTAAAATGATGCACTTTCTCTGGGTCAAACCTAAAAAATATAGGCTTAATAATGCTTTTATACATACTAAATGACTTTGTGTTGTTGTGTGTCTAAATTTCGTGCAAAGGTAGTATTTAAACCTTGTATTTCATAGTGGTCTTTTTTTGTTTTTTAGAATCTCCTTAAAATAGTTTTTTACGCACTTAACAAATTATGATAAAACAACTTAGACGAACAACCTTCTTATAGATCTACACTACCCTTTCTATATAAACCTAACCTTATTCTCCTTGCACTTTCTTGAGGTTTTCTAGGGGATTCCTTGGGCTTTCCTAGCCCAGAAGGCATTTTTCTCGAAGAAAGGTGCAAGAATACCTCAAGAAAACCCCAAGCAATCTCGAAACATTATAATTTAAACATTATTCATCACCATACCTCTAACTACCACATCTTATTTAAACCCAATATAAACAAAGCTCTTCTCTCTTATCTTTTTTAGATGTTTTGTAAATTGTAGCCTATTAAAAAATAAAAAGTATGTTACCATTACAATACCAAAAGTTCAAAGAAGAACTAGCTAATCACATAGATTCTGATAGAATTATCACTAATCCGATTCAACTATTAGCGTATGGTACTGATGCTAGTTTTTATAAACTAGTTCCTAAAATAGTTGTTCAAGTACACAATCATCAAGAAGCTGTAGCTACTCTACAGACTGCTACAAGGCATAATGTAGCCGTGACGTACCGAGCAGCAGGAACAAGTCTATCTGGACAAGCAGTAACTGATTCTATCTTGATGGTAGCTACCCATCAATGGAAGAAATACGAGATTTTAAACAATGGGCTTCAAGCGAAGTTTCAGCCTGGGATTATTGGAGGAAGAGCTAATATTATCCTAGCTCCTTATGGTCGCAAGATAGGCCCAGACCCAGGTTCTATCAATGCTGCAATGATAGGTGGTATTGCTGCGAATAACGCTAGTGGAATGTGCTGTGGTACCTCACAAAACTCTTATAATACAATTGCAGATATTAAGATTGTTCTTTATGATGGAACTGTCTTAGATACAGCAAGCGAAGAGAGCAAAAAAGAGTTTGTAGTAAAACACTCTGAAATCATCAAAGAAATAGAGCGTCTAAGGGATGCTATTCACACAGATCGCACATTATACGATCGAATAGAGCGCAAGTTTAAAATCAAAAATACCACAGGATATAGCCTTAATGCGTTTATAGACTATCACGATCCTTATGAAATCATTAAACATATTATGATAGGGTCTGAAGGGACATTAGCCTTTATCTCTGATATTACGTATAACACAGTCATTAATTATAAACACAAAGCGTGTACATTAATGATTTTTGAAACCATAGAAAAAGCCTGCCAAGCAGTACCTTTTTTAAAGAAAAGTCCTGTAGCCGCGGTAGAATTATTAGATAGAAATAGTATTAAATCTATCGAAGACGAGGCTCTTGCACCAGAATACTTTAAGACATTACCAGAGACAGCATGTATCTTACTGGTAGAAGCACAAGCGGAGAATGAAGTGGAAATGTCAACTAAACAACAACAAATCAGAGAGGCTATCGCTTCTACTCCTACTTATAAGCCTTTTGAGTTCACTTCAGAGCCTCAACAATACGCATTCAATTGGAAAGCAAGAAATGGTCTGTTACCTACTACAGGAGCATTGAGAAAGACAGGGACTACTTGTATCATTGAAGATGTTGCCTTTCCTGTAGAGAAATTGGCAGATGCTTGCATCGCTATGAAAGATCTGTTTGCAGAACTACAATACCATGATGCAGTACTATTTGGGCATGCCTTAGAAGGAAACTTACACTTAGTATTCTCACAAGATTTCTCTACTCAAGAAGAAATAGACAGATATGCTCGATTAATGGATGGACTGGTAGAAATAGTAGTAGATAAATTTGATGGTTCATTAAAAGCTGAACATGGAACAGGGCGAAATATGGCTCCTTTCGTAGAGAAAGAATGGGGTAAACAAGCTTATGACATTATGCTAAAAGTCAAAGCAATCTTTGACCCACATAACTTAGTGAACCCAGGTGTAATTATCAATGTTAATCCTCATGTTCATTTAGAGAACTTCAAAGCTTCTCCTGCTACCAACGAAATAGTAGATAAATGTATAGAATGTGGATTCTGTGAATCACACTGTGTATCAGAAGGGCTGACACTATCACCAAGACAACGTATCGTGGTAGGTAGAGAAATAGCAAGACTACAAGCTATAGGGAAAGATACAGAAGAGTTAGAGAACTTAGTAAATAGTGCTCATTACTATGCTGATGAAACATGTGCTACAGATGGACTATGTGCCTTAGCATGTCCTGTAAAAATAGATACTGGTAAATACATTAAAGACATTCGTCATAGCGCTATTACTGAGAAAGACAGAAAAAATGCTGAGTATTTTGTAGAAAATATGGAACGCGTTACTGCCATGGGGCGTAAGGCATTAAACACCGTTGGGGTATTCCAAAATATCTTAGGGAATAAGATTATGACTAGTGTGTCAAGTGGTATGCGTAAGATGTCTGGTAATAAAATACCACAATGGAATGTAGCCATGCCTAAAGGCAATAAGCATAAAATAACAGAACCTATCGTTAATCCTGGACAGGATAGAAAAGTAGTTTACTTCCCTTCGTGCATTAATAGAACAATGGGTAAATCTAATGACTATCCTAAATCTGATATGGATTTAACAGCTAAAACAGTAGAACTACTTAAACGTGCTGGATATACCATTATATACCCAGAAAACGTAAATAATATGTGCTGCGGAATGCCATTTAGCAGTAAAGGAATGAAAGAAGAAGGATATACTAAATCATCAGAATTAGAACTTGCTTTATTAAAAGCTACTGAGGATGGTAGATACCCTGTATTATTTGACATGAGCCCTTGCTTTTATACCTTCTATGAAGCTCATAAAGGTGGTAAGCTAAAAATGTACGATCCAATCGAATTTATGTTAGATTATGTGATGCCTATATTACCTGTTAAGAGCCCAAGAAAAGAAATCAGTGTATTCCCTGTATGCTCTGTTAAGAAAATAGGATTAGAAGGCAAGTTACTTGAATTGACTAAGCTGTGTGCTGAGAAAGTAAACTATATTGATAGCAACTGCTGTGGCTTTGCAGGAGATAGAGGGTTTACGTTCCCTGAATTAAACAAACATGGTAATAGACACTTAAAAGAACAAATACCTACTGATGCGAAGGATGCATTCTCTACCAGTCGTACGTGTGAAATAGGACTAACAGAATATGGAGGCGTAAACTTTAAATCTATCTTCTACTTAATAGATGAAGTAACTAAATAGATCTACTTATTAAAAATGATATAATATGGCATAGACAACAAGTCTATGCCATATTTTATTTAGATTTGTTTTTAAACCAATTCAAGAAAACATGCTAAATATAGACTTAACCATATTTCCTATACTAGAAACAGAGAGACTTATTCTCAGACGTTTAGACATAAATGACTTAAATACGATGTACACCATGCGTACAGACCCAGAAGTGATGAAGTATATCCCTATACCCATTACACAGTCAGAAGAAGAGATAAAACAATATATCCATTCTATAGATGAAAGGATGGCAGCTAAAGAATGTGTTAATTGGGCAATCACGCTAAAAGAAGAAGGTACAATGATCGGTACCATTGGGTTTTATCGTATGAAATTGGAGCATTATAGAGCAGAGACGGGATATATGTCTTTGCCCAAATTTAATGGAAAAGGTTATATAACTGAAGCTCTTCAAGCTATTGTCCATTATGGCTTCTCTACGATGAAACTACATTCTATAGAGGCACTTTTAGATCCAGAGAATATTGGTTCTATGAAAGTACTTGAAAAATGCGGTTTTATCAAAGAAGGGCATTTAAAAGAAAACTGGTTCTTTGATGGTCAATTTTTAGATACAGTGATCTATTCTAAGCTAAACAAATAAAATAAGGCTACCCTCTTAGAGGTAGCCTTACATTTTTATATTCGCTGTTTATAATGCAATTTGATTATAAGCAGAACTAATATTTTTACCTAAATCTGAAGCAACTAAACTATGAGGGTGGATATTCTCAATAGCTATATCTCCCGCTAATCCGTGTAAATAAACTCCTACTATAGCAGCTTCTTTACTAGTATAACCTTGTCCAAGTAAAGAGGTTATCATACCTGTCAAAGTATCTCCTACTCCAGCAGTAGCCATTCCCCAGTTACCTGATGAGTTAAAATAGATTGTTTCGTCTGGTGCTATTGTTATTGTATGAGCTCCTTTTAATACAAAGATGACATTGTGCTTTTTAGCCAACTGCTTTACTTTATCAATCTTATCAAAGTCATTATCCCACTCACCGATAAGTCTTTTCAGTTCTTTTTCATGTGGAGTTAAAATACTCTCTACTGGTACTTTATCTAAACACTTCTGCTCACTAATAATATTAAGAGCATCAGCATCTATTACTAATTTCTTATCCTTATTATCTTTTAAAAAAGTAACTAAAGCAGTAGCTGTATCTTTATGTAATCCTAAACCACATCCTACTCCTACTGCATCATAATGTTCTACAGATGGAAATACTTTTATATAGTCTTCTCCAGCACATGTATCACACATGACTTCAGGTATCGCTGTCTGTAAAATAGTATATCCACAATTTGGTACATAAGTCGTTACTATTCCACTTCCTGTGTTCATAGCAGCCTTACTTGCTAAAGTCATCGCTCCTATCTTTCCTTTACTTCCTCCGATTAGTATTACTCTACCAAAGTCATCCTTACTACTAAACTTAGTTCCTGATTTCACTAAGTTTCTCACCTTCTCTTGTTCAACAAAATAAGCATCCGACTTAGTACTCTCTATATAATCTAAATCTAATCCTATATCTAATATTTCTAGTTCTTTGACATATTCTTTAGCGTCAGATAGTAATAAAGCTGTTTTTGGCAATTGAAACGTATATACTACATCAGCCTTAAATACAATAGCTTCTATTGGTGTTGTCACATCTGCTAATAACCCAGAAGGCATATCTATAGAAACTCTCTCTAGACAAGGTGTTTCGTTTAAAAAGTCAAAAATAGGACGCCACTCTTCATCTAAAGGACTATGTAATCCTATACCAAATAACGCATCTACGATAACATCATCTTTCTTTACTTTTAATTTACTCTTCGTATTAAACTTTTCTACATTGATATCTCTATCTTCTAATAGATCTTGATTCTGAGCATTATCAGGACTATATTTCTTAGTTTGCACCAAGAAAACCTTCACCATAGCTCCTCCTTCTTTTAATAATCTAGCTAGTGTTAGTCCATCTCCACCATTATTTCCTGTTCCACAAAAAATAACAAAGGATGTTTGGTATAACTTATATCTAGTTTGCAACTTCTCAAAGACTTTAGTCGTTGCTCTCTCCATAAGTTTAAATGAAGATATATATTGATTAGATACTGTCTCCTTATCTAATGCTTGTATTTGTGCTGCGTTAAAAATTTTCATATTGTTACTTAATAGTTAATCATCATGAGTAAAGGTAACAAATACAACTATTGAAAACAGAGCTATACACTACTATACCACCGAATTATCTAAGTGTGAAGAAACATATTGATTCTCACTTTGAGTAATACTAATTATATCAAAAAAATAGCAAAACAATGATTATTTACTATAAAACCAACTAAATACTAAAAGTTAAAAATAACGCTTTGGGCTCCAAACTATATTCTTCCTATATATTTTGTTCAAATGTGATTTAGTATCTTTGAGTTTCTAAATGGATATTTCAGATGAAATTATATATAAAAAACATGGTCTGTGAAAGGTGTAAAATGGCAGTAGACAATCTACTAACAGAAGCAAAATACACCCCTACTAAAATAGAACTAGGAGAAATAGAAATACAAGAAGACTTAAACTCTTCTCAGCTAAAAGAAGTAGAAGCGAAATTACAAAAGATAGGTTTTGAACTCCTAGACAATCAAAAAAGTAAAACAGTAGATAAAGTAAAAACTGTCTTGATAGAATTAGTACAAAAACACAATGCTAATCTACAAGTACCACTATCTGCTTATATAGCAGATAAAATGCAAATGGATTATCACGCTCTAAGCCTGTTATTTTCTCAATTAGAATCTACTACAATAGAGCAATACTTTATCCAATTAAAAATAGAGAAAGTAAAAGAACTTCTAGTATACGATGAGTTAAGCCTAAAAGAAATAACCTATCAATTAAATTATAGCAGTGTAGCTCACTTAAGCAAACAGTTTAAAAAGGTAACAGGGCTAACTCCTACTCACTTTAAAACTACAGGAGCAGAACGCCGTAAGGTTATTGATAAAATATAATAAAAAAGACGATTTGGTTAAATCGTCTTTTTTGTTCTTATAATTTTGCTTCTAGCTCCTTTTTAGCATGACTAAACCATTCTTCTTTTAGTATGCTAAATATAGCAGTATCTCTACGTCTACCGCTGTGGATAATAATTTCACTTCTCAATACCCCTTCTAACGTACAACCTATACTCTGAACAGCTACTTTACTTCTCTCATTCGTATTATCTACTCTAAACTCTACTCTTTCCATCCCCATAACTTCAAAAGCATATTTAAACATCATATACTTACAGTGCTTATTCACTCCTGTCCCTTGAGCAAGTTTACTATACCACGTATACCCTATTAATAACGTTTTATTCTTGTGATCAATATTATAAAATCGCGTAGAGCCAACATACTCTTCTGTTTTTTTATCAAAAACAATAAAAGGATACGCTTTACCATTATTTCTATCTTCAATCGCTTGGCTAATATACTTTTTCATTCCTTCAGCTCCTTCTACCCCTACAGTAGCATATTTCCATATTTCAGGTTCGTTAGTTGCAAACCCTACTAAATCATTATAATTATATGCTTCTAGTGGTTTAAGAATGACGCGATCATCCATTAAAACGATATCTTCCATAGCGTTATGCTTTTTTTTCTTTTGAGATTTCAGTCACTAAAACATATCTAAACGATGGCGCATCAGCAGGAGGGTTAGCTATATCTACTCGCTTCACCTCTATTTTATACTCATACCCCTCTTCATAATTAAATCCTTCTATCTCCTGATACATTAGCTCCCAAGGCGCGTCCTCTTCTTCTTTGACCATCATACATTTTTTAGGAGCAATACCTGCACACTCATCCAGTTTAGAAGCTACATATAATACCTTCACCTCTTCAGAAGCATCTATTTCAGTTACTTCAGGCACATCATTATGCTCTACAGTACTATTCTCTCCTTGTTCTACATTTTTATCCTTACAAGAAACTAATATTCCTAAAGACATTATGGCTAATAAAACTACTTTTTTCATTCTGTATAATTTTCTAGTTCGGTAAAAATATAAATTAAATAATCAATGAGTCGTTTTTAAGTACTTAATTCTAGTATAAACAAAAAAAGCTTGCCCTATGCATAGGCAAGCTCTTCTATTATTTCACTGTCTAATAAAGACAGTTCTGCTTTAAGATTAGGTTGTTCGCTTAAAAACTCATTAACCCAAATCATTAATTGTTCTACATCATAAGGTAATAATGTGTGCATTGCTTTTTCTAATTCTTTAAAGAACAATGCAGAATCAAAACTGACATTCTTAAGTACATGAGTAGTGTACTCTAACATCATTCGTTTGTTCATAACTACAATTTTTTTCTTTTTCTATGAACAAACTTACACACTTTCTGTTAAAACAAAAAACATAATACAAAGCTTAACCTTAAAAGATATTTAATTACATAAAATTAATACTAGAATAACAAAAAAATAACCACAAAAAACCTAAAAAAGCACATTAGTGTTAATCTAAAATCGAATAAATAACTAATATTATTCATGATTAAATAAATATATAATTGACAGTATATTTTCCTTCTTTGTCATTTTATGGAAGTAGATTATCCTTTATACCCGACTAACATCTCCCTTTTACCAGGTGGCCCAGGTACCTTCTCTATCACAAAACCAACTGCTTTCATTGCTCTTTTAATTGGTCCTCTGCATGCATAAGTAGCTATAACACCTGTATCACCTAGTGCGTCATAAACCTTTTGGAATATTTCTACAGACCATAAATCTGGTTGAAACTGATATCCAAAAACATCAAAATAAATAACATCAAAATAAGACTGATTGACTACTGCTTCTTCAAAGGTACTATGGATCTTATGCAACGTAAACTCTGCTGTAACCTCATGAGAAACATCCCAAGTACACTGATGTATCTGTTTAAACAAGATATCATCTCCATCTCTGTCATATAAAGCACTAAAATCCAATGCTGCGCCTTCTTGTTCTGTCACTGGAAAAGCTTCAATACTATGATACTCTACTATTTTACCCTTTCTTCTAGCCTCTACTAGCGTTAAAAAAGCATTTAGTCCTGTACCAAACCCCATTTCTAATACTTTAACAGTAGTTTTATCTATCTTATCAAAACCTCTTTCTATATAGACATGTCTTGCCTCTTGAATCGCGCCATGAATAGAATGGTACGTTTCTCCCCATTCTTCAATTTCAATAGATGTAGAGCCATCTGAGGTTGTCACTATTTTTCTTTTCACTGTATCAATAATTTTTTAATCCTAGGAATAGGCCCTCCACATTTCTTTTGATGACATGTTAAACATGAGTTTATCATCTCATTAAACTGTTGTACTTTATCACCTTCATTGTCTTGATAGAGAATCTGCTCTAACTTTAAATACTGCTCTGCCTGTTCAGTAAAAAACATATCTCTATCACTAGGATCTGTCATCTTAGCAGTAAGTATATCTCTATGTTTATCAGGCAAAGCTCCTAATTCTTTCTTTCCTTGTTCTATCTCAGCCTTTAAAAACACCCCTTGAGCATACATCTCTTCCATAAGAGAGGCCATCGGAGCCATATTATACATCTTAAAAGCAGTTGTATCTTTCGTCACAGATTCTTTATTATCTTCTATTTGTTTAGTTTCTTTTTTACAAGATAACAAAACTGAGAATACTAATAAAACAAGACACAATATTGATTTACTTCTCACCTTCTATTACTTATTTTTATTAATAGCAATACCATCTGCTGTAAAAGCATAAGTAACTTTAGGTTCTGTGATAGCAGCTATTTCTTCTTCAGACTTACCAGCATCTTTAGCATAATGTTTTAATTCATCTACAGATACTACAGATATAAACGCTCTACCATCTACTACAACTTCATGTCCAGCGGCATTCATAGGAGCAAAAAAACCATAATCTGTAAAACGTACAAATCCTTTCTTTTCTCCTGGTAACTCTACATTCATCCAACAACCTTTCTTCTGACATACATCATTAATAGTTGTTTCGAATTGTACTTTAATCGTATCCCCTTCTTTTAATTCTTGATATTTCTTAAGCATAGCTTCTTTAGAAAGAACATCTGCCATCACTATGCTATCTCCAAAATATTCGTATGTCTTCTGTACATCCGCAATAGTAGAGTTAGCCTCTTTTTCATTTTTACACCCTGTCAAAATGAAAGCCATTATGCTTAAAGAAGCAACGATTCTAATCATGATAAAAAATTTAAGTATTCAGTAGACCAAAATTAAGTCAAAAAAATAAATCAAAAAGAATTAGTTTATCTAAACATCTTTCATGGATTATTATAATTTCAGTAAATAATTTCGATTAAACAATATTTATCACAGCATTTTAGATAAAGTTCAACAAGAAACTATTTTTGAGTACTTTTTTTGATAATTTTGTAATGTGTTGCTTTTTTAATACATTGCAAGCATAAGTAAACAGACAATTAAAAAAACATTATAAGAAATGAGTTTAGAAACAAACAACCTTTTTTCTATTGAGAAAGTAGAAAAATCAAAAATAGCATCAGTTGACTTCGATAACCTGAAGTTCGGTTCTGTATTTACTGACCATATGCTAGTTTGCCACTACAAAGATGGTAAATGGGGACAAGTAGAAATCAAACCTTACGGACCAATGTCTTTTGCTCCTTCAACAAATGTGTTCCACTATGGACAAGCTATCTTTGAAGGAATGAAAGCATACAAAGATGCAAATGAAGATGTATGGTTATTCCGTCCACGTGAGAACTGGGCTCGTTTCAACAAATCTGCTGAGCGTATGGCTATGCCACATATCGACGAAGAGAGATTCGTAGATGGATTAAAAGCGTTAATCAACCTTGATAGAGATTGGGTTAAACAAGGACAAGGAAATGCATTATATATCCGTCCTTTCATGATCGGAACTCACGAAGGTGTAGTAGCTGGACCATCTAGCGAATTTATGTTCTGCATCATTTGTTCTCCTGCGCGTACTTACTACTCAGGAAAAGTAAAAGTTCAAATCGCTGAACACTATAGCCGTGCTGCTAATGGTGGTGTTGGTTACACTAAATGTTCTGGTAACTATGCTGGACAATTCTACCCAACTAAATTAGCTCAGGAAGCTGGATACCAACAAGTAATCTGGACTGATGATGCTACTCACACTAAATTAGAAGAAGCTGGTACTATGAACGTATTCTTCAGAATTGGAGATACTTTAATCACAGCTCCTACTAGCGAAAGAATCTTAGATGGTGTAACTAGAAAAAGTTTATTAGACATCGCTAAGAGTAAAGGAATCAATGTAGAAGTAAAATCTATCGTTGTTCAAGATTTACTTGATGCACATGCTAAAGGAGAATTAAAAGAAATCTTCGGAGCAGGTACAGCAGTTACAGTAGGTCAAATCGAAGGATTTGCTTTCCAAGATAACTATTATGGATTACCAGAAGTAGCAGATGAGAATTCATTTGCAATTCAATTAAAAACAGCTCTTCAAGGAATTCAACAAAAGAATATTGAAGATACTTTTGGATGGACAGAAAAAATCTAATCTAAAGGTACTTTTACCCTATCAAAAAACGGCAGTAATTCTGCCGTTTTTTTTATCTACAATCTAACTCTTTTGACTATTTTTGCTAAAAAATAATTATGTTTACACCAGGACAACTTAAGTTTGCTATATTTTTCATTATCGCTTTTACTATTGTCATGATTATCATGTATAGAAAAGATATAAAACTACACCGTATCTATTATAAAAATAGACTATGGGTATTAGTTGCCTTTTTATCATTTATAGGTTCTTTATTTATTTTAAAAAACTTTTTGAAGTAAATTAATATAGCTTTTATCTGTTATGAAAATTCTAAAGTATTTCTCTCTTTTACTACTACTACCATTAGTATCCTTATTTGTATTTATACTTACTCAAAGTCCAGAATACAAAGTAGAAAGGACATTCACTGTGGATGCGCCGAAGGAAATAGTCTATAATTATGTCAACGATTTAGATAACTGGACAGACTGGATGAAGTCTCAAAAATCTAATAATGGAACATACCAAATAGAACTAGAAAATTTAGGGTCTTATACAATAAGAGCAGAATATAGCCATCCATACGATAGCTTATCTCAAGACATCTTAAATGATAATAAAATATCAAATATTATTTGGAGATTAAAAGGTCAACAAAATAAAACACAAATCACTTTTACTTTTAATGGGACTTTAGACCTGCAAACAAAGTTTACTTCTTTTTTTAAAGGATCACCTAACCAAGTAGCAACTAATAGTCTTAACAAAAATATTGATGCTTTCATTGTTTACTTTATTAAACAGTATAAAGAATATGAAGTAAAACTAGATGCAGTCAAATCAACTCCTAGTATTGAATACCTATACCTAGAAGCTTCTTCTTCTATAGGCACATTAAATGAAGACTTATTAGCCTTAAATAAGGACTTATCTGAATTCTGTTCTACTAACCAAATAGAAATAGCAGGAGATCCCTATTTAATACTAAATAACTCAAAAACGCAAAGCACACTTACATATAGATTTGCCTTACCTATTAAAGGTAATATATATCTAAATGAAGAAGAAAAGTATAAAATAGACACTCTTGATAAACAGAGTTATTTTGAATCAACACTAATCGGTTATTACACATTCTTACCAGAAGCAATGCGTAAGACTAGAACAGAAATTAGTGATAAAGAATTAAACATTCTACCTGATGAACCTATTATCTTACTGCTTAAGAAGTCTGTTATTGACTCTAGATTAGCAGCAGAATGGGAGACTATAATCAAAGTTCCTATTGAGAGAAAAGAAGTTCCTATCCCTACTCCTGTTTATCAAAATTATACAAACAGTAACAATACTCAAGAAGTAAATACTGAAACAGAAAACAAAGAAGAAATAACCAATTCTACTATATAAAAAAAAGAGGCTTTAAAATAAAATTATTTTAAAGCCTCTTTTTTTTATCTTAATTCTGGATTATCAGCTATGATTTTTTTAGCTCTTTCTAAATCCTCTGGAGTATCAATACCTATACCTAAATGCTTTGTTTCTGCCATTTTAATACGTTTTCCATACTCTAAGTATCTCAACTGTTCTAACTTCTCAGAAGCTTCTAAAAACTTCATTGGCAAAGTTGTAAACTCAAGCAAAGCTTCTTTTCTAAAAGCATATACTCCTATATGTTGATAGTACTGTACGTTCACCTCCTTATCTCTAGGATAAGGAATTACAGAACGAGAAAAGTATAATGCAGTATTAGTATCATCTACGACAACCTTTACATTATTAGGATTCTCTATTATACTCCATTCATTAATTGGTGTCATCAAAGAAGCCAAATCTACTTGCTTGGCCTCATCTCTCTGAAATATATCAATCAACTTTTCTAGATTCTCTTTACTAACGAAAGGCTCATCCCCTTGTACATTAATAACGATATCTGCTTCTATATCTTTAACAGCTTCAGCTATACGATCACTTCCACTCTCATGTTCTTTGATACTCATTACAGCCTTTCCTCCATGATTAATAATCTCATTATAAATCAAATCTGAGTCTGTAGCCACAAATACATTGTCAAAAAGCCCTGTTGCTAATGTTGCTTCATAAGTACGACGGATAATAGTTTTCCCTGCCAAATCCTCCATTAGCTTTGCTGGAAAACGCGTAGATGCGTATCGAGCTGGTATTACTGCTATAACTTTCATTCTAATATTTTTATTTTTCAAATATACTATGTTGTTGTTAATAACCTGAGTTCGATTAATAATTAGTTTTTTACAATTACATAAGAAATCTATTTCTACTCAGTATGTTTTAATCGACTAAAGATAATTTTGTACTAACTTCCTAGAGGATTGCTTGCAGGTTTCTTGCACCTTTCTTCGAGAAAGACACCTTCTGGGCAAGGAAAGCCCAAGAAAACTCCTAGTAATCCCCTAAAAAGTGCAAGCCGAACACTATTATCTAATTCAGAAATAGTAATCGAAGTCAAAACTCGTGTATTAGTTTTCAAGATTTTAATGCCTGTTTTACATTAACCTATTGACACCTATAGATATCACTTTAAAGTAATGTCATTATACATTAATACATGTTTTTTTGCTAATCGAACTGAAGTTAATAATAATTGTGTGATACTACACTAGTACTCTATTAGTCTTGAAGAAAATATTCATCTTGAAAACCTATTAGGTACAATTTATCCTTAGCACGAGTCATCGCTGTATATAACCACTTTACATAATCTTCGGTTATACCGTCAGGCAAATAAGGCTGCTCAATAAATACTGTTTCCCATTGTCCACCTTGAGATTTATGACAAGTAATAGCGTACGAAAACTTAACTTGCAGAGCATTAAAGTACTCGTTTTCTTTTAACTTCTGCATTTTTCGATACTTGGTTATTTCGTCTTCATAATCTAATAAAACCTCATTATACAGTTTATTCATTTGATCATACGTAAGAGCGGGCGACTCACTAGTCAGAGTATCTAAAAATATCATGGTATCAAAAGGAGTCATATCAGGATAATCAATCATTCTAATTCGTACAGAAGCATATCTAAACCCATACAACTCTACTGTTCTATAAATCTGAAGTACCTCTATGATATCCCCATTGGCGATAAAGTCTGTAACAGTTGAATCTTTAAGCCAAAAATAATTATTCTTCACAACCATCAATAAATCTCCTGCAGATATCTCACTGTCCTTATCTAAAATACGAGCTCTGATCTGTTGATTATACGCATTCGCTCTCTTATTTGACCGAACTATAAAAGTAGTCTCTTCTGGCCCACTATTAGAATACGAAGAGTATATCGCATCCTGAATATCGTATCCATCTACTAAACGTACTATATCTTTAAAACCTTGTAATTGGAACTGAAAGGTATCCGCAAAATAAGATCCAATAGCTAAACGCAATTCTGTGGCATTATATAAGATCCCTGAATCTCCTTCTTGACGCATTACTTCATCTAATTCTATATGCTGAATATCCATATTATAATGAAAACCTAGCTGATCTATATCTAATGCAGGGCTGATATTCATTCCTACAGGAGGCAGCTGTGCTGTATCTCCTATCAATATCAACTTACAATTAAACCCTGAATACACATAATACACTAAGTCATCTAACAGTGATCCATGTGGATACATTGAGGTATCTCCTGCACTAGCATCTCCTATCATAGAAGCCTCATCTACTATAAATATCGTATTTCGATTTCTATTATGACGCATCGTGTATTGAAACACGCCACCTGCCTTACTAGGTTTAGGATAATAAATATTCTTATGAATGGTAAAAGCAGATCGATTAGAATAATTACTAATTACCTTAGCCGCACGTCCAGTAGGCGCAAGCATCACAGAGAACTTATTAACGCTTCTCAACTCATTAACTACGGTAGACAACAATGTAGTTTTACCAGTACCCGCATATCCTTTTAATACAAACAATTCATCTTGTGTGTCATTTGTAACAAAATCAGCAATCTTCTGAAGAAAAATGTCTTGCTTTAACGTTAAATCATAAGGAAATTTCTGACGGAGTAGTTTATAAAACTGTTGACCTATCATAGTTGTATATTCTTTTTTATCTATTGTATGCCAAAGATACTAAGCTTTTTATCCCTTGACTAGAAGATTGCAATAAAAAAGTGTAATTTTGCCTATATTCGAAATTCATATTTTAAACTCACGATGTCAAAGAATTACCATAAACTTTTAATACAAGTTTCTTTAAATAAATTCTCTTTTGCTATTAAAGACAAATTAGCACATGAGATTATTCACTTTGCATCTGAAGCTATTTCTCAAACTAAATCTATAGAGGAACAGTTAGATAAAATTTTTCAAAAGCATATAGAATTAACAGATAGATACGATGAAGTAATTGTACTACATGATAATACACTTAATACTTTTATTCCGAGAGAACTCTTCAATGAAGATTCTATGGGGCATTACCTTCAATATTCAACCAAAGTATTCTCAACAGATTTCTTTGCCTATGATGAGTTAGAAAGTAATTCGCTTAATAATGTGTATGTTCCTTATGTCAATATCAATAATTATTTAATTGATAAATTTGGAAGCTTTACTTATCACAACATTAATACATTACTAGTAGAGATTTTACTTAAAAAGTCAAGTAAAAATACTCAAAAAGAAGTTTATGCTTTTTTACAAAAGGATCACTTTGAATTAGTAATAGTTTGCAATGGTGAATTGATATTCTTTAATTCATTTCAATATCAGACAGCGCAAGACTTTATTTATTACATCTTGTTTACTTATGAACAATTAGAATTAAATACAGAGTCAAACCCACTCTATTTGATGGGAAGAGTAGATACGGATGACTCATATTATGAACAAGCATACATCTACATTCGAGAAGTCAATGTAGTAGATAATAATTTTTTTATTAGTGATGATCTTTTATTACATCATCAAGTACCTAAACAATATTACATTTTATTCCATTCATGAGAATTATATCAGGAAAACTAAAAGGAAGACGTATTTCGCCCCCTAAAAATCTACCTGTCCGCCCTACAACGGATATGAGTAAAGAATCTCTATTTAATATTCTAAATAATCACTTTAATTTTAGTGAACTAACCATATTAGACCTATTCGCAGGTACAGGAAACATCAGTTATGAATTTGCTTCTAGAGGAGCTGAATCTATCGTAAGTGTGGATGGTGATATGGGTTGCGTTAACTTTATAAAGAAAACAGCAAAAGAACTAGACCTTAATATTATCCCACTAAAGTCTGACGTATTTAAATTTATAGAGAAGCATCAGGCTTCTTATGATATCGTTTTTGCCGACCCTCCTTATGATTTTACCCAAGAACAATTTGAGAAAATACTAAAGGATATTTTTGAGAAAGGACTTGTTGATGAGCAAGGTATGGTTGTTATAGAACACTCTAAGTTTACTAAAATGGATCATTTAGAACATTTCTCTTTCGAAAAAAACTATGGTGGTTCTGTATTTACCTTCTTTGAATACGAGCTAGAAGATGAGGAGGATGAAGACGATGATGAATAAATCTCATACTAACATATAAAAAAAGGACTATTATCTTAGATAATAGTCCTTTTTTAGTACCTAATAGATACTAAAAATAAAGAGTAAACCTATAAGCCGGATTCTGTAAGTACCGAAGTACCCCCTTATCATTTATCCCGGCTATCAATTACTCGATAGCTCTATCTGCCTACCCCTAAAGCATCGGGCGGGCACCCTCAAACGCTAAATATACATGACATTTCACCGCATAGAGTTTACCTGGTTTCACTACAGCATTACCTGTACATACTTTCTGTTGCACTTGTCCTCTTGGCAAACCAAGGATGGGCGTTACCCATTATGCCTCCCTATGGTGTCCAGACTTTCCTCTATTTTCATTACTGAAAGTAGCGATAAGGCAGTTTACTCTCTGCAAAAGTAATTCATTTCTCACAACACAAAAAATTATTTACTAGTATTATTTTATCATTTTAGAACTAATGACATTAAATAACTCCTTATTCTTTAGTAAAGAAATACTTACCTAGCTTAATAAAAGAATAAATATAATTTTAAAGAAAATTTCTCTCTTTGATAATCCGCTTTTTTGGCATAAAATTATATCGTTCCTCTACTACATAAATAAGGGTTAGTAAACTATTTTGCTTACTTTTGTGTTCATACTTTTTTAAAAACTATTCAAAAGTGAGTTTTATAAAAATTACAGAACAATCTTCTAATTATGATAATCTAGACAAGATGTCTATCCAAGAATTATTGTCTAATATCAATCAAGAAGATCTTTCTGTTCCCTTAGCTGTAGAAAAAGCAATTCCTCAAATAGAAAAGACAGTAACACAAGTTGTTTCTAAATTAAACAATGGAGGAAGACTATTCTACATTGGAGCAGGTACTTCAGGACGATTAGGAATCCTAGATGCTTCAGAATGCCCTCCTACTTATGGAGTATCACCTGATTTAGTTATAGGAATCATCGCTGGAGGAGATCACGCCATTAGACATGCTGTAGAAAATGCAGAAGACAATCCTTTACAAGGTTGGTTAGATTTACAACAGTACAATGTCAATTCAAAAGATATTGTCATTGGTATCGCCGCATCTGGTACTACTCCCTATGTTATTAAAGCATTAGAACAATGCCAAAAAAATAAAATCACAACAAGTTGTATAACTTGTAATCCTCAAAGTCCTCTTGCTGAAGTAGCTGATTATCCTATAGAGGTAATCGTAGGACCTGAATTTGTAACAGGTAGCTCTCGTATGAAAGCTGGTACTGCTCAGAAACTTATTCTTAATATGATCTCAACTAGTAGTATGATACAAATTGGTCGAGTAAAAGGCAATAAAATGGTCGATATGAAAATGACTAATGCTAAACTACAAGAAAGAGGAATACAAATGATTATAAATGAATTAAATATAGACTATACTATTGCTAAAGGACTTTTAGACCAATATCAGAATGTCCGCTTAGCAATAGAAAGTTTTAAATCAACTAAATAATGGAAGAACCACAAACTGATCGAAAACTGTTGAGCAAAGGTGTAAAATACTTAATGATTACTTTACCCCTTATGTTTTTAGGCCCTATCGTTATCCATAGTTCTTTAAAAAATCAAGCTCATCCTTTTTTCTATCCTATACTTATTTTAGGATGTTTAATATGCTTAACTTCTATGCTATTATTTTTTAAAGGATTACAAACTATTATAAAATCACTTTTTGGAAATTAAAAACATGAAAACTAAACTACTTTACTTTTTACCTTTTTTATTTTTATTAGCCTCTTGTTATAATCAAGAAAGAAATTGTGCTAAATTTAAAACAGGTAAATTCGAATTTACTGCTGAAATTAATGGAGAAAAGAAAGTTTCTACTTTCATTAGAACTGAAGAATTAGAAATAGAAACATTCGAAGGTAAAACAGATAGTGCTGCTATACGTTGGGTAAACGATTGCGAGTTTATCTTAGAGAAACTTAATCCTAAGACTATGGCTGATAAAAAGCCTGTTAGCATTAAGATAATTACTACGGACGGAGATCTATGTACTTTTGAATACGGGTATGTAGGAGATGCAAGAAGAGAAAGAGGAACTATTAAAAAAATAGCTGATTTATAATCTAATCCACAACTAAATACTATGGAAGTATTTTTAACTGCAGATGCTATAGTAGCATTTATTACATTGACATTCTTAGAAATTGTTTTAGGAATAGACAATGTTATCTTCATCTCAATCGTCACAGGTAAACTACCTGAAGAACAACGCAAAAAAGCAACAAAAATAGGGCTGTTTTTAGCCATGTTTATGCGTATTGGATTATTGTTTGGTGTTACATGGCTTATCGCTATGAAAAAACCTTTATTTAGTATCAATTGGAGTTGGTTTAGCGCAGACTTCAATGGTCAAGCATTAATCTTATTAGGAGGAGGAATCTTCTTGATTTATAAATCGACCAAAGAGATACATGAAAAGGTAGCTCATGTCCATGACCATCATCCTATAGATGAAGCCCCTAATGCAAAAAAAATAGCTACTAAATCATTTGGTAACATTATCATGCAGATCTTAATGATTGATATTATATTCTCTGTTGATAGTATTCTAACAGCTGTAGGTATGACCAATGGCTTACAAGGAGCTCTATATATTATGATTGCTGCAGTTATTGTTTCTGTTGGAGTGATGATGTTGTTTGCTATACCTGTAGGTAACTTTGTTAATAAGAACCCTTCTATTCAGATTCTTGCACTTTCATTCTTAATATTAATTGGATTCATGCTTACTACAGAGAGTATGCACATCTCACATGCTGTATTGGCTGGGCAAGAAATAGGAGCTGTACCAAAAGGTTATTTATATTTTGCTATTGCATTCTCCTTAGCTGTAGAGTTCATCAATATGAAACTACGTAAGAAGAGCAATCCTAGTACTTAAATAAAACCAACACCTATATAAAACAAAAAACTCCTTCAATTGAAGGAGTTTTTTGTTTTATATTATTGCTTAGATTCTAAGTAACGTTCAGTTACAAAATCAATATCTTTAATAGACTTTCTAGCCCAATCAATTCTTTTTGCAAGTATTTCTTCTTCTTTTAACCTCCAATCCACATCTGAGTTTCTTACTCTCGTAGTTAGATTCTGAATAATAATTGCAGCTGATACTGATATATTCAAACTTTCTGTAAAACCGACCATCGGTATTTTAATATAAGCATCTGCCTGTTCTATGATTTCAGGAGACAGCCCATTTTTTTCTGTACCAAAAAATATAGCAGAAGGCTTACTAATATCAAAGTCTTCTAAATGATTCGCTTCTACATGAGGAGTAGTTGCCACAATCTGATAGCCTTTTTTTCTGATATCTTCAATGGCTGTAGGTATAGAAGCATAACGATGAATGTCTACCCACTTCTCAGCACCTAACGCTATTTCTTTATCTATACGCTTTCCAAATTTTTGTTCTATAACATGCAAGTCTTGTACACCAAAAACCTCACAACTACGCATTACAGCACTCGTATTATGTAATTGGTATACATCTTCAGCTACAACAGTAAAATGATTTGTACGATCTTTTAAAACTTCTTTAAAACGTTCTACTCTATTTTCAGTCAAGAAAGTCTCTAAGTATTCTAAATAATCAACGTCCTGAAATAGCTTATTTGAAATATTCATTATATATTTATTTTTAAGACAATTGCAAAGGTAAGAATATTATGGAAAAAAAATTAGTCGTCCTTTCAGGCGCAGGAATGAGTGCAGAAAGTGGTATTAAAACATTCCGAGATGCTGATGGATTATGGGAAGGGCATGATGTTATGCAGGTAGCTTCACCTCAAGGGTGGCAACAAAACAAAGAATTAGTCTTGCAATTTTATAATAATCGCAGACGCCAACTCTTAAGTTGTCAACCCAATAAAGCTCACTATATTCTAGCTCAATTAGAACAATACTACAATGTAAGTATCATCACTCAGAATGTAGATGATCTTCATGAGCGTGCAGGATCTAATAATATTATTCATTTACATGGAGAACTATTAAAAGTGCGTAGCGAACAGAATGAAAAACTAATATACCCTTGGTCAAAAGATCTCTTAACAGATGATTCTAACGAATTCGGCCACTCCTTAAGGCCTCATATAGTTTGGTTTGGAGAAATGGTTCCTGAACTAGAAAAAGCTATTCCTTTAGTAGAAGCAGCAGATATCATCATCATCATAGGAACATCTATGCAAGTGTATCCTGCAGCCTCACTAATATCTTACGCTAGATCAGATGCTCAAGCCTATTATATAGACACTAACCCTGCATTAGTTCAACATACTCCTTGCGAATTAACAGTACTAAAAAACACAGCCTCAGAAGGGCTTAATTCAATACTAAATGAACTAATAAAAAAAGCACAATAATTTGTTAGAATAAAAAAAGATACTACTTTAGAGTTCTAAACAATTAACTAATCAATTTTATGAAAAAACTTTTTTTATTCCTTGTTACCTCAATCTCTTTGAGCGTTGTAAGCTGTTCTAGCGATGACAATAGTAAGAATGACCCAAAACCTACAGGATATCCAGAGCAAATAAACAATGTTGATTTCTCAAATAAACAACCTGGTGATACAGCTATTTTAAAAGGAAAAGGTTTTGATGAAAGTAAAGCTGGAGAATACACAATCAATTTTACTAAAAAATTACCAAGTAAAAAAACAAATGCTGAAAAAGGAACACGCGCGTTACAACCAGGAGAATCTGACACACCAATTCCTGCATATATTTTCAAAGTAACACCAACAGAAGTACACTTTGAAATTCCTAAAGATGCAGGTAATGGTAGAGTAGACTTCATCTATAAAAACTACACAACACCAATAGGTACTTACCAAGTTAAATAACATAAAAGGTCTTAAGAAATAATCTTAAGACCTTTTTGTTTTAAAAAAAAAGAGAAAGCCTTTATACTTTCTAAAGGCTTTTACTACTCTATATTTTTATAGGGTATTATTTAACTACAAATTGTACTACTACTTTATAATCTCCTTTAGGCAATGAAGTATACAAACCTCCTGACCCAAGAGAAAAATCAATTTTACCACCCTTTACTTCAACGTCAGTAATACCCGTTTTTTCTAAATACCCCAGTTTATTATACAACTGAATCTCAAAAACATCGATTGCTTTACTGTTGTATTCTACAGGTAATGCAACTCCACTTGTTTCAGCATTAAAATCTTCTACTGAAGTTAAACCTGAGTAAATGTAAATCATCTTTCCATTTACTTTATTACCTGTACTAACTGCCTTTTCCGTAATATTATAACCAAGAGCTTCACGAATCTCAGTCGTAACAACTTCATGCTTGAAAATCTCACGAATAGTCTCAGCTAAATTAATAATCTTTTTCTCTCTTTTCCCTGTAGTCGGATTCATTACAAATGTATAAAGAACTTCATCAGTACTATTATCATCATCATGATCACCAAAAAACACATTACCTCCTTCTGTCAAAAACTTATTTACTGTCTCTTCAAAAATTTGTTGTACCTCTTGATTATTAGTAATGGCTTTCTTAACATCTCCTGTTATATCAAGATAAAAAGGAATTTGTTTCCCATCTTTATCTCTCTCTTCTCCTAAATATTCATAGAAAATCTGACCTTTCTTCAACTTAGTCTGGTCATAATTTAAGGATTTAACTAATTCTGGTTTTTGCCCATCAACCATAACTTCCCCTCTATTAATAGAAGATTTAGTTTCTGCTTTTTGGATTACATTCGTCAAGTCAACAACCTCAGAACTAACAACGTTACCTTTATCATCTTTAACTAATGTATAAAATTGCTCTTTATCAAAATCATACAATACCACAGAAGTTCCTTTCAAAGATTCTCCAGGTTTAGTTTGATTAATAAGCTGATTAATGACCGCCCAAATATCTTCTAGAGATTGACTATTATTGTTATCTCCAATTAGCTTTAAAATTTCACTTCGTGTTGTTAATCTATCCCAAGATGTACCAGACCACACATAAAACCCCTCAGATTTTCCAGCAAGATCTTTATCTTGTAAATTAGGATTAATATTAAATACAATTAATCCTTTAATCTTTAAGTCTCCTTTTTTTCCAACTACTGGATCTAATTCATTTAAACTTGTTAAATGAACTCTTGGAAAAAGCACCCCTCTATCCTTAGCGTGCATGTCTAAGACAGTACTCTCAGAAGGACTTAGTGTACCAATCCCTACTTGGGCATGTCCTATATAGGACATACCAAATAGAGCAGCACATGTTATTAAATACTTTCTCATAGTGCTTAATTTTTAATTATTGTTGTTTTGTAGCCCCTAGGTATTCAAAAACAACCTCATAATCTCCATTTACTAATGGATAATAACTGTTTCCAACACCGAAAGCAAATCTAAATTTATTATCACCATGTGTAGTTACATCTGTAACAGTAGTGAATAATACTTGTCCTGTTTTGTCTAACACTGATGCCTTAAGTAATCTACCAAATTTATCAGCTTTATTCTCAACCCAAGAACCTTTATTAGTAGCTTCGTCAATTACATACTTCATAGGTTTAGTAAGTACATAAGTATTAATCGCTAATTCAGAATCATAACCATCTGAATGATTTACATTAATCTCAGCTGTAGCTTTATATACAACATATCCATTAATTACTTCACCTGTAGGTACATTAGTTTCATTATTAACTACAACTTTTGTTTTCTCTTTGATTTTCTCTACTACTTTTTCATTTGTATTGATTTCATGAATAATATTTTCACTAATATCAATTGGCACTCTAGTTTCTTTTCCTGTAGTTGCATCTATTTCAATTCTGTACAAGACTTTTTTACCATCTCCATCTACAAGCTCACCATAATAAACACTTCCTCCTTGAGAAAGATATTTAGTAAGCTCTTCTTTAACACTCTCATGTGTAAGAGCAGTTTTAACCTCAGCAGTAATGTTTAAGTAGTCATATTTACCTTTCTCCTCTCCTGCATATCTAAAGATTACTTGACCTTCTGCTTTTTTAATTGCTTCTGGGGTAGTTGGTTCTACTAAAATAGCTTCTTCATACTTAGCCACTTTACCATCTGCACCTACTGCTCCTCTAGTAATTCTAGTTTTTGTCTCTAATGCGTTTATATCAAGTACTTGTTCTTTACCATCTTTATCAACATAATAAACTTCTATAGTTTTTTCACCAGGTTTACCAGGAACCTCTACTTCTTTAACAAAGACATTTCCTGGAGTTGTTTTTAAGAACTCTTTGATATATTCTTTATTTTTTTCAAATAAATCAGACCAGTTATTATTAACAGCATCGATTACGTCAATTTTAAACACTCCTGCTATATTAGTATCTAACGCAATACCTTTAACTGGATCTAAAATATCTTTTATATCATTACCATCTACTTTCAACCAAGTACTTACTGCTTGTTCATTAAAATACCAATATGCCTTAACTACGTTTATAGTTTTAGTTGCATCTTTTGGATCTTTAATATCATGCATTTCAGTTCTCATATAAGTTTTTGTCTCACTCATAAGAACTAAATCCTTTAAAGTAATTTCTGTCTTAGAATACGTAATGTTACCATCCGCATCTGGAGCACTAGGTACCAAATAAGAGAATGTTCCAGTAGAACTACCTGTTGCATCAGGTTTAAATGCTACCAAATAACTTAAATCACCAGCAGCACCAGTAATCTTAGTTATCTCATCCTTAACATACTTCTTAACTTCAGTGATTTTCTCATTTAATACAGATTCTGAAGTAATTAACTCCCATTGTTGCTTAGTTTTTTGAACACCATTATCTACATAAGTAATAGTAGTCCAATAATAAAACCCTTTTGCTACTGTACCTGTTGCATTAAAAACCAACATACTTTCTGTTTTAGAATCTCCATCTAATCCAAAAACATTAATATCATTAATAGCAATACGAGGAATCAAAACCCCTTTATTTGTAGCTGCTACATCTAAGATAGCACTCTTATCAACCTTTTTCTTATTGATACCTACTCCTGGTTTATCTTGTGCAAAAGCCCCTAAACATAATACTAATGCTAATGCTGTATATATACTTTTTTTCATTGTAATTTCTTATTAAAATTAAATAACTAATTAAGGTTTTGGTGTAAATTTCTCGTTAGAAATATACTTCAAGATTACATCATAAGATTTATTAGCTGCTAATGGAGCATACATTTTACCAACACCAAATCTAAACGTGATAGTTGATTTATCTAAATCGCTAGTTACTACTTTTACATCAGTAACTGTATTCAATACAACTTGACCTTTATCATCTAAAATTTCTACGTTTAATAATCTACTAAATTTAGTTAACTCGATATCTTTATTAAACTGAGTATTATATTCAACATCTACATTATCAGATGTTTTACCTGGGTTAACTGTAGCTGACACTATCGTTTTGAAAACTTTAAACTCACCTATTACCTCACCTGTTTCAGTTGATTCACCAGTTTTAATAATTTCTTTTGTTTTCTCTTTGATTTTCTCTACTACTTTTTCATTTGTATTGATTTCATGAATAATATTTTCACTAATATCAATTGGCACTCTAGTTTCTTTTCCTGTAGTTGCATCTATTTCAATTCTGTACAAGACTTTTTTACCATCTCCATCTACAAGCTCACCATAATAAACACTTCCTCCTTGAGAAAGGTATTTAATAAGCTCTTCTTTAACACTCTCATGTGTAAGAGCAGTTTTAACCTCAGCAGTAATGTTTAAGTAGTCATATTTGCCTTTCTCCTCTCCTGCATATCTAAAGATTACTTGACCTTCTGCTTTTTTAATTGCTTCTGGGGTAGTTGGTTCTACCAAAATAGCTTCTTCATACTTAGCCACTTTACCATCTGCACCTACTGCTCCTCTAGTAATTCTAGTTTTTGTCTCTAATGCGTTTATATCAAGTACTTGTTCTTTACCATCTTTATCAACATAATAAACTTCTATAGTTTTTTCACCAGGTTTACCAGGAACCTCTACTTCTTTAACAAAGACATTTCCTGGAGTTGTTTTTAAGAACTCTTTGATATATTCTTTATTTTTTTCAAATAAATCAGACCAGTTATTATTAACAGCATCGATTACGTCAATTTTAAACACTCCTGCTAGATTGGTATCTAACGCGATACCTTTAACAGGATCTAAAATATCCTTTATATCATTACCATCTACTTTCAACCAATTATTTACAGCTTCTTCATTAAAATACCAATATGCCTTAACTACGTTTATAGTTTTAGTTGCATCTTTTGGATCTTTAATATCATGCATTTCAGTTCTCATATAAGTTTTTGTCTCACTCATAAGAACTAAATCCTTTAAAGTAATTTCTGTCTTAGAATACGTAATGTTACCATCCGCATCTGGAGCACTAGGTACCAAATAAGAGAATGTTCCAGTAGAACTACCTGTTGCATCAGGTTTAAATGCTACCAAATAACTTAAATCACCAGCAGCACCAGTAATCTTAGTTATCTCATCCTTAACATACTTCTTAACTTCAGTGATTTTCTCATTTAATACAGATTCTGAAGTAATTAACTCCCATTTACTTTCTGTAGGAGTAGTAGTATTATTAGTCCAATAATAAAACCCTTTAGCTAAAGTTCCTGTATTATTGTAAACCAACATACTTTCAGTTTTAGAATCCCCTTCTAAACCAAATACTTTAACATCATTTAAAGCAACTCTAGGAATCAAGACCCCTTTCTTACTCGCAGCAATATCTAATATTGCACTTTTATTAGGTACTAATGCTGTACCAACCCCCATACCAATAGGATCCGGAGTCTGCGCATACATACTAGCTCCTAGAGCTAACAAAAACAGAGTAGTAATTTTCTTTTTCATGTTTAAAAAAATTTATTTAAATATTTTACTAATTAATCTGAAGTGATCACATTTTCCCCAAATCGTTAATCAAATCATAACATCCTATATAGACAATAAGCTTTAACCTAAAATCTTAAACAGTTTGTACTACAAAGTTATAAAAAAAACGACTTAACAAACATCAAATGTTAAAATTTAATTATTACTCAGACAATTTAACCTTATTTAAAAAAAATACTACAACAAGCGGTGTTTTTGTGTATATATTTAAATTTTACTCAAAAAAGATGTATATAAAACACAAAACAAAACTAAACATTTCAAAGATTTCACCTTTAAAAACAACATTAAACATAAAATTATATTTTTTTAAGAAAATTAAAACACTAATTTTTCTAAAATAAAGAAACTAATCATAATATAGTTAATTATAGCTCTATAATATGTAATGCAAATAAGAGTTTTGCCTTTTATATCGTAATTCTAATCTTGAATCAGATATAAAAACAAAAAAAGCCCAGCTTCTAAAAAGAAGCTGGGCTTTTGATTATAGCCTACTTAGAGAATACTATTTCTTCAAGTATTTTTTATATTTAATATAAGAGAAGACACTTAATACTATCACAAATCCTAATGACCACCATACAGCAGTAGGTGTGATCACTTTATCTCCTGATGCATAAGAGTGTAATCCACTTAAGTAAAAGTTCACACCGAAGTAAGTCATCATAATAGAGTAATACGCTACTACACTGAATACATTATATAACCATGTACCTCGCATAGCTGGCACTAGTCTAGCATGGATCACAAAAGCATAGATCATAATACTAATTAATGCCCATGTCTCTTTAGGATCCCATCCCCAGTAACGTCCCCAGCTCTCATTAGCCCATTGACCTCCTAAGAAGTTACCAATAGTTAATAGAACTAGACCTACCGTTAATGTCATCTCATTAATATAAGTTAACTCTTTAATATTAAGATCCATTTTCTTCTTATTCTTATCATTCGTAAGAATCATTAAGAATAAAGTCACGACTCCTAATATCATACCTAGTGTGAATGGACCATAACTACCTACGATAACTGCTACGTGGATAATCAGCCAATATGAATTCAATACTGGTTGTAAGTTACCAATCGCTGGATCCATAAAGTTTAGATGTGCTCCCCATAACACTATCGCAGCTACGAATGCTGTTGATGCTATCGTTAACTCAGACTTACGTCCAAAAAGCAATCCAAACAATGTAGTGGCCCATGCCACATAGATAACTGACTCATACGCATCACTCCATGGAGCGTGCCCTGATACATACCATCTCACAGCTAATCCTAATGTATGGATACCGAATAATAAGACTGTAGCCCAGCTACCGATTTTAATCATTGTCTTATTAATACGTCTTGGTTTTAATATCTCTGATATAATGAAGATGAATAAGAACACAGCAGCTAACATATAGTAACTATATAGTGTCTTAAATATATCATACTTATTATATTGAATCTCGAATTGTATCTTTTTCTCAGAAGGAATTACAGTTTTACCATAAGCATTCTGATACGTTTTAATACTCTGTAAGAATTCATCCGCCTTTGCATAATCACCTGATTGTTTTGCCTCAAATAAAGCCGGTACATACATTCTAGGTAATATGCTCTTCGTAAATGTAGAGTCCATTCCTTTAAGACCAGCCTCGTTTAATTCTAATGGAGATACCCATTTATCATTATCGTGACCCGGTATAGGGAATATCGTAAGGCTACGTGTAGTGAATGCAGCATTCAATAATGCCATCTTAGAATCTAAGTCTAAATAGTCTTTCTCAAACTGATTTTTAACTGCAGAGTGATTAGCATCTTCTACTACTTTTGCCAATCTATAATTACCATCTTCATCAAAGAAATCAATAAACGCAGCATACTTTGCGTCTTTAGGTAACTTTAATGCCTCTAATATCTTATCATTCCCTCTAGGTAATTTTATCAGTTCTGCATAATACCAGTAGTTAGGCGCTCCTTGTAATTGTTGAGCTACCGTAAACTGAGTCATCGATAGGAATACCTGATCAGGATTTAATCCTTTATAGTTTTCTCCTTTATATACCTTACGCAATAATTCTGAAGCAAAAGTATTCACTGGTTTCATACGACCACCAAAGTCCTGAATAACCAATTCTCCGAATCTTGCTGCATGTTCTTTATCTACAGCAGTACTCTTAATCAGTGAGTCTATCACTACCTGGTTAGGACGTGTAGGGGTCTCATGATTATGTTGTGCGAATGCTCCTACTGATAAGAACAAAAACAACATCGTAAGTATAGAAGCTTTCTTCTCTCTAACTTTATCTAATTTTCGTTTCAAATCTCCAAATCTTGTATTCTTATCAAATAAGATTACTATTAATCCTACATATAGTAAGAAGTACCCTATATACGTAATCCAAGTTCCCCAGAAGTCATGGTTCACAGATAAGATAGTTCCTTTCTCATCTCTATCGAACTCTGCCTGGAAGAATCGGTAACCTTTATAATCTAAAATATTGTTCATATAGATACGTGCATCGAAGTTCTCTGCACCGTCTAATACAGTCACCTGACTTTCGAATGAAGCATAGCTACTCTCTGTACCAGGATATTTCTCAGCGATGAATTTATTTAACTTGATTTGGAATGGTGTAGTATACACTTTACTACCATACATCATCGTAAACTCTAAGTCACCTAATTTAAATGACTGAGGTTCTCCCATTCTTCCCGCTTTACCCATTAACGTTACTTCCTCCTCTTTACCTTGAGAACGAACAGTAAGGACTAAAGCATCAGTATTTCTTTTATTCTTAAAGTCACCATCAGACTCTAGAACCATCTTTCCTTTAATAGGCATTTCTGGAATAACGAACTGTGTTCCTGCCATATTATATAATGATCTAAAGTTCAGAGGAGCTTTTGTACCAGCTACTACATCACCTGTCGCCTGTGTTGCCATCACCATATATGTCCCTCCAAAAGGTGTATCTAAAAAGAACTCATCCCCTTCTTTTGTGATATTGATTGCTCCATCAGTAGGTTTATTCAATGAGAACAATACATTGTGGATACTCACTACTTTTCCTTCTTCTAAGAAATGTTCATGACGATCACCATCACCAGACTCTACTAATTTTAAGAACATTTTTCCATTAGGATCTTCTGCTATTGCCTCAGTAGCTCCCATGATAAAATCTTTGTACTCTATCTCGTAATCGATACCATTAAAGTCTTCTTTTACTTTAAAGTGGTTATTCGTTACAGGAGAGAATAGTATTGGTCTCTCATACGTACGTCTACGTTGTTCCCCTTCATACTCACCATCAGTCATAACAGTAAGGAAAGTTTTATCAGAAAAAATACTATCTGCCGTCTCCCCTTCTCTAATAGGCATCATCCCCTCGAAACTAATATAACGAGTAATGAAAGCTCCTAATAAAATCAAAATAAAAGCCGCATGCAGTAGTAATGTCGCCCACTTCTCCTTGCTCAGTAGTCTGTATTTCTTAATATTTCCTATAAAGTTAATCAAGAAAACAAACATAATAAACTCGAACCATTTAGTATTATATATTAAAATACGGGCAGTAGTTGTGTTATAACGATCTTCGATGAAGGTTCCTAGAGCTAATGCTACAGCATAAACTATAAAAAGAACCGCCATTAACCGTGTCGAAGAAAAAAAAGATATTATTTTTTTATCCATGAGTTGTTAATATGTTGTTTTAATAGTGCAACAAAAATAACCAAAAAGGCCAGTAATTCAGTATATTTAACTTAATATTTAGTAATCAATTTGTTGCAAATTTTTGCATAAAATAAGTTACATTTGCGATAGTAATATTCTAGAGGATTATTGATTTCTAATCCAATATTGATTTAGAGAGTTACTATGTTTATTTAAATTTCAAAACTATGCCAAAGATTTCAAACAAAGGGCTTCAAATGCCTGAATCACCTATCAGAAAATTAGTCCCTTTTGCAGAGGTAGCAAAGCAAAAAGGACACCATGTATACCACTTAAATATAGGACAACCTGATATTAAAACACCTGAAGGAGCTCTTAAAGCTGTAAAAGAAGCTAACTTCGAAGTATTAGAATATAGCCACTCTGCAGGAATCGAAAGTTATAGAATAAAGTTAGCTAAACACTATCAAGACCAAAATCTTAATGTAGATGTAGCAGATATTATCGTTACTACTGGTGGATCTGAAGCATTATTATTCGCTTTAGGAAGTACAATGGACCAAGGTGACGAAATCATCATCCCTGAGCCATTCTATGCTAACTATAATGGATTCTCTACTTCTAATGGAGTAAACATCGTACCTGTGATGTCTTCTATCAATGATGGATTTGCATTACCTGCTATATCAGAATTCGAAAAACTAATCACTCCTAAGACTAAAGCGATCTTAATCTGTAACCCTGGTAACCCTACTGGTTACTTATATTCAGAACAAGAGATGAAACAGTTAACAGACCTAGTAGTTAAACATGATCTATTCTTAATCGCTGATGAAGTATATAGAGAGTTCGCTTATGATGGATATAAACATATCTCTGTGATGAGCATCCCAGAATTAGCGAATCACGCGATCATGATTGACTCTGTATCTAAGCGTTACAGCATGTGTGGTGCTCGTATAGGATGTATCGTTTCTAAAAACAAAGATCTTATGGCTGCAGCAATGAAATTTGCTCAAGCGCGTCTATCTCCTCCTACTTTTGAACAAATCGCTGCTGAGGCTGCTCTAGATACTCCTAAATCTTACTTCGATGAAGTAATCACGGAGTACAAAGAGAGAAGAGATGTATTCATCACTGCGCTTCAACAGATAGAAGGTGTACAAGTGACTATGCCACATGGTTCTTTCTACTGTGTAGCTAAGTTCCCTATTAAAAATGCTGATAACTTCGCTAAATGGTTATTAGAAGAGTATGATCTAAATGGAGAGACTGTAATGATCGCTCCTGCTGCAGGATTCTACTCTACACCAGGTGTAGGATTAAACGAAGCTCGTATGGCTTATGTTCTTAAAAAAGAAGACTTAATCCGCTCAGCTGAGATCTTAAAACAAGCTCTTAAAGTATACCAAACAATAGAAAAATAATCAATCTATTATCTATATGAAAACCACCTCTAAACAGGTGGTTTTTTTGTTGAAATAGTATATGAGATAATTCTCACCCTATCTCCTAACCTTAAAAACATTCCTATTTTATTCTGTTGTGAATAATTCTTATCTCTTTTCTCATTTTTATTGAGTTAATGACGTATTTACCTACTGTAAAAGACGTTTTATACCCTCTTTTATTGATATTTATCCTCTGTACTATCCATTTACACTTCATTTTGAAGAAAAAGTATAGTGTTTTTTTTCTTTAAAAAAAGCCTCTAAAAAACATAAACGTCTAATTACAAACACATTAACTAAAAAAAACTTCAAAAATAGATAATACACGAATACCTCTCTATCCTAGTATATACAAGCCTTTATCTTAATTCCTTCAACACTTCTTCAACAATACGCCAAGATTGCTCTAGTTCAAGCCTGTTTTCTTGAAGAAGTATTGAAGAGATCTTGTAGCGGTATTGAAGGGAGAGTACTGAAGAATAGAATTACAAAACAACCTCACTCTAATAGAGCTATAGAATCACTCCTCTCTGTCCGTTCTATGACACTCTACTAAAAAAGTAAAAAGCCAGTCTGTCATCACAAACTGGCTTTTTTAAAATTACTAACCGAAACAGTGTTATTCTATATTCAGAATAATAAACTCACTTCTTCTATTTTCTTGATGCTCTTTAATAGTACATGGTACTTTATTAGCACATTTATTAACTAACTGTGATTCTCCATACCCTTTACCCGTGATACGATCTTCTTCTATTCCTTGTTTTACCATCCAAGCTATCGTTGATTTAGCTCTTCGGTCAGACAACTTCATATTATAAGCATCATTACCTCTACTATCTGTATGCGAACGCACATCTATCTTCAGTTTTGGATACATATTAAGCACTTCTACTACCTTCGCTAGCTCTACTGCTGCATCAGGACGAATAGTCGCTTTATCAAAGTCAAAATAGATAGGATCTAACTTCAATTTCTTAAATAAATCATCGTCTTTCTCTATTTTTTCAACTATAGGATCTAGTCCTATATCTACCGTCTTAGATACATTAAACTCTCTTCCTAATACTGTAGATACTTCTGCTGTCAAGAACTTATCTGCACTAGCCTTTAATCTAAACTTATAATTACAGTCTAAAGCTTCTGTAAGATAATATCCCTTCGCATCTGTAGTGATCGTAGCTAGTTCTTTATACGCATTATCATATAATACTACTGTGGCATTCGCTATCGGTTCTTTTGTACTCGTATTGAACACTTTCCCTTCTATCTGTTGCTTACAGTCTACTACTTGGAAGAAATAAATATCATCACTTCCTACTCCTCCCTCACGATTAGAGCTGATAAATCCTTTTCTGTTTTTATCATTGATATAGAATGCAAAGTCATCTGAAGGACTGTTAATAGGAGCTCCTACACTCACTACCTTACCGAAGGTATTATCCACATTTAGCTTAGCCATATATACGTCTAACCCTCCTAGACCTGGACGTCCATCTGATGAGAAATATAGATAGTTATCCTTAGAGATAAAAGGGAATGTCTCACGCCCTTCTGTATTAATTCTAGCCCCTAAGTTCTCAGGGGTACCATAACTTCCATCTTCTTCTATAAAGACCCTATAGATATCAGACTCTCCTAGTGTACCACTTCTATCAGAAGCAAAGTATAACCATCTCTCATCTGGGGATAAAGCAGGATGAGCAGTATTAAAATTATCTGAGTTAAATGGTAACTCTACAGCTTCTGTCCATACACCATCTTCGTTTAAAGTAGATTTATATAACTTTAGTAAGATGTAATAATCTTCATTGTGAACTTTCTTTTTCTTCTTAAAGTTATTACTCGTGAAGTACATCGTCTTACCATCTTTAGTAAAGATAGCTGATGCTACATTGACCTTTGCATTTCCAAACTTATCCAAAGGTTCAGGCTCGCTAAAACTACCGTCTTTACTAATCACCGTACTGTATAGAGTAGTAAATGCTTCATTAGTCCACTTATGTACTCTACCTCCATGCTCTGTTTCTCTAGCAGAAGCAAAGACTAATTGGTCTCCTAAGATACTCGATCCATAGTCAGAATACACACTATTAATAGGCAGTACTTTCAGATCATAACGCTGTATCATGGCATTAATCTCCTTTAAGTAAGTATCTTTCTTTTCTTCGAATAATATACCTCTACTGTCACTCTTCTCTAATTCGGCAAAGCGACTTACATACTCATCTGCCTTTTTATAATCTTCTATAGAACGCAACGTCTGCGCATATCTATAGTAGTACTCTGATGGTAGTTTATGTCCTCCTTGTTCTGCAAAAATAAATAACTCTTCGTACCACTTATGAGCAGTCTTTAGCTCACCTTTAAAGTAATAAGCATCTGCTAACTTAGTAAGTGTATTAACACTTTTGTACCCTTTATTTATAATTTTCTCATAGATTTCGATTGCATTGACATACTCATAGTAGTCGAAGCTCTTATCCGCTTTTTTCTCCTTACTAGTCTGAGCTACTGCCCCTACCGTTATTAAGAAAAAAGAGGCTATTGAGAAAAACTTAATAACCTTCTTTTTCATACTTTATAGTTTTCGTTAAAAGAATCTTGGTGTATTCATACGAGTGCGATTATTAAACAAATCGAATCTTAGGAATATCTCATGAGATCCAGAGTTGTAATTCGCTAACTTAGTCGTATCTGCATCATAAGAATATCCAACGAATAAATTATCATTCACTTGGAATCCTGCTAATGCACTAACTGATGCATCCCAACGATATGCTGCTCCTACAGTAAACTTGTCTATAATTAAGAAGTTAGCTGTCAGATCCATCTGCAATGGTGCCCCAGAAACGGCCTTCGCTAAGAAAGCTGGTTTAAACTTCAAACTAGGATTTAGTTCAAACACATATCCTCCCATTAAGTAGAAGTGCGCTTTCTGACGCATCGTCGTCACCTCGTTATCATCGTAGCGATCTGTAGTCAAAAAGTTAGGTACAGACAACCCTAAATATGATTTCTCAGAATATAGATACAGACCTGCCCCTATATTAGGTGAGAATTGATTATCTATATTCGTCATCGCTACAGGGTCTTTTCCACTATAGATATTAAGACGAGTATAATCTACATTCAGTAAGTTAGCCGTAGCTTTTAAACCAAATGCTAATTTATAGTCTTGATTCACATCGATAGCATACGATAGGTCTACAGAGATATTATTCTCATCCATCGCTCCTATACGATCATTCATATAATTCACCCCTAATCCTAATCCAGAATCTCCTAGAGGTGTACTCACAGACAGATTAGCTGTCTTAGGTGCTCCATCTAAACCAACCCACTGCGTACGGTAATTACCGAAAATACTTAGGTTACCTCTAGTACCTGCATAAGCAGGGTTAATATTAGAGGTATTATACATATACTGTGTGTACTGTGGATCTTGTTGTGCTTGCATTTGTTGTGCTCCTAACAAGGTTAACATACACACACTTATATTTCTTATTGTTCTATTAATTGTCATTCGTAAAATCTTAGTTGTTGTCTAAATGTAGATACCCTGATTTTCTAATTGTACGTGCTTCGCTAGCATTTCTGTATTCATAGCTAATCACATAATAATAAGTTCCTGTAGGTAGTTTCTCTCCAGAGTTAACTGTAACACGTCCGTCAGAATACCCTCTGAATACGTTATTATTACTGTCATAATTAGAAGTCTCATAAACCTTCACTCCCCAACGGTTATAGATCTCAACTTTATTATTAGGGAAACGATTAATATTATCAATTAAGAAGAAATCATTCTCTCCATCTCCATTAGGCGTTACTAGATTATAGATCACTACGTCTCCATCTAATATCAAATCTGTATTCACAGTACCTAATGTAAAGAATCCGTATCCACGTACAGATGTAGGTGTAGTCACTGTCTTATTATCGACATCTACGATACCTCCCTCATCTACCCAAAGCTGATCCTTAGCATCCCAACGAAGAATACGTAAGTTCTTCTCTGGAGTCTTTAATAACTCTGCTGGAGTAGTATCTGCATGCCAGCCTAATGTCAAGATAACATCGCTCTTCGCATTAGAGTTACGGTCTACTAGCCAATACTCTCTTTCGTTTACTAACTCTACTATACCAGACTTATGCTTATGAGAAGTAAAGAAGTTCTTATCATCTAAGTTATACTTCCCTACGAAAATGTCTTTCTCTTCTTTAGGCGCTGTAATCGTAGCGTTTCGATAATACTTCTTATCTCCAATAGGGAATACAAATTCGTTGTTTCCTTCCTTATCTACAGTTCCTTGGATATGGCTATTATCACTTGCATTGACTGCTGTTGCGTCTTTTAAGAATGTAAATGATCCATCTTTCTCATCTACATTGACAATACCGTCTTGGAAGTCCACTTTGCCCTGTACTACCACATCATTAATAACATTAAATGCAATATTATCTGCTGTGTTATTTAGCACTACATTGTTAAACTTACTGATACTGTTACCTGATACAGTCTGTTGTTTATCACTTTTAAAAATAGTAGTTCCTTGTGCTAGTTTTCCTTTATAATCAAAGAAAGCACCGTTGTTTATAATATCATTATAGACATATAACGTACCGTTATTTTTAAAGTCTGCCTCATCTGTATTCTCTAAGGCATAATGTGTAGACATTATCCCTTCTGGGCTTACATATAGCCCTCCCTTGTTTACTGTCTGTGCCATAGTAGCTATAGAGCACAAGCCAGAAACTACTAAGAGTGTTCTTTTCTTAACCATAGTGAATCACTTTTACTAGTTAGTTATTTTACAGAGAATACGATATTCATGATAGAGGTAGGAGTGCCATTACCAATAATCTTGTAAGTCATAACTCCATTATCATCTATAACGATATCTGAAAACACAGCAGGATCAAAGTCTGTAACATAATAGTATAAATCAGTTGCAGCTGGAAAATGAGGAATAACAGCAGGTGCGCTAGTACTCTTTACTGCATTTCCGCTTGTCATTGTGAACTGCTTTTTATACTCTTCGTATAGTTCTTTTGTACCATCTCCAAGAACACTCGTATCAAAAGTGATCGTAGGCATATAGAAGAATTTCACAGCTTTATTATCTGTTGTTACCATCTGTTGCCATTTCGAACCATCGTTATAGTAAAACCCTGGTACAACATCCGCTACAGTAGCTGTATTATACACCGTCATCCCTTCAACATGTGCGTTTAAAGGATTTGCTTTCGTAGTTTCAGTTAACGCAACACGAGGTAAAAGAAGCCCTTTATTCTCTGCTTCTAATTCTAAGATAGCATTCGTGTTTACATCTGGATTAGATTTACCAACAACACCGATCTTAGTCTGAGCAAAACCAGCTGTTGCAAGAAATGATATGGCTATACTTAAATATATTTTTTTCATAATGTGAGTTTGATTTAATAAAAGGGAGAGGCCGTTATTGTGAGTTGGCTTTAGCCTCTCCCTTTCTGAAAAGAATTAATTGTTGTTTGTTGTTTTCTAAATTATTTCACCTCTTTACCTAAGTACTCTACTACTACTTCGTAAGTATCTGCTGGTAAAGCTGTATAGATATTTCCTACACCGATATTAAAGTCAATCTTAGTGTCATTTACTACCACATCTTTTGTAGATTCAGTAACTACTACACCTGCTTTTAGTACTTTGATAGATAACACACCATTGATAGCGTTATCACCTGTCGCATTCGCTAATGTTACTCCTTCAGTTCTAGCAGATTCTCCATTTGCTTTAGTACTTCCTTTAGCTAATAATACTTGTCGTCCATTATAGATATTCCCTGTGAATACGATATCTCCTTCGTTTGTGATATTATCTCCTAAAAGTGTTTTAAACTCATTTATACTGTTTTCAATTACTTTTTTGATAACCGAAGCTGGAATTTTAATTTCATCTTTACTAACACTCCCATCAGCGTTCACGACCATTGTATAGAATACATCATCTGTAGCTGCATCATTATCATGATCACCGAAGTACACGTTACCACCTTGGTTTAACACATTAGTCAATGCATTCTTCACTTCTTCATTATTGTTAATAGAAGAGATGATATCAGCCGTCATATTGATGAATTGCTCACCTTTATCTTCATTATTATACTTATAGAAGATTTCTCCTTTCTTAACATTAGCTTGTACTGGTGCTACTACAGCTTCATAGATAGATAATGTCTTATCTGCTGTAGCTTCTGCTCTAAGAATATTAGTCTTAGTTTCTACTGAAGCAACAAGATCAGTTAGGTTGATAGTTTTGTACTCATTTGCAGTATTGTCCCAGTACTGTAATACCCATACTTTTTTAGAAGGGTCTTTAGGATCTTCTATCTGCGTATAGATAACATTACCTTCTGAGAACTGAGTGATGTACTGTAAGTACTCTTCTACAGATGTAAAGTTCATATCTTTTCCTCCTACTTGGATAGTGATATTTCCTTTAGTCGTTAAGATCTCTTCGATATTATTAATAACCCCACCTACTACATCTACATGAATAGCTCCTGCTGGAACAGCAGTCCATTTAGTCACATCTAATTCTCCTCCTCCTACAATGTATGCTTCAGATAAGTAATATTGTTTATTTTCATAAGTAACAATAGTTGTTTTAGACTCAGTCTCTGCTACTAGATCACGTAAAACAATAGTCTCATATTTTCCATTAGCTTTGTCGTAGTATTGGAATACCCAGTTAGGATTTTTATCATCTCCTAAGTTTTTATAAATAACGTTACCATCAGCAGACTGAGAGATGTACTGTAAATACTCTTCTACAGTTGTGAAAGTTTTTCCTCCTTCTGTAATAGAAGTTGTAGATTTTAAGATCTCTTGGATGTTGTTTACTACAGTTCCTTTAACGTCAACAGTTACAGCCCCATCAGCATTGTTAGGGATATTGTCAATTGTGTTTTTTTCATCTTTAGCTAACCAATCAATGATTGTTTGTTCTGAGAAATAAACAAATCCTGTTACTTTACCGTTTACTTCAGTTTTTCTCACAAAAGTCTTAGTCTCTGTACCTGCTACTAGATCACGCAAGCTGATTGTCTTATACTCTTCTGTAACTTTATCATAGTATTGGAATACCCAGTTAGGAGCTACATCAGTACCAATGTTTTTATAGATTACATTACCATCAGCAGACTGAGAGATGTATTGTAAATACTCTTCTACAGTTGTAAAAGTTTTTCCTCCTTCTGTAATAGAAGTTGTAGATTTTAAGATCTCTTGGATGTTGTTTACTACAGTTCCTTTAACGTCAACAGTTACAGCCCCATCAGCATTGTTAGGGATATTGTCAATTGTGTTTTTTTCATCTTTAGCTAACCAATCAATGATTGTTTGTTCTGAGAAATAAACAAATCCTGTTACTTTACCGTTTACTTCAGTTTTTCTCACAAAAGTCTTAGTCTCTGTACCTGCTACTAGATCACGTAAACTAATCGTCTTATACTCTTCTGTAGCTTTATCATAGTATTGGAATACCCAGTTAGGATTTTTATCATCTCCTAAGTTTTTATAGATTACATTACCATCAGCAGACTGAGAGATGTATTGTAAATACTCTTCTACAGTTGTGAAAGTTTTGTCTCCGTCTTTTGTAGTTACAGTGATTGTAGTAGGTGATTCTAAGATTTCTTTGAAGTTGTTTACTACAGTTCCTTTAACGTCAATCTCGATAGCTCCTTTAGTGCTTTTATCTAACTTATCTAAGATCTCCTTAATTTTAGCTGAATCAGTTTCTGTACCAATAGCTTCTACGATTGTTTTTTCGTTGAAGTACACATAACCAGTTATTTTACCATTTTCCTTAATCTCTTTAAAGAAAGTATTAGTTTCTACTCCTTGTACCATCTTAGTGATGTCAATCTGCTTAGTCGTATACTTTCCATTATCATAAGTCACATAGAACATTTCTTTAGTCTCAGGATTATAAACAATCGTTGTATGCTTTTCAGTAACTACTGGATTTCCTTTATCATCCTTATTATCAGGGTTAGACGGTAATATGTAATTCACTACTGCTTGAAGATTCTTAACGTCACCTTCTAATTTAGTAGTGATATTCGTGATATTATCACCTAAATTCTTAATTACAGTATCTAACTCTTCTTTACCAACTATTCTATTCCATTTAGCACCATCCCAGTAGTAAAAACCTGTAGGTACTAAATCCTTTACTTCTGTTTTATTAAACACTAATAAGCTAGTGCTCTCAGCAACCTTACCAGCCATTTGGAATTCTGTTGTATTCTTTAATGCAACACGAGGAATCAAGATACCTTTATTTCCTGCTTTAGCTACGATGTCTAATTCTGCAGAAGTAGCAGGGTCTGGCGTACCGATCCCTACTTGTGCGTTTGCGAAATATGTTGTTCCTAATAATACCGCTAATAATGTGATTTTTTTCATGTCTTTTTATATATAAATATTGTTGTTTCTAATTATTTGATTTTGTGTGTGATGTTCAGGTTTGATTTAACTGAACAGTTTTTCATGTCTAAGTAAACTGGTACTCTGGCTCCAGCTTCACATCCATTTCTGTAAACCTGTACATAAACTACATGGTAGGTTACCTTTTTAGTTACTCCATTTTCTTCTTCTTCAAACTCAACTATTTCTAAGTCATTAGGTAATTTAAAACTTGTAGAGCCTGTTTTAACTAAAGGAATTATAGCTTCTCTTGATTTAAATACCTCATACTCTGTACATGCATCAATTCTTGATAAATGAAGTACTCCTCCAAAGCACATATCTAAATACTCTTTACCTACCTCATAACCAGGGTCTACTTTTGGTACAATGTTCACATCATATATATTTACAAAGTCTCCGATTACACTTACTAATGTGGTGTAAGTTATTTTTACACGATCATATGGTTCATCAAAAGCCTGAACTATAAACTTATACTTGTTCTTGTAATTAATACCCAACAACTTCAAGTCTATAAAGTTTGTTTTACTTCCTTCTATTTCAGGTCCTACTTTTTTACTTCCTAAATAGCGTTGTACTTTATACCCTTTTATTAATTCTAAACTTAATACAGGGTTACCTGGTATTTCGGTAATAATATGTAATTCATCTGTAGGCATAGTCTGTTGTTTAAATACCACTGTCATATGCGCTTGATTTGCAACGCCTAAAACTCTTGAGATAGTAGCATAAGAATCAGGATCATTATCCACAGCTCTCCAAGGATTGTATACACCAGATACACTACTTGCAACTCCTAAACCTATATCTCCAACTCCGTGATAAACATCAGCTATGTTCTTATGGATATCTGTTGTTACAGCATCACAATGAACACTTCCTAATTTTGTATAGAAAACACTATACACTTTAGCAATTTGTGCTACCCCTACCAAAGACCCCTGGCTAATACGAACTCCTTTATAATCTTGAGCTCCTTTAGAATTTGAAGGAACAAAAGTGAACTCATTCACATTATCAGCAGACAATAAATCTAATAGTCCACCTGCTACTGGTTTTAAAGTTCCTATCGTATTTCCTTTTGCATCTAATCCTTGTACTGATAGACCTCCTGCTAATACTAATCCACTGTATTCTTTCCCTAATTTGATAGTAACTGGAGTTCCTTTTGGTACTACATGATCAAAATAAATATTCTGCCAAGTTGTACCTATTCCTAATAAACCTAATCCTGTTACAATTCTTGAATGTGTTGTAGGATCATTATCAATGGCATTTTCTTTAGCTGTAACTCCACCTGTAATAATAGATCCCCAAGAAGTACTTTCTGTAGCATACACACGTTGAATTGCAGGAGGACAATCTGAATTATCTAATACAGTTACTGTTATTACCTCTGATGAAGTACATCCATTAGCATTTGTTGCTGTAATGATAAATGATGTTTGCCCTACAGTATCAAGAGATACTGGTAAACTTGGTATTGCTGTATTGCTTTCATTAGCATACGTCAATGTTCCTTCGTCTACTGTAATATTTGGCCATACAATTTGTTCTCCTTTTACTACTGTAAAGAATGTTTCGCCATGAATAGTAATAACTGGAGCTGCCATAGTAGATACTATGAAACTATCTGAAACTGAAGAAACACATGCATCCTTAGTATATACTACAGTATAATTACCAGGTGTAGATGTTTTTAAAGTTTTTTCTATTCCTAACTTATTACTTGGATCTCCTGTAGTGATAGCTACTCCATCTAAATACCATTGGTAAGTATCAGCTATAACATCTGCATCTAACACAAGGTCAGCTCCTTCACAAATATTTCCATTTGCGACTGTTGACGTAATCACTGCTTTAGTTAAAGAACAAACGCTCTCTACCTTAATCACAGTCCCCGGAGCCTTTGTTCCGTCAGGTTGTGTAGGGTTAGTATTATCTACTGGAGGATAAGAAGGATAGAATATTTCCTTACCTGCTTCTTGTCCTGCTTCACCTACATAAGCGATATTTTTAATCTCAACTATACCAGATAAGTCAGCATTTACATCTACTGCAAAAGTAAAAGTAACTGTTGCACCAGGAGCTAAAGCTCCTTTATGAGCAAATACAACTTCATCTTCTGTTAAGACACCTGCAACACTTGATTTATATTTTACACCTTTAGGCATTTTATCTTTTACAATAAAATCTTCTATTGGAGTAGTTCCTTCATTACGTACATGGATAGTATATTCTACTACTTCTCCACCTTTTACAGTATTGATTGTAGCATCATTATTAACTTTATATGATTTCCAAGAAACTAAAGATTGATTAGGATTAACTACTCTACAAGTACGTGCTACATCGTATAGATGTATACTTGCTCCTACGTTTACTCCTACTAATGATTTCATCCCTATAGAAATACGGTCATAAGCTGCCTTTGGTCTAAAAGGAAGTTCTACCATTTGACCTGTAGTTAACAAATCAAGAACATTGATTCCATTGATTAATCCATTTGTACTTGATAACGCATCTACTTCTTTCTCTCCTTTATAAGCTTTAATCTCTAAAGCACCTATTAAGTCTACATTTACTTGACCACCTTGTGTTTTAAACTTAATCAAGGTTTCTTCGCCTGCTTTTGCATCACTATTAAAATAGATATATTGTCTAACTGCACCTGCAATATTTAATGTTCCTGAAGATATTTCAGAATAATTTGTAGTATTGTTATCAATAGCACGCTCAGGATTTTTAACTCCTCCTCCTGATAAATCTTTAACATCAAGAGCTAAACCACTATACTCATAAGAAGTAGCAAATGAAGGTACACAAGAGTTAGTATCACTTTCATAACACATACTATATACATTCATACTATTAGGTTGAGCTAACAGACCTAAAGCACTATTCGTTTTATCCGTAATACGTACTGATTGATAAGGAACGGTAGGAGTAATCGCTAAATAAGTACGACCTAAACTATCTTTTACAATTCTGATAGTACCTGCACCTTTAGCTGCATTATTACTCACATTACTTTTACCATCAAGAATAACAGCTTTAGCAGCATTCTTAACTTCAACTTCGAAGAAGTGATCTCCTAAAATAAGTCCATTTAGTAATCCATTTACTACATTACCTAAGCTACCTCCTAATAAAGCGTTCAATAATTTCTCATCAAAATCTATACGAACATAAGATGTAGTATTAGCAGGTACTTCTTTAGCGTACCCTAACTCAATATGGCCAGAATGCTTATTTCCTAAACCTAATAAAATACCAGCTCCTGAATTTATAGTAGCATATGCATCAAAGTTATCACTGAATATATTATCTATATCATCTGCATTAGAAGCACTCAATACTGTAGTAGCACATACAGGCTTTATGAATGGTGATACTGTAGTAATTTCAGGACAAGTAGAACTCACTCGTTTTACATCATACAAACGAATAGAAGGAGTTAAAGCTACATTCACTAAATTACCTACTTGTAATTCTACTCTATCAAAAACTTGTTTTGTATCAAAAGTCAATGTTTGTACTCCTCCTGATTTGAATAAATCTAATAGATTCAAGTTATTAATTAAACCTTGTTGAAGTGTAAACGATTCTTTCTGTTCACTTCCTAAATAAGTAACTACTTTATAGTTTCCTAATAATTGAACTGATAAGGTAGAACTAGGATCTAACTGTAATCTTACTTTTAATTCATCTCCTACTTGAGAAGGTTGGTTAAAATATACTGTTTGTTTTACTAAACCAGCTATAGCAACTAGCCCTGTACTAATTTCAGAGTAATTAGATGAGTTACCACTAATCGCATGATAAGGATTCTTAACTCCAGCTTTTCCTAAGTCTAAAAGGCTTAAGTTAATTCCTTGTTGACTGTAAGAAGTAAACTGAGCAGGGTAACATAAATCTGTACCTATATCAGTACACATATTATACACTTTCAGTGTACGAATCTCTCCTGTAGGCAATAAACTACTTACACTATTTGATACTGTAATACTTTGATAAGTCTGGTTTGGAGTTACTGCTAAGTAATATCTTCCAATATTATCTTGTACTAGCTTAACTGCACCATTTGAAGTTCCTTCAAAGTGATTTGAACTTGAACTTTTTAAAACAGAGGTACCAGCAGCATTATATGCTTCTACAGTAAAAATATGATTACCTAACACTAATCCACCTACATTAGCAATCAAATCTCCTAATGTACCGCCTAACAATGCATTTAGCATACCTTTTTCTGCATCAATACGGATATAAGATGTTTTATTAGCAGGTAAAGCACTATCATATTTCATTTGTATTCTCCCACTTTGAGGAGAAGAAACAAGTAAACTTCCATTATTTGCTACTAATGAAGCATATGTTTCATTATTACCATCAACTGTATTATATGGAAAGTCTACGTTCTCAAAAACTCCTAATTTAGTAGAACATGAAGCTACTTCAAAAGGTTGAGCTGTTGCATCAGGAATAGTAATTAAAGGATTCTTACAAGTAATACCATCAAAACGCTCTACATCATAAATACGAACAGAACTTCCTAATAAATCAACACCTACAGGTGCTTTAAGACGAACTTCTAAACGATCAAATGCCTTACCAGGTGCAACAGTAATATCAACTGTTTTACCAGACTTAATTAAGTTTAATAAATTCAAATCAGAAACCAAACCTCCTGATAATGACTTTTGATATACTTGGCTCTTACCATTATAACCTACTACCTCTACTCCACCTAATAGGTTTAAATCTAATACACCTGAGCTTCCTACAGCTAATCTAATATTAACAGTAGCTTTCTCGTCTGATATAGTAGGAAAATAGAATATCTGAGACATTGATCCTCCTACATTAACACCTAATAAAGCTCCTGGTGATACAAGTGAAAATGTATTAGGATCACTATCTATAGCGTGACCTAAATTTTGATCTTTGAAATCTAATACTTTCAGATTTATTCCTCCTCCATCAAAAGAAGTAACTACAGGTCTTCCACAGTTAGCACCTTGATCATCATAAGTAAAAGCATGAAATACATCTAAATTCTTAACAACCCCTATACCTAATAGGCCACCTGTTCTATTTGTTAACTTTATACGGTCATACGCCTTATCTGGAGTAATCGACAAGTAGTAATTGTTACTATTATCTCTTACCACATTAACAATCCCATCTATAGTATTAAATTTAGTCATACTACTTCCTGAAAGAATTGGAGTATTACCAGCTCCTACACTTAAATCAAATTCTTGATTACCAGTTAAAACACCTCCAAGAAGTTTTGTTAAAGCTTCTCCAAGATTCCCTCCTAACAATCCTTCTAATAATTTACCATCTGGTTTAAGACGGATATAAGAAGTCTGTTTAGCTTTTAACATCGTAGGAAATCTTAATTCTATATATGAAGTATAAGCTCCCAAAGTAACAGCTAAACCTGGTGAAGCCTTTAGACGAGCATATTTATTATCAAATTGATTCACATTTTCAGGATTCTCCACTACTGGTTTATTACCACCTAGAATACCAAGATCTGTGTCGTCATAATCTCCTAATTTAGCGTCTACACGGGTTTGCCCATAAGACTGTACTAAAGGAACGAACAGGACGAGCAAAAGCAGTAACCTCTTCCATAGAGAAAAAGTAGTTTTTTGTTTCATTTGTTGTTTGTTAATTGTGTTTTATAAAATATTATTATGACCAGACTCCTATTGTGAGTTTAGAGCACAGATCATAATCATTACATTGAAGAGGATGTAAGATTAAAAATACGGGAGTAAAAAAACATCATACATGACTATTGTGAGTTGTCATGTAATGTATTCCAGCTATTGTGAGTTGTGGAATAACAATTAAACGAAGAACTGAATTCGCGAAGAACAATTACTATCGAATAAAAGATTTACTTACTCTATAAGTCTCATCTTAACACCACTTCGTGGCGAAGTTTTCAAAACCTAGTTTCAAAACCTTTTATACTTACTTCTTTCTAATTCCCATACTTACTTTTTCCATAAATGATAAAGATTAATTTATTAAGCTCCACTTCCACTCCACAGTGAAACTTAGAACTTATCTACTCGATAATTACTAATTCCTATGTACTACATCGAAACACAGTTCTATGCTCGTTGCATCCACAGGCACAAAACGACTAACTAGATATTAGGCTACAGTTAATAAAATTTACAACTAGTAAATCACTATCTCGCTCTCTACTACTTTCGCAGTACTAAATGTGAGTTCTTAATTAGAGCGAAATAACCGATGCTACTTATGCTATCTATTTTTATCAACTAATACCAAGTATTCAAATCGTTTTTGCTAATAAACTTCTTCTGTCATCCATAGGAAAACCTAAGGAATCAGATTTATAATAATTCGTTAGTAAGGGAATTTGTTTAGAAATCTAGCACTATCTCCATTCCTCTAAAAAAACTCCCTCAACTGAATGTACTATTAAAACATATTGAGGGAGTGTAACAGTTCTCCATTGTCCCCACAAAATCAAAACTGCTAATATTATCTAGATTCACTGGAACTATATCTCTTCCCAAATTCAAAAACAAAATTAGTCACTGCACGAGAGGTTGTGCCTATACTTAAGCATGGTTTTTATCATAAATAGAAGCCCAATACGGTTGTTAATAATCTTAAATAGACACTTTTAAAAAGTTTAAAAAACAGGTTCCAAAAACAACAAACAACTAAATAACAGCACTTTAAAAACTTAAATTAGGACTAGTACTCTACTAATTTTAACCATTCTAAAAAACAGTATTTACCCATCATTTGCTACACTACAAAATGTGAAACATCAATAATGCGAATGATACATTGCGATTTTGAAAAATGTAAAATAGTGTCAAAATAGTCTAGGTTACGCTATATATAAAAGAATCTTAAAACCTAAAAAAGCATAAAATAGAATCGATAATACGATATATGATTTTTATAATAATCTAGATAAATAGTGCAATCAACGCTCCTCTAGTAGTTAGAACTTGACTATTACTTTAATAATTTTTACAGAATAATATGTTATAAAACCAGATGAAACTAGATGATTAAAACACTAATAAAAATTAATACTTTCCTAGCCTAGTCTATATTTAAGATATCAGAACTACAGCTCATTTTTAACAACAGCCTTAGTCTAACTGTTAATAAATGTCATTACTCTTATAAAACCTTTCTCTATTCGCATAACGCACTAATTCACAAATGTCTTAAACAGATAAGTAGGGTAATTATTTAACAAAGAACTATACTTTATTATAGTACATATTACAGCTTTTCACTCTATATTGCTTAGTCAAAACAAAACAACAATAAACATGAGAAAAGAACAACAACAACCTAAAAACAAAGAGGTTACACCAAAATCAATTCTCTTAGATGTATTCAAAATCAAATACATCACACCACCTATTAGAAGCTATACTTCTAAAATATTTAACAATTACAGAAAAGAAGATCTAGAGATCAATATGTCTTTTAAGTACTAAAATACATATAACATATCCCGTATCATTAGTATTACTCTAGTATTATTCGCCACTCAATCCTTAACTAGTACTAATGATATAGACTTTCTCACTATCAAAGTCAAAAATTGCTATTATAGAAAAGTACAGATGTCTACTGTTTTGGGCTAAGACAGCAGCTATCCCCTCGTACTCTAATCTATGGTATTGATTATTTATTGTTAAAAAATTAAAATGGATTCGAAAAAAAAACAACAATATACCCATATAGGATTGGTTCCTATATCGGTAATACTGAGTTATGTCCTTATAACTTGGCTATTTACTTTATTCATTAATATAAAGGATATAGTACTCACCTATACCTCATATACCCTATTTAAGATAGCTCCAACAATACTTCAGAATATTGGATTGGGTCAACTATCTCTCTTTCAAGGTACTATTAGTATCAACAATTCCAGTAGTCTACATCTACACCATGAAATGACAGCCTATATAGACCTACCTATCAACTATTTTGTATCAGGTATATTCTATGGTATGGCTTTCTTAGGGTTAATAGCTAGTTTTATTATCTACCAAATCTTTAAAGAACGAAAATGGATTAGTTATTTATCTATACAGTTACTTATTACACTTTGTTTTATAACAGGTGATATCCTAAACCTATTTCATATTCATTTACAAGCAGTTGAATCTTTTTTAAAAGCAACTATTATCTCATCATCTATCATTTTTGTAGGAATGTTATTCTCGACATACTACCCATTTGGTACGAAGAGATTCATGTATAAGAATGAATTAAAGTTATATTCACTTACCTCTATCATAGCCATTGTATTATACTTCTCTAGCTATCTATATGGAGGCAAACATTCAGTAGTATTGGACATTACTGTTTTAGTATTCTTTATTTTTGTACAATTAACTAAAAGGAATTTAAAACACAGAAAGCAATACTATCTTTATGTAGCTTTTTTAATATCATTGTGTATTCTGTTAGGACTGAGCTTTATCAATCTAGAAATAGATGATCCTATCACTATTCAGAATCATGCTATGCCAAACTTAAAGCTATATGTATCAGCGATTATCGTGTTGAGTATTATCAATAACTATGTGCTAGTCAGAAAAAACCAAAAACATAATGTACGCAACCGTGTTTTTATGTTTCAATATGTATTAATGCTGAAGAATTACCATAAACTGCTAGTTCATGAAAAGAATACACAAACTCTAAAACAACCTGATACTATTACACTTAAAGATCATCAGGGAGACTTGTCTTATCATTTAAAGAACAATTATAAACTAACTGAGAGAGAAGTAGATGTACTCTACCTCATCTGGGATGGACTGACTAATAAAGAGATAGCACATGAACTTAGTATAACGATAAGTACTACTAAATATCATATTAGTAATATATATCTGAAGTTAAATGTAAACTCACGTTCACAGGTATTTGCATTAAAAGATTGGTAGCATACTTGTATTACTTTTCTATTACTAATGCAGCACTTAAAGTTGGGGTGAGTCCGTAGTGAGTCCGTTATGAGTCCGTACTGACTCCGTTAATTCATGTAAAATAACGGATTGAACACGAACTTATTGACCTCTTACTAAGTTGTCGTTCAGAAAGAAACACCAAATCAAGATAAATTAAACAAAAACAGACTTGCTATTTATGAGCAAGTCTGTATTATTTTGACATATACCTTATCAAAATTCGCATATTTAGAAAATATTTTTTACTAAACAGAAATATCAGAATTTTACAGCAATACTATATCTCACAAAATATAGGGATAGTTATTTAAGATGTCTTTCTTTCAAAACTGATTCTATATCACTTAGGACGAAACCTTTCGCTTTTAATAAAATAAGATAGTGATATAATAAGTCTGCTGCTTCATTCTTAAAGAGAGTATCGTTATCATCTTTAGCTTCGATAACTAACTCCACTGCTTCTTCTCCTACTTTTTGAGCAACTTTATTGATTCCTCTCTTAAATAGTTGGTTGGTATATGATGATTCCACATTGTTATCAATACGCTCACTGATAATATTCTCTAAGGTGTAAACAAAACCTTTATCACCAATCTCTCCAAAACAAGAAGTACTTCCTGTATGGCATGTAGCCCCTATAGCTTTTACTTTTATCAATAGACAGTCTCTATCACAGTCAGTCAAAATCTCTTTTACTAGTAAATAATTACCTGAAGTTTCTCCTTTAGTCCAGAGTCTATTTTTAGTACGACTATAGAACGTTACTTTACCTTCTGTAATCGTCTGTTGATAGGCTTCTTCATTCATATAACCTTGCATCAATACCTGCATCGAATCCTTATCTTGAATAATCACAGGTACTAACCCGTTGCCTTTATTAAAATCTATATCTAGTTTCATCTTACACTTATATTATTTGTTTTTAATACTTGCTTTAACTCTGGTATACTTACCTCTCCATAGTGAAATATACTAGCTGCTAACGCACCTGTAGCCTGCGTCTGAGTAAACACTTGTGAGAAATGTTCTACAGCCCCAGCTCCACCAGATGCTATCACAGGTATATTTACCGTTTTAGCTATCTCAGCTGTAATATCCAGTGCAAAGCCTGCTTTCGTACCGTCATTATTCATTGAGGTCAGTAGTATCTCACCTGCCCCTAAACTAGCTACTTGCTTAGCCCAATCTATAGTCTTTAGCTCGGTCTTGATACGTCCACCTGCACTGTATACCCACCATTCACCCTCTTCGTACTTTGTATCTATGGCTACCACTGCACATTGACTCCCCAATGCCTGGGCAATCTCCTGTATTAGCTCAGGTCTCTTGATAGCAGCTGAATTAACACTTACTTTATCTGCGCCTGCTCTCACTAAATCTATTGCTTGTTCTCTAGTACTAATCCCACCACCTACGGTAAAAGGGATATTAATCTGACTTGCAATCTCATTAACCAAACCAATCAATGTCTTCCTATTCTCTATCGTAGCTGTGATATCCAGAAAGACTAATTCGTCTGCTCCTTCTACTACATAGCGCTTTGCCAAGGCTATAGGATTACCAGCTCGCTGTATATCTAGGAAGTTAACCCCTTTGACTACCTCGCCATTCTGAATATCCATACATGCTATTACTCTCTTCTTTAGCATAATTCACTCAATTCTTTTAATGTTATTCTTCCTTCATAGATCGCTTTGCCGATGATCACTCCTTCACAACCTATCTCCTTTAGCTTGTATAATTCTGCTACCGTAGTTAACCCTCCACTAGCGATCAATTTTACCTCAGTATTCGTTATAATCTCTTTATACAACTCAATAGCAGGTCCGTTTAACATTCCATCTTTTTCTATATCAGTGACTATGGTATAAGATACACCTCTCTGTTCATATGATTGGATAAACTCTAACACATCTGTATCAGCAGAGTCTAACCATCCTTGTGTCATAATCTTGCGCTGTTTACAATCTGCTCCTAATATAATCTGCTCACTTCCATATCGCTCTAACCATGTTAAGAATAACTCTGGCTTAGTTGCTGCTATACTACCTACAGTCACTTGCTTAGCTCCACTATTAAAGGCAGTAATGATATCTGAGTCATTCTTAATACCTCCACCGAAATCTATCTGTAGATTAGTCTGAGTAGCTATCTCTTCTAATACCTTGGCATTCATTATTTGACTCGACTTAGCACCATCTAAATCCACTACGTGTAGATACTTAATTCCTGCATCTTCAAACTGCTTCGCTACTTCTACTGGGCTTGTATTATACACTTTAGAGGTATTATAATCTCCTTTTGATAGTCGAACACACTGTCCTCCTATTATATCTATAGCTGGTATGATTCTCATAATTCTAAAAAATTCTTTAATAATAGTTCCCCAACTTTACCTGACTTCTCTGGGTGAAACTGTACTGCATAAAAATTACCTTTAGCTAAGGCAGCCGAAAAAGGCACAATATAATTATTAACAGCAATAGTATCCTTAGATAAAGTAGCATAATAACTGTGTACAAAGTAGAAATCATCTAGCTCTTCAATCCCTTTAAACAAGGTCTCTTCATCTATCATATCACAATTATTCCATCCCATATGAGGGACAATATCTGTGGCAGGAAAAAGCTTTACTTTATTGTCAAAAACACCTAATCCTGCTACATCTCCTTCTTCACTAGAGTGACACAACAGCTGCATTCCTAAACATATCCCCAGTACAGGCTGTTTTAAACCTATAATAACCTTATCTAACCCTTTATCTACTAAGTACCTCATCGCAGAAGAAGCCTCTCCTACTCCTGGAAAGATCACTTTATCCGCAGAGGTAAGTATCGCTACATCATCTGTGACTATCGTCTGATACCCTAGTCGTTCTATAGCATTCTGTACAGACTGTACATTACCTGCATTATATTTTAAGATTGCGATCATAGTATGCCTTTAGTACTTGGTATATTGTAATTCTCCGTTTTGCTTACTGCCATCTTTATTGCTTTAGCAAAGGCTTTAAAGATAGACTCTATCTTGTGGTGCTCATTGTCACCTTCTACCTTTATATTCAGATTACAACTCGCTGCATCAGCAAAGGATTTGAAAAAGTGATAGAACATCTCTGTCGGCATATCACCTACTTTCTCTCTCTTAAACTCCGCGTCCCACATCAGCCATGCTCTCCCTCCGAAGTCTATAGCTACCTGAGCGAGACACTCATCCATCGGTAGTAAGAAGCCATATCTCTCTATTCCCTTTTTATTACCTAGTGCTCGTTTAAAAGCAGTACCTAATGCAATAGCTGTATCTTCTATCGTGTGGTGTTCATCTACTTGTAAGTCACCTTTGACCTTTATTTTTAGACCTATATTACCATGTCTATTGACTTGTTCTAACATATGATCAAAGAATCCTAAACCTGTCTCGATAACACAGTCTTTAGCACTGTCTAGATTCACTTCTATATCAATCGTAGTCTCATTGGTCTTTCTGTATTCTTTACCTATACGGGGTTGTTGCTTTAAGAACTGATAGATCTCCTCCCAATCCATTGTGCTCAATTTAGCACGGTCATCTTCAACCTCATTGATATAAATAACTTTGCTTCCTAAATTCTCTGCTAACTGTATATCCGTTACTCTATCTCCTAAGACATAAGAGTTCGCTAAATCATAGTCTCCATAGACATACTTGCCTAACATTCCTAATCCTGGTTTACGCGTAGGTTTATTTTCGTAGTCAAAAGAGTCATCTACATAAATATCCGTAAATGTCACTCCCTCTCCTGCTAGTGTGTCCAATATAAAGTTCTGCACAGGCCAAAAGGTATCTTCTGGAAATGAAGCAGTTCCTAGACCATCTTGATTACTAACTAAAACTAAAGTGTAATCTAACTCTCTAGCTATCTTAGACAAACTAGAAATAGCCTTAGGTAAGAATACTAACTTCTCAAAACTATCAATCTGAAAGTCTTCAGGTTCTTTAATAATAGTTCCGTCTCTATCTATAAATAATACTTTCTTACTCACGATCTATTGTTTTTAATGCAGTTATTAATTGATTATTTTCCTCTGATGTACCTATCGAAATACGCAAAGTATTCTCTACAACTTTACTTCTATTTCTCACGATAATTTGCTTATTAATCAAGGCTTCATATACCTTATCCGCATTACCAAATTCAACTAATAGATAATTAGTCTGTGAGGGACATACTCTCTTCACAATAGAAAGTTGCTTCAACTCTTGGATGAGTTTCTCTCTTTCCTCGATAAGTAGCTTTATTCTTTGTTGAAATCCTGCTGTATCTTGTAGTTGCTTTATAGCTTCTTCTTGTGTTACACTACTTAGATTATAAGGAGATTTCACCTTGTTAAAATAAGAGACTAACTCCTCACTCATCCATGCCATACCGATGCGAAGTCCTGCCATTCCCCATCCCTTAGAAAGAGTCTGTAAAACGATTAGATTATTATACTTCGCTAACTCCTCTAGCCAAGAAGGCTCATTGCTAAAGTCTATATAAGCTTCGTCTATAATGACTATCCCTTTAAATCTAGTTAATAACGCTGTGATACTGTTTCTATCTAATAGATTACCCGTAGGATTATTAGGTGAACAGATAAACATCAGCTTCACGGTAGGGTCTTCTAAATAAGGCTCTACTACCGCTGGTTCTAAATCAAATGCATCATTAAGAGGAAGAGGTATTAACTCTACCGCATTAACATCTGCATAAACTTCATACATCGCATAAGTAGGCGTAAATACGATAGCCTTATCCTTATTAGGCTGACAAAAGATGCGATACACTAGATCAATAGCTTCATCACTTCCATTCCCTAAAAACAGCTGATTAGGCTTTCCTCCTTTTACTTTACTGATAACTTGCTTTAATGCTAATTGATATGGATCAGGGTATCGGTTAACTGTTCCGAATGGATTCTCATTCGCATCTAAGAATATTCCTTTTTCCCCTTTATACTCATCTTTAGCACTTGCATAAGGAGATAAAGCCTTAATATTAGGGCGAACTAATTCGTTTATATTTATTTTATTATTACTCATTGCTTAGTTTTTTAAGGCGAATACTAACAGCATTTTTGTGAGCAATTAACTCTTCTGCCTCTGCCATTACTTCGATTGTTTTACCTATGTTTTTTAACCCTTGTTTTGTTAGCTTTTGAAAAGTAATCTTCTTTACAAAGCTGTCTACTGATACCCCACTATAGCTCTTCGCATAGCCATTCGTAGGTAGAGTGTGATTAGTACCACTTGCATAATCACCAGCGCTCTCACAAGAATAAGCTCCTAAGAATACAGAACCTGCATTGATTACTAAGTCTATATACTTCTCGGCATTCTCTATATTTAAGATTAAGTGTTCAGGCGCATAAGCATTACTAAAAGCAATACATTCTTCTATAGTCGATAATTCTATCATCAAGCTATTGTTCAGTGTCTGTTTTGCTAAGTCTTTACGAGGTAGTTCCTCTAGTTGTTTCTCCAATGCCTCAGCTACTTCACTTATCTTCTGTTTTGTTGTGGTCACAAAGACTACTTGACTATCTGTTCCGTGCTCCGCCTGTGATAATAGATCTGCTGCTATATAATCTACATCAGCCTCTTGATCTGCGATGACTAAGACCTCACTTGGTCCTGCTGGCATATCGATAGCTATGCCTTGTGCCTGTACTAACTCTTTAGCCTTAGTTACATATTGATTACCAGGGCCAAATATCTTATATACTTGAGGCACTGTCTCTGTACCATACGCCATTGCCGCAATAGCTTGTGCTCCACCAATCTTAAATATAGTCTCTATCCCTAGGTATTGCGCAGCATAAAGAACTACCTCATTTACTTTGCCTTGTTTGTTACACGGTGTACACAATACCAATTCTTTACAACCTGCTAATTGAGCAGGAATAGTTAGCATTAACAAGGTGGAAAACAACGGAGCTGTACCACCTGGTATATAAAGTCCTACTTTCTCTATTCCTACACTCTTTCTCCAGCAACTCACTCCTTCTATAGTCTCTACTTTATCTTCTGTAGATAATTGAGACTGGTGAAACGTTCTGATATTTGATGCTGCTATAGCTATAGCATCTTTGATATCCTGATTGACTAAAGTAGCAGCTTCTTCTATCTCCTGTCTACTTACCCTGAAGTCTGTTAACTGTACTCCATCAAATAATGAAGCATAATTCTGAACAGCCTGATCTCCTCTTTCTTTGACTTGTTTAAGTACTGTACTGATACTCTCATTTAGACTTTCTGTCGTGATAATAGGGCGTTTTGTTACCCCTATCCATTCTTCTCTTGCAGGTTTATATACTGTTATCATAACTTCTCGTTTTAGTAAATCATTTTTTCTATTGGAGCTACTAGAATTCCCTCTGCTCCTAAGGCTTTTAACTCGTCGATGATATCCCAGAATTGGTCTTCTTGGATAACAGAGTGTAGGCTACTCCAACCATCATCTGCTAAGGGTAAGACAGTAGGACTCTTCATCCCTGGTAGTATAGAGATGATCTGTTCTAACTTATCATTAGGAGCATTTAATAAAATATACTTGCGTTCCTTAGCATTTAAAACAGATTTAATTCTAAACAAGAGTTTATCTAATAAGACTTGTTTCTCCTTTCCTAAAGCTTGGTTGCTAATTAAGACTGCTTGGCTGTCTAGCACCTTGTCTACTTCTTTAAGTCCATTAGACATCAGTGTAGAACCACTACTCACGATATCACATACCCCATTAGCAAGACCAATGCTAGGCGCTATTTCCACACTTCCTGAGATAAACTCTATAGAAGCATTCACGCCTTGTTGTTTTAAGTATTTTTCTAAGATAAAGGGATAAGAAGTCGCTATCTTTTTGCCTTCAAAGTAAGTAATGCCAGTATAGTCAACTTCTTTAGATACAGCTAAACTCAATCTACAACTACCAAAGCCTAAATATTCTAACACCTTGACAGGGAGATTAGCCTCTAAGTACACATTCTCTCCTACGATACCGATATCAGCTACTTGCTGTTCTACATATTTCGTAACATCATCATCACGCAAGAACAGTACTTCGATAGGGAAGTTCTTACTTTCGGCAATTAGTTTACCTCCACCATTAGGAAACTTAATGCCGCATTCTTTTAATAATTCTAGGGATTTCTCACTAAGACGTCCACTTTTTTGGATTGCAATTTTTAATTTACTCATGTTATTTTTTGATTAAAAAGTTCGAGTAAACCGATAGGAAGTATCAAATAGCAATACGCTTAAAAACAAAAAATCCCGTCTGATTTACTCAAACGGGATAATTAGATATTTTTGATTCAAATACACCATATCATTACCAGCTCGTAAGAGTACAAGTAGAATGATGATGATGATGTAATTGACTTGGATACATGTCTTTTTTGTTTATTTGATAGGTCAAATGTATATATAATTTTAATACACTTGGTTAATTATTTTTATTTATTTCTTATACTTTTCAAATACTGTCTATTTAAAACAGCTTGCAAACTTAATGATAGCAAGCCTTTTAACCTATTAACAACTACAAGTAAAAATTAGCCATTTTAGCCATTGTCAGATTAAAATGAGTATCCACTTCTTCTGCATTCTTGATTGTTAAAGGGAAAGGAACCATATGACTATAGGAGAAAGGATAGTCTAAAATATCCACTCCAATAGGCACATCTCTATACGGTCCTTTTAGCATATTTAAAGCTTCTACAGCAGGGGCTACCTCATCATTTTTAAGGTTGACAGAGTAGATTTGATTCTCTAATTCTTTTAAGCGTTCTTCTCTTTCTTCTTGGTGATGATTGTAACGAAGCATTGTTTTAAACCAGCTCTCCCCTGGGTGTAACTCTTTACATTGATAGTGATTTAGGCGAGGTTCTGCTATAAACTTAGTTGTCAGTAATTGAGCAAAGACTTTCTGCATCATAATAGTTGCCTTCCCATCCATAATATACTTCGATACAGGGAACATACGATCAATAGTCATTCCTCCACAGAAGCACACTAACTTAGCATTGTTCAATATGCCATTAGGATTCGCCATCAGAATAATAATAGATAAAAACGAGCCTATAGAATATCCAAACAAATCAATAGAAGCTGTTTTAGAAAGACTCGAGAACTTACCTTCTCTTAGTTGAGTCTCCCATTGTATAAAATCGTAATATGTCTGTAATCCAGACCAAAACATACGTTGTGGATTAGCCTCCATACGTGTACTCAATGCCGCATTGACATAGCTCGTATCTGAATTCTCCTGCCAATGCATCGCTCTCTTCTGAGCCACCTCAAACATCAGTTTTCGATCAGACCATTCAAGAGGTGCTCTATCCATGTGAAAGCTTATAGGAAACAAAACTACGGCTTTTTTAGTACGTTTTGCTAACTCATACGCCCAAGGTAGATACTTATCCCACTTCTTCTCATTTAAGCCGTGAAACATGACTATTGTCTCTTCTGAAACCTCTTGCTCTAATGTCTTTAAAACAATAATCTTAAACTTCTTATTCTCCTCTACACTATAATCAGAAATATCTAATAGGTGATCTGTGTCTGTAATCAGCTTACAAAAAGTATCTTCAAAACTCTCATGATGTTCATCACAATACAATTTATCTGAACCACATAGTACATTAGCTGCTTGTGTAGATTCAAAATCGTATTTAAAGAATTCAATACCTAGTTCTTCACTTTTTATATAGTCATCTTCTGTATTAAAAAGCTTTTTGAGTTGATCGTGTAATTGGTAGTAATGCATGGCGTTAGGATTAGGTTGGTTTAAAATACTATGTATGCATAGTATTAACGCAATAACCATTGACATTATTACACAAATCAGACATTATTAATATATAATTATTTTGAACTACGACTTATATTTATCATATCACCAATCTTTTTTTCAATTAATTATAAAAAAACAATCTACTTTTTATAAGACAGACCTGATATACTACTTGCACTTCTAGGATCATACACAGACCATAAAGTCCCCCACTCAAAAGCTATACTCCACTGAGGATAAGGTGAGTTCTTTTTCTTTCCTTTCTCTCCTGACAGTTTACGCATAAAAGAATTATTGCGTTCGAAGACTTCCATTTCTTTCTTTTCTGACCAATCATCCCAAGTCTTAGCATCTCTGTCATCGCTAGTGTATATATACATACTCTCTAAGCTATCACCAAAGAAGCAAATACTAATCCGAACTTGATACCCTTCCCAATCAAAATGATTAAAACCATACCAGAAATATCCTGTATTAACATCTCTAAAGCTATCATATTTAGCCTTGTAATAGTCCGTTTGTTTTAATTCTTCTAACTGCATTCCCTTATACAGTCTACAATTAAATTCTTCTAAAACTATACTACCATTTGTTTTATCTAACATCCCCATGTGTACATTTATTAAACATTTATACTTCTATATAAAAAGCCGATAAGTTCATTAGTACTTATCGGCTTCATATTAAATATAAAAATAGCTTCTTAGTAATTAGATTTATAATCTTCTATCTCTGCAACAGTTCTGATTAACTCTGGTCCTAAATATTGATAACCATTGTCTTTAATCAAGAAATTGTCCTCAATACGGATACCTCCAAAGTGAGCAAACTGTTTTACTTTGTCATAGTTTATAAACTCTGTATATTTCTTTTCTGCCTCCCACATCTCGATTAGCTCTGGAATAAAGTAAATACCTGGCTCTACAGTTAATACATGTCCTGCTTTTAGCTCTTTTCCTAAGCGCAATGATTTAATACCAAACTGCTTCGTATCCTTAGGTTCTTCTGCTGTATATCCTACATACTGTTCTCCTAAATCTTCCATATCGTGTACATCAAGTCCCATCATATGCCCTAATCCACATTGGAAGAACATCGTATGTGCATGATTAGCAACTGCATCTTGTGCATTTCCTTTCATAAAGCCTAAGTCGATTAATCCTTCTGCTAATATCTCACATGCTTTTAGGTGTACATTTTTATACTTCACTCCAGCTTTAAGCTCTGCCTTAGCTCCTTCAAATGAGTTAAGAACTACATTGTAAAGATCGCGTTGTTCTGGTGTAAAAGTCTTATCTACAGGATACGTACGCGTCAAGTCAGATGCGTACCCCATTGGCGTCTCACAACCAGAGTCATTTAACAATAACTTACCTGATTGTAACGTATTCATTTTATAATGATTGTGTAAGATCCCTCCGTTGATTGTCACAATAGAGTTATAAGCTAACTCACAGTTATGACTCCCTGCCACATTCTGAATAGCACTAACTATTTCATACTCCTTCACACCTGGCTTAGCCATACGCATCGCAAGTAAGTGCATCTGATTAGATACTTTTAGTGCTTCTTCTATCTGTGTTATTTCTTGAGCTTCTTTGATTTCTCGTTGTGCTACGATAGCTTGAATCATCGGCACAGATGGTTTAAAGTCCACTATAGAAATATGTAGTAACTCACTTAATAAAATCTTGTTGAATGATTGGTAAGGAGGTAAGTAGTGAATATTTCTTTTCACGCTCATCGCAGTCGCTAAATAAATAGCTAAATCAGCATAAGGTCTTGTCTCTACTACACCTGCTTTCTCACATTTTTCTTTTAAAGTCTCCTGGCGCCCCATCCATACAATAGCATCCATAGACATCTCATCTCCAAATACGATTGTCTTGTGCTCATCTAAATCAATGATAGCTGCTAAATGTGGTTGTTGAATACCGAAGTAGTACAAAAACGTACTATCCTGTCTGAAATGTGAAGCATTGTCTGCAAAGTTGATTGGATTCTCTATATTTCCTAAAAACAATAAGATTCCCTTTACTTGAATATTTTGTTGAAGAACTTCTCTTCTTCTTTTATAAGTATCTGTATTAAACATGGTATTGTTGGTTTGATCCTCCCAAGGTAACAACTTTGTCTGATATATGCTCACAAATCGAGTAGTTTTTATCTAGTTGTTAGAGCAGGTGCTAATTCTTATAAATATCTATTGAAAAGAACTGTTGTACTTTATCATATACATCTTGGTCTAGCGCCACCTCTTTTAAGAAAAGCACATATTCAAAGTCCATCAATTGACGCTTGACAGGCATAGAAAGTATGTATACTACTAGCTCATCTGCGATATACTTTTGTTGTTCTTTGTTAGCAGAGTGGTAGACCTCTTTTACTAAGAAATTATAATAGGTCTTACCCTCTATCTTCTTGTTTACAAAGTGTTCGAAAGTCTTATAAACAATATTCTTAATCACCTCTTCCCACACTGATTTAACTTGTACATTATTAATGGTCAATGCCAGCCAATGTATATACTCATCATAGAACAAATCAATCTTCTTACTATACGTTCTGATACGATTCTGAAAGTCTGTCATTGTTTCAATCACAGTCGAAAAGATATCCAATGTGATTGGTTTATTAATACTGACAGTCACATAATGATTCACAGGTTCTAAAGCAATACTCATCAAGTCCATTAGCTTCTTTACATTCGCTCCTTCTAATGTTTTTCTACGTCCTGCAACAGACTTTATCGTCTGTTCCATAATCTCTCTTACCTGATCTGTGGTGTATTGTGTTTCATCAGTAGAAAAAGTAAGTAAAAATAGCTGTTCTAAAGGTTTATTCTTTTTAAAGACTTCTGACAACCATCCTGTGATAGCTTCCTTATCTACACGAAGCATTACTTCTTCTGTCTCAGTTAGCTTTTTCTTTTTAGTCTTCGTTCCTATAGTAGTGGATTTCTTTTTCATTCCTCCCCTACTCTCTTCCATAGCTAGCAATACCGCTACTTTATGGAGGCAAAGTGTTTCTCCATTAGGACAATCACAAGTAAACGCAGTAATCTTAGCAGCCTGAATAAACAACTGTACATCATAACTCTGCTCTCCATCATCTACAAAAGCTACATAGTGCCCTTTACTCTCTTGTTCTAACTCACGAACAGGTAATTGCATTGCTCTATTTTTATCTTTTGTAATTATTGATTTGATTACTTCTACTACTTTCATAATACTTTTATTGTCAGAACACAAAGTAACATATTTATCTCCACTATAACACTATTTCAAAGATCGTTTTGAGCATATACTCTTTTTCTACTCATCAGCAAATCTAGTATACTTCTATCCATCTTATTTTAATTGTGATTATAATGACCTCAGTTGAACTTATATACTCACTTATGGTCGTATAAAGTGGGACACTACCATATAAAAAAGGCTTGAGAATTAATTCTCAAGCCTTACATATCTAATTTAATACTTACTTATCCATTCATCGCTACATGAGATTCAAACTCTCCATCAGCCATCTCAATAGATAGAATATGATCTCCGAAATATGCTCCGCCTTCATAATTAAACTCTACTTCACCATCTCCAGTAAAATACAGTGACAACAGTCCTAACTCATCTCTAAACTGCTCTTCAGACAATCCTTCGTTCTTTTCACTATACACATCATACAGCTCATCTACAATAATATCTTTTCCTTCAGCATTGTATTTCTCTAACTGAACTACTACCTTATTGACATCTTTTAGAATCTCTTCTAACTCATCATCACCATTATAAATAGAAAGATTAATTACTTCTTCTCCTAAAGTATAATCCATCTCTAATGTTTCTTCATCATATTCTGATGTTTTAAAATCTTGTGCTGTTAATATCATATCTATTGTTTGTTTAATGCTTTATCTACTATACTAATCAATTCCTGTGGAGTCATAAACGTATTCATAAATGCCTCTAAACTTCCTTCATTAGTCACTTCTCTAAAGAACTCCTCATGATCTGTACCGAATAATGTAGGATTCTCTTGATTAAGATCGTCTATACAAATATAATAATGATCAGGGAAACCATAACTATAGAATAGCTGTATCATGCTTGGATATTTTGTACCTACTACTTTCTCTATCTCGCTTAGATTAACAAAATCCTCATCCATAAAATCACTACTCCACTCTTCATAATCATCCGTTCCTTCCTTATAGGGTGTAAAAGGAGTTGCTGTCCAAAACATCTGCCCTCTCCCTTCTTCTGTATGTACATAGTAATGAGCTATCATCTTATCTATAAATGCCTGTCTATCTGACTGAATCAACTCTTGATGCTCATCTAGATACTCTCCTAAACCATAGATAGGCTCTTGATCCTCTTCATCTGCCCAAGGTGTATCTTCTGGTCGTTGGTATAGTACAGTATCGAATGTAATCGCCATCAAATCTTCTGCTAATGACTTCCCTTTTACTTGACTAATATCTCCTCCTAGTGCTTGTATTCTATCTAAAATTGCTTGTTTCATTTTTCTAATCTAATCGTTTTTATCCCAAACTCTCCACTCAGAGGAACAAAACCCCGTTACCATATCTAATATATCCTCTATCTTATCTCTCCACTGAGGAACTATATCATATATATTTCCTAAATCAGTTAGTATTGCTATCACTCTTTCTTTCTTCCCACCTTTTAACTTGTATTCTTTTAAGTAAGCTAATACTTCTTTTGTAAAAGTCTGTTTTTCTTCACTTACTAGATCTAAGATATACTTTCTTAACTCTACCTCTACCTGTATTTGAGGTAACACTTTTTTTACTTGTCTACCTAAATCCTCTGTGTTGTGATAGAGAATGTGATAATCAGCCATACCAGACATCGTAGTAGAATGTGATGCATCAGCCTGACGTAGATAAACTATAGGTCTGCCTTGTGCTTTAGCATATCCTGCTTCTATACCTATGCCTATTCCCTTATCTGTAGTCTCTGCAAACAAACAACAACTCTGATCAATATCCTTCAGTGCCTGTATCATCATCTCTTTCTCTTGTGTTATATCAAAAGTGTACTGTTCAATAAACACAAAAGGAGTGTAATCAACTGCTTCTACTGCTTTCTTTATTGTATCAATAACTTCTTTCAGTTCCTTTTGCATTGAGAAACTACACGAAATATATACTTGTTTCATTCTTACTCTATCTGACTTAATATCCCTGTATCTCTAATACTCGCATCCCTAGCTAAAATTAAAGCTTTAGACACGATCTCTGTGGTCTTAGGGTCATCATCTACAAAGGGTAAAAACAACTTCCCTCTATCCTGTGTATGTACAGGTTCTATGTATAGATGTGTACCAGGTATCAAGTGAATCACACCACTACCGACATGCAAGCTATAGGTACCCTTAGTCCCTGTGATCACAAGATGACGTTCTTTGTACTCGATATTTGTTAGTTTCAATAATCTTGCTGTTTCTCTCACAACAGCCATACGCATCTGTACCGTAGATAGACTTGTCTCAGGATCTACTCCTCCAACATAAGCAACACTTACCACCAAGTCAAGGTCTCTCATGACCTCACTGAAGACAATAGGATTAACCTCTGTTAGGGCAATCACTTCATCTGAAGAACCTTTAGTGAATAAGATATGCTCTAAGCTAACATAGTCCCCATACTCTGCATTACTTCCTCCTGAATAGTCAATATAGACCTCAACGCGAATATCCTCTTCAAAATACAGTTTGCTGTAATTCGCATAGTATTCATACTGCCAGTTTCTTGTCTTAAACAGCCCTAAAGTCTGTTTGTCTTTGACCTGATATCCTGTATAACGATTAGAGCTACCGATATTTGTTTCCTCTGCTTCGTTGTGTAAGTACAACTCTCTAAACACTTGCTTAAAAGGTTGTTCTACCTGTTTGTCAAACAAATAAGCTTGTATATTTACCCACTGCCCACTTTGATATAAATCATAACAGTGCGCTATCACGAACTCTTCCTTTCCTTGTACATCCATTACCACCCCATCTATAGTGGTAAATACTCCCTCTACAAATAAACCGTAAACCTCACCACTTTTAAAGACTAACTTAGCCAAGTGGTGCTTGATAATCGGATGTAGTAACAACTTCTGCATCTCTGTATAAGAGAACACATCTTGTCTCAGCATTGCCTGCTCTAAGTTCAGACGAGAGCGACTATACTGTTCTTTCAGTGCCTTCTGACGTTCTACTAGATCTATGATTTGCTCATTTTTCTTTAGTTTAGCAGGTATTGCTTTTAAGGGCTTATCCCCTTTACTCTTCACCGTCATCTCTACTTTTCCCTCATCAGATACAGTCAAAGAGAATGTATACTCATCCAATACTAATTCCTTATAGTTCTCTAGAATAGACTGCACTTGTACACTCTCCATAGACCATTGAAAGCGCACTGCATCAGTATACCCTGCTGCTCTAGCGATGTTCTGCATGGCTACGTTATAGATCTTTAAATCATTCTCTTGGCGCATAGCTCCATACTTCTTAGAACCTTTCTTAAACTGTTCTAATAACTCATATCGATCCATCAAATCTCCTTCTCTATCTGTCTCAGATAAGGGGAACAACCCACATGCACGTACATAATTTCTATCGCGTTTAGAGATAACCCTCGTTTTCAAGTCTTTCATAGACACCTTGCCTAACAGTACATCTGCATACAGCTTCACACGAGTATGTCCCTCTACTGCCATAAACTTAGTTGAATCATAAAGCATCTGCCAACGTTCTTCTCCTAGTATGTGATAAAAACTAAAGAACCAATCTATATCTACTACACCTCCTTCAAACTCCTCTAACGCTATAGCAGAATAGCGTTGTATTTGTTTTTGTATCTTGTTTTGCTCCTCTTCTTGTTGGTTATCTAGCAAATGAGCGAACAGCCACCATATCGCTGACTCTAACCCTTGCCAATCTAAATAAGTCGTGATGTACTTTATCCACTGCGGACATGCTACAGCTACTTCGATCCAATGTGCTGCATTGAAATTTATCTCTGTTACTTGAGCATTAAACATCTCTTGCGTATCAGTACTTAGAGGTGTCGTTCTACGAATAAGTTTACTATAGATTTGTCCTAATTCCTTAATCGTGATTTGCATCTCTGCATAATAGTAAATACTTTCTTTAGATATCCCAGTATGCTTAATTTTATGCAATAATCCAAAGAAATACTGCATTCCTTCTATCTCCTGAAAGTCAAAGACAATATCAAATACCTTCGTTGTAGGGTTATCCCTATCCATAACCTGTTGTAAATAATACGCTTTAAACTCAACTAAGACTTGCTGTACTTTATCGGTTATAAATCGCTTTGTCAAAGGAGATAACATTGAACTGAAATAAGACTTTCTATTATCTATGTCAACTAGATACTGTATAAACTCGTCTCGCGTGATTTCATTCTTTTCATAGGCAAAAGCCATCAATTCAAAAGGTAACAGATAATAACTATCATCTACTTTATTACAATTCAATTGACGCCAACGCAATAGCCTGAAATATGCTAAACACTGTTCTTCTGTTAAGTCCTCTATAGGTATAAACTCAGCATACCAAGATAGATCTGTATAATCTACCCATGTATAGATATATTCCTCTCCATAAACAGAAGTGCGTATCTCTAAATCTAATACTTCTTGAGTAATACTATTGTATATTGTTTTTAAACCATCTAAGCAATAGGACGTTTTTTCTTTAAATGGATATTGATAGGTTAAACAAGAAAAGACTATTCCCATCGCATACCAATAGTTATCATATTTAGCTGAGAGTTCATTATAGAAATAAGGCAACTTCCTATCTAATAATGGTTTTATCAATTCAGGAACGTCTGTTTCTGAAGTAGCACAATGCAGTAAGAATAAGTCTAAAACATCTAACTTACTATCCATAAACCACTGATTCCATACTTCATACAATGGGTAATCTTGGAAGTGTTGTTCTGCTGTCCATTCATCATCACCTGAATAACCATGCATCTTCGTGAAATGTGTTCCTAAGAGTACCTTCTCTGCTTTTCCATAATTAAAATGTTCATATTCATACGTAGTATATTGTTTCATCAGATACTCTAGGCTATCTAACTCTCTTACTACCTCTTCCCATTTCTTAGAAAGTCCCCAATTATGTGCAATGCGCTGGCTAAATAAAGTATTCTCTTCCACTGAAGGCAATGTGACAGCACTCACCACAGTAGCATCGTATAATGCTATATCTGTGTCCTGTCCTTCTTTTCCTTGACGCCCAAAGTCACGCAAGAGTACTAAGTATTCTTCTTCCTCTTTCGTATACTGAATACTTAGATCATCTAACTGTGCAAGCCAATTACCTAGTTGATGGTGTATGTCATCTCTCTGAGCTAGTACTACTAACCCTTCCATTGCTGCTAAGCGCTGATTCACATTCTCGCTTCGTATTAACTGTTCTAATAGTCTATCCTTAAAATCATCTTGTCTAGAGATCAATAGATGGATAAAGTGCTGTTGTGTTTTTTTAAACTTCCCTTTAAAGTATGCTACTATTTCTTCTTCATCTTTACTTGATAAAGTAGCGATTGCTAAAAAGCGCATACAGCCAAAGGCTATTGTTTCTTTGCGCTCTTTTAAATAAGCGAAAGCTAACTCATTTTGTACTTCATAAGTAGGCTGTATCTCTCCTGTAAAACTATATCCGTATCCCTGAAGCCCATACTCTTTACCTCCAAACAACAATACGTTTAATAACTCTTCTTTAAACTCTGTAGTAAAGGTATTTCGCTTGTCTATAAACAGTCTCGCCTTCTCTGATGACTCCTCTGTCAAATACAACAGTGAAGTCAATAACTCTTCTTTATTTAACTCAAAGCTTCTGTAATAATCTGGTCTAACACTACTCTTCACGATAAGAGACTTACCATCTTTATACTGTTCGTATAAGTCATAAAACACTTGATATACCTCATCATAATTTTCTTGTTGGATAAAATACCTTGAAGCTCTACTGCCTTCCAAATATTGGTTTATTCGATTTAGCAGCATAGCGATAAACTCTTGATCTCTACTTTCTAATATTTTATTAAATAGGACAGACTCAACCGTATATTCATTAAAGTTTGATAAGAACTCTAATATTACAAGCTGAAACTTGCGCTCTACTTCCTCAAATGCACTCTCAACAAAGCCAAACGCCATCTCTCTGTATACCCATAGATAACAATGCATCAATGCATAAAACTCTTTTTCATTAAACACAGATAATTCTTTCTCGTCAAAATACTCATAGTGATTTATAGCATAGAGCATCAACTCACATAGTCGCTTTACATTATCTTGTTTGTCATCCTCTACATGACTTCTAAAGTGGTATGCTAACTCTGTACGCACTGCTTCATAACGCACCAAGTTATGAGAGAGAATAACTTCTAAAAAATACTTTAAGTTAGCTACCTGTACATGTGATAATAACCTCGTAATATCTTGTCTAATTCCCTCTTCACGACCAGCGTTTACCAATATATCTTTTACTTTCTCCCAATACTTTGATTGTTTTGAAGCCATTAACATCAATAAAAAAGAAGGTGTCCATCGTCCATGCTCATTATCCCCATCACAGATGGTATCGACTACCTCGATTAACTGCTCTTCTCCACTATCTAAAGCTACTGCCCATACATAAGGAAGATAGTTAGGTAGCGAGAGGTACATACTATACTCCACCTGCTTATGAAGTGGCAACTCTATACTATAGGAATCATAGTTATGATTATCATAGAGCGATATACCATATAATAGCCCTGAAATAACATTACACTGTTTTAAGAAAGTATGCTCTGCATTATGCCACGTCGCTTCCTTTATATCATATTGCCCTCCTAAGATATACTCATCCACTCGATCTAATAATTCCTGTACCCAAGGCGCTAGCTTCTCTCCAAAAAAGTACACCAATAAAGCATAATACTCTGCTTCTCTCCACATCCCAACAGAATTACTAGCTAACATCTCTACAAAAGTCTCATCATAACGCGTAAATACCTTAGGGCTATAAATAGAATCTTCTGGATCATTACTATTGCCAGTAAAATGTAGTCCTAACACAGCGATATGTGGTTCTAACTTTACACCTGCAAACTCTTCTTTATACACCATCGCATACAGCTCCTCATGCATCTCTGCATAAGTACGGTTCTCTACTTGATAGTCTCTTAGTATAGTTACAATATTATTATTCATTGGGATCTGTTTAAAAACTAGCTTTTAAAAAATTAAGGGGAATAAATACAAAGGCATCAGTATCATTTAATACAATGACCTCTTCTAATGACAGCAACTCTCGCTCTCCATAAAACAATAAGAACAACTGATCTTCATACGCCTGTATCACACGCTGTACCTCTTCTGCTATATCTATGTCTCTATATTTCTCAGGAGAAGTAAAGCGAAGTTTACTAGTGAATAGAATATGATCTAAGGCTTCTTGTGTAGCAGTTAACTGCTCTATGATATTGCGCTGTTTGAACTTATGTATATGTTGTTCTACCTGCTGTGTCACTACGGCTTTAAGAAACTTGCTTACTGTGACAGCATCTGTAGGTACTACTATCACTATCGTAAATCCCTCTACCTCAACACTTAGTCTATTTATTTGTTTGATCTGTATATTCACTTGCTTTACAGTCATAATCTCTTTCTTTTTCAAAGAGGAAAGATAAGACTTTTAACAAAAAGGTAAGTAGCTATAACTGGCTATATTCTATAGCAAATCAAACATATTGACACTTCAATAATACTCACACAGCGTTCTTCTACTTGCCGTTATCGGCAAAAAACTATCTAAATAGATAAATTATTTTAAAAACTTGCCGATATCGGCAAGTTTAAATTTATATTTGTATTCCATTCTTGCCGATAACGGCAAATATTACAATACATTTATGGATTATATATCAGTTAGTGACTTCTCTAAAAAATGGAATGTTTCTGAAAGAACAGTCAGAAACTACTGTGCTTTGGGCAAAATCCAAGGAGCTTTTATACTTGGTAAAACATGGAATATACCCATAGATGCTACACTACCTGAAAAAAATCAAAATAAGAAGTATAGTGACAATCCTCTTTTAAACCACTTAAAAGAGCAAAAGGATATGAAGCTAAAAGGCGGGATATACCACCGTACGCAAATAGACCTAACGTATAATTCGAATAGAATAGAGGGAAGTAAACTAACACATGATCAAACCCGTTATATATTTGAAACCAATACCATCGGAGCGACCAAAGACAGCATCAATATAGATGATATTATAGAGACAACAAACCACTTTAACTGTGTCAATCTTATCATAGATAAGGCAAAGTCTAAACTTACTGCTTCTATGATTAAAGAGCTTCACTATATCCTCAAAACAGGTACATCTGATGCTCAAAAAGATTGGTTTAATGTAGGTGATTATAAAAAACTACCGAATGAAGTAGGAGGCAATAAAACTTGTCCACCAAAAGAAGTAGCTGATAAAATGAAAGATCTATTGACTACATATCACCTTATAAAAAACAAAACAATCGAAGATATTATAGACTTTCACTACCAATTCGAGATTATCCATCCATTCCAAGATGGCAATGGGCGTATCGGTCGTCTCATTATGTTTAAAGAATGCCTTGCTAATAATATTGTCCCTTTTATTATCGAGGATGACATCAAGATGTTTTATTACCGAGGTTTACAAGAATGGCCAACTATTAAAGAGTATTTACTAGACACTTGTCTATCCGCTCAAGATGACTATAAAGCCCTTCTACAATACTTTGAAATTGAACATCTATAACTAGTATATAATAGTGATTTAAGACAACTAATGAGTGATTATATTTCGTACCTTAATACTATATTTAACACCTGTTATACTCATGGAAAAAGCTATCAAAATCACTATTGCAGTTTTACTCTTAATGTGTCTTTTAAAGTTGCCTTATGGATTCTATCAATTCGTCCGTTTTGTGGCCTGTATAGGATTTAGTTACTTTGCATACAAATCTTATTATAGAGAAGAAAAAACGGAGATGTTTATCTTTATTGTACTAGCGCTACTGTTCCAGCCTTTTTTAAAAGTCGCTCTTGGTCGTAGTATTTGGAATATAGTGGATGTCATAGTTGCTATTGGTTTATTTATCAATATCCCTAACAGCAATAAAAAAATAAACCGCGAATAGAATTAATCCATCCGCGGTTATAAATTATTTTAATGACTAAAACTCATATACATCTAACTTCTGCTCTTGATCGAAGACCACCTCAGCATGTCCACTCGGTGCATCATACTTCGCTTTCTCTACTACAGATGGATTAGAAGGATATGTACCATTAGCATATACTAGTGATTTCCATTCTCCATCTGATTTTACAGTTAAGACTTTCCAATCATTCTCTACAGTAGGCTCTACAAAAATAGCTCCTTGCATCACTGTAAACTTCGTGATTAACTTATAATCAGACCCAAGTAGCAAGGTAGTACACCCACCTGATCCACAGAAATAAGTACCTGTAAGACTTACAAAGATTTCTTTCTTACCATCTCCATTTAGATCAATAGCATACAGCTTAAACTGACGATCTGTATCTGTCATCACTTTTAAATCTGCTTCTGTCAGAAACGCATTCTTTAAAAAATTACTTACTCCTAATACAATATCTGATCCTACAGCATCAGCTTTAGGCTCCTGAAATTCTATTACCTCTTCTAAAGGTTCTATGGCTTCTATCTTCTTCTCTTTCTTACAAGAGACAAATGCTATTCCAACTAATAATACAGCAACAATACTTATTCTTCTCATCTTATTTTATTCTTTTTAATGGTATACAAAGGTGACTAATTAATTCAATTGTAAAGTCTTTTTAACAACAATTTGATTTTCTTCTCTGCAAAAAAACAGCGTTACTTTTTTACTATTTCACTAATTATTCAATTGATAAAGTTATTATTTTAAACTTCTACTCAACTTTTTTTCTCTAAAAAGAGTATTTATCCGTTTTTTGAGCAAAAAAACAAAAAACATAAACTCTTTTTTTTATTCCCCAAAAAACACAACATACTTAATAACAATACATTACAAAAACAATTAGTAAATACATAAAAATACAATCATGCTATAACCCTAGTAAAATAGAGGCTTCAATGCAAATCCTTCGACAATACATGGACAATAACCCGAGAATGGTGGAGCTGAAGCAAGCTTTGTCCAACAATGCTCCTTTTATACTCCATGTATTCTCCTTTGATGAAAGACTCTTATTTCATAATCATTAAATCTTGATATTATTGGTATTTTGCTTATTAGAGATTGAAAAAACACTTTTCTTTTTTCTTTTACCTCTGTATCACCCTATCTATATTCACTATCCTGTTGCAACAAAAAAAGCCTTGAAGCTAGTGCTTCAAGGCTTATATATATTCTTTTATGTCTTATTTCTTCTTCGCTATCCCTCTGATTACTTTCGCTATTCCTCTGTGATATAGACCTTCTGACAGCTCTATATCTACCTCTTCTATATTGATAAATTCGAAATCGCAGAAATCCTCTTTTAATTCTTCTAGACTATACAGCATCATAGGATTACTAGGTCCTCCTACATTGGGATTCTCTTTTTGGTTATAGATATGCTCTTTAGCAAAGGCTTCTAATATTAATGTTCCGCCTGCTTTGACATAACTTCCTAACTGTCTATGATAGGTTCTCCTTATACTCTCTGGAAAATGAGCATAAATCAACGCAACTGCATCCACTGATGCTAATTCGTAAGATAACGATTCAACATCACTGACAAGATAGTCAATCTCTATACGGTATTGTTTAGCTAATTGAAGTGCTTTATTTCTAGCTTCTATACTTTGATCAAAGGCTTTTACACTCCATCCTTTTTGCGCTGCATATACCGCATTCCTCCCCTCTCCCTCAGCTGCCATTAATATAACCTCCTTGTCACGACTAGACTTGAGTACTTCTTCTAGATAGGCATTAGGCGCTATCCCGTAAGCATATTCTTGTTCTTTATATCGCTCATCCCAAAACTCTTTCATGCTTATCTTCCTTTTACATTAGCGACTTTAGTCCATGTTCCACCATTGATCACTTGTGTGTATCCTTTCTGCTCTAGTATACGCTTCGCTTGACCACTACGCATTCCACTTCTACAGAATACGACAATCTTATTTTCTTTAGGTAATTTATGCAACTGTGATCCCAATGTATCTAATGGAATATTCAGAGCGCCAGGTACAGAACCACTTTTAAACTCTCCCACTGTACGTACATCTACCAGCATAGCTCCTTCCTGAATATAAGCGAATAGTAACTCGCCCTTATCTAATCCTAATAACTTATTTATAAAACCAAACATAGTCCATTGTTGTTTAAAAGAGTAAAGGTATTATCTCCCCAACAGATATAGTGTAACCTAAGTTACCTAACGATAAAAAAGGCTAGCTACTAGCTAACCTTTAGTTTATTTACTTTAAAATTGGCTTTAATAATTCAACAGCTCTTTTGCCCTCTTCTTCTAACAAGACAACCGCTGGTGTCATTCCAAAATATCCTCCTCCAAAACCTGTTCTCGCTTCTATAATCTGAAATCCGAATACGCTACCTGATGGTGTATATCGCAATGATAATCTAAATGCGCAATTATCTGGCTCTGTAGGAATCTTAGAAACAGTTTCAAAATCTAACTGATGCAAATGCTCTGATACACGATTAATAAACTCTCTTCTGAAGTGTATCTCTTTATACTTAAGTTTTTCGCCTGTTAAAGGACAAATCACTAAGATTAAATATTTATGACCTAACATTCCTTTTTGTTTTAAGAATGTAAATAAATCTAAATAGTACTCTCCTTTCTTACCGTCTTTAGGCCCAATGATAATATTCTTATTCTCTTCCATAGTTTTATTTTATTAACACTATTCAAAATTATCAAACAAACAGAACAATTACTTACACTAAACAAACATATACACACTAAAAAACAAAAAGTATCCAAAAAGTATATACCTAAGATTTGGAGGTATCAGATATTTTTATACTTTTGCTATACATAAGAATCTTAAGTATGAAAAAGCAACAACAACTTTATAAAGGAAGTCTCAATGCCATCATCATGAAACTACTCGATCAGAATGGGAGAATGTATGGGTATGAAATTACACAAAAGGTAAAAGAAGTAACCGAAGGAGAAATGAGCTTGACAGAAGGTGCTCTCTATCCTGCCCTTCACAAGCTAGAAGCTGATGGATACTTAGATGTAGAACTAGAGCGTGTAGATGGACGAGTACGTAAGTACTATAAGCTCACAGAATCTGGAGTAAAAGAAACTACTTCTAAAATGGAAGAGCTAGAAAGCTTTATCCGCAATATGCAGAACATTGTCAACCTAAAATTGACATAATTGGCAACCACCAAAGACAAAACACAATGAAAAAACTTACTATAAATCAACAACAGCTAATTATCGCTGAGATAGCAAGATATAATGTGCGTTATGCCAATCTTAAAGAAGAATTGACAGACCATATCTTCTGTGAAATAGAAGAGCTATATCATACAGGATACGAGTTTGAACAAGCTTTTATACAAGTATTTGATAAATGGCATCCTATGCTGACTCCTAGAAAAGACTTTAAGTATAGACACGTCCCTTCTTTTATCTCTAATACGTGGTATCGTAGAGATGATAACAGATGGAGAATAGCAGGTGTTATCACCTCTCTATTTGCCGTAATAAACCTATTCATTCTAAAATTGGATAATATTACATACACTACTAGCTTTTTTACAATTAGTTTGATAGGTCTTGTATTATCTGTTTTTCTACTTATTAAGAATAGAAAGAGACAGCACTATAGAGCTTCTTATTTGATTCTAAAAGCGATGGTATCTGGAGGAATACTACTAGTATCCACTTTTGTATTAAGAATAAAAATTGAGTCTTTTAGGGTTAATGACTTTCATGTAGAGAATTTTAACTTACTCTCATTAATTGTTCTATACCACTGTATCAATATTATACTGTTATCTATGGAGAATAGTAAACAACAACGAACACAGATTGCTTAAAAAAAGAAAATGCTATGAAAACATTAAGTAACCTAGAAATAAAACAAATAGAATGTGAGATAAATGAATATAATATTCAATATGAAGATATTATAGCAGAAGTGACTGATCATATTATATGTGAAATAGAATATGAAATGAATCAACATAACCTTGACTTTGATAATGCATTCATATTAGTATTTAATAAATGGCGACCTATGTTAAGGCCTAATCTAAGTTCTAAATACAATGATATCCCTTCTTTTATCTCTAATTCGTGGACAGAAAAAGAGAGTGCTAGATGGAAAATAGCTGGAGCCCTGACAGCGTTATTTGGTGTATTCTACTTCAGTATCTCATATTGGACTAGGTATGACTTACTTCTGTTTGCTGTAGTGCTATTAGGGATTACTGTCTTGTTATCTTTTAATATGTTTAGATTCTTAAAAAAGACACAGAATTATAGAAGCTTTTATTTAAAGACCTTATCTAAAAAACAAAGTATTAATGTCTTAGTATTTATGGGGCTTACTGTATATGAGCTATCTAGATATATTAGTAAACCTAACACCGACTTTGGTACTCTGATAATAGGATTAATAGCAATCTATACGTTCATAAATACTGTATTGATCTACAGAGAAAGCTTGAAGCTGATAAAAAACTAAAAAAGAAAAGGCTATGAAAACACTACAACCACTAGAACTAGATAAAATTAGACAAGAACTAATCAACCACAAGGTTGAATACATAGAGGTAATAGAAGAACTGACAGACCATATCGCTAATAGTATTGAGCAACAATGGAGTGAATCTAATACTCAAATAACTTTTGAAGAGGCATTAGCTATAGAGATTAATAAATTCGGGATTAAAGGATTAAGCAAAGTACAAACTCAGATGAATAAAGCTCAAATATATGAGTACTTGCGTATCATCGGTTTAGGTATAAAAGAGTACTTTGTAACTTATAAAGTATTCTATCTACTAGCTATTTTTATTGGTTCGCTTCTACTGTTTAATATTTCAAGTAAATGGTATTTTATAGACAGAATGTTTAATGTTGGTTATTTAGCTACGATTGTAACTTTTAATCTAGTTATCATGATAGAAAGTGATAGTAGTTGTAAATTACCTTATCTGGGAAATACAAAAAGATATATTTCTAATGCGTACTATTTACTAGTAAAACAGTTAACCTATTTCTCTTTAATACCTATGATAATTCTTTGTTTTAGTAAAACTTCTCAACAGTTTATCTATTCAAACAGCGCTTTTATCTGGGTACCTAAAAGTATTCTATTTACACTCTTGTTGATTATCCCTTTCATCATTCTCAATAAACTGAGACCTATGATACTTAAAAAAAAGAATGAACTATCGCAATCTAAAGTGATCTAATTAATTGTCTATACCATGAAAACACTATCTACTAACCAAATAAAAGAAATAGAAGAGTTCTTAATCACTCAATACAATATCAAGTATCAAGATACTCGTGATGAGGTATTGGATCACATTGCTTGTGAGATAGAAGAACTGATGAATGAGGATTTTGGCTATGAGATTGCTTTTAAAAAGACATTTAATAAATGGCATAAAGATTTGAGTCCTCATTTATGGATTAGATATAACAATATCCCTAGATTCATAGCTAAACAATGGTTTTGGAGTGATTTTTTAAGCTTTGCTGTTATTATCACATTAGGAATTAGTATTCCATATTTATTTAAGAATAGCATCTCTCAATATAATCTAGCTGATGTACTAGTTTCTACTCTTAGTCTTTTAGGCGTACTATTAGGAGGTTTCGTATATCTTAATAATTATAAAAACAAAGGATATAGAATAAGCTTGTTAAAACGTGAAGCATTATCATATGGAGGAATATGTTTATTCTATTATATCTTATTTCTAAGTGGTGATGTTACCTATAAAATTTTACCATTACCACTATTAGCAACATTTACTCAAATATATTATTTCAGAGAAGCTCTTAAAGTAAAACATAATCCATCAAGAGTATGACAACACTATCTACTGACCAAATAAAACATATAGAAGAGACCTTAATCACTCAATACAATATCAAGTATCAAGATACTCGTGATGAGGTGTTAGATCATATTGCTTGTGAGATAGAAGAGCTGATGAATGAGGGAAATGAATATGAAAACGCTATGGAATTAGTATTTAAAAATTGGCATTCAAAACTATTACTAGAACATTTTGGAGTCTATAAAGGTATCCCAAAGTTTATATCTCGTCCAATAGTTAAACTTGTAACACAGCCTAATTGGACTGTATATCTCTTAACTTTCTTTGTATCAATTGGACTTACTGTTTTTTTTAGCATACAGAAAATAAGTGCTGTTACAGCTTTTGTGTCAATACTAACAATTACGATAACAGTAGCTACAATCTCTCTTTACAACACTAAAAGACTAAAGGGGTACTACTTAGATATATACAAACGATTATTGGTTATGGAGATCAGTGTAAGTGTTCTCTTATTTGTTCTAATGACCTTTTTAGATAACTTACTACAATTAAATTATAGTAGTATAGATTCTGTTGTTATGTATCACTTTACAATTACTTGGTATCATATCTATTTATTCAGAAACTTGATAAAAAAAGGTGAATTAAGCACCTCTTAACTATTAAATCAACACTATTATGACAACACTTACTACTGACCAAATAAAACATATAGAAGGGACCTTAATCACTCAATACAATATCAAGTATCAAGATACTCGTGATGAGGTACTAGATCATATTTCTTGTGAGATAGAAGAGCTGATGAATGAAGGTCCTTATTTTCACGAGGCTAGTAAAATAACAATAGCTAAATGGCATAGTCAATTAAAGCCTTCTAATTGGGTAATCAACAAAACGCCTAGATTTATAGTCAGTCCATTAATTGTAAAAGACATGCAAAGCATTGGATTACTATTTATTTTGGCTGTATTCACTACCTCTATAATTCATGTCTTTATCAAAGATCAATTATTCATCTTAGGACTTGCTTTAGCTATCACAGCTTTTCCTATGTTAGTAATGGGTTACCTCAAGTATAAAAAGAATCATTACGCGAACTTTAAACTGGATTACTACACCGAACATATCAAAGGCGTTGCTTGGTTTAGTTTATTTGTTTTAGATGGCATGGTAGCTTTATATTATAGTTTCACGAGTACTTTTTCGATAGTTTACTTAAACCTAATATTCTTACTACTAGCTATATTCTTATCGAGTATAGCTATGTATTTGACCTTAAAACACAACCAAGAATACAACAGTGTTTCATCTAAAATATTGTAATTATGAAAACACTTACTATTGATCAAATAAAAGAGATAAAAGATTTTATCATCAGTAAAGATGTGAAGTATTACGAAATAATAGAAGAACTTACTGATCATCTAGCTTCTTCTATAGAAGAGAAATGGTCTGAAGGTGACAATAATAACTTAGAATATCTATTAGCTAAAGAATATGAAAACTTTGGTTCTTATAAATTCTTATCTATTCAAGAAAGTAGAGAAAAACAAAAGTTCAGAGAATATAAACATATGTTTTTTAAATCTTTAAAAGAGTTTTTCACATTTCCTTTAATAGTTACAGTTTTAGCTATAGTATTACTAATTACAGCATTACTTCATTGGATAGGTCAAGAATTTAAATTCTTAACAATGATATTTATAATGAGCCCAGTTATTGTATTCTTTTATAGCTATGCAAAAGATTTATTGTTACGCAAAAAAGTGAAGGCAAAACTACTATTAGACAGTACTTATTCATCTGTTATGAGTTTTTCGTTACTCTCAAATACAATCTTCTTTAATATCATTATGCAGGGTAAAAGGCTCTTTAACCTACCTACTACTTATGACTCTATAGGGGATTGTTTATTAATGGCTTCGGGTTTAACCTTAACTATACTTAGTATCTATGTAGGTCTTAATATCATCAAGCCAACCTACCAAAATGAAAGAGATAGAATATTAAAAACTATTAACTAGACACTTATGAAAACACTTACTACTGACCAAATACAAGCTCTACACACTTTCGTAAAGAAGCACTATGTAGAATACTATGATATCGAACTGGAGCTAGTCGATCACTTAGCCAATGGAATAGAATCTCAATGGAGAGAGGATGGTTCACTTCCTTTTGAAACAGCGTTAGACAGAGAGTTTAAGAAGTTTGGGATATTTGGGTTTAGTACAATCATTGAGAAGAAGGAGAATAGTCTTACGTATTTTTATCTTGGCATTATTCTAAAAGAAGTTCTGCGCTTCCTGCATTGGCCTAAATTACTCTTAACGAGTGCACTCTTTTATATCATATATACATCACTTAGTTATCTATCAACTATGTTTGAGAATAGAGATATAATATCTGTGATTATATGGAGTCTAATGCCTCTTGTTTTTATTTATTTTATCGTAGAGGCGGCTCAAATTAAAAAGCTTCATAAAGCGACTCAAAAGAAGTGGTTTATGGATAGAATAAGATTATCTGTAATAGCATTTCCTTTATCTGCTCTATACATCACGTATTATTTTGGAAGATTTATAGCTGATAAGTCTATTGTGTTATCAAGTGTACTTATCTTATTCGTAGGACTCTGGATATACATCACATACAATGTTATATCTCCTAAGCTCAAACTAGAAAAAGAAGCTACTATCAAGAAGTTTAACACCCTATAACTACTGTTATGACAACACTATCTACTGACCAAATACAAGCTCTACACACTTTCGTAAAGAAGCACTATGTAGAATATTATGATATCGAACTGGAGCTAGTCGATCACTTAGCTAATGGAATAGAGTCTCAATGGAGAGAGGATGGTTCACTTACTTTTGAAACAGTGTTAGACAGAGAGTTTAAGAAGTTTGGGGTATTTGGGTTTAGTGATGTAGTAGACTCTAAAATAAAATTGGCAACGAATAGTTACTTAAAACAGATGTATAAAGTCTTATTAAGTTTCTTCACCATTCCTAAAATAATTGTTTCACTAGCTATATTTTTATTGAGTTTCGCTATTGGTTTAACTCTGCCTAATTACTATTTAGAAATATTTATAATCACATCTTTTATACTTCTTTTAGGCTTTATAGGTATGGGAATCAGATGGCAGATAGAACTCAAACAGATCAATAAAGAAAGCAATAAGAAGTGGTATTTAACTAGAGTGGCTACTATGGCTCTTGGAGGCCCTGTAATACTAGTTATAGCTCCTTCTTTTAATCTGATTAATCTATTACAAAACTATATTTCATCGATTAGTTTTCTTATTCTAACCTCCTTTTTGATAACCTTATTAATACTGTGGGTTTATATCTCTCTTTTTGTATTTATACCCTTTATGCGCAAAGAGATACACCATTCCATTCAACGACACCAACTAACTTAAACACACCTTACTATGATCGCATTAATCACTAAAATTGCGTTGTACATCTGCAACCTAGTATTACATTGGCTATAAATACACCTTAGACAGTGTGCTATTTTCTATAAAAAAACTACTTTTGCAAAAAATAAATCAGACAGATGAATATCAAATTACTTGCAATAGGAAAGACAGACAGTAAACCATTACAAACGTTAATGGATGAATATATGAAGAGATTGTCTTTTTATGTAAAGTTTGACCTAGAGGTAATTCCTGATATCAAGAATGCGAAGAATATGTCTGAAGATCAGCAGAAACAAAAAGAGGGGGAACTAATCTTATCTAAGATAGGCCCTACTGATCAGCTAATCTTACTAGATGATAAAGGAAAAGAGTTTACTAGCATTGGCTTCGCTGATGAGCTACAAAAAAAGATGAACTCTGGTATCAAGACCTTAGTATTCGTTATCGGAGGGCCTTATGGTTTCTCAGAGGACGTGTATAAAAATGCAAAAGGGAAAATATCACTTTCTAGAATGACATTTTCCCATCAGATGATTCGTTTATTTATTATCGAACAGATTTATAGAGGATTCACTATCCTGCGCAATGAACCTTATCATCACGAGTAGGTTTTTAGTTTACGGTAAACGGTGAACAGTTTACAGTAATCAGTGAACAGTTTACGGTTAACATTTTCAGTTAATCGGTTTACAGTGGACAGTTTCACAAAAAAACGGTTTCACGATTTTACAGTTTCACGATTCGACTAATAAATTAAATCTGTCTTTAAAAACTTGTCTACTACTTCTTTTTCTACAAAGAAAATACGGGTCTGTAAATAAGTTTCGTATGTTACGTCTTTATTCACTCCTAGTTGTAGACTATCTTTATCTTTTATAGCCTCTATTAATTGGTCTTTAGTCACTGACTTACCTTCTACTAAGAAGTTATTAGCATCTTTTAGATATACTACTTTATCTAGAGAAGTAGGTCCTACGAAACCAAAGTCTAAGTCTTTAATTGGAAAAAGAGAAAGATGCTTGTGTAGTGTATCAGCATAACTTAGATATACTCCCTTCTCATCTCTATGCATATTGTCTTCTGCATATTTGTGATCTTTAATTCTCTTTATCTCTTGTAATACTTCTTTAGCATTCAAATCACGCTGAACAGAAACAATATAGTTCGTACCAGCAATTCTGTTGGCGTCATTTAAATTAAAGCTCTTTCCTTCTTCTCCTGTTTCAAAGTAAATAGGTGAATGATCGTCTATTCCTTCTTCAACAATAAAAGAAGCTCTACTTAATTGCATTTCTTTCTTATTACAGCTCACTAATAATAGTAAAGCAGGTATTAATAGTAGCACTTTTTTCATATACTCAATTGTTTTATTATTTCTCTTGTTTGTACAGCCTCTTTCACATCGTGAACTCTTAAGATATGAGCTCCTTTTTGTAAAGCTACTGTATTTAATACTGTCGTTCCGTTTAATGCCTCTTGAGGAGTAATATCAAATAACTTATAGATCATAGACTTCCTAGATATACCTACTAAAATAGGCAATTCAAAAGAAGATAACAACTCCATTTTACTCATCAGCTCATAATTTTGTTCCAATGTTTTAGCAAAGCCAAAGCCTGGATCTAGTATGATATCGTTAATCTTATATTCTCTTGCTTTTGCTACTCGCTCTGAGAAGTATATTTTCACTTCTTTTACTAAGTCATTATACGAAGTCATCGTCTGCATCGTCTGTGGAGTTCCTCTCATGTGCATCATAATATAAGGCACTTGTAACTCCCCTACAGTAGCCAACATCTGCTCGTCTAAATGCCCTGCAGCAATATCATTTATAATAGATGCTCCTGCAGCCATGGTAGCTCTAGCCACACCTGCTCTAAAGGTATCAATAGAAAGGTGCATAGTCGGGAACTCTTTTTGAAGTAACTCTACAATAGGTACGATACGTTCTATCTCTTCTTCTTCACTGACATACTCTGCACTAGGTTTACTAGAATACGCTCCCACATCGATAAAGTCAGCACCTTGCTTTATCATCTGCTCTGCATGGTTTAAAAAAGCTAGATCAGACTTATACTTTCCTCCATCAAAAAAAGAATTAGGAGTGATATTTAATATTCCCATTATTTTTGGAGAACTTAAATCAATCAATTCTCCTTTACAATTTATTGTCATTGTGTGTAATGCGTTACTTTTTTATGTAGTTTTATATAATTAAAAACAGCTAAAATACTTCTACCTCTTTCAAAGGGTTAGTATTATTAGTATTTTTGAAAAAATATTACACAAATATAATCCAAATGAATACGACTTCTACTCAATTTGATCAAGTAATTGCGATATGCAGAGATTTATATACCAAGAAAATGAAAGACTATGGATGCGCATGGAGAATCCTTAGAATGCCTTCATTGACTGATCAAATATTTATAAAAGCACAACGCCTTAGAAGTATTCAAGAGAATGAGGTTAGAAAAGTAGATGAAGGAGAAATCCCTGAGTTCATTGGTATTATCAATTATTGTGTGATGGCACTTATCAATTTAGAGATAGGAGTTGCGAATCAACCTGACTTATCTACTGAAGAAGCAATTGCTTTGTACGATAAAAAAGTAGCTGAGACAAAACAATTAATGGAAGATAAAAACCATGACTATGGAGAAGCTTGGCGTGATTTAAGAGTTAGTTCATTGACAGACCTTATCTTACAAAAACTATTGCGTGTAAAACAAATTGAAGATAACAAAGGGAAAACTATTGTATCAGAAGGAATAGCTGCTAACTATCAAGATATGCTAAACTATTCTGTATTCGCATTGATACACTTAGACTTGCCAAACCAATAAATCACTGTTCTAATACAATCAAATAACTATGAAAATAATTGCTCAATTATCTCGAATATTTGTAGGAATACTATTTATCCTTTCTGGATTAGTGAAACTAAATGACCCTATGGGGTTCTCATATAAGCTAGAAGAATACTTCTCTGAAGCTGTATTAAATATTCCTTTCCTAGCTCCTTATGCCGTAGGATTGGCAGTGACTCTTGTGATTGCTGAGGTACTATTAGGAGTTGCTCTATTAATAGGGTATATGCGAAAATTGACAATTCTTTTACTGTTCTTAATGATTGTATTCTTCACATTCCTTACCTTCTACTCTGCATTCTTTAACAAAGTAACAGATTGTGGATGTTTTGGGGATGCTGTTCCATTAACACCTTGGGGATCTTTCACAAAGGATATTATATTACTTATCTTGATTCTTATTATCATGAAATATAATCAAGTAATAAAACCTATCTTCTCTGGTAAGATTAACAATATTATAATGATTCTGTCTTCAGTACTATGTAGTTTTATGGGGTATTGGGTATTGAACCATTTACCTTTAAAAGACTTCAGAGTATATAAAGTAGGTACTGATATCGTAAAAGGAATGGAGATTCCTGAAGATGCTCCAAAAGCAGTCTATGAAATAACATTTTATTACGATGTAAATGGTGAAGAGCGCAAGTTCTCTGACAAAGAGTTAACTAAATTACCCGAAGGTGCTAAATACCTTAGAAGAGAAGAGAAACTTATCTCTGAAGGATACCAACCTCCTATTCATGATTTGACTATGGATAGAGATGGTATTGATCACCTATCTATGATGATGGCAGAACCTAAATTAGTAATGCTTATTTCTTATGACCTTACTAGAGCTGATGAAAAAGGGTTAGAAGCGATGAAAGACTTTGCTAATAAAGCTATTGTTAAAGGATATGTAGTAGCGGGTATGACTGCTTCGAATCAAGACTTAATAGAATCTGTAGTTAGTAAATACAAACTTCCTTTTGACTACTATACATGTGATGGTACTACACTAAAAACGATAGAGCGTGGTAACCCAAGTATTGTAGTAATAGAAAATGGTGTTATTGTAGAGAAGAAACATTGGAATGACAGAGAATCTGTAAACTTAAAATAAGCCTACACGACCTTGTTAAGTTATTTTTTAAAGAAATTATTATACGCATTCTTCACCTTATTTGGTGTAGTTACTGTTGTCTTCTTTCTGTTTAATATCCTCCCTGGAGATCCGGCTAGAATGATGCTTGACCAAAATGAAAACTCAGAACAACTATTAGCTATCAAAAAAAAGTATGGTTTTGATCAACCTAAAGGAAAGCAATATCTGCTTTACTTAAATGACTTATCTCCTATCTCTGTACATAGTAAAACAGAAGGAGACTACAGTTTTAATACAGATCAGAAATACAATGGTACAGTCCTATTTAGCACAGGACAATACAACTTGATGTTGAAGACACCATACTTAAGAGAAAGCTTCCAAAAAAGCGGTAAGAAAGTAAGTTCCATATTAGGAGAAACCTTGCCAAACACTATTCTATTAGCAACATTAGCTATTAGCATTGCCCTGGGTATTGGTGTACTACTAGGTGTTATTTCTGCTCTATTTAAAAACACGTGGCTAGACAAAACAATAGCTATTATAAGTACTTTTGGGATGAGTATCCCTTCGTTCTTCAGTGCTATTTTATTTGCTTGGATATTTGGGTATGTACTGCATAGTTATACTGGACTACCGATGATTGGAAGTCTCTATGAGGTTGATGACTTCGGAGAAGGAAGACATTTAGTGCTAAAGAATGCTATATTACCTTCTGTTGTACTTGGTATTAGACCTTTAGCTGTTGTAATTCAGTTAATGAGAAATACCCTATTAGAAGTACTTAATCAAGATTATATACGCACAGCCAAGGCTAAGGGATTAAGCACTACACAGATTATCTATAAACACGCTTTAAAGAACTCCCTGAATCCTGTAGTTACAGCATTATCAGGATGGTTTGCCTCAATGCTGGCAGGAGCAGTCTTTGTAGAATATATCTTTGGGTGGAATGGCCTAGGTAAAGAAATAGTAGATGCACTGAATACACTAGACTTACCTGTGATTATGGGCGCAGTACTTATTATCTCTTCTTCTTTCGTAATCATTACTATTTTAGTAGATTTGATATATGCTTATTTAGACCCTAGAATCAAGTTAAATTAAAACAATAAAACAGAAATAGAATCAATGAAAAAAATATTCATAACATTAGCACTAGCTGCTGCAGTATTTACTTCTTGTAAAGAAAAAGCAGAAACAACTACAGAAGAAATCTCAACTACATTACAAGAGGAGACTTCTGCTACACCAGAAGTAGAACAAGTAAAAGATACAACTGCATTTGCTTCTAGAGCATTAGAACAAGACTTTGCTGAATTAGATGGGAAGTCAATTACACTTCAACAAATCCTTGATCAACAAAAAGGAAAAGCTATCCTTATAGATGTATGGGCTGCTTGGTGTCCTGATTGTATCAAAGCGGTTCCTACTATGAAAGAGATTAAAGCAGAGTTTACGAATGTAGCATTCGTTAATCTTTCTCTTGATAAAACAGAAGAATCTTGGAAAGAAGCAATTGAAAAATATGGTATTGAAGGACTTCACTACTACTCTAAAGAAGGAAAAGGAATGAAAGGAGACTTTGGTAAATCACTAGATTTAAACTGGATTCCTCGCTATATCGTAGTAGATAAAGAAGGAAAAATAGCACTATACAATGCTACTGAAAAGAACTTCGATCAAATAAAAGACTTACTTAAAAAAATTCAATAATATGAGACATTCAATCGTTGCTGGTAACTGGAAGATGCATAAGACATATTCTGAAACGCATACTCTATTAGACGAGTTAATTGAAAAATTACCTTCAGGGAAAGAAGTTGAAGTAATTGTAGCTCCTACTTTTGTAAACCTTGCTAGTGCTGTAGCACATTTAGAAGGAACTAATGTACAAGTAGCTGCACAAAATATGCATCAAGCTGAAGGTGGAGCATTCACAGGTGAAATATCTGCTCAAATGCTTACTAGCATTGGTGTAGAGACTGTAATCATTGGACACTCTGAAAGAAGACATTACTTTAATGAAACTGATGCTGTACTAGCTGATAAAGTAAATACTGCATTACGTCATAATATGCGTGTTATCTACTGTATAGGAGAAGAACTAAAAGATAGAGAAAGCAAACAGTTCTTAAACGTTATCTTTAACCAATTAAGAGACGGATTATTCCACCTTACTAAAGAGCAGTGGAGCAATATCGTTATTGCTTATGAACCTGTTTGGGCTATTGGTACGGGAATGACAGCTACTCCAGAGCAAGCACAAGAAATACATGCTTTTATCCGTCAAGAAATTGATAGAAAGTATGATAAATCTGTTGCGGAGAATACTTCTATTCTTTATGGAGGAAGTGTTAAACCTAGCAATGCTCAAGAAATCTTCTCTAAACCTGATGTAGACGGTGGTCTTATCGGTGGAGCTGCTCTTGTAGCTGATGACTTTGTCGCTATCGTAAATGCTGCTAATTAATAGCACTCTATAATATTCTTAAAGGGCATAAACTAGTACTAGTTTATGCCCTTTTTTCATTAGAGAACTTGTGCATATTGCCTTATTTCACACCTCTTTACGAAAGTATTTACACTCTATTTAAATAGGTTCTAAATAATTATAGTATATTTGTGGTCTATTAAATAACAATATAATGACTCAAACTAATGATATTATCACATATAGCCAGTCTCCTAAAGCCTTAGGTGGTATTTATGTAAAAGATCATACGCATATAGAGCATAAAAAGTCTATTATTAACCACACCCATAGAGATGATTACTATGTGATTTCTATTGTAACTAATGGAGAGATGAGAATGGACTGTGAAATGGAGACATTCACTGCTTTACGCAATAACATACTTATTGTCAAACCTTATCAAATACACAATGTTAGATATATTAGCGATGACTTCACTGGCTATCTTTTAGGTATACAAGAGTATAGAATACCTAATGATATCAATGACTTGTTATACACTCTACCAGAGAGTCAACAACTTCTAAACATAGATGAAGAGGAGATGCAAATGCTTGCTACTACTTTTGAATTAATGAAGAAGCACACGGCTACAGATAGCCAACATAAGATGCAGATCATTAATGGGTTATTCTCCACTGCACTATATAGTATTTGTTCTCAAACAACACATAACTTGCAAAGCAAAGAGTTAGGGACTCAGTCACAACCAACAGTGATTACAAGCAACTTTAAACGCCTAATCACACACCAGACACATCTGAACCTACCTTCTTATTTTGCTAATGAATTAAGTATTACAACAGCACATCTAAATGACTGTGTAAAGAAAACCACAGGACAAACAGTTAGCTATTGGTTAAAGAAATCAATACTAGATGAAGCGAAACGCTTACTGTATTACACCAACAAACCTGTTAAAGAAATTGCCTTTAACCTAGGCTTTGAAGACCATACGTACTTTTCTCGTATGTTTAAAAAACTAACCTACCAGACTCCTCTACAATTTAGAGATACTGTAAGAGCTTAATTCTATACTGTGAATTAAGCTCTTTTTTTATAAGGAAAAAGAGAACATAAAACAGGGAGCAGTCAACTAAATTTAGAGATGTACATAACTCCTAATTCTTAATTCTACACTTTCCCCTCTTTTATCCAATCTTCTCCTATTTTAGTTTTACATCCTATTCCTTCTTTTTAATGAATTTTGCTTAAAACTAAAAGAGAAGAAAATGCCAAAGATTCCAAAACTAATAGGTACAATAGTAAAGACTGCATGGAGTAAGATGTTTGTTACTGTAGTAGTTACACAAAAAGAACAGCTAGCTAATGGCTTATTGAGAATACGTTTTGAAGCTGACCTTTCTAATTCTAAATATGAAATAGGACAAGCCATATTAATGCAAATATCAGACACAGAATATCGCAATTACACTCCTAGCATTTTTAATAAAGAAGAAGGGTACTTTGATGTAATATTTCATCAAAAAGCGAAAGGCCCTGGCACTACTTTTTTCAAGAATATAACAGTAGGTACTGAACTCACTTCTAGTTTACCTAGAGGTCTAAATATCTATGATGAGAACACCTATTACCATTTCTTCTATGGAGACGATACTTGTATTGGCTTCTGTCAGGCATTACAAGAAGAAATGAAAAAGAATAACCATAAACTAGAAGGTCTACTTGAGTTAAGTGATCATTCTATCCCTTATGCCAATGACCATCTACCTCATATGGAATATATTGAGAAATCAGATGATAAAGAAGTATACCCTGCAGTAGATTATTTAGAATCTATAGATACTTACCGTTGGAATAAACTAGTTCATGGGCAATTCTACCTAATGGGTAATGGAAAGAGTATTCAGAAGTTTAGAAAGGCACTACGAGCAAAAGGAGTCTCTTCTAACAATATCATTACACAGCCTTTCTGGATAGAAGGAAAAATAGGCTTATAAAATAGCAAACTTAACTAACTCAATAAACAACCGCTACGGAGAATAAATCAGATTAACTTATTCTCTGTAGCTATTTTTACAAGTTCAAACATATTCTTTGCTTTAAATTTCTGTAGTAGATTTCGCCTATGCGTCTCCACAGTAATTATCGAAATAAACAGTTTATCCGCTATTTCTGCAGAAGTCAATCCATTAGATATAGCTTGTAGTACCTGCTGTTCTCTTTTAGTCAGTCGAGGCAATTCTACAGGATTAGATAATTGAGTCAACATAATCTCTTGTACTTTCTTACTCAATGCTAACTCTCCATTAATAGCTCTTTCTACACATTCGACTATTTCTTTAGCGTCAGCATTCTTCAGAATATATCCATTACCTCCATTCTCTAAAAATCGAAAGATAATACTTCTCTCTTCCTGATTGCTTATTCCTATAATAACAATATTAGGGGATTTCTGTTTAATCACCTTACAGAAATCTAATCCACTGCCATCGTTGAGTACTATATCTAGTAATACCACATCTACTTTATTCTTCTGTACAAAATCTACTATTGCTTCTCCACTACTGAAAAAGAATAATTGATATTTCTCATCTACTTGGAACAATGATTTTAAGCCTTCTAATATCATTGGATGATCATCTACTATCGCTAACGTGATTATATCCTTATTACACATTACATTCTACATTTATCGTTGTTCCTTGTCCTTTTTGAGAGTCTATACTTAATGTTCCATTAATTAACTGTACTCTGCTTTCCATATTTTTAATCCCTAATCCATATACTACCTTGGTAGTGTCAAATCCTACTCCATCATCCTCTATTGTCAGAGTCAATAAGTCTTCGTTTTGACTAATCTGTACAATCACATTATCTGCTTGAGCATATTTAATTATATTACTTAATCCTTCCTGTGCTATGCGATACAAAACTAATTGTGTCTGAAAAGGAATAGTGGTACTGATAGTAAATGCTTCGAACTGAATACTCATTTTTTCATACGTCATAGATTCACACAATTCTTTTAAAGCAATTTCTAATCCTAAATTCTTTAGTGTCTCAGGCATTAGGTTTCTAGATATCCTCCTCATTTCTATGATAGACTTATCTATTTTAGCTAATAGTCCACTAGACTCACTTGTCTCTGTAGAAGAAATAGACATCCTTATATTCGCTAACATTCCTCCCATGCTATCGTGTAGATCTTGAGCAATGCGTTGTCTTTCTTGTTCTTCCCCTTTTAATACAGCCTGAGAAGCTTCGTATTTTCGCTTATTCTCTAAGTTTATCAAATCTTGTTGATGGCTTATGCTGATCTGTTGATTTAGCTTTTGTTGATTTTTATAATTTCGAAAAGCTAATATGGCTATGATTACACTTAGTACTAGCCCTATTACTAAAAACAACATACGCATATTTCTATTTTTAGCAATCAAAGCATCTTCCTTCTTTTCTTGTATTAATTGGTTAATTGTCTGCTCCTTATCATGAGTATCGTGTATAATCTCTAATTCGTTCATCTTTTCCAACAGCTTTTGTTGTTGAAGGCTATCTCCTAATACACTTGATTTTTTCATCCATTGATAAGCTTCTTTATAATCGCCTAACACCTCATTAACGGCTGCTAACTGCGTAAAAGTTATTTTGCGATTAACAGCTTCTTTACTCAAGATATTATCCTTTAAGATCTGCTCTAAGATAAGTTTAGCTCCCTCGTAATCACTCTGCATCAAATACACATTATAAACGCGGAAATAAAGCATTTGAGTAAGCTTAGGTTGCTTCATTTGCTTAGAGAGTTCTATTCCTTTATTTAAACTCACTAGAGCAGGTTTATATTCCTGTCTAGTGGTGTGATACATTGCTAATTGATAATAATAATTGGGATACTGTCTCGAATTAGGGTATTGTTCTAACAGTTGAGTAGCTTTATCTAAATAGATCTTAGCTGCAGTGCTATTAGCCTGATAACAATAATTACTCACTAAATTAAAATAAGTAATCAAGTGAATAGTTCCCTCTTCAGGCAATTCTTTTAATACCTCTAAAGCTTTAAAGTGGTACTCTTCTGCTTTATCAAATTGTCCCACTGACATAAAGGTCAACCCTACTTGCGTATTAGCATAAGCTAAATATAACTTATTTCCTGCCTTTTCACTTAATGGAATACACTTCTCTGTCAGCATTTTTAGTAAGACTTCATACCCTTTATCCTCTACTTGCACATATGCGTAGTTATACCAACTTCGAATTAAAACATCTACATTTTCCTTATCCTCCTTCAGCTCTTTAATCGCCTCTTCATAATATTGTTTCGCTTTGCTTTTACTCCCTTGATTAGTCTCATAAATCCCTTGATAATACGCTATCACGCCTTTAGATAACAAATGCTTATGAGGCGAAGACAATACCTTAGTCAGCGCTTCCTTACTGTTCACACTATCTGTAGGAGCATAAAACTCTGCTAAAAGCAAATAATGCTCTAAACGATTTTTTTCACTCTTACTAGTCTTGATTTGTTCATTTATTTCTCTGAAGTAACCTTCTTCATCTAAAGGTAATAGCTGCTGACCATAACTAAAAGAAATGAATAAAGTAAAGGAAACAAGTAGATAAAGATTTTTCAACATAGAATCATGTATTAAAGTACAAATATCACAATAAAAACACATTCATCATTTACTATTCAAAAATTAATGGTAAACCATTAGAAACAGATTCATGGTATTCTGTGATTGTCATAAAAAGCCAATCTACTGATATTTGTAACTCACATATAAAACAAAACAAAAAACATGAAAAACTCAAAATTAAAAACTGCTTTTTTAAGTGTATTAGCCGTTTTAACATTAGGCTTAGCTACTACAGCTTGTAGTAGTGATGATAATAGCACTGACAGTCCAGCTTTAGAAAAGAATACTTACAAAGTCACAGTATCCTTAACTAATGTTGGTGAGAATGATTTTGTTTCTCTAACTTATGCAGGAGGAACACTTAGCGGAAAGACAGATGTATGGAAAGTAAACGGTAAAGTTAGAACAGGTGAGTCTGCTATTAGTCTAGCGAAGAACGACTTCGGTGCTGGTACTAAAACGTATGTAATCGAAACTACTGAGCCTATCAACGCTTTTGCTAATAGTGTACAAATTATTAACTATGGAGAGAGTTTACCAATCAACTATAAAATAGAAAAAGGAGGAAAAGTATTGGTTAATGAAGAACTAACTTTATCAGGAGATGGTAAAGACTTCTCTAAACAATACGCTTTCTAACACATTCTTATTACTTTCTCAAGTATTGTTTAGTTACTAGAACATCTTTATTATTAGTTGTCTAAGATGTTTACATGAGATGTTTGTTAACGATTACCCACTATAAGTGTTAGTACCTATAGTGGGTAATTTTATGTTTAAAAAGGTACTATATACTAATAAATCAACCCCACAATTCCTTTATTCATATCTATCTAACTCCTTATTACCATAAACTAATAAGCTATCATAAGGATTGCCGGTTAACCCTAATAACTGTGCAAAAGCAGGCTCCGTTTTTATCCCTGCTTTTTTCAGCTTTATTACTTCTTGCTTGAAGCTATCACCTTTCTCGTTTAAGATGGCATATTCAATGAGCATATGTCTATAACCATTTTGTTCTTCTATAGGTCTAGGTTGAGCGAACAACTCTACCGGAAATTCTTCTAACGTAAAGTTGACTACTACAGTAGGTATACCTCCTATCTCCGCTTCTGTCAAAGTATAGTCTTCTATAAACGAAAACGAAAGTTGTACGGTTTGTATAAACTCCTCTTTATTCTGATAACAACAAGCAATATCTAAATCACTCCCTTCAACGGCAATATCTATCGGAAAAGTACCGATTAATACTGGATCAAACTTACGTAACTTATCCATTACTAATCCTTGTTCTAGTACCTCAGCTATTCGCTGTTGTACCTTGTTTCCTTCTCGTAGATAACTCAGCTCTTTAAAATTAATATCACTCATTTTTCTATCTGTTATTTAATGTGCACTCATTTTAGAGAATACATTGATTACAACTACCCCCGCTATAATCAATCCCAGCCCTAATACAGCAGGTACATCTGGTTTTTGGTTATACAGTACTATCGCTATCAAAGTTACTAAAACGATACCTACTCCTGACCATATCGCATACGCTATCCCTACGGGAATAGTGCGAAGAGTCTGACTTAAACAATAAAATGCAGCCGCATACATCAATACTGTCAATACACTAGCTCCTAATTTAGAAAATTGTTCTGATGCTTTTAAAGCACTAGTACCTATTACTTCACACACAATAGCTACTGCTAAAAAGATAAAATTCTTCATATATCATTTATTTACGCCACAAAAATAGCCCTCAACAGAGGGCTACTTTTTTGATATATGTCAAATTCTTCTGATTCTGCTCAGTGTTTCTTGGGAGATCCCTAGATAAGATGCGATATTTCCTAAAGGAATTCTATTCACATCACTCCCTAGATCTTTTAATAATCTGTGGTATCGCTCTGTAGCAGACATGGTCTGTAGTTGAAAAGCTCTATCTTCTAACTGTAAACAATAATCTTCTGTAGAGCGTCTTAAAATCAAGTTCAACTCAGGATATTCTTTAAAAAAGCGAAATATAACTTGGTTTGGAATCGCATGTACCACACAGTCTTCCATACATTGTATAAACTCAAGAGAAGCCTTGCTCTTATACATCTGATAAGTAGATCCCATGATCGTTTGTTCAAAAGCAAACCATACATCTATCTCTTGATCATTATGCATATAGAATCCACGCACAAAGCCTTCTTCTAAAACATAAAGACTACCTGACAGTTGTCCTTTTTTTAGTAAGTACTCCCCTTTTCTCTTATAAAATATCTGAGTATTTTTCTCCAAAGCCTCTTTACACATTGGTGATAAATACCCATATTGCTCGAATAATCTAATTAACATATTCATAGCGTTCCTTCGTTATAGCCTTTTATTTCTTAAGTCTAATATACCAAAAATTTGGCACACCTTCATCTAAAAATGTATCGACTACTTTAAAACCTACTTTTTCTAACACATGTCTAGAGCCGTCATTCCCTACTTCAGAACTAGCATGTATTGGTAATGTTGTCAAATATTTGTCTGCATATACTAAGCATGCTTCTGCAGCCTCAGTAGCATATCCCTTACCCCATGCCTCGTAGATAAAGCGGTATCCTAAATCTAAGTATTCTGCCACTCCACTAGGTCCGTCTTTTAAATACTTAAATCCTGTCCACCCGATAAAAGTATTCGTTTCTTTCTCTATCACAGCCCATCTTCCGATGCCGAAGTCTTCGTATTGCTGACGAATAAATCTGATTACACCTAGCGCCTCTTCTTTAGTCCCTATCGGTTTCTTACCTAAGAACTCTAACACTCGGATATCTCCGTCTAAAGCCAATATTCCCTCTACATCTCCTTCTTCTAAAGGGCGAATTATCACTCTATCAGTCTCTATTATTTCTTTCATTTTCTTCTTTCTTTAATTGATTCATTACGAAGGTTACGCGTTCATCTACTGTCCCTTTAGGTACCTCTATTAGATTATAACCATATCGTTGATACGTTGTTTTCATTGTCTCATAAGTTGCCCTAGCTACCTCCATATCCTGTTTGCGCTCTTTGTCTTGCGTATATATTTCTTCCCATGGAGGTAAGATAAAGACAGTTGGCATATAGGGAAGACTGGAGGCGATACTATGCTGTGCCTCACTTATATCTAATCCTTCTAATACGGCATAGCCTATGCTATCGAGTATCCCTCTGTCCCATAATATAACCTCATCCGTTATACAATGTTCATAATCATAAATAGACTGAGACAACATCGCTTCACAAAATAATTGTTTATTCTCCCAAGGCAGTACATCACTACCCAAAGCTTGTTCGCGCTGGATAATAGCCCTCCCCACTTCAGGCATTACGGTATATCCTTGAACTTCTAAGGCATGAAGTAACGTCGTTTTTCCGCTACCTGGGCCTCCTGTAAATATATAGAATCGTGGTATGTTCATGTATATAATATGGTATTACTCACTCTTATTGATAACCTCAACAAGAGCAAAACTGTTTTTACTGATACTTGTATTCTTAGGAAAAACGAAAAGCAATCACTGTAGTAGTACCTACACACTTTTCTAAAAATGAAGTCATTAAGATAGAAGATAACCTTAATGTAGTAAGGCAAATTTACTCAAAATATCCTAATCCAAAAAAAACAAACACATTACCACCTCACTATGGATATAGATTTACACTCCACATCCTATTTACTTTACACTATAATATACGCTATATATAGACTCAACTATAGGCACGGATTATACTCTATTATCTCATATATATAATCCGTGTCATACTTACTTCCTTGCTACGATAGCATATACTAAAGGAGCTTTATCCCCAAAAGGTTTAATCTGATACTTCTTAGGTGCTATCTCTACCACCTGATTAAAACAAGGGTAAGGAGAATAGTTATGTTCTTCGAAGGTATTTATTTGCAATTGATTATTAACCAATCCCTGCACAACATCAGCGATACTGTGATTCCAACTTACACTACCAAACTCAGCATCAGCAGTCTTATCTGCGTAGGTACCTGTCTCTGTCTCTACGATAGGCTCTATATTAAAATAAGAGTACTCTATCTTAGTAAAATCGTAGTCATACATCCAAATTAAAGGATGAAACTCTACAAAAACAAACTTACCTCCTGGTTTGACAAACTTAGAAACTACCTCAGCCCATTTATTCATATCTGGTAACCAACCTATCACTCCATAACTGGTATATACGATATCAAACTGCTCTTCTAACACCTCTGGTAATTTATACACATCACTACAAATAAATCGAGCATCTAGTCCTAACTGTTGAGCTAGTTCACTCCCCTTTTCTACAGCTTTATCAGACAGATCTACACCTGTTACATCTGCTCCCATTCTAGCTAACGAAAGCGTATCTTGTCCAAAGTGACATTGTAAATGAAGAATCTTCTTCCCTCTAACATCTCCTAACAAGTTTAACTCTATCTCATTTAGAGAAGTCTCCCCTGCCAAAAAATCTTTCATATTATAGAACTCAGAATCTACGTGCAAAGCCACCTTCTCATTCCAAGTTTTTTTATTGATCTCTATATAGTTATTATTTGTATCCATGATCAGTTTACTCTTTCTATTTTAAGAAAGCTAAAAATAATAATTCCAATTTACAAATCATCTACTGAGATGGTGTATTTTAAGGATATACAGAGACCATTAGTATAATTTTAGAATTACAACTCTTTTTTTATTACATCAACAGCATTATTTATAGAGTTTTTCCCTTCAAAATACTTTGTTTTAATTTCTTCAAACTTCTTATCATCCTTAATTGTGTCCTTTAATGTAGAACACAGAAAATCGTAGTTTGTAAAATCAGTCTTTGTCATAAGAATATTTCTTAACCAACTCCACATCTGTTTATCTCCGATTTCTTTTCGTATCGCCTCAAATAACAAAGGTGCATAGGAATACACATACAGCTCCCTATCTAAATACTCTTCTTGAGACTTTATTTTACCAAACGGAATAACAACCTCTTTAAACTTATCTAATGCTTCTATCTTTCTAGATACTATCCCTTTATAAACATCCTTACCTAAAACATCCTTAGTTAATTGCCAAGATAGATATTCTGCAAATCCTTCACTCATCATATCTCCTAACTCTGCATTAAACACCTTATAGGTCCCAAAATAATAATGCCCTAACTCATGCGCAATAAAAGGTCTAAACCAATTCTGTATCTTAGGGTTAAAAATACTTTTCAATCCATTATCTCCCCAACCAATAGTATATATACTAGGATAAGCTACAAACATCCAAGCATCATTCTTAGAAGTAGGTGTAGTATTTATAAATACCGTTTCTTGTTCAAATGGAATACCGATATTAGTAGTATAATATTTTTTAAATGATTCTATCAAATGGCCGAATTCTTTTATTTGACTTTCAGCAATATCGGGATTTAATAAATAGGTATTATCAACTTTTAAATATTTATAATCTCCACTAAAAATAGCTAATTCTTGAGGCACATCACTTTTAAATCGATGAGCTTGGCCATTCACAGGTATATTTCCATTAACATAAAGCGTAGTACAGTCCTTACATATTAATTCAATATCATATTTTACCCTATCATAAACCACATCCTTATCTATATCATATAAAACAGGATACCAACCAGATTGATTCCCGTCTGCTCTAACAGAATAATTATTAAAAGCTATATTCCCTCTCCAATCCTCTCTACTATAATTCTCAATAGTATCAGTAGCTACAGGAAATTTACCTACATATCTTATCTGCAAAGATTTAGGTAGAAACTTGCCACTCTTAGTATTATCTGCAAAATAGTAAGCTAATGTTTCCCCTGTTGAAGTTGAATCTGTAACTGATTTATCTGCATAAATTAAAAAGTCATTTGGTTCCTTACTTCTAAAGTGTAAAGGATTCATGCCTGAGTTTAAACGAATATAATAGTTCTTTAACTGCGGAATATCTGATAAAGTCAAGTCACATTCAAAGGTTCCCTCTTTAATAGAAATATTAACTTTTCCCGTGATTAAAGGTGCATTTTCTTGAGCAAACAAATACATTGATGTAAGGAATATCAGTACTAGCAAATATGCTTTTTTCATAATATAGTATAGGTATGTTTAGTAAGTTACAAGATAATAAAAAACACCCCCTTAATAATCAAAAAGTTATACTATTAATCAAACAAATAGCTTACTCTAAAGAATTATAAGGTCTGAATAACATAATTAAACCTATAGTTCATTATAAGCACACATTCAATAGTTCTAGTATTATTCTATTTTTCTAAACACATCCTGACACATCTTCATGACTATTTCTCTATACAATTCTATCCTACTACAATAGAATCACAAAAGCTAATTCAAGAACAATAGCTGGATAATAAAAGGAGCATCCTTCGACTAACCATCTCTTTCCTCCACCATTCTCTAGGTATTGTCCATGAATTGTCCAAGGATTTTGCTACATGCCTCGTATTTACTAGGGTTAAAGCAGGTATGAGTAAAGTACAAAAAACAGCTAAAAACAAACAAAATAATGATAATCAACAACTTAACACAAAACACCATGCAAAAAAAATGATAGCTTTTTTTAAAATATTGGTCGTATAAAGGTCAAAATAACTGCTTTAACTAAAAAAAGAAGGGTAAAAAAAGCTATTTACCATTAAAAAACAGTAAAAAGAAGAGAGAAAACAAAAAAAGTACAGGTAGTTTTCTCGAATAGATACTATAACAAAAAGACGCAGTTCTGTGGTGAACTACGTCTCTATCTATATTTATTTTTGATAATATTTCTTTTGCCAATACAAGCTTAATCTCACTAGAGCAATTAAAACAGGTACTTCTACCAAAGGTCCTATCACTCCCACAAATGCTTGGGGAGAATGTATTCCAAAGACTGCAATAGCAATGGCAATAGCTAATTCAAAGTTGTTTCCAGAAGCAGTGAAAGCGATAGCAGCATTGTGATCATAAGGTAATTTCATACGATAGTTCAGCCAAAAACTGATGACAAACATCAATACAAAATAAATGACTAAAGGAATACCTACTTGTATCACTTCCATCGGTAATTCTACAACTTGCTGTCCTTTAAAAGAGAACATCAACAGTATCGTAAACAATAAAGCATACAAGGTAAAAGGTGATATACGTGGAATAAACCTGTGATTATACCACTGCTCTCCTTTGTATTTCACCAAGTATTTTCGACTTAAGAAGCCTGCTAAAAATGGAATTCCTAAGTAAATCAAGACACTCTGTATCACTTCACTTATCTCTATATGTACATCATAAGCAGCCAAACCTAATTTGGCAGGTAGTACATTAATAAAAAGCCATACATATACACTGTAAAAAAGTACTTGAAATACACTATTCAGAGCTACTAACATAGCAGCATATTCTTTATTTCCTTTTGCCAAATCATTCCAAACCAAAACCATCGCTATACATCTAGCCAATCCGATTAGAATCACTCCTATCATATAGTCAGGTTGATCCCTCAAGAAAATAATAGCCAACACAAACATAAGAACAGGGCCAATCACCCAATTCAGTAGTAAGGATGAAGTCAATGCCTTTTTATCTTCAAACACTTTTGGTAATAAGTTATAATCCACCTTAGCTAATGGAGGATACATCATCACAATCAACCCTATCGCTAGAGGGATATTCGTACTCCCAATAGACACCGATGCCATAAGATCTTGAATGCGGGGAAAGAAATAACCGACGCCAACACCTAATATCATGGCCAAAAATATCCAAAGGGTAAGGTAGCGATCTAAAAATTTCATCCTTTTATTTCTCATCCGAACAACAACCGCTACTAGGTGAACAACAAGATTCTACTTTTAAAGAAGACAGAGCTACTTTAGGTTTAGATACAGGTATACCACATGCATCTTCTGCTAAACACGCTGTCAAGGTATTTTGTAATACAAAGTGCTTATTAGTTGTATCAAAACCAAGATTATACTTACCTATAGTAGCCTGTTGGTATTCTACCTCTACTTCAGCATCTTGAATCTGTAATAAACGCTCAGACAAATTAATAATCTGCAATAGCTTCTCAGCTTTCAGTTGATGATCGTAATCATCTGCTAACCACAACTGGAAACTCACTTTCTGCTCTTTTCGTACAGTACCTCCACAGTCAATAAAGTTTTTATCAATCTGACCTACTTCTGTAATATGAAAATGCGAGGGCACACTATTACCGTCTTCTAATTTAAATACCACGTCTTGCATGGTTGCTAACACTTGTTTTACTTCTGATAATTTCATATTTCTAAATTTTAATACTCATTAATATATCGTAATATTACGATACGTTAGTTTAAAAAAATGCCTTAGCAGCATTCGTTGTTTTGAATAGATTGTGCAAAGAATAACCCAAATTCTTGAGCAAATTCATTCCATACATTATCATCTATACAATAACAGACAGACTTCCCTTCTATACTTCCCTTAATAAGACCACTGTTTTTTAACTCTTTCAGATGTTGAGATATAGTTGCTTGTGCAAGACCTAATTCTTCTACTAAGTCATTACAGATACAGGCTTTCTGATTAATGATGTATTGAAGAATAGCTAATCTAGCTGGATGCGCTAATACTTTAAACATACTCGCTAATCGATTCTTTTTCTCGCTAAACAATTCTGCTTTTGTAATTCCCATAATCTGTCCATTTAATACATCGCAATATTACGATACATTATTGAAATAACAAAGAAAATGAGGGATAATTACACGAATGATATAAGGTAGAGACGCAATACTTTGCGTCTAACACCCAGTATGGTCGCCAACATTTTTTATAGATCATTATAGAATTTATCTTGTTCCCAAGTTATTGGGTTCATTATAATATAATTAGCAATCTTTATATAAGATTCAGCGGTTCGTATAATATGATCATGATATCTTGGTTGCCAGAAAAAAGGAATATTTAGTCTGTAAGCTTCTTTTTTAACTCCTACTTTAAATCCTCTTACTATAGAGCCTAAACTGCTAGAAGTAACTTTACATTCTTTTTTTAGTGCACAGTTGTTATCAAATGTGTTGATGTTGTTGATATGTAGAATACCATGTATATGATTAGGCATTATAATAAAGGTATCAAGAATAACATAAGGATGATAAATAGGAATATCATTCCAACATCTTAGGACGCTTTGTCCTAATGAGTTTAAGATTGTTTCTCCTTGTAGAATTGTTCCAAAGTAATTAATTCTATTTTTCGTACATATCGTAATAAAATAAGTACCATTATTACTGTAATCCCACCATTGAGCCCTATTAGAAGGGCTTCTATATATTTTATTGTTTTTATCCATTATCTTTTTAGGTTTAATTTATGTCTACAAAAAGCATTCCTATTACTATGGAATTTATTTAAATACAGGGTTTTTAGACACAATACTCACCTCTACAGAACAAGTTGATGGACATACTATACGGTAGACGCAATGTATTGCGTCTCTACAGAACATTACTTATATACACACTACACGTTAGATACAATGTATTGTACCTCTCTACAGAAGTTGATGGACATACTATACAGTAGACGCAATGTATTGCGTCTCTACAGAACATTACTTATATACACACTACACGTTAGACACAACGTATTGTGCCTCTACAGAACATTCTTTGTCATATAAAATTCATTAACCAATGAATATAAAAACAAAAAGAGGATGTTCTATAAAGAACACCCTCCACTTAAACAATTAAAAGTACTTATTACTACTAATAAGCTTTATCTATATCAGTTACTCTGATCAATTTCTCATTGACGAATTCATGGATACCGTATTTCGCTTGTTCTCTACCATACCCTGACTTCTTCGTACCACCAAAAGGTAATTCTGGTGAGATACCTGTCACATGGTTGATATACACCATTCCGGTAGCAATCTGACGAGCGACCTTCACTCCTCTTTCTTTATTCTCTGTGAATACACTACCGCCTAATCCATAATCTGTATCATTAGCTAATGCGATAGCCTCTGCCTCGTTCTCTACTTCATAAATCATGAATACAGGACCGAAGATTTCTTCGCTATAGGCATCCATCCCTTTTTTGATACCTGTTAGAATAGTTGGTTCCATAAACCATCCCTCTCTGCCTAGTTTATTCCCGCCATAGACTAACTTAGCGCCTTGTTCTACAGCTTTCTTCACTTGTTTTAATACATCTTCTCTAGCTTTCTCACTACTTAGAGGTGCTAACTGAGTATCAGCTGACATAGGATCCCCTACTTTTGTTTGCTTTACTTGTTCAGTTACTCCCTCAATAAACGCCTTAGCTAATTTCTTATCTACTATAAGACGTTTAGGCGATACACATACTTGACCAGCATTCCATAGTCGACCTTCTACAGCACCCTTAATTGCTTTCTTAAGATCTGCATCATCTAGTACGACGAAAGCATCACTACCTCCTAACTCTAGTGTCGTTTTCTTAATATATTTACCTGCTGCGGCAGCTACACTTGATCCTGCTGGCTCACTTCCTGTAAATGCTACAGCTTTCACTCTAGGATCACCGATAATTGCTTCTATAGATGTTCCTGGTACAAATAGATTAGTGTATACCCCATCAGGTAGACCACATTCTTTAAAAATCACCTCCATAATCTCTGCACACTGAGGAATATTAGAAGCATGTTTTAACACCATCGTATTCCCTGCCATAAGATTAGGAGCAGCAGAACGAGTAATCTGATAGAATGGGAAGTTCCATGGCTGTACACTAAGAATAGTACCTATGGGTTCTTTACTGATAAATGCTTCTCCATGAGGCGTTTTTATCTTTTCATCTGCTAATAAGGTTTCTGCATTAGTAGCATAGAAGTCAAAGATATCCGCACATAATAGCACTTCTCCTATTCCTTCACTGTGTAGTTTACCCATCTCACGAGTGATTAAAGCTCCTAGCTCTTCCTTACGTGCTCTGAAAGTTTCTGCTACTTTATGAATAATAGCTGCTCTTTCTTTTATCGTAGTCTTGCCCCATGTCAGAAAGGTCTTATCCGCTTTAGCTAAGATTCTATCTATTTCTTCAGGTGACATCACTGGATATACTTTTTCTTCTTTTCCCGTAGTTGGGTTGATTGTCTTAATACTTGATTTTATCTGTGTACTCATAATTATATTTTTTTAAGTCCCTACTAATTTACTTAATTGAAAATGAAACACTTAAAAACTTATGTTAAATCCCTATGAGTGAAGAAAATATAACAAATACGAGTCTGAATAACACAAGGATCTCATAAGAACAAGATCTATTGTACTATAAAAAACAATAGTACGAGTCTATTGTTTTTCATATTTGGCTATGCAACACTGTTGCAAAGACATAGTCTATGTTTTATCATCTCATCTCTTTCTACTATATTTGCCTTATGAAACAATTCAACAACATATTAAACTTATTTCTTTCGTTAGTTTTTCTAGCGATAAGTTTCTATCCTTGTGCGGATAGTTATGTTGATTTGAATATTACTCAAAGTACAGAATCTATACACTTAACTTCTTTACAACAGGCTGACTCTGATATAGACCACTTAGATGTGTGCTCTCCATTGTGTAGTTGTTCTTGTTGTGCAGTTTCTTTAACTGTGGCAGAAGTCATTAATGTAATAGACCTTTCTTCTGTAAAACACAACCACAAAATCCCTTCATATCACAAAGATGCTGTGATTAGAATGGAGTACCCTATTTGGCAACCACCTAAGATAGTTGCTTAATACCCTTTTAACTTTTTATTTCTATCTATTCATTGAGCTATAATATTGTTCAATGAACCTTTAGAGCTACTTATTTCTGTAGGCATATTCTAACAGAGAACAAGATTGTAGTTATCCTATACAGGCTTATAGAATCATAAAGTTAACTCTTGTTATGGCGCGTTACTTAGCCCATACAACACATCACAAATCATTTTTAAGACTATTACTACTATGTTAGATAAAATCATACATTTTAGTATCCGCAACAAGTTTATTATTGGACTATTTGTTCTAGGGTTAATCACGCTTGGGACTTATTCTCTACTTAATTTACCAATGGATACTCAACCTGATATAACCAATAATCAAGTTCAAATTATCACTAGTTCTCCTACACTAGCAACACAAGAAGTGGAACAATTCATCACCTATCCTATCGAGCAGGCTGTAAAGCCTATTCCTAATATAAAGGAACTTCGCTCTATCAGTAGGTTTGGACTAAGTGTGATCACTGTAGTATTTACAGAAGATACAGATATATACTGGGCTCGTAATCAAATATCAGAAAAACTAAAAACTGCTGAAGAAGTCATTCCTAAAGGAGTAGGAACACCGGAGCTAGCTCCTGTGAGTACAGGACTAGGCGAAATATACCAATATGTAGTCTACCCTAAAGATGGCTATGAAGAAAGATACAATAGTATGGATCTACGTACTATACAAGACTGGATTATCAAACCGCAACTGGTAGGTGTAAAAGGAGTGGCTGAAGTAAACACCCTAGGAGGTCAATTAAAGCAATACGAAATAGCAGTAAAACCTGACTTGCTTAACAGTATGAACACCTCTATCCTTGAGATATTTAACGCACTAGAAGCCAATAACGAGAATACTGGAGGGGCTTATATTGACAAAAAACCTTATGCTTACTTCATCCGAAGTGTAGGAATGGTAAAAAGCATAGAAGACATAGAGCGAATCGTAGTGAAGTCTAACAACGGTACTCCTGTATTAGTACGCGATGTAGCAGAAGTACGCATCGGGAGCAGTATTCGATATGGTGCTGTGACTAAAGATGGAAAAGGTGAAGATGTGAGTGGTATGGTGATGATGCTGAAAGATGCCAATACACAAGAAGTGGTCAAAGCGGTAAAAGAAAGAATCACTCAAATAGAAAAAACACTGCCTGAAGGGGTAGCAATAGAACCTTTTATAGATAGAACTAAATTAATCGACAAAACAGTTAGTACCATTCAAACTAACCTTATCGAAGGTGCTCTGATTGTCGTATTTGTACTAGTATTGCTTTTAGGAAACTGGAGAGCAGGCCTAATCGTTGCTTCTGTAATACCTCTAGCCTTATTATTCGCTATCTCTATGATGAAGTTATTCGGTGTAAGTGGTAACTTAATGAGTTTAGGAGCGATTGATTTCGGATTAATAGTCGATGGAGCTGTTATTATTGTAGAAGCCATAGTACATCGACTCCATGCAGGTAAAAATAGAGTGCTCACCCAAGACGAAATGAACACTGAAGTATATACTGCTTCGTCTAAAATAAGAACAAGTGCTTCGTTTGGAGAAATTATTATCCTAATCGTGTACTTGCCTATTCTAGCTTTAACAGGCATCGAAGGAAAAATGTTTGGCCCTATGGCGATGACGGTGTCATTTGCTATTCTAGGAGCTTTCATTCTTTCGCTTACTTATGTACCTATGGCCTCTTCGTTATTCTTATCGAAGAAAGCAGGAAAAGAAAAACCAAACTTTAGTGATAAGATTATTGACAAACTATATAGTTGGTATAAACCTCTATTAGAAGGTGCTTTTAAAATAAAAAGAATCGTTCTAGCTATTGCTTTTGGATTATTTGCCATTGCTTTATTTGTCTTTGGTCGTATGGGAGGTGAGTTTATTCCTACTCTAGACGAAGGGGATTTAGCTACACATATTATTATCTCTTCTGGTAGTTCGCTATCCCAAGAAATAGAGACTACGACTAAAGCAGAACAGATTCTAATGGAGCGCTTCCCTGAGGTGAAAATGGTCATCTCAAAAATAGGTAGTGCGGAGATTCCAACGGATCCTATGCCTATGGAAGCTGCCGATATGATTATTATTTTAAAAGAGAAAAAAGAATGGACATCAGCTAAAACCAAAGAGGAACTTATCTCACTAATGGAAGAAGCCTTAGAAGAAATACCGGGAGTAACGACAGAGTTCTCTCAACCTATCCAAATGCGTTTTAATGAACTAATGACTGGAGTAAGAAGTGATGTAGCGATTAAAGTGTTTGGAGATGATCTAGATCGCCTAGCGAGTATAGGAGATGAAATAAGTGGTCTAATCTCAGGTGTACCTGGCGTAGCTAGTACTAAACTAGAAAGAGTAAGCGGATTACCACAGATATCGATTAAGTATAATCAAGATAAACTTGCGCTATATGGGCTTACGATATCTGAAATCAGTCAAGTCGTAAGAGCTGGTTTTGCAGGAGAAACTGCAGGAGTAGTTTATGAAGGAGAAAAAAGATTTGACCTAGTCGTACGCTTAGAGAGCAATTCTAGACAAGATATTGAAAACCTAAGAAATATGTTTATCCCATTAGCGAATGGGCAACAGATTCCATTAGGACAAATCGCTAATATCGACTTTGAAGACGGTCCTCAGCAGATCAGTAGAGAAGATGGTAAAAGACGTATTGTATTAGGATTTAATGTTCGTGAACGAGATGTAAAAAGTGTGGTAAATGACATTCAAGCCATCTTAGATAAAAAACTAGATATGCCTGATGGATACTTTATCACTTATGGAGGACAATTTGAAAACTTAGTGGAAGCAACAAACCGATTAATGGTAGCTGTACCTGTAGCTTTAGCATTAATATTTGTGTTGCTATACTTTACTTTTAAATCAGTAAAACAGTCCTTGATGATCTTTACTGCTATTCCTCTTTCTGCTATCGGTGGAGTAGCTGCATTATGGCTTAGAGATATGCCTTTTAGTATCTCAGCAGGAGTTGGGTTTATCGCACTTTTCGGAGTCGCTGTATTAAATGGTATCGTACTAATCGGTCAGTTTAACTCACTTAAAAAAGAAGGTATGGATTTATATGAAAGAATTATAGAAGGAACTAAAATACGTCTACGCCCTGTATTACTTACAGCAGCTGTAGCTTCTCTAGGTTTCTTACCAATGGCACTAAGTACTAGTGCTGGAGCAGAAGTACAAAAACCCCTAGCTACAGTAGTTATCGGAGGGTTAATCTCTGCAACTATCTTAACGTTAATCGTCTTGCCTATTATCTATTACTATGAAGAAAAAGGATTGGGAATAGGCAAAAAAAATAAAGCTATAGTGGTCTCTACTCTATTATTACTGATGGGAATAGGTACACAAGCACAAGAAGCCAAAAAGCTTACATTACAAGAGGCTTTAGAACTAAGCGTAGCAAATAATAAAGGAATAAAAGCGGCAGAGTATAATACAATTGCTCAAAAGCAAATGATAGGAACATACTTTGATCTAGCTAAAACAGATATATCAACAGGTTTTGGGTATTTAGATACTAAAGAGAAAAAGGACATTACCTTGTCTATTTCTCAATCTTTCTCGCCATTTACCTATGGAAAGAAAAAGTCTGTTCTAAATAAGGCTTACGAGACCGCTGTTATCCAACAACAAGGAGCTGTTAATGTTACGGAGTATGCTGTAAGACAAGCTTGGGAAAACTTATTATATGCACTTTCAAAAGAAGTACTACTCAAAGAACAAGCAGACTTATTAAAGGATTTTTCTAAATCAGCTAAGCTTCGCTATGAAACAGGTGAAACAACACTCATGGAAAGTAATGTAGCTTCTGCTAAAGAACAAGAGTTAAGAGTACTTATCACACAAAATAAAACAGGGATAGACAACGAAACTTCTAAACTTAAAGCTCTTTTAAACTTAGAGGAAGATTTTATCCCTATGAACACGGATATTGTGTATGACAAACATGAGGCAGACGCTGACTTTGATTTGAGTTTAAACAATACTATTCAACTAGCAGAAAAAGAGATAGAAACAATAGAAGCAAATAGAAAACTAGAGAAGGCAAACTTCTTACCTGATTTCTCATTAGGTTATAATATAAAATCTGATTCAGGAACTGTAACAGGGAGTAATGGACTACCTATCACTTATGGGAAAGAATTGCGTGTACCGAGTTATACAGTTGGAATTTCTATACCTATCTTCTTTAGCAGTCAAAATGCTAAGGTAAAAGCGATGAAGTATGAAATACAACAAGCTACATTGCAAAAAGAATACCTGCACAAACAGTTAGAAGAAAATGTCCAACAACAATTTGACATTATCAAAGCACAAGAGAAAGTAATCGATTACTATCAAGAAAATGCTTTAAAGAATGCTGCTCTTATCAAAGACCACGCTAAGAAATCTTATAATAATGGGGATATCTCTTATGTAGAATACATTCAATCCGTAGAAACAGCACTAGCAATTCAGATGAATTACTTAGATGCGATTCTACAGTATAACCTAAGTCACAATACCCTACATTATTTAGTAAACCAATAATATCAGAGAAATGAAAAAGTCGATTATATTTTTATCAATAGCTACAAGTATTCTATTCTTTAGTTGTAAGAATGCTGAAGAAGACCATTCTGGCCATGATCACGAAAACGAAAAAACGGAGAGTACTACAAAAACAGAAGCGAAAGAAGAATCTGCTAATAAAGAGGTAGAGCTTAACCAAGCTCAATACACTGCTTCTAACATTCAGCTTGGACAAATACAACAAAAAAACTTAAGTGATGTCATTCGAGTTAATGGTAATACTGAGCTTCCTGCGCAAAGTCAGGCTGATGTATCTTCTTTTTTAAGTGGTACAATCACAAATATCAATGTGAATTTAGGAGACTATGTAAAAAAAGGGCAAACAATAGCAACTATAGATAGTCCTGAGTATATTCAGCTGCAAGAGGAATACCTCGTTTCTAAAAACACATTAGAATATTTAGAGCTAGAGTATAAACGTCAGCAAACTCTAAGAGCAGAAAATGTCAACTCTGAAAAGACCTTTCAGAAGACTAAATCAGACTTAAATATTGAACGCGCAAGATATCAATCTTTAAGCAATAGACTAAGTTTAGTTAATACAGCTCCTGGATCTATTTCTAAATCGCTGAGAATAGTATCTCCTATCTCTGGTAATATAGCTACTATACCAGTCAAAATAGGTACTAATGTTATGGCAGGACAATCTCTTTTTACTATTGTAGATAACTCTAGAATTCACCTAGATTTATTAGTGTATGAAAAAGATATGCCTTTTATCAAAATAGGACAAAAGGTTTCTTTTAACTTTACTAATATCAATAATTCAGAGGTAACTGCTACTATCTTTAGTATCAATAAATCTTTTGAACCTGGCACTAAAACCGTAATTGTACATGCTAATATTGACAATGTGCCTGAGACTCTGATACCTGGACTTTATGTAAATGCATTAGTACATATCGGAGAGAAAACAGTTGACGCTCTACCTAATGACGCGATTGTCAAAGCAGATGGACGTGAGTTTATTTTCATTCTTGAAGAAGCTCATAAAGAAGAGAGTGGTATGTCATATCACTTCCAAAGAATCGAAGTCAAAACGGGAGTATCAGAATTAGGGTACTCACAGGTAACAGTCTTACAAGATATTCCTAAAGACAGTCAGATAGTGCTATCTGGTGCTTATTATATCCAAAGCCACTTGATCAAAAACGAAGGAGGCGGAGGGCACTCTCATTAAGCTAATTATAACAAATAAAGGCTATCCTAGTGATAGCCTTTATTCATTTATATATCGTTATTAAATTGATTCTATGCTATAAAATCATCAGAATTGCGTGCAATACCCGTGATGTATTGTTGCTAGAAATAGAATATTCTATAAATTCAGCTACTACTGCAGGAAAAAACATTTATCTCTATGACGAATTACTCTACTCACTTATCGCTTAATAGCTTTAATCATTCTATCATTTCCTACCATATCTTTTCTTAACTCTACAGCTGTGAAATCAAGGGATTCAAACAATGTTTTAGTCTCCTCTCCTAGATATTGATTAATTTCATAGAATAACATACCTCCTGTTTGTAAGTTGTTATTAGCTAGATGAGCTATTTTTCTATAGAATATCAGTGGATCATTATCTTCTACGAATAGAGCTAAATGAGGTTCATAATCTAATACATTCTTTTTTATTTCTACTTTTTCTAAGTTGCGTACATAAGGAGGATTAGATACGATAATATCGTACTGACTCTTCAAATTTTCTAGTTGTAATACATCTTGTAATACCGTTTCTACAGCCACTCCATTACTTACTGCATTCTGTTTCGCTACTTCTAAAGCCTTGTCAGAAACATCCATTAAAGTAACTCTAGCTAGAGGTAATTCATTTGCTAATGTTATCCCTATACAGCCACTTCCTGTTCCGATGTCTAATATCCTAACAGGTTTAGATGGATTGACACTATTTATTATCCATTCTACTAATTCTTCTGTTTCTGCTCTCGGAATAAGAGTAAATTCATTTACTTTAAAGATCAATCCATAAAAATAGGCTTGCCCAAAGATATATTGAATTGGTTTTTCTTGTTTTAATTCTTCTAATACAGATTCCCATACTGCTACCTTATCTGTCTGCATCGTTGGATTCATGACTAGATCAATTCTAGTCTTCCCTTCTATTTCTTCCAAAGCAATCAAAAATAATTGCTCCGCTTCCACAGCATCATAAACAGGAGTTAAACTCTCTTTAAAACAGGATTGGTAGTACTTTATCTGCATAGTATTCTTTAAAAAACAAATGTTTTAGTTTAATTTTGTTCAAAGATACATTATTATCAATTTTGGAAAGACACGAATTATATATTTCTCGCTGTATTCAGTTAGCACTACAAGGAACTTATGCTGCTATGCCTAATCCTTCTGTAGGAGCTGTGGTAGTACACAACAATCGCATTATCGGAGAAGGCTTCACTTCTCCTTATGGAGGTCCTCATGCTGAGCCTAATGCAATAGCATCTGTTCAGAATCAAGAACTACTAAAAGAGAGTACTTTATACGTCAGTCTAGAGCCATGTAGTCACTTTGGTAAGACTCCTCCGTGCTGTGACTTGGTAATCGAAAAGAAGATACCTAAAGTCGTTATCGGTACTGTAGATCCCTTTGCAAAAGTATGTGGTAGAGGAATCCAAAAAATGCGTGATGCAGGAATAGAAGTAATAGTAGGTGTGTTAGAAAAAGAATGCCAAGAGAGTAACAAGCGCTTTTTTACATTTCACAATCAAAAGCGCCCTTATATTATCTTAAAATGGGCTGAGTCTATAGATCACTTTATCGCTCCTATACAAAGAACTACTAATAGACCTTTCTGGATATCAAATACCTATTCTAAACAATTAGTACATCAATGGAGAAGTGAAGAAATGGCTTTCTTAGTAGGTACACAGACAGTTCTTAGTGATAATCCTTCTCTTACTACAAGAGATTGGTACGGCAAAAGCCCTATCCGTGTATTCATTGATAGAGTTGGCAAAATAGATAATTCCTTTAGCATTAAAGATAATAGTGTCAAAACGATCTGTATAACGGCTAAACAAGACTTACTCTCTACTGATAATCTAATCTATGAGTATGCAGATTTTAATCAACCTCTAGTACCACAGATTCTTGATATTTTATACAGACATCAGATTATGTCTGTTGTAGTAGAAGGCGGTTCTCATACACTTCAGCATTTTATTGATGCAGAGTTATGGGATGAGGCAAGAGTTTTTATTGGAAATACACCAATAGTAGAAGGCATCCCTGCTCCTCATCTTTCAGGATTTGATAAAGTAGTAAAACATCGTATTTTAGACAACGAATTAAGAAAAGTATATCGCAAATAATGGCAGAAGCATTAGATTCATATAAAACAATAAGTAGACCAACAGAAGAAGTATTGTACAAAGAAAAGAATAGTAAGTTTTTTGGCTATGCTTTTCCTATTCAACGTGAAGAAGAAGTAAAAGAGATCATCGATCGCATCAAGAAAGAGCATTATAATGCACGTCACTGGTGCTATGCTTTTCAACTTGGAGCAGAACAGGTATACTATCGTGCTAATGATGATGGAGAACCTAGTAATACTGCTGGTGCGCCTATCTATGGACAAATACAATCTTATGATGTCACAGATATTCTAATCGTAGTGGTTCGTTATTTCGGTGGTATAAAGCTGGGCGTAGGAGGACTTATCACTGCCTATCGTGCAGCAGCGCAGATGGCCATGGAAGAAGCGGACATTATAGAGAAAACCATTGATAAGAAGTTTAAAGTTCGCTTTGAATACAAAGACATGAACAATGTCATGCGTGTAATCAAAGAAAAAGACTTAAACATTCTAAGTCAAAAAATGGAAATGAGTTGTGAAATAGAGTTATCTATACGCAAAAATGAATATGAACAAGCGCTAGCTGCCTTTGTTCCATTTTATGAAGTAAAAGTTGTCGAAGAAACGGATGAAGCATACTAGCTTTATTCCTTATCTTGATTCAATGATCTATCTTAGATACAATTAGCTTTTCTCTTTTTTTGTAGTTTCAGCACTGAAAAAATACTGTTGAGTTAAATATATTGTTTTTCTATTCGTGTACCTGCTTATATTTGAGTAAAAATATAACTATGCGTTGGAAAATACTTGCGACAATCTTCTCTATCTTTCTTGTTATTTTTCTTTATTTTTTCTTTTTAGGAAGTCAAGATTTTGATGATACAACGATTAAACAAAAGGAAGTAATCTTTACTTCACAAGGAGAAGAACTGTCTGCAACTTTATTTCTTCCTAAAAAAGAGTTTTTCAAAACTGCTCCTGTAGCTATATTTATTCATGGAGATGGACCACAAAACAAAACCTCTAACTCAGGCTACCTTCCTTTAATACATCATCTAGTTGACCAAGGTATTGCAGTGTTTACTTGGGATAAAAAAGGAGTTGATAAAAGTAAAGGAAATTGGTTAAATCAATCAATCACAGACAGAGCTGTAGAAGCTAAAGATGCGTTTGACTTTCTAGTAAACGATAAAGGGGTCTCTCCTAATAGAATTGGATATCTAGGTTTCTCTCAAGGAGGCTGGGTTATCCCAAAAGCAGCTATCCTTACTAAGCCTGCCTTCTCTGTTATCATCGGAGGAGCTGTTAATTGGATGGATCAAGGTTATTACTACACAACGAAACGCCTAAAAGAAGAAGGATACTCAGAACAAGAAATAAAACAGAAAGCAGATTCCATACAGCAAGCGGACTATAAACTATTCACTGATTTTAATGATTGTACAATTAAAGAATCAGAAATAGAAAAAGATAGATTCTTATTCATTGCTAGAAATTTCAAAGCAGATGCTTCTGTTGATTTACAAAATATGCAAGGTCCTCTATTAGCCTTATGGGGAAGTGATGACCTTAATGTACCTGCTGATAAAAATGCACAACTGTATCAACAATATACTTCTAAAAGAAAATCAGACACTACCACTATCAAGGTATATCCAAGAAGTACACATGGTCTACTCAATGCAAAGTTGTTCAACTATCAATTAGATGCGCAATGGCCTAAATGGAAAAAGTGGTTATTTGTCTTCCAAGGACGCAAAGCTTATAGTACAAATACTTTATTTGACATCTCTAACTTTATACTTATAGCCAATAAAAAAACTGAATAATAGCATATTATTACTCAGTTTCTCTTTTATTATTATCTATAATTCTTCAATAGAACCATTATTCTTCTAAATCCATAAAACCTAAAAAGTCAATATATTCTTGAGCTAAATAAAGTTTAAAACCTTCTGTACGTTCTACTTTCATTCTTTCAAAACTAGGCTGAGCTACTACATAGTAAAGAAAAGCCTCTAAACGCTCTTGAGGTATTTTAAAGTCCTCTAACAGTTCTTCTCTAGTATAATCCTCTAAAAACTGCTGTACTTTAATATCTAATTTCTCATATAGAATCGCTTGTTTATCTCTTTTCTTTTGCCCAGATAACATATTAACTAAAGCATCTAAACTAATTCCCATTCCATAGTTCGATGTTGAAGAAAAAACAGTATTGTTCTTTTTATAACGTTTCTCTGCCGCTGTAAGATTTTTATTAGGTACTCCTTCAAAAAAGTCATCACCAAAATCTTTGCGAACAATGATAATTTCATCTAAGGACTGCCCCTTCTTAGTCATTAGTACATTGAATCTACTCGCTTTCAAATCTTCTTTGCCAATAATATAATTAACAGAGGCTAACTTTTTATCAGAAAAACGAATAGTATCTCCAATAGCTGCATCCATGATAAAATAACCACGCCCATCAGCTTTAGTCACTTCTTTACTTCTTTTATTTTCAATAGTAACAGGCACTACGTTTCCATCATATAAACGTACACGACCATCTAATAATTTTGGTTCTTGTGCATACGTTCCTATTGATAAAAGTGTACCTAGGCTCATCAGCCAATATACTGGTTTCATAATTTATAATCTTTTGTGTAAATATAAATATTTGTTTTAAGTATTCTTGTACGCAATTTGTCTTTTTTACCTTTTAAAACATCGAATAATAAAACAAAGAGATCGAATAATCCGTTTTATACAACGAAATAATCAACACTATTCTTGTATTGCATTAATTTTATTAACAACATAATCTGGTGCAGCCATTGGTCTTCCCGTTTCCATATTCACAAACACTAAAACGGAATTACCTGTTGTCAATAAATCCCCTTTTTCGTTATATAGTTCATAATCAAATTCTATCTTCACCGAACTCAGTTTTTTAAAGATCGTACGTATGGTTAAATCGTCATCATAGAAAGCCGATTTCTTATAATTCATTGTCAAAGACACCACAGGTAGCATTACCCCTAGCTCCTCCATTTTTTTATACGATATACCTAAGTTCCTCAGCCACTCAACTCTCCCAATTTCAAAGTATTGTGCATAATTACCATGATATACAACGCCCATTTTATCTGTCTCCGCATAACGTACGCGAACCTTATAATCAAAATATTTCATAATCTTTCTAATAAACTTGTGAGTTATTTTTTTTCTTATACTTAACAAATTATTTTATACTTTGCAATGACAAAAAGGTTTTTTTATCCCAAAAATTGTTCACATATTTGCCACTGAAATAAGAGGTCATTTTCTCCCCTTGAAAATCCCTCAAAAGTAGTAACTGTTTTTATAATTCTAACCTAAAATGCACGATAATACAATTAAGACAGCAGAATCTGTATGGAATAATTGTCTTGAATTCATAAAGGATAACATCCAAGAACAAGCATTCAAGACATGGTTCATGCCTATTAAGGCTATTGAGCTTACAGAGAATGCTCTTTATATTCAGGTGCCTAGTAAGTTTTTTTACGAGTGGTTGGAAGAACACTATGTAAAAATCCTAAAAGTAGCCCTAACAAAACAGTTAGGAGCTGAAGCAAAGTTATTGTATAAGATTCAGATGGAAACTCCTTCTGGAAACAAACAACCTTATACAGAACAATTACCAAGTACACAAAGAGGTCCCGTAAAACCTCAAGAGTTAGATGTACCTATTCAAAACAAGAATCCAGAATTAAAAAACCCTTTTGTAATTCCTGGAATCAGAAACGTAAAAATCGAATCTCAGTTAAATTCAAACTATTCATTTGATAACTTCTTAGAAGGTGATTCAAATAGATTGGCACGTTCTGCCGGTATGGCTGTTGCGAATAAACCAGGTGGTACTTCTTTTAACCCACTTCTTATTTTTGGAGGAGTTGGACTAGGAAAGACTCACTTAGCACACGCTATCGGTGTTGAAATTAAAGATCTTTATCCAGAAAAAACTGTCTTGTACATTTCTGCAGAAGTCTTTACTCAACAGTATATCGACTCTGTACGTAAGAATACACGTAATGACTTTATCTACTTCTATCAATTAATAGATGTACTTATCGTCGATGATATTCAATTCTTATCAGGTAAATCAGGTACACAAGATGTGTTTTTCCATATCTTCAACCATTTACACCAAAATGGTAAACAAGTAATTCTTACTTCTGATAAAGCACCAGTAGATATTCAAGATATCGAACAACGTCTTTTATCTCGTTTTAAATGGGGATTATCTGCAGAGATATCACACCCAGATTTTGAAACAAGAGTAAAAATTGTTGAAGGAATATTATTCCGTGATGGAGTAGATATGCCAAAAGAAATAATCGAATATGTAGCTAAAAATGTAAATTCTAATATTAGAGAATTAGAAGGAGCTATCATTTCATTAATCGCTCAATCTTCATTTAATAAGCGTGAAGTAACAATTGACTTAGCAAGACAAGTTGTTGAGAAATTTGTGAAGAGTGTGAAGAGAGAAATCTCTATCGATTATATTCAAAAAATTGTTTCTGATTATTTCCAAATGGATACAGAAACATTACGTTCTAAGACGAGAAAAAGAAACATAGTTCAAGCTAGACAACTAGCGATGTTCTTTGCTAAAAAATACACTAAAGCTTCTTTAGCTTCTATTGGTTCACAAATAGGAGATAGAGATCACGCTACGGTATTACACGCTTGCAAAACTGTGGATAATTTATTAGAAACGGATAAGGAGTTTAAGAAATTCCACGATGATATAAATATTAAATTCAGTATGTAATGACAAAAGTATTGATGGTTTGTTTAGGCAATATTTGCCGTTCGCCTTTAGCAGAAGGAATATTACAATCAAAGCTTTCTAAAGAAAGTTTTTTTGTTGATTCAGCTGGTACTGGAGATTGGCATATAGGCAGCCAACCAGACAAACGATCAATAGCTGTTGCCAAAAAATACAATATTGATTTAACTACACAACGAGCAAGACAGTTTAAAGTAAGTGACTTTACTAATTTTGATCGCATCTATGTGATGGACAAATCTAATTACGAAAATGTAATTAAATTAGCACCTAGTCAAGAAGCTAAAAATAAAATAAAGTTAATTCTTAATGAAAACACACCAGGTCAAAACCTAGAAGTACCTGATCCTTATTTTGGAGGAGATGATGGTTTTGAACATGTTTTTCATCTTTTAGATGAAGTTTGTAATGTAATAGCCAAAGATTTAAAATCTTAGATATATGTAAGTAAAAGGAAGAAAGTCATTTTCTTCCTTTTCTTTTTTGTACTATACTTTATCTTTACCTTTGTACCCTATTTGAGAGAAATTTAACAAATGACAAATAATATACCTACAGGTACACTATACCTAATCCCTATCACTCTAGGAGACACTACAAATCCTATGGACGTTTTGCCACAAACTGTGAAACGTGCTATCGAAATGCTTGACATATTCATAGTTGAAAATGAAAAAACAGCAAGACGTTTTATTAAAAGTATTTGCCCTGAAAAGAAACAATCAGAGCTTATCCTATTTCCTTTGAATAAACACACTGAAGTAAGTGAATATAAAGAATATATCAAACCTTTATTAGAAGGAAAAAGCGTTGGTGTAATGAGTGAAGCAGGTTGTCCTGGTGTCGCTGACCCTGGAGCAGTTATCGTAGACCTAGCTCATAAAAGAAATATTAAAGTAACTCCTTTAGTGGGACCCTCTTCTATCCTATTATCCGTTATGGCTTCAGGAATGAACGGACAGAGCTTTGCCTTCAATGGATACCTACCGATAGATAAAAGTGATAAAAAGAGTGCTCTTAAAGCTTTAGAGAGAACTTCTCAAGAGAAAAACCAATCACAATTATTTATAGAAACTCCATATAGAAATAATCAACTGTTACAAGATATGGTACAGATATTAAATCCTAACACCCTTATCTGCGTAGCTTGCGATATCACATTAGAGACAGAGTTTATACAGACTAAACCAGCGTCTCAATGGAAAAACACAAAAGAAGACTTACATAAAAGACCTTGTATCTTTATCATTCACAAGAACTAAATAGAACAAAAAAAGCTGAAAGTATTTTAGATACTTTCAGCTTTTTTTTATAAATATAATAATTGGTAAACTTCTTATTTATCTTTCGGAACCAAAGAACCAAACCCCATTCTTCTCAGCATTTTCATCACGAAGTTCCAAAAAAAACGATGTTGTCCAAATATAGTACCCACACAAATCAAAATAACTTTATAAACAGGTAGAATTAGCACAATATACAGAACCCAATATATAAACGGGTTAGTTGTAGCTCTGTCTAACCCTATGCTAGTTAAAATAGGTTTCGATATATAAGCTGCTGTAGAACCTGTAATTGCAAAAACTAATAAGATTACACCCATTTGCCAATTTGATGTAATACCCCAACGTTGTTTTAATTTTTCCATTATTTAATTTAATTCTAAACAAAGGTAAGTCAATTTCCTTGATCTAAAAACATAAATATTACTAAATAAACGATTTACACCGTCTTGACTCCATCTCTACAATTCTAGTTTAGTAAGAGCTTCTATTACATATTCATGCATTACTTCGCGATAATCTAAATGAGTCACCATACGAAGCCATCCACCTCCCATATCACTTATAGATATATTCTTTTGTTTTAATTTATCTATAAATGTTCTGTTTTGAGCTATTTCTTGCAGTCTAAAAACGACGATATTAGTCTGAACAGGTAAAACCTCCTTAACCCATATTTTCTTGTTTAAAACCATCTCTATTTGCTTCGCTCTAAAATGATCTCTTTGCAAACGACCAACATTGTTTTTTAACGCGAATAAAGCAGCTGAAGTTAAATATCCTATCTGACGCATCCCTCCACCCATCAATTTACGCAGGCGAATAGCTTTTTTGATATCTTCTTTCGATCCTAACAACACAGATCCCACAGGCGCACCTAGTCCTTTAGAGAAACACACTGATATCGTATTAAATATAGCACCGAACTGACTTGGATGTTGTGATTTAGCTACCAATGCATTCCACAATCTCGCTCCATCTAAGTGCATCTTTAATCCTTTTTCATTACACACCTCTCGAATGCGCTCTATCTCACTTAGCTCATAACAAGCTCCACCGCCTAGATTAGTTGTATTTTCTATACATACTAATTTAGTTATTGGTAAGTGAATATTATTTGGGTCATTATAGTTTTCTAAGACTTGTTCTGCTGTAATACGTCCTCTATCTCCATCTATCAAAGCACAACTCACACCACTGTGTACTGCTATTCCTCCTCCTTCAAACATACTAATATGAGAACTTTTATCACAGATTAAATGATCTCCAGGTTGAGTATGCAATTTTATAGCGACTTGATTTGCCATTGTTCCTGAAGGAAAAAAAAGGGCTGCTTCCATCCCAAACAACTCAGCAACAGCAATTTCTAATTCATTAGTACTTCCATCTTGCTTGTAAACATCATCTCCTACCCTTGCTTTCATCATGTAATTCAACATTTCAGGTGTAGGCTTAGTGATTGTATCACTGATTAAATTAATTTCCATAAATTGATAGGAATAAGTATTTTTGTGCTATAAAAGTATTAAAAATTATGGTAACCACAGAACAACAGAAGGATATTATTGATCGCCTTGGTGCGTTAAGGAGGTATCTTTGACATCGATAAGAAGCTTATCGAAATAACAAACGAGGAAGAAAAAACTTTTGCTCCTGACTTTTGGAATAATCCTAAAGAAGCAGAAGTTATCGTTAAAGCGCTTAAATCCAAAAAGAAATGGGTCGAGGGCTATGAATCTGCTATGTCTAATTTAGAGGAATTAAAGATCCTATTAGAATTCTATGCAGAAGGTGAATACACAGAAGAAGAAGTAGTAGAACAGTATGAAAAAACTCTTCAGATCATAGAAGAACTAGAGTTTAAAAACATGCTTTCTGACGAAGGAGATAATATGAGTGCTGTACTACAGATTACGGCAGGTGCAGGAGGTACAGAGAGTTGCGATTGGGCAGCTATGCTGATGCGTATGTACATCATGTGGGGAGAGAAGAACGGCGTTAATGTAAAAGAGCTAAACTACCAAGAAGGGGAAGTTGCTGGTGTAAAAACAGTAACCTTAGAGTTCGATGGAGAGTTTGCGTTCGGATACTTAAAAGGCGAAAACGGAGTTCACCGTTTAGTGCGTATCTCACCATTTGACAGTAATGCTAAGCGTCATACCTCATTCGTATCTGTTTATGTTTATCCATTAGCAGATGATACTATCGAAATCGAAATTAGCCCATCAGATATCTCTTGGGAGACTATGCGATCTAGTGGTGCAGGTGGACAGAACGTTAATAAAGTAGAGACAGCAGTACGATTACGTCACCACCCTACTGGTATTATTATTGAGAACTCTGAAACGCGTTCTCAGTTAGACAACAAAACGAAAGCAATGCAACTTTTAAAGTCTCAATTATATGAAATTGAGCTTAAGAAGAAACAAGCAATGCGTGATGAAATAGAAGCAAATAAGAAGAAAATAGAATGGGGATCACAAATCCGTAACTACGTGATGCATCCTTATAAACTAGTTAAAGATGTCCGTACACAATTCGAAACTACTGATGTAGATTCTGTAATGAATGGAGAGATTGACAACTTCTTAAAAGCATATCTAATGATGATGGGACAAAAAGAAGAGGAATAAAAAAAGTGGTACATTGCTGTACCACTCTATATATCTTTTAAACTATACGCTTACATAAAGAATGTAATCAAATAATAAACTACCATCGCTATAATAGCTGATACAGGTATAGTCAATACCCAAGCCCATAATAGATTAATAGTCACTCCCCATCTAACAGCAGAGATACGTTTAGTAACTCCTACCCCGATGATAGAACCTGTGATCGTATGTGTAGTCGATACTGGAATACCTAAGTGCTCAGTCACATATAATGCAACAGCCCCTGCAGTCTCAGCAGCCACCCCTTCTAATGGAGTTACTTTCGTAATTTTAGATCCCATCGTTTTCACAATCTTCCACCCACCAGATAAAGTACCTAATCCAATGAATATAAATGATGCTAACGGAACCCACCACCAGTGCTCTACGAATACTTTAAATGTATCTACTCCATCCACTAGATAAGCTTCGTCCATATCTATATTAACATGATAAAAGATAACAGCTGCACCGATAATACCCATTACTTTCTGAGCGTCGTTACCACCATGTCCTAAAGAGAACATTGCAGAAGACACTAACTGAAGACGTTTAAACCATGTATCACATTTGTGAGAATTACCATTTCTACAGATCCACATAATACCTACTGTTATAAAATAGGCTAATATCATACCTAGAAACGGAGCTCCGAAGATAAATAAGAAAATTGGGATCACTTTAGAATACACAATAACATCCTCTCCTCCAGGCGCAAAACCACCTGCGTGAGCTACTGCTGCTCCAATAAACCCTCCAATTAAAGTATGTGAAGAAGAAGAAGGAATACCCAACTTCCAAGTCAATAAGTTCCAAATAATAGCAGCTACTAATCCAGCGAATATCACTTCTAAACTAATAAAGTTTTCATTCACTGACTTGGCTATCGTATTACCAATTTTAAACTCTCCAATAATATAAAGAGAGATAAAATAAGCAGCAAAGTTAAATGCTGCTGCCCATAATACAGCTTGGAATGGTGTCAACACCTTTGTAGTCACAATAGTCGCAATTGAGTTTGCTGCATCGTGAAAACCGTTAATATAATCAAACCCTAATGCTAATATGATGATGATGATCAGCATAATACCAGCTTGATTAGTAAACATTCCTAAGAAAAAATCCATAAATAATGTTTCTGATTAATTAAGCGTATTTTACTGTAATCGTCTCAAGTACATTAGCAACGTCTTTACAACTATCTGTTGCTGTTTCTAGAGCCATCATTACCTCCTTATATTTAATAATCTCAATAGCATTAGTTTCATTTTCGAAAATATCAGCTACTGCTTTATCAAATACTTTATCTGCTTTACGTTCTAGACGAGAGATATTTTTACTAATTTCTGCTAATGCTGTAAAGTTTTTATTGTCTTTTAAAATTAAAAGCCCCTTAGCTACTTCACTACAAGCTTCTAAATTAGCCTCAGTTAATTTGCGTAAAGGTTTTGTTACTTTATCAATTTGATACAGTCTCATACGAGATGCAGCATCAGATAAGTGATCCGCTATATCATCTACAGCTGTAATCAAGTTGTGAATATCCTCACGGTCAAAAGGCGTGATGAAGTTTTTTCCAAGTTCTACACGTGTAGTCTGAGCGATTGCTTCTATCTCTTGTTTTAATACTTCTACATTCTTTAATAACTGATCCCTTTCTTTAGCTGGAGCATTTACTGCTTCATTTAAAGTTTCTGAAATTTTCTTAATCTTACCTGCTGCCTTTTCAAATAATGGATAAAACACTTTATCCTTAGGCACTAAAAACTGAAAAATATTGTTTAATGACATCTTATAAATGATAATAATCGGGCGCAAAAGTAAACCTTTTAAGTTAGCTCAATGTTTCCTTAACGTTAATTTTTACGACTTTATTAATACTATTACTTTACGATAAAAACATAACTATTTGAATTACAAATATAAACCTATTTCCCTATATTAATTTAATGTTATGTAATAAAAATACACTTTCTACCTCATATTCTTATTTAGTGATGACAATTCCCCCTATTAATTACAATTTATCCCCTATCCACATCACTTTATCTGGATATTCGCCATTCTCAATACTTCATTTTAAAAGTCAATACTGCTATATCCAATATACCTAATCTTTATTTTACAGCTTTTTTTACAGCCCATATTCTATTATTATAACTCTATAGTAACTATAGACACCAACACTTTTTTAAATCACTAAATTCTACACATTCTCTAGCTATTCTTCTGAGTCCAAGTCTTCTTATTCTTCAACAACTTTCATTATAAATGCTAATAAAATGAACAAAAGGAAATATACGGGACTTTAAAAATCACATCTCCTCATTTTTGGATAGCCAAAATTCTAGTATATTTTGTATTTTAGCGAAAACGATCAAGGATTAGTACACTATTTACTCTCTAAATATAACTTGTACTAAACCACAGACAACAGTGAATCAACCCAACAAACTATGGATATAAACTTCAATAAAAACGAAGACCACAATAAGCTTTTGCTTTCTGATTTAAAAAGAAAACTAGTAAAAGTAAAACAAGGTGGTGGCGAAAAAAGAATAGCTAAACTACACGAGCAAGGCAAAATGACTGCTAGAGAACGTATCGACTATTTACTAGATGATAAGACCAACAGTATAGAGATCGGTGCCTTCGCAGGAGACAGGATGTATGAAGAGCATGGAGGATGTCCTTCTGGAGGTGTAGTGGTTAAAATAGGTTATGTAAAAGGAAAACAGTGTATCGTAGTAGCAAATGACGCTACTGTAAAAGCAGGTGCTTGGTTCCCGATTACAGGAAAAAAGAATCTAAGAGCCCAAGAAATAGCAATAGAGAATAAACTACCTATCATCTACCTAGTAGACAGTGCAGGTGTTTATCTACCTCTACAAGACGAAATCTTCCCTGATAAAGAACACTTCGGACGTATATTCAGAAATAATGCTGTCATGAGTAGTATGGGAATTACACAAATAGCAGCTGTTATGGGTAGCTGTGTAGCCGGTGGTGCTTACCTTCCTATTATGAGTGATGAAGCACTTATCGTAGACAAGACAGGAAGTATCTTCTTAGCAGGTAGCTATTTAGTAAAAGCAGCTATCGGAGAGAGCATTGACAACGAAACATTAGGAGGAGCAACTACACACTGCGAAATATCAGGTGTTACTGATTATAAAGCTAAAGATGACAAAGATGCTCTTGACACAATCAAAAATATCATTGATAAAATAGGAGACTTTGACAAAGCAGGATACAACCGTATCAAAGCTGTCAAACCTGCTTTAGCTCAAGAAGACATCTACGGTATCTTACCAAAGGCTCGTAATGAGCAGTATGATATGATGGAGATTATCAAACGTCTAGTAGATAACTCAGAATTCGAAGAGTACAAAGAAGGGTATGGACAATCGATCATCACTGGATATGCTCGTATCGATGGATGGGCTGTAGGTATCGTAGCGAACCAACGCAAAGTAGTAAAGACTAAAAAAGGCGAAATGCAATTCGGAGGAGTAATATACTCTGACTCTGCAGATAAAGCCACTCGTTTTATAGCAAACTGTAATCAAAAGAAAATACCACTAGTATTCTTACAAGATGTAACAGGGTTTATGGTAGGATCTAAATCTGAGCACGGAGGAATTATTAAAGATGGTGCTAAGATGGTTAATGCTGTATCTAACTCTGTAGTACCTAAATTCACTGTAGTAGTAGGAAACTCATATGGAGCAGGTAACTATGCGATGTGTGGTAAAGCATATGACCCTAGACTTATCTTTGCATGGCCTAGTGCTGAGCTTGCTGTAATGGGAGGTGCTCAGGCTGCTAAAGTATTATTACAAATAGAAGCTTCGTCTCTTAAAGCAAAAGGGGAAGAACTAACTAAAGAACAAGAAGAAGAATTATTCAATAAGATAAAAGCGAAATACGATAATCAAGTTTCGCCTTATTACGCAGCAGCTCGTCTATGGACAGATGCTATTATCGATCCGTTAGATACGCGTAAGTGGATCTCTATGGGTATCGAAGCTGCAAACCACGCTCCTATCGAAAAACCGTTTAACTTAGGAGTTATTCAAGTATAATAAAAACCAAAAAACGAGGAGCTAATCAGTTCCTCGTTTTCATTAAATATATTTTCTCTTAGATAAAACTATTGTAGCTACCTACTGCAGTATTACTAAATGAGCTTAAAGAATCATAATCTCTTTTATCTAGTTTTTTCCCCTCTCTCACCTTTCTCAATACTTTTCGTACATCACCTAATTTATTGCTAACTGAACTATAAAACGATTGATAAGATCTTAAACTACCTTCTTTCTCTAGTTCTTCTGTATACATATCTTTATGTTTTTCTAAATTGCTTTCTAACTCTGCATACAGTTTTTCAAGTTCCTCTTTTTTACCACCTTCATCACCATGAACATAAAAGTATTTACCAACTCCTGTACTAATTTTAAGTCTCCTTTTACAGTCATGATTGCATCTTTAATAGGTGAATCTGCTAAGATAATCTCTTCTGCGCGCTCTGTCACAACATCTATTTTTTCAGAGATTAAAGGACGTGTCTCCATACACTCATTATAGTACTTCTCTATATTATCTGCATACTCCTGTGCTTTAGCCCAATTATCATCTTTATAATCCTCATTTTTCAAATACTTAATATAAGTTAGTGCTTCACCTCTAAGTTTGTTATAACTATCTCTATAAGAAGCTACTTTTTCTTTGAAGAATTCTTGTTCCTCAACAGAAAGTACACTTGGAGGTTGGATGATTTTATCTTTATCATCTTTGTTTGCATTAAAATTATAATCAGCTAATGATACATCAAGTGGAATCTCATAAGACTTCACTTTTTTCTTGTCTGCAATCTTCAGTAATTTATCGAAGTTACTTTCGTTCGAACTAATCTTAGAATTCGCTTTATTCATATAATCGACTGCACTATTCGTATACTCGATAATCATATTAGCTTGTTCCATACTGCTGACATTCTCAGCACCTACTTCTTTGTTATCCTTACATCCCACTGCTAAGAATAAGCAAACACTTAATAGAGCAACAATCTTTTTCATATATAATATTTTAAATTTTAACCAAAATTAATAATTTATATTCATTATTAACTTAATTAAACAAATAAAAAAAGACATAATACAATTATGTCTTCTTTCTTAATCTAAAATATTCTATGCTACCTAATTCACATACATAATGTATAGCAGTGAAGTCACAGAGATAAATATCCACAGTCCTACTCCTTCTAATAGAGGTTTAAAACCAACAGATTTCACGGTGCGATAAGATAACGATGTACCGATTAAGAATAAGGTCAAGGTCAATGCTGCTTTAGAAGCTTCTACAATATATGGTCCTATACTCTGCACTGCTGGGATATAAGAGTTCGCTAACATTGCTAGTACGAATAACCCGATAAAGTAAGGCAACTTCACTTTACCTCCTTTATTTTTAAAGAATACCATAGATAAGAACGCTACAGGGATCACCCATAATGCACGAGCTAGTTTCACAGTAGTCGCTACTTCTAGAGCTTGGTCACCATACTTAGCCGCAGCTCCTACTACCGAACTCGTATCGTGTATCGCAATAGCAGACCATAGCCCAAAATCTACTTGACTTAGTCCTAAGGCATGTCCTATAGGAGGAAATATAATTAAAGCTACAGAGTTTAAGATAAACACGATTCCTAAAGCTACTGATATTTGTTTCTCATCTGCTTTAATAACAGGAGAAACCGCAGCGATAGCACTACCTCCACAGATCGCAGTACCTGAAGAAACCAAATACGATATTTTTTTGTCTATTTTCAACACTTTCCCTAATAAGAATCCTAGTGCTAAAGTTAAAAAGATAGAGAAGATAGTAAGTATAAAACCATCCTTACCTGCAGATATTGCACTATACACATTCATACCAAAACCAAGCCCTATCACAGCTACTTTTAACAATAGCCCTGTTGCCTTCTTAGTCTGTTTTGCATACGGGTTCTCGAATAACTGTGCATATACTATCCCTATCACAAGTGCTACTGCGGATGAAATAAATGGAAATAAACTAAGCAAAGCGAGTCCTACTAGAAGCACTTTACCTATTGTCTCACGAGTGTTATTTTCTGTTGTCATTTGTATCATTATTTACAGATACAAATTTCCTTTATACACTAAGGAAAAGAAAATACATAATTGTTATAACCTATAACTTTAAGTTATGATTCTGCACAAAGCGAATGAACAGTTCTACCAAAGCACTTTCTTGTCCTTGACGCTGTATTAAAGAGAAAGTTCTACTGATATCTAATCCCTCTATATCTACAATGCTCAACTCGTTATACCTCAACTCTTTTAGAATAGCATGTACAGATAAGAATGCAACACTATCTGAGTGCATTAAATACATCTTAATACTCTCTGTACTAGAGAAGTTCATCTCATTAGTCAAATCACTTAAAGTTATACCGATCTCTTTAAGTGTAGTATCCACGACATCTAGTGTTCCAGATCCCGTTTCTCTTAATAAAAAAGACAATTCCTTTAGCTCTTGAGGTTTAATACTTCCTCTTTTAGCTAATTCATTATTACTACTACACACCAAGACGATTTCGTCTTTTATAAAGTCAATATACTTTATCTGAGGATTTTTAGAATACCCTTCTACTAGACCTACATCTATTGTTTTGTTCAGCAGAAGATTCTCGATGGCATTTGTATTATCAGATACTACGTCTAGATGCAGATCGTTTACCTTCTTTCTAAACTCTGCTAACAGAGGAGGTAATACATACTGTGATATAGTAGTGCTCGCTCCTACTCTTAGGCTTCCGTCCATCTTAGCATTCAGTGCGTGTATATCGAACTCAAGATTGCGATAGATAGAGAATATCTCTTCTGCATACGTATAGAGTAGTTCACCTGCTTCTGTCAAGTGTATCTTCATCCCGTCACGTACAAAAAGTTTAGTCTGATAGTTAGCCTCTATCTCTTGGATATGCTTCGTCACAGCAGGCTGAGAAATCAACAATTCCTTAGAAGCCTTCGTGAAGCTCCCTCTCTTCGCTACTGTATAAAACACCTTTAATCTAAAGTCAAACATATAAAACCTTTTTTATCATAGAAGTAATCCTCTCTCAACATCTCCTCCTACCCAGAACAACAAAATTAATGAAATAATATGGGGATTTTATACTATTTACACAGAGATAAAATCGGACTTATACCTATATTTGACTGTCTTTTTTAGACAAAGTCAATCCATAAAACTAAAAAACAAACTCAATGAAACGAATAGGCATACTAGGTGGTACAGCATACCCTTCTACAGCGTTATACTACACGCTATTAAACAAAATGGCTAATGAAAAGTGGGGTGGATATCACTCATGCCCTATCCTCTTATACAGCATAGATTATCACAATATCAAAACTAGATACGCTAATCAATGGGATGAAGTACCTAACATCTTAAAACACGAAATCGAAGTTCTACTATCACTACAACCAGATTGTTTCTTGATAGCAAATAACACCTTACACAAAGCCTATGATGAGATCAAACAGGAAATACTAACTAATATTCCAATCTCACACAGTATAGAACTGACCAAAAATCATATTCTAACGCATAATATGAAGAAGGTACTTCTGCTAGGTACTCCCTTCACGATGGAAGATGATTATTTTAAATCGCCTTTACAGCAAGCAGGGATAGAAGTCATCATTCCTAACGCTGAAGAAATAGCCCAAATAGGTCAATTCCAATCTATACTCGCTACAGGAACCATCACAGAAGAGATGCGTTCATTCTTTATGACATTAATAGAAGATTATTCCTCTGTAGAAGGAGTGATTCTAGGTTGTACAGAATTGCCTTTAGTATTTAATTCACTTGATATTAAGTTACCTATTATAGACACCATGGTATTACAGTGTGAAGACGCTTTTAGTAAAATATCATAATCCGTAATCGTACAGATAATATTTCTTCGTTAGACAAATCTTTAACTAAGCAGTAAGCAGGACTTATCACCTTTATGGATGAGCATATTGAGTTCTGTTTTACTGCTTATTTTCTATAAATAGAATACCTCTTCTAATCCCCATCGGAGATAATTTCTTAAATATTATCTACTCATCCCTAATTATAATGACTCTTTTTCATAGACATATTCACTCGTATGTACTATACCCTTCTTTATTTTAGCATGTACATTATTAGAAGGAGAATACATGGAGAATAGAAGAAGCATTGTTCGACAAACATCTTCTTTGCTCCACTATTTACGAGGTATTGTCCATGAATTGTCGAGGGATTCTAGTCAAATGCCCTATTTTACTGGGGTTAAGGCAATATCTAAATTGGTTAAAAAAAAGTCAAAAACAAACAATAAGTTAAATATCAACATATTACAATAAAACCTATTTAAAAAAAGTATCTCTATTTTTTTTAAATAATCCCCTACATAGACTTATATCCTCCTGATTTAGAAAAAAAACAGATTTTAAAAGTTTATTTTCCTTGATTTAAAGACAAAAAAGACGTAAAAACAAAAAAAAAGGATTCCTTTATTTCTTTATAAACAAAGAATACGAATCATCACCTCGATGAAAAAAAGACTTCATCTTACTCTTCAAAAAATTATACAACAACTACTTAAAATCGTATAACAGCGATAATGGCACACTATCCTACATTTGTAATATAAATTATTAAACAAAAAAGAAATGGCAACAGTATATCAAATTAAAGGAATGGGATGCAGTAGTTGTGTCGGAAAGATTCAAGAGGAACTAAAAAAGCACCCTAATATAGAAGCTACAGTCACTCTTGATACACATAGTATAGAGGTTAAAACTCCTGAAGTGACAAAAGAAGAAGTACAAAAGATATTAACTTCTGCTGGAAAGTATGAGATACTTTAATAAATAACGAAGGGCTATCAATAATGATAGCCCTTATTTTCTTTTATAATTTAATGTTTTACTCATTAAAAAAACAAAACACACTGATAACAAACGATATACAAATTAATTATTGTATACTTGTGTACACATTAATGTACACTAATTAAATCTACAAAAACATGTCAGTATTACATATCACAGCGAGAGACTTTAGAGAAAAACAGAAAGATTACTTTGATTTAGCAGATAAAGGAGAAAAAGTAATTATTAAAAGAGGAAGTAATAAAGCTTACATACTTACTCCTATTTCTATTGACGATTTACAGGTAACACCTGAAATGGATTTAATGATAAAAGAATCTTTAGAAGAAATAAAAAAAGGGAATGCTACAAAAATTGTAGGAGTAGAAGCTTTAAAAAATTATCTTGATTCTCTATAAGTCAATTAGTACTTCATACTCCTTCAATTATCATTTATTGCTATAAAAAGAACTGCATAGCATACATTATCTCTACCTCGCTTTATTACATCCAATGCTCCGTGATTTTCACGACTTCATTATTATTATATACTATTTGGTAGTGAGTATACTCTTCTCCTTCTAATCGATTAATTCTCTCTTTTATCTTATCCATGCGTTGTATTAATTGTGGGATAAAATAAGCTACACTGCCCGATGGTATATCAGCCATACGCATATAATACTTAAGCATAATGATAGAAGCTTCTATCGGCATACAGTGATATTCTTCATAAGGAGTATAATCCATATCTATCAGATTATGACGCTTAAAGAATCGATTAAACATTTCTGTATTTAAAGTGATATAACGCGTATAGTAATCTATCAACTGTGGATGCTCACGCATAGCTTCTTCTATATCGACATTATCGTATAAGTGATACTTCCACAGTATCGTCCCATCTGTATACATCGACTGAGGAAGTGCTAAGAGTTTCTCTAGAATTTCTAATTGCATTGGGATTTTATAACCTATCGGCTTATTCTGTGTAGCATATTCCTTTAATTCTAAAAAGTACTCATGCTCTTGGATAGTGCTTAATAAAGGATGGTCAAAGAACTCCATCACATCAAATGCCCCATACATAATGGCTTTTCTCAGAGTATCTAATGCATGTTCTTGTTTTCCTTCTATACAATACATCAGGGTCACATATTTATAACTATCTGCTTCTATCCACAAATAAGGTTCTACTAGACTGTAGATCTTCCAAAACGGAATTAATTCTTCCTTGTCCTTCTTATCCTCATATTTCTGAACAATCAATTTAGCATAATCACGCAATTCCTTTATTTGATAAAATACCCATGGAGTCTTACACTTTTTAGCAAACTCCTTATAATATGTAGCACTTGGTTTCTCTAGGCAGATACGTTCATCTTCTTCCATTCGCCAGTATTTATTGCCATACTTATCTTGAAATAGTTGTAACAACTGATCAATAGACAATCCTGCTGAACGAATAACTTGACCTTTATTCTCTTCTATCAAATACACAAACAGCCCTTCTTTATCCTCTCCTACAAAACCAGTATAATAATAAGCCAGACCTTCTAACCGCTTTAAAAAACGAAAACTCTGAGCATCCACTTCTAGCTTATATTGACTATAATACACTGCTGTATCTGTGATCAAAAAGTCAGTCTGATAGGGATAACTCTCCACTCTGTAAGTCGAAAAAGAAGATTTAGAAACTACATTGCCCCAATAGTACAGATTAATACTATCTTCTGCTAGGTAGTCTTCTTTTAACTTAAAAGTAGTTGCATCACTGTCCTCTATCCATACGCCCTTCTCATCCAATACGCCTTCTTCAGATAAATAATAGACCGTCTCATACTTCGCTACTCTTTTAAACTTCTTAGGATTGGTCTTGATACACTTATCGTGAAATAATACGTGTTCTGCATCTGCTGCTCCATATACTGTAGGTTTAAAAGTAGCTAAATCAATCTGAGGGTACACTATCCCTCCCTCTTTACAACTAAACACCACCTTGCCATTATAATAATAATTGCCGAAAAGATGAATAGGTCGCAGAGGGGTAGCCTCTTTAGCGAAGGTAGTTAGGTTGGCTAACCTATATTTCTCTTGTAGTGCACTGACTTTCTTCACTACATTGCTATCCACTATTTTAGAGTTGAATAATTTCTCTACAAAAGGTTGGTCAAACTGCTCTGAACAAGTCAGTGCAATAGACTGTACTGTAGTTAATTCTTCTTTAGTTATTTGCTTAATATTCCAAACATTTTCTTCTAAAACTTCATAAGTATCTACCTCAGTCCAATTAAACGCATCTAAGGTCAAAGCAATAAAACTGTGGTCTAAAGCTAATGAGGCTACCTCTTTGATACTTTGATAAAAGCTACCTGTTAATGTTTCTCTGTTGCCGTGGTTATAGAATGCTAAACACAGTAATTCTTCTTTCTTTTTGTTGTATTGATAAAAATATTGGTCTTGATAATTATAGTGGACGCAGTCATACATTTCTTCACTAATCACTGTGATAGCTTTAGTCTTAAAGAATGCTTTATAATTAGTATCTATTATTTTTATTTTAGATAGAAGTCCTACTGGTTGAGCCATAGTGCGAATATTTAGAAGTTGTAAATATACTTATCTCCATTAACGCAAAGCAAGTGACAAGAATGTATCTTTGTCAAATAATTCTCTTTAACCTCTATATCAATATGTCAGAAAGTAAACCTCGTCTAAACCGATTAACAGCTATCGTGACTCAGTTACAATCTAAGCGTATCGTGACTGCTACTGAGATAGCAGAAAAACACAATGTAAGTATACGTACGGTATATAGAGATATCAGAACATTAGAACAATCAGGGATTCCTATATTCACTGAAGAAGGAAAAGGGTACTCCTTAGTAGAGGGTTATGCTCTACCTCCTGTTATGTTTACACAAGAAGAGGCGAATGCGCTTATCACTGCTGAGCAACTGATATTAAAGAATAAAGATGCTTCTCTAATCAAACAATATCAAAATGCAATTCTGAAGCTTAAGGCTGTACTGCGCTACAATCAAAAAGACAAAGCTGATCTACTCTCTCAAAGAATAATCGTAAGGGATAATCCTGATAAAGCACAGACGAGTGATTATCTGATACAGATACAATCTGCCATCGTAAATCATCAAGTACTCGCTATCGACTATCTTTCACTAGAGAATCAAAGGAGTCAACGAGACATAGAACCCTTCGCTATCTATACTACACAGGACAACTGGATATTAATAGCCTACTGTAGATTGAGACAAGACTTTAGAGCTTTTAGATTAGATTGTATTCAACATTTAAGAGATACCTTACAGACATTCGAACCTCATCAAATAACGATGGAGCAATATTTAAAGGCATGTAGAGAAAAATATTATCCGAATGAGACTACCCCTGACATACCTATGTCATAAGTGGTATCTACTTTTGCTACACAATCTTAAATAAGACATGGATATGAATCAAGTAACGTTAAAGAAATTCCACATCATCGGAATAGAAGTACGCACTACCAATGAACAAAATAAATCAGCTCAAGATATTCCCTTGCTATGGGAGCACTTTTGGAAAGAAGATGTACTAAACCGCATACCTAATAAAGTATGTACTGCTGTCTACTCTATGTATACGAATTATGAAGGGGACTATACAATGCCGTATACCACAATCATCGGCTGTGAAGTATCTGATCTATCTGATATACCTGAAGGTATGACAGGACATACTATAGAAGCAAGTACTTATAATAAAGTCACTGCTGTTGGAGACTTAACAAAAGGACTAGTCATTAATGAATGGTTAAAAATATGGGATCAACAATGGGATAGAAAATATACAGCTGATTTTGAAATATACGATGAGAAAGCCATGAATCCACAAGATGCTGAAGTAAGTATATATGTAGCTATAAAATAACAATTATGAAAGAGACAGAACATTACTATTTAAGACAAGAAGAACCTAATCGCAGCTGCTTACAGGCATTGAGAGATATTATCTTATCGTTAGATGAGCATATCACTGAATCTATTAAGTGGGGAACTCCTTGTTTTAGTTATAAGAATCGTATGTTCTGTTTTCTCGCTTTGACTAAAGAACCCAAAACACCTTATCTATTAGTAGTAGAAGGAATGCGTATAGAACATCCTTTATTAGAGATTGGAAGTAGAAAACGCATGAAAGTATTAAATATAGATGCTAATGCTGACTTACCTATTCATGCTATAATAGATATTCTCCAAGAAGCTTTAAACTTATACCGAAATGGTGTCATCAAAACAAAATAATTTAGACTCAGACCATTTAATAAGTGTTAATTATAACAGAATCAAAGACTAATTGTATATACAGTTAGTCTTTTCTATTCTCATTATACGTATTCAAAAAACCACAATACACTGAAAAACAACAAAAAACAACACAATATTAACTTATTAAAAAGTTTAATATTTTGTTATTGGAAACCATAAAATATGTTATACATTTGTTTATACTCAATCTAAATAAAATGCATACCCTATTATTTTCAATTACAGCATTTGCATTCTTTATGCTATATAACACTTCTCAGAAAGTGAAATATGAGAAGAAATGTACATTAACTACATGGATTAGGTCAAATACTAAACTGTCGAAGATCATTGCTTACTCACTATTAATAATAGCCTTAATAACAGAGTCTATTTATGAAGGATTAGGAGTAGGTAGTTTAACGTTCTTTATCTTCTTAATGTTCATTGGTTCTGCTATTCTAACATTATATCCTATGCTATCATTTAAGACTAAACACATCGTTAGTTTTATAGGGTTAGGATTATTTCTGGAACTACTAATATTTTAATTATGCCCGCAAATAAAAAGCATTTAGAAAGTTCGGTTATACAACGTATACTGAAAATAACTGCAGGTCTATTCGGAGGATTCTTAGTAAGTACAACGTTTCACATGTTTTTAATGTACTTTTTCCCTTCTCATCCTATTTATACAACGATGTTCGTCACAGGATATGTATTATGGACTATCTTATTCATTATGGCCTTTATCATTGGCAACGGATATAAAATATGGTTAGCCTATATCGTGTTAACACTGGTTTTTTATTCACCTTATTTAATCGCTCCAATACATACCTAAACACAAGACGCACCACTATTATGAATATTAGAAATTACAATAAATACTTCCACCTACATACGATAAGTGGAATTATTATTACGGTATTACTATACATTATCTTCTTCGCAGGTTCTTTCTCTTTCTTTAAAAATGAAATAGCGAATTGGCAAAGTAATAAACCACAAGAAAAAATAGCTGTTCAATCTATCAATTACAATGTATTATTAGATTCTCTAGATAATCAAATAGGATTACAGGGTAGAAATATATATTTCCGTATGAATGATAGAAGTAGAGTCATGAGCTATAATATCTCCACTTCACAAGACACCTTATTACCTAAAGCGAAAGAACGTGATTTCGGATTATACGACACTGCTACACAAGAAAAACACGCTTATGAAGAATCTTATTCTTTAGGAGAATTCTTATATAGACTTCACTTTTTAGCACAATTAAATGGTTTAGTTAATATCCATATCTCTCCATTTGGTTACTTTGTAGCAGGATTAGTTTCTTTCATTTATATTTTTGCACTTATTACAGGATTACTTGTACATTGGCAAAAAATAGTTTCTAATTTCTATGTATTTAGACCTTGGGAAAAACTAAAAACGGTATGGACTGACTTACATACAGCATTAGGTGTTATTACCTTCCCATTCCAATTAATCTTTGCTATCACAGGAGCTTATTTCTTATTAAACTATCGAATAGTCGCAGCAACTATCATTGCATTAGGATATGGTGGTGATGCAGACAAATTTAGCAGTGATACTACACAAGATAGAGGAGCTCAAGAAATCGTATATCAACATAAAGCTATAGATAAAGAAATAGATCTAAACGCCTATATTCTTCAAACAGTAGAAAAATGGGATGATCCCTATATCTCTAATATCTCTATACTTAATTATGGGGATGAAAGTATGACTGTGGCCATAAGTGGTAGAGCTCATAATGAGAAACAGTTAAATAGTCGTGGAGAAATAAAATATCACATTCACTCAGGAGAAGTAGAAGAGATAAGTAATCCTAATGAAAACCCTGGATATAGTTATATATTCTCTAACTTAGTTTATCTACTTCACTTTGGCTCTTTCGGAGGTTTAGCGACTCGTATCGTTTACTTCTTAGTAGGAATAGCTGGATGTGTAGTCATTATATCTGGTGTACTTATCTGGCTAGTGGCTAGAGATAAAAAGAATGTTCCTGAACACAAACGCAAGTTTAACTTCTGGTTAGCAAATATCTATATGGCTATCTGCTTATCTATGTATCCTGTAACAGCATTAGCTTTTATAGCTGTAAAGTTAAACCCTACAGGTGGACAAAACTTTATCTACTCTTTCTATTTCTGGACTTGGTTAGCTATCACAATCTTATTAAGCATCAGAAAGAATATTTATAAAACCAATAGAGACTGTTTATTAGTCGGAAGTATTATTGGTCTTACTATTCCTATCTTTAACGGTGTGATGACAGGTAACTGGATATGGGTAAGTTGGGCTAAAGGTTATTCTGATATCCTTCTTATTGATTTATTCTGGATTATCGTTCCACTTATCACTCTATACTCATGGAAGTTAGTCAAAGATAAACAAGAGAAAAAATTAAATACAGCAGTAGAATAGTTTACTCATTATTTTCTATAAATTGAAAAAGCCTTTATATGATAAAACATATAAAGGCTTTTTACTTATCTAGTCTTTAACCATCCTGTAATGCTATAACGAGTATGATTAACCATCTTCACCTCGTGTTCTATACTCTTACTATCAAATACGACAAGACGCCCTGGTAAGGCATGTACAATCTCTTCTCTTTCATTCCCATGTTCGTCCTGTAGGTAAAGTGCTAATTCTCCTCCATAAGCAGGAGTCCATTCTTGATCATTAAGATATAATACTACAGATAAAGTTCTACGGCTATCTGACTGAAAAATATCTAAGTGACGCTTATAACAAGTACCTGGAGGATAGCATGCATAATGAAACTCTCCTTCTTGAATACCTAAATAGCAAGTTCTGTTTACATATTCTAAGAAGTGATTCACTTTATTAAAATACATTTGCTCTACTTCGTCAGGTTCTTTCTCATCTAACCATAAGATAGAGTCACCTCTAACTTCTTCTATTATCTGTTCACTGCTTGCCTGCCCTATAGCTGCTTTTTTAAAACTGTGTAAGTCTTGTTTTAAAAGCAAATTTGCTCTTAATAAGTTAATCTCTTCTTCCGAAAAAAAACAGTCAACTACTGAGTATTTACGATTCACTAAATCGTCTATTATTAACTCATAAAATGGATTTAATTCAAAATCACCCATACATTAACAAATAAAAAGTATACAAATATAATTTACAAGACAAAAAAATCAATACATAAAAGGCGTTTTTTTAAGCCAATTAGCTGTTAATATGCACTTTTACAGATTTGATAATTCAGGAGGTTTCAAAGGCTTTTATCGAAAAGATTATTGGCATTTTTTTAGAATATATTGCAGTATTTTCATCAATATTCCACATCACTTTATTCGGCAAATAACTTCTTTAAAGTTATCAGACTATAAATGCCTAGCATAAAGGTCGAAAACAGACTCAAAACACGTCTAATAAGCATATTCTTATTAATAAAAAAGGAAGCTATAAGCCTCCTTTTCTATATTCTATTTGTATATAAACCATTATTAATGATCACTTTTAGTATTAATCTGAGGATTAGCTATAGCTCCACATTCAATACTTCTAACTCTTATCATAGCTGGTTTTGATCGAACACCATCAACTAAAACAGAGTAATAAATTTCTAGATTTTCTTCGGGTTTATAAAAATCAAACTGAACAGTCATTTTTACTTGTTTATCATATCTATCATACTCCCATTTTGCATAATAATCGCTATAATAATCGTCTCCTTTCTTATTACCATCCACATCTACAAACATAAAGCTACTCCAATCAACATTATAATCAGTATCCTCTAAAATATCAATAAAAGCAACGGCTCCTTCACTACTTAAATTCTTACTTATACAAATTTCTTCATATTCATCTTCTAGGTCAACTCCTTCATCTCCTCCTCCATTGTCATCTATTGGTGATACTTTTACATTTCTAATAATTGTTTTTTGTTGAGCAAAATCAATAGATAACCCAACAAAACCAATTTTAACTTTATTAGGGATTCTTGTATTAAAATCATACTCATACTCTTTTAATTCACCTGAAAAATCATATCCATCGATTGCGTACGTTTTAAAATTGTGTTTATAATAAAAATTATCAATTAATACTACTTCATTATTTCCTTCTTTAGCCTTAACTGTAACATACATTGCAGACTCATCTTCCTCTGGAACTAATTCTACAATAATCTTTTGAAAATTTGGATTACTAGAATTTCCTCCGTTAGCAATATTAAAATAAGGTGAATTATTTGCCCTTTCAAATTTATATGCTCCTGTATTATAATCTAACAAAGCAGTAGTAGTTTCATTAGGATCAGGAAAATAATACCCATAATATTGTGAATACAGCACTGGATTTCCTCTAAAACCTGTATTTCCTTGTATAGCTCCTCTTAAAGTAATATGACTGTCATAATAATTTCCAAAAACATTAGGTGTAACTCCTACTTCTTCATATCTTTTATTAGAAATCCCTTCACGCATTTCGTATGCTCTCATTGCTCCAGTTCCTTTAAACCCTCCACTAAGGTCAAAACCAATTCCTAAATATCCTCCTGCTAATCCAGATAACCTTGCTGTAGAATTTGATTCATTATAAGCATACCCTAATGCACTTCTCCCATATCCTAATTTAAATTTCTTCTCTGCATCAAATAAAAAGAAAGTCATTCCTCCTCCGGCACCATAGCCTGTTCCTAAAATAGAACTCATTGCATACTCAAACTCTATCTTTGTTCCTTTTCTTAAATCAATTTCTAAATCATCAATAGCAAAACCACTATACCCTACCCTATCATGACTTAATACGATTCCTTCTGTAGTATAACGTTCACTTCCAGAAGGAGCACTTCCTCCTCTGTCCCATTCTTCTACAATTCCAGAGGGTTTTTCAGTACCTGTTAAAGGATATTCATATACTTGTGCTTGTAAAGTCAATAAACTAAAACACGCTATCATTAAATAATAATACTTTTTCATACGTCTTTTTTTTGAATCCCTAAGAAGTAATAATCTTCTTAGGGATACTCATTATTATTTCACTTCTAAAACAATATTAAAGAATGTTCTTCCTGTTGGTTTAGCACCAGCTCTCACTGAATACTCTAAATCACCATTTATAGTCACTTTGACATCATAAAAAACTTCTGTATCATAATAAGTTACATAGTAATTAAAATCTCCATATCCCAAAATAGGTAATGTTGATTTATTTCCACCAAGACTAGACACCATAGGTTTTCCAAACTGATCTGCATAATCTGCATGAATATCTCTAGTAATTCCCTTCGCCCCTGAAACAATATCGACATAGATGGCTGGTAAGTAAAAGAACTTAGGCATCGATGCTTTATCTACACCTTCACTACCTCCTGAAACTTTTTTCCATTCAGCTCCACCTTGACCATCAGCTACTAACACATCTCCTTGTTCTGCACCTTCTGAATTAATCTTTGTTTCATCAACCCCTTTGCCTTTAATTACATCTCCATGTACTGCACTTTCCTTTAATTGGCTATAGCCAACTGCATCATCTTTCAATTCGCCTGTACCTACCGCATTATCTGCTATATACTTTGTTTCAATAGATCCAAGTTTTATTTCAAGTTTTACATCCTTAAGTAAAGCATCAGATCCATCTTCTGCTTCAATTGTATTACTTCTTAAGAAATCACCGGTAGAAATCTCTGTCTCTGCTTTAACATCTCCCCAATAGGCAGACCCATCTGATTTTGCCATTAAAACCTGTCCTGATTTTGCATTATCTGCATCAATCTTACTTTCGTCAATACCTTGATTTGCAATTACTCTTCCGTGTATAGCGTTATCACCTATTTCTTTATGTGTTACTGCATAATCTGCAATATGCTTCGTATCAATAGAACCACCAATTACTTCAAGTGTCACATCCTTTAAAACAGCATTTGTTCCATTATTGGCTTTTATAGTCTCACTCTCTTTAATATTCCCTTTAGAAACATCTGAAGCTTTAAAAGCTACTTTACCGTCTTTTTCTACTGTTAGTACATGACCAATTGTAGCATTTCCAGCACTCATTTTATTAGTTGTAACCGCTCCATCTTTTATTTTGTTGTTGGTTACTGCAGAATCCGCAAGGTATTTTTCAAGAATCCCTTTCTCTTTGATATTAATCGTTGTCTCTTCTAAAACAATTCTTCCATGATCTGCTGTCTTAATCGATATCGGTCCAGATCCATCTGTCTTAAGAAATTGACCATTGTCTGACATTTTACTATACTTAACAGTTCCATCACCTTGAGCTGTTAAAACATTACCTTTTAAAGCATTGACAGAGCCATTATTAGATTTCATTTTGTCTGTAGTAACTGCATTATTAGCAATTTTACTTGAAGTTACTGCATTAGTATCTATCTTATCTTCAGTTACTGCCTTATCGTTAATTTTAGCAGGAGATATTGCATTATCTCTAATATGTTTTGTATCAATAGACAATCCTTTTACCTCAAGAGTTACATCTTGTAATACTGCTCCTGTAGCTCCTTTAGTAGCGCTGATTGTAGTTCCTTCATTAATATTCCCTTTAGTTACTACATTCTCTGAAGTTCCAAAATAAACTCCTCCTTCTCCATCAGCCATTAAGATTTGTTGTTTATCTGCAACTCCATTACCTACTTTAGAAGATATTTTTTCAGTTGTTACAACTTTTGCTCCTAAATGTTTTGTATCAATTCCTGAATCTTTTACTTTAATAGTAGCATCTGCTAATAATACCCCTTTATCTGTTGAAATTTCAATTGATGAATCACCTTTTAATGGCTTAGCATATTGATTAAGTGGCACATACTTCGCTTCACCATCTCCTAAAGAAGTTAATACTGTTCCAGCAGCATTACCCTTTGCATCAAATTTAGACGCTTGGATTGTTCTTTCTGCTATTTTAGCATTTGTAATCCCAAGATTAGCAACGTCAATACTTACATCTTGCAAAGCTGCTTTATTTCCTTTCGTCACCTCAATAGCACTACCTCCTTTAATTTCTTTTCCAGCTCCAGCAATAGCATCCGATATAGGAGAGAATTCTGCTCCCCCATCTTTAGTTACCAAGACTAAACCATTACTTGTACCCTCAGCACCTATCTTATCTGCTGTAACTGCTCTTCCTGTAATATGTTTTGTTTGTACTCCAGAATCCGCAATACTAATTGTAGCATCGTTTAACAAAGCTTGATTATTATCTGTAACAGTAATTGAATTATCTCCTTTTAGATCTTTCCCTTGCCCCTCAAAGACACTATCTGCAAGTTTTTTATATTCTACTTTACCACTACCATTTGCTGTTAGTACTGTATTTTCTTTAGCTGTACCAGAAGTTATTTTGTCTATAGTTACAGCTGCATCAGCTAATTTTCCTGTACTAATTCCTCCTTCATTTACATCAATAGAAGTATTTACTAACACTGCATCTTTACCTGTACTTTTATTAATAAAAGTTAGAGCACTACCTAATGTTAAATCTTCTGTTTCGATAGAAACAGTTTCTTTTTTAATGTATTTAAACCCTCCATGTCCATCAGCAACTAACAACATATCTTCATCTATATTAGTCCCTTCTTCTACAGAACTTAACTTAGACTTTGTAATACTATTATCATTTACACTCAATTTCACATCTTTTAGCAGAGCTTTCTCTCCATCTCCATCTTGAGAAGTCAATTTGATAATCTCATCTGTTGTTAAATCACCTGCTAATTGGGTAGTAATATCAGATAACTCTCCCCACTTCGTTTTTCCAGCTACATCACTTAATAATACTCTACCTGTCCCTACTGTTCCAGAAGTAATTTTATCAGAAGAAACTGCTAAGTCTGCTATCTGTAAATTCTCAACTGCATTGTCAGCAATTTGAGCAGTATTAATCCCTTTTGGAGCAATACTTAAAGTAGCTTCTTTTAATAAAGTTCCCTCTTGTAAATTAACTCCTCCTATAGTAATAATACCATCAGTCTTTAAAGCTGCTTTATCTGAGATAGCATCACCTTTTAACGGTTGATAAGCCACTGTTCCTTTATTATCAATAACAGTTGCAACAGCATTCACATTATTTGTTCCACCATTTAATTTAGTTGCTGTAATTGTTGTATCAGCAATATTTTCATCAATAATTGTTTTTGTTGCAATATGACCACCTTTTACTCCTCTTTCTTTTAAATTGATCGTTGCTATCTTCTTATCATCTCCAAAAATAATATTCTCTCCACCAATTACCTCAATAGCATCGTCTCCTTGGATATCTCCTTGCATTGCAGTATCAACAACTGAAGATATAGGTTTAAAAGCACTTCCTCCTGAGCCATTAGCTGTTAGAACTGCATTAGACACAGCATCTTCTGAACCAATTTTATCAGCAGTAACAGCATTGTGATCTATATGCTTGGTTACAATACCTAAGTCATTTACTTTAATATCTACTGCTTGTAACAATGCGTTTGAAGCATCACCTCCAACAAGTAAAGAATTATCTACAGATAACATTTTTCCTGTAACGACAGCATTAAGCTCTTGAAATTTAACAGAACCATCTGCTTGTACTACAGCTACTTGTTTCTCTCTACCTTCTCCAGCCCATAGCTTATTTTCTGTAATAGCATGATCAGCTACTTTAGCATTTGTCACAGCTTTTGTATCTAATTTAGCTGTTGTAATTGCCTTATCATCAATAGATAACTCTACTTCCGCTAAAAGAGCTTTCTCAACAATTTTTCCTCCATTAACTAAGATACCTTTTCCTTTTAAATCTCTTTTTTGACTATCAATATTATTGATTATTTCATAAATACTTTCTAAGATATCTTGTACATTATCATTTCCTGAACCGATAGTAGTATCATCTATAATGATATTACTTGCACGAATATCTAAGTCTTTTATAACTCCTTTTTTATCAGAGAAAGTATAAATACCTGGTGTACTTGTACTTTCTTCAATTGATAATGTATTAGCATCAAACTCAACACCCTCTCCTATAATCTCTCCTTTTTCATTAACCGCTAATTCGTTATAGTACATAAAAGTACCATCAGGCTTAGCTTCTAAACGTGTAATTCTTTCGTTATTCTGAACTACTTCTTTGATTACTTCTTCATTTGCTTCTACCCATTCTACTTTTCCTTCTGCATTAGTGATTAGGATTTGTTTCTTACTTCCTGCTTGAATCTTATTTGGTGTAACTCCTCCTTCTGCAATAGAAATTTGCATTGCATTCAAGGTAGCTTGACCTCCATTATCTATTTGAATAGAACCATCTACAGAAGTAACTTCTTTTCCTTTTGCTGCTACTTTATCATATATAACATTAACTACACTCTCATCATTTAATATCTCTTCAATATTAGTAATTACACTTGCTGGCACATCAACAATACCTACTGGTTCAGTTTTACTCCTTCCATCATAGAACGCATAAGTACCATCTGTTTGGGCTACGATCTTTAAGGTATTTGAATCAAATGTCATTGCATTTTCTTCAATCAGATTACCCTTAGCGTCTATTGCTTTCTCATTGTAGTAAGATAACTTACCATTATTGTGATCTACTAATACTGTTACTGTCTCGTTATGCTTTACTGCATCGATAATTACCTCATCACTAGCATCTACCCATACTACTTCTCCTTTCGCATTCGTAATTAGAATTTGTTTCTTACCACCCGCTTCTATCTTTTCTGTTGTAATAGCTCCTGGTGCAATACTTAAAGTCATATCTTTTAACACTGCATCTGCTAATTCTGTCTCTCCATTGATCAAGATCTCTGTTCCTCCTTTAATAGAAGATGGAGTACCTTGAGCTACCTCTATTTTAGTGATAATATTCTCGATTACCTCTTGTAAATTATCTCCTTCGATAGTAGTAGAACTGTTGTCAAAGTAGATAGAGTTCGCACGAGTACTGATTGTCATTAAAGGAGTCTCTTTATGCTCCCCATCAAAGAAATCATAAATACCTTTTTCTTTTCCTTCTCTCTCTACAATGCTTAGTGTATTGGCATTAAACTTTACTGCTTTATCTGCGATTAAATTACCTTTAGTGTCTATTGCTTTTTCGTTATAGTACTCAAAAGTTCCATTGCCTTTATCTAATAATACCGTTACTGTCTCGTTATTTTTTACTGCATCGATAATTACCTCGTCACTTGCATCTACCCATACTACCTCTCCTTTTGCATTCGTGATTAGAATTTGTTTCTTACCACCTGCTTCTATCTTTTCTGTTGTAATAGCTCCTGGTGCAATACTTAAAGTCATATCTTTTAACACTGCATCTGCTAATTCTGTCTCTCCATAGATCAAGATCTCTGTTCCTCCTTTAATAGAAGATGGAGTACCTTGAGCTACCTCTATTTTAGTGATAATATTCTCGATTACCTCTTGTAGATTTTCTCCTTCAATAGTAGTAGAACTGTTGTCAAAATAGATAGAGTTCGCACGAGTACTGATTGTCATTAAAGGCGTGTCTTTATGCTCTCCATCAAAGAAATCATAAACACCTTTCTCTTTTCCTTCTCTCTCTACAATGCTTAGTGTATTGGCATTAAACTTTACTGCTTTATCTGCAATTAGGTTACCCTTTGCGTCTATTGCTTTTTCATTATAGTACTCAAAAGTTCCGTTGCCTTTATCTAATAATACTGTTACTGTCTCATTGTTCTTTACTGCATCTATAATTACCTCATCAGTTGCGTCTACCCATACTACTTCTCCTTTTGCGTTAGTGATTAAGATTTGCTTCTTACCTCCTGCTTCTATCTTTTCTGTTGTAATAGCGCCTGGTGCAATACTTAAAGTCATATCTTTTAACACTGCATCTGCTAATTCTGTCTCTCCATTGATCAAGATCTCTGTTCCTCCTTTAATAGAAGATGGAGTACCTTGAGCTACCTCTATTTTAGTGATAATATTCTCGATTACCTCTTGTAGATTATCTCCTTCGATAGTAGTAGAACTGTTATCAAAATAGATAGAATTAGCACGAGTACTGATCGTCATTAAAGGCGTGTTTTTATGCTCTCCATCAAAGAAATCATAAATTCCTTTCTCTTTGCCTTTTCTCTCTACAATGCTTAAAGTGTTAGCATTAAACTTTACTGCTTTATCTGCAATTAGGTTACCTTTAGCATCTATTGCTTTTTCGTTATAGTACTCAAAGGTTCCGTTGCCTTTATCTAATAATACCGTTACTGTCTCGTTATTCTTTACTGCATCGATAATTACCTCATCAGTTGCGTCTACCCATACTACTTCTCCTTTTGCATTCGTGATTAGAATTTGTTTCTTACCACCTGCTTCTATCTTTTCTGTTGTAATAGCTCCTGGTGCAATACTTAAAGTCATATCTTTTAACACTGCATCTGCTAATTCTGTCTCTCCATTGATCAAGATCTCTGTTCCTCCTTTAATAGAAGATGGAGTACCTTGAGCTACCTCTATTTTAGTAATAATATTCTCGATTACCTCTTGTAGATTATCTCCTTCGATAGTAGTAGAACTGTTATCAAAATAGATAGAATTAGCACGAGTACTGATCGTCATTAAAGGCGTGTTTTTATGCTCTCCATCAAAGAAATCATAAATTCCTTTCTCTTTGCCTTTTCTCTCTACAATGCTTAAAGTGTTAGCATTAAACTTTACTGCTTTATCTGCAATTAGGTTACCATCTGCGATTAAATTACCCTTTGCGTCTATTGCTTTTTCATTATAGTACTCAAAAGTTCCGTTGCCTTTATCTAATAATACTGTTACTGTCTCATTGTTCTTTACTGCATCTATAATTACCTCATCTGTTGCATCTACCCATACTACTTCTCCTTTTGCGTTAGTGATTAAGATTTGCTTCTTACCTCCTGCAGCTATTTTTGCTGTTGTTATTCCTCCATCAGTAACAGCAATTTGTGTTTCTTCTAAAACAGCTTTATTACCACCTACTAAAGTTATAGAATTATCTTTAGCAGTAATAGCTTTACCTTGCGCTGCTACAGTATTATATATTTCTTCTTTTACCTCTGTATTATTTAAAATCTCAGTAATATTTTCAATTACACTTCCTGTAATATTAATTACACTCTCTTCTCCTGCTTCATTCTTATAGACATAAGTACCATTCTCTCCTTCTTTAATTGTAGTAATAATATTTAAATCCTGAATAGGAGTATCCACTTTTAGTCCTTTAGTATCTTCTAAGACTAATACATCACCTCTGACTTCTAAAACTTTATTTCTAGGGAAAGTATCTATATTATCTATTATATCTTGATTATTTATTAATCTCACCCATTTTACCCCACTCCAATAATAAAAGCCATTGCTTAAAACATTATTTGTAGTTGTATTAAACACTAATAAACTAGTAGCTACATCTCCTCTATTAATCTGAGAAACATCTGTTAAATCTTTCAATGGAATACGAGGTATTAATACTCCTCTATACTCCCCCTCAGAAGCTTTTAACTCTAATAATGCAGATTTATGTGGTGCTTTTATCCCAATTCCAACTTGAGAAAATACGACCCCCGCCATCATTAACATTCCAATTGTAATTACCTTTTTTTTCATAACTTTTAATTTATCTATACCATTGATAATGGAATTATTAGCAATCTAAAATTACAGTTGTAAATATTTGTTATTTTATACTATTCTGTAATTCAATGAGCGAAAAAAACAAAAACCATACCATAAATAAATTCTCAATTATAATATATGAAATCAACTATTACATAATTACTTATTATTTGCACTAACTTTACAATAGAAAATCACCTTAAAACCATAAAAAATACACAACATCATTAATTTTAAAAATTCAAATAAAACAACATCTATATTGCTCTCAAAAAATCATAAAAAAAGGGAAACTAGAACTTAGTTTCCCTTTTTTTAAATATTGTAAACCTTTTATTTAACTCTTACTTTAATTGGTTGATTAGGATTAAAAAATATATTACACCCATCCACTTTAACAGTTAACTTTGTAGGTCGAGAACGATAAGCTTCCTCTCCAAATGGTCCTGGTCCATAAGTTCCATTACTAAACCCCTTTGCAGAAAAGTAAATAGAATATTCTCCTTTCTCTAAGTTCTCCGTAGCTGTAAAAGTTACCTTTCCCTTAGATGAATCATACTCCCATACGCCAACACCATTGTCTGTATACTTAAAATTATTATTCGAATTTAAAGCATAACCATCTTCATTTTCAAATCGAAAACTATTAAAGTCTATCATTTCTTCATCATTTCCTCTAAATGGATCTATAACTGGGCCTGAATAAAATGTTGACTCAGAATAAGGATCAAAATGAACTGTTTTCCCTTTAGTACCTCCTACACACATATTTTTCAATAAGTCTATCATCTCTGGCTCAAAAGGAAGACTCACTCTAACATTTTTAACTAAATGTTTCTCATAAGCACCTCCGGTAGCTGCTGCAAAGCCTATCTTAAAGTTATTAGGTATTTTAGTCTTAAAATCATATAGGTTCCCCTCCTGATCTTTTGTTTTAAACTCGTTAGGATAGAAAAAACGTTCTACAACTCTTCCTTCATTTATATACTCTGTAACCCATACTTCTACATAACTCCCTTTCTTATTTTCCTCTGGATAAACAATGACTTTAACTTTGTTATAATTAATATTCCCTCTACTATCAAATCCAGTATACATTTCAAATTTTGTAAAAAATTGTTCATCATGATAGTCATATTCTCCTGTATCGTATTTTAGCTTTGCTCTATTTGTGTTGGCTTTATAGTTAGCATTTATTGTATATAATACGGGATACCCTTTATATCTATCATTTCCAAACTGGCCTCCACGAACAGTAACATGGCTTCCAGACTCAGGCCAATCATACTTAGCAATTCCTTCTTTTTTTTCATAAGCCGCAACTGACCTTGCTTTAAAATCTCCATACACATCCAATCCAACAGCTAAATATCCACCGTTCAATCCTGGAGTATAATTACCATCAATAATATTTCTATATGTATATCCTAAGCTAGCTCCATGTCCTCCAATCTCAAAATCTTTAGTGCTGTCGTATAAGAACATAGTCATACCATCTCCATATCTTCCAATATACTTTTCTCCATCAATCATTGCGTAAGTAAACTCTACTATAATACCAAATTCAGAAGTAAACGGAATAGCATCTAAAGCAAAACCACTGAATTCTTGTGTTTTCCCATCAGAAGTTTTGAAAGTTAACGCTAAACCATCTTTTGAATAACGTTCTGATTTCTCAAATATACCATCACCAAAATACTCAGTAATCTCATCTGGTTTTTCAGTCCCTGTTAAGTCTAAAAAATAAGGAAAAGTTCTTGCTTGTTGTGCCCAAGTAAAACTTGTTAATAAACACGCTATTATTATTGCTATCTTATTATTCATCTTCTCATACTAATTATTAAAATTATATAAAAGCCTATTTTACCTTTAGATAAAATAGGCCTTTTAAAGCTTTATTACTCTCTAACAGCAAATACAATATTAAAATACGTATTTGTACTTATCTCTGCATCTCTCTTCACTTTATACGTTAAATCACCATAATCACTAATTTCTACACTTTCAAACACCTCTTCATCATAATAAAGTACATAATAGTCTAACTCTTTATAATCTAAAACAGGTAATAAGGTATTTTGTGCATTTGAGTTCACTGCTTTTGGTCTTCCAAATTGTTCTTTATAATACTCATACGCATCAATTGTTTTTTCTTCTCCTGGTTCTACAGTAATGTAAAAGGATGGTGCATAAAAGAATTTAGGCATTGCTACTTTACTAGCACTTCCTCCTTCTTTCCATTCTACTCCTCCATTACCATCAGACGTTAGCACATGTCCTTCAGGAGCTTGATTATTATGATAATCTAATGAGGTTAATTTTTCAACCTCAACCCCCTTATCTTTTATAACAGCTCCATATACTGCATCCCCTCTTAATTCATCAAATCCTACAACATCTTTACCTACTTTACCATAGGTCACTGCTTTATCATCAATATGAGTTGATTTAATCGATTTACTCTTGATATCGATACTTGCTCCATTTAATACAGCATCTTTTCCACCTGTTACTTCTATTGGCCCAACTCCTGTTAGATTTGCCTTCGTTATATTCTGTCCAGTAGGAGCTTTAAATTCTACTTTTCCTCCTGAAGCAACAGTTAACACATGCCCTAGAGTTGCACTTTCAGGATTTATTTTTGTTATTGTTACTGCTCCATCTTTAATTTTACCTACTGTTACTGCATCACTTTTCAGTTTTGCCTCTGTTATTGCATAATCTGCTATTTTAGATGTTATTACAGCATTATTAATAATTGCTCTAGTAGCAATCGAATTATTAGTCATATGCTCTTCATCAATATTACTTGGATATATCTCTTTTCTACCTACAGCATTAGCAGCAATCTGTCCATTTTTAATTGCTTCTTTACCGATTTTACTTGTCGTAATTGTACCATCCGCAATCTTTGCATTAGTAACAGCACCATCAGCTAAATGGGTTGTGTTAATTCCGTCTGCTTTAACTGTAATGTCAGCATCGTGTAACAAGGCACCATTTCCATTATTTACATTAATAGAACCAGATCCTTTTAACTCACCTGTTGTAATAGCTCCTGCTGGTAATTGAAATGATACTCCTCCTTTTCCATCAGCTGTCAACACCATTCCTGGGTCAACTACTTTATCTTTTTCTTTAGAGCTTAATTTATCCGAAGTTACATTCTTTGCTGCTATTTTAGCTGTTGTAACTGCTCCATCAGCTAATTGTAATTCTCCAACGCCTTTCTCAGCAATATTCACTGTTGCATCTCCTAATAAAGCATGCTCTTTTCCTGCTCCAGTAATTGTAATCCCTGTTCCACCTGCTAAAGATTTTCCAACCTCTGACATTGCCTCTCCTACATCTTTAAACTCTGCTCCTCCTTGACCATCAGTAGCTAATAATAGTCCTGCTCCTAATTCACTTGAACCTATTTTATCTACAGTTACCTGTCTTGCTCCGATATGGTCAGATTTCACTCCATCTTTTGCAATAACAATATCTAAATTCTGTAAAGCAGCTTTATTACCAGTTGTTACAGCAATGGAATTATCTCCTGAAGTAACAGCTTTCCCCTGTGTAGACGCTATTTTGTCTAGCGTTTGATATGTTGTTGCTCCTTTTCCATCTGCTGCTAAGAATGTTCCTTCTGCAAAGTTATTCTTACCATTAACTGAATTTATTTTAGCTGGAGTTACTGATTTTTCTTTAATATGATCTGTTTGAACTCCATCCTTAGCTATTTCTATTCTTGTTTCTTCTAATAAAGCCTTATTACCTTCTTTATCTATCTTAATAGATCCATTCGTTTTTAACTCAGCTCCTTTTCCTTCAAAAGCAGTCTCACTAAGTTTTACGTAAGCTACTTTCCCTTCTCCTACCGAAGTTAATACTGTATTCACAGCTGCAGTACCAGAAGATATTTTTTCTACTGTTACTGAACCTCCTGCTAATTTATCTGTTGAGATTCCTCCAGACTTAACATCAATTGAAGTTGGTGCTAACACAGCATTTTTACCTGTCGTTCCATTGGTAAATTCAAGAGCTGTTCCAATATTAAGATCAACTCCTCCAGCTTGTACTGCTTCTTTTTCTACATAATCAAACCCACCTTTTCCATCTGTTACTAAAATATAATCAATATCTACAGGTTTTTGATTTTCAATAGAACTCAATTTATCTTTTGTTATACTATTGTTTTTTATCCCCAATGTAACATCTGCTAATAGAGAATTAACTCCATCTCCTTTAGTAATTTCAAGAATATCATCTGTAGTCAAATTACCAGCAGTATTCGTTACTATATCACCTAATTCACCCCATACTACCTCACCATCTTTTCCACTGACTAATACATATTTCTCTCCTATTCCTTCGGAAGAAATATTGTTAGCCATTACTGCTTTTTCTGCTAATTGTGTATTAGTAATACCTCCATCAGCTATGCTTATTTTTGTATCAGCTAATAACTTATCTACTCCATTATCTACCACGATTACACCATCTGTAGATAAAGTACCTTTATTTGCTAATGTTGTAGTAGAAATAGGTTTATAAGATACTGACTGTCCATTCGCTCCTACTGTTGCAACACTACCTGCTACAGCACCACCACCGTCTAACTTACTAACTGAAATAGACGTATCAGCAATACCAATACTAAAGTCTGCTAATACCTTCTCTACACCATTTTCAGAGACAGTAATACCGTCTGTTACACTTACTGTTCCTTTATTAGCTAAAGCAGAAGTCGTTATAGGCTGATAACTTACTGTACCATTTTTACCAACAGTAGCTACTGTACCTTCATTTGCTTTTTCTGCGTTCAATTTACCTATAGTAATACTCTTACCAGCAATATTTGAATCTTGAATAGTTCCAGCAGCAATATGTCCTTGGTCTCCACCTTTGATTCCTCCTTTATTGATTTGAATAGTTGTTTTTTGAGTATCCTTTCCAAATAGAACATTCTCACCACCACTTACCAGAATAACTCCTGTTTCTCCTTCTAAATCTCTCTGAGTTGCAGAATTAACAATCTCATTTGAAGAATAGAAAGCTGCATTACCTGATCCATCTGCAGCAAGAATGTCTCCTTTTTCTGCAATTATATCTCCTTTCTTAGAACTGATCTTATCTGATGTCACAGACAAGCTTTGAAGATGTTCATTTCCTATTCCTTGACTACTTACTTTTAAATCTAATGCCTCTAATAACACTTTTGAAGTATCCCCTGTAGCTGTTAAAGAAGAATCGAGTGTTAACATCTGTCCTGTTACTACAGCAGACATAGGTTCGTATTTTACTGTACCATCAGCTTGTACTATTGGCACAAAATCTTTCTTATCAGTACCAGCGAATAACTTATCCTCTGTAACAGCGTGATCTTTTATCTTTTCAGTAGTAACTCCTCCATTTTTAAGAGAAATTGTCATTTCATGTAATGCAGCTTGATCCCCACCTACTACCTCAATAGCATCATCAGTAGATACTTTTTTACCTTGAGCCGCTACCACATTATAAATCTCTTCCTTAACTTTTACATCCCTAAGAATCTCTAAAATATTTTCAATAACATCATGAGCAACATCAATAGTTGCTAAAGGAGCGTCCTGTGATTTATCATAGAAATCATACTTCCCTTTACCTGCTACTTCTATTTTTAAGGTATTGGCATCAAACTTAACACCAGCTCCTATTTTATTTCCATCTTTATCTACATCTTTCTCACTAAAATAAGTAAATGTACCATCTTGATTATCTTCCAGAATAGTCACTCTTTCTTGTGTCTGTACAATATCTTTAATGATATCACTTGAAGCATCTACCCACTCTGTTTTACCTTCAATATTAGTAACTAAAAGTTGTTTTGCATTTCCTCCTTTTATTTTCTGAGTAGTTACATTCTCATCTACAAGCTTAGACGTAGTAATCGCATTATCAGCAATACTCAACTCTACAGCTTTAAAGACAACATCAGCTACACTCGCTTTACCATCCATTAAAATCCCCTTACCTGATAAAGGAGCTTTCTGTATTTCTACTTTTTCTAATTGTTCTATTTTCTTTGTGATAGATACAATAGCTTCCTCTACATTATTGTACTCGATATTATCTCCTTCAAAGATGATATGACTTGCACGTGTATCAATGATAGCTAAATTCTCTTTTGTAGACTTATCTTTCAATACATACACACCAGGTGTAGTTGTATCTACAGTTAATGTATTCGCATCAAAAGTTACTCCTTTTGCCCCTGAAACAACATTTCCTTTATTATCTACTTGATCCTCATTAAAATAAGTAAATGTACCGTCTTTATTATCTCTTAATAAAGTTATTGACTCTGTATGTTTAACGATATCTTTAATCACATTCTCATTTGCATCTGCCCATCGTACATTACCTACAGCATCCGTTATTAAGATTGTTCTTAATTGTTCCCCAACCATTTTAGTAGCAGTAATGGTCTGATTTTGAATCTTATCTCCTGATACTGCATTAGTTGCTAACTTCTCATTAGTAATACTTGAGTTATTAAGACTAAGTGTTACCTCAGTAAGTGCTGCTTGTGTTCCTCCATCTACATGAATAGCTAAATCCCCTTTTATAGCCTTACCTTGTTGTCCAACTACTTCTTTTAACGTTTTAAACGCAGCTCCACCTTCACCATTAGATGTCAGTACCTTCCCTTCTGGTTCATTTGTTCCTATTTTATCTACTGTTACTGCCTTAGGAGCTATATGTTGAGTTTGAACTCCTTTATCTGCAATATCTATTGTAGTCTCTTTTAATACTGCTTGATTTCCAGCAGGAATATTTAATGATCCATCCGATTTTAACTCAGCTCCTTTTCCAGAAAAAGCTGTTTCATTAAGTTTCACATAAGCAACTTTTCCTTGACCATCAGCGGTTAACACAGCATTTTTATCTGCGCCTATAGAAGAAATCTTAGCAGTAGTTACTCCACCATCTTTCAATCCAATTGTCATTTCTGATAAAGCAGCCTTATCCCCACCTGTAATGGCGATAGCATCTCCTTCAGAAACTTTCTTACCTAGACTTGCTACTACATTATAAATCTCTTCTTTTACATTTATATCTTTTAATAACTCAGTAATATTATTGATAACAGTAGCTTGAATATCAATAATAGCTAAATCTCCATTTCCAGATTTATCTGTAAATACATATTTCCCTTTTCCATTATCTGTAATAGTCAATGTATTTGCATTAAATCGGATACCTGGAGTACCATTCGCTATATCAGTCTCATTTTGATAAGTAAATGTACCATCCTGCTTATCTGTTAATACTGTTACTCTTTCATAAGCAGTAACAATATCTTTGATGATCGTATCTGTTCCATCAACCCATTGTGCCTTACCACCATCATTTGTAATTAATAACTGTTTAGCAGCTCCACCTTTTAATTTAGCAACAGTAACATTCTCATCAGCAATATGATCTGTTTGAACCCCTTTTTCTGCAATACCAATTTTTGTTTCTTTTAAGACTGCTTTATTGTCTAAAGGAATAGCTAACGAACCATCTGATGTCAAATTTGCTTCCGATCCTTCAAAGGCGCTTTCACTTATTTTTTTATAAGCCACATTCCCTTGTCCATCTGCAGTTAACACTGTATTTTTATCTGCTCCAATAGAAGATATCTTAACAGGTGTAATTCCTTTGTCTTTTACATTAATATTAGTTTCTACTAAAACTGCCTTTTCTCCATTACCTTGCGTAATTTCAAGTGCATTACCTACCAATAAATCTTTTCCTCCTTGTAAAACTGCTTCTTTACTCGCATAATCGAAACCTCCATGCCCATCTGTTACCAATATTCTGTCTTTTACAATATTAGTACCAATATTGGTATCGTCTTCTGAACTCAATTTTGCTTTCGTAATACTTTTGTCTGCAATACTTAACTCAGCATCTGCTAGTAATGTATTAATACCAGTTCCTTTAGTTAAAGTAATAATACCATCTGTTGTTAAATTACCTGCTGTATTAGTAACAATATCTTTTAATTCACCCCAAAAAACATTGTCTTCAGAACCACTAATTAAAACACTTTTAGCTTCAATTCCTTTTGAAGAAATCTTATCTGCAGTAACAGATAAATTCTTTATTTTTTGATTTGTTACCGATTCATCAGCCAACTGATCTGTTCCGATTCCTCCATCTCTAATACTTAAAGTTGCTTCAGAGAATAATACTCCAGCCTTAGTATCACCCCCATCTACTTGAATAATCTTATCAGTCTTTAATGCTGCTGCTTTACCAGATACTTCCGTACTTGTCAATGATTTATAACTTACTGTACCATCCGTATTCACTGTTGCTACAAAACCTTCTTGAGTAACTCCATCAGCTACCAATTTAGCTGCTGTTACTTGTCCATTAGCAATATGATCTGCTTTAACCCCATCCTTAGCAATCTCAATATTTAAATCAGCTAATCCAGCTTGATTTCCAATAGGAATATTTAATGATCCATCAGTAGAAGTAATTGCTTTTCCTTGTGCTGCTACTATTTTATATACCTCAGCCTTTACATTAATGTCGCCAAGAATAGTTACAATAGAATTAATTACATCGCTTTCGATATCGATAGTAGCCAATGGATTATCTGAAGACAAATCTTTAAATACATACACCCCCGGTTTACTACTATCAATAGATAATGAGTTTACATCGATATTTACACCTGCAGTATTATTCTTAACAGCCTCTTCATTAAAGTAAGTATAAATTCCTTTACCTATATTTATTAATACAGTTATGGTTTCATTACTATTAACTGCCTCTTTTATAATCTCATCTTTTGCTTCTACCCATTCTGCCTTTCCTCCTTTGGTTACTAAAAGATACTTATCTGCACCAGGAGTAAGTTTTGTTGGTGCTACTTGGCCATCAGCTAAACCTAAAGATACATCCGCAAATACTTTTCCTTCTCCATCATCTACTGTAATACCGTCTTTTACTTTAAGCTCTCCTTTATTGGTAATATTAGTAGTCGAAAGTGATTGGTATGCAACTGAGCCATCTACATTCACAGTCGCCACTGCTCCAGGCGTTGCTCCTGTTGCATCAAGTTTACCTGCTTGAATTGTTTTATTAGCAATATCATCATTGATGATCGTCTCATTCTGGATATGCTTACTTGTAATTCCTCCTGTATTAATAGATATCTTCGTTTCTTTGCCATCTGCCCCAAAAAGAACATCTGTTCCTCCATCAATATTAATTACTGTATCCTCTCCTACCAAGTTTCCTTGCATAGCAGGCGCTACAGATTCTGTTGGTGTTTTGAAGTCAACTTTCCCATCACCATCAGCAGTTAACACAGTTCCTTGAGCAGCTTCTCCAGAACTAATCTTAGAAGTAGTCACTCCACCTTCTTTAATATTAATAGTCAAGTGACTTAATGCAGCTCGTTCTCCTCCTGTAATGGACATAGAGCCATCCGTACTCTCTACCTTTTTACCTTTTGAAGCTACTGTATTAAAGATTTCAGTCTTAACCTCTTCTCTACTTAATATCTCTGTAATATTATCTATTACATTAGCTGCTACATTTATAGTACCTATTGGTTTAGCATCACTTGTTTTATCAAAGAAGTTATATACACCACTACCTTTGCCATTAGCACCTATAACTTCAACTATTGTCAATGTATTGGCATCAAATGTAATCCCCTTAGCTTCAGGTTTACGCACACCATTAGTGTCATAATCACCTTCATTAAAGTACGTAAACTTACCATTCTTTAAATCTACTAATTCAGTTATTGCCTGATTCCCTTTTAAGAAATCTTTAATCACTTCATCTGTTGCATCTACCCACTGTGCCTCCTTATTTACATTCGTCACTAATAGCTGTCCTACTTTAGCCCCTGGAGCTAATTTAGCAGGTGTTACAGCCTTGTTCTGAATCATTTCAGTACTCACTCCATCTTTAGCAATATCTAATTGCATTGCATGTAATACTGCTTTATCACCCCCTACTAATTCAATAGATCCTTTAGGAGAAGTCACTGCTTTTCCTTGTGCTGCTACTGTAGCATAAATATCGTTTTGAACTGTAGTATCATTTAATATTTCTTTGATATTCTCAATCACAGTACCTACTACATCAATAGTCATTAAAGGTGCCGATACAGTTGTTTTTCCATCATAAAAGATATAAACTCCTTTTTCTCCCTTTTTCTCTTCTATTTTAGCGTGTTTGCATCAAATTCAACACCTGCTGTTCCCTCTTTGATATTCTTCTCATTTTGATACGTAAACGTTCCATTAGGATTAACCGTTAGTAATGTAACCGTCTCCTTACTATCTATTACCTCTCCAATAATTGAATCTGAAGCTGGAACCCACTGTACTTCATCTCCTTTAGTAACTAACAAATACTTATCTGCTCCTGGCTTTATCTTCGCTGTTGTGATTCCTTGATTCGCTACAGATATTTTCGCATTAGTAAGAACAGCTTTATCTCCACCATCGATATGGATAGACATATCCTCTGCTTCTAATTTTTGTCCTTTCGCAGCTACTGTATTATAGATTTCATTCTGTACATCACCATCATTCAGAATACCCGTAATATTGTTAATTACAGTCTTTTGAATATCAATAGTTGCTAAATGTTTCTCTCCATCATTGAATATATATTCTCCCTTGCCATTGTCCTTAATAGTTAAAGTATTCGCATCGATTAACATCCCTTTTCCTTCAATAGGCTGTCCGTTAACATCTACTCCTTTTTCATTGTAATAACTATAAGTACCATTATCATTATTTACGACAACTGTTATCGCCTCATGTGTAGACACTATATCTTTAATCACTTCATCTGTTGCAGTTACCCACTCCGCTTTCCCGCTTTTAGTTACCAAGATCTGTTTTTCAGCACCTGGAGCTATTTTAGCTGTTGTCACTGCTTTATTACCTAATTTCTCAGTAATAACGGCTCCATCTCTTAGTTTATACGAAGTTACTGCACCGTCTACCAACTTATCTGTACTGATAGCACCATCTGCTATAGTTAACAGCATTTCTTTTAATACTGCTCCAGCTAATTCTGCCTGATTGTTAATCAAGATTCCACTTCCTTTTACAGAAGCAGGTTTTCCTTGAGCAACTTCTATTTTATGTAAAATATTATCAATTACCTCTTGTAGATTATCTCCCTCTACGATATTAGTTGTATTATCAAAAATAATAGCATTAGCACGTGTACTAATCGTCATTAAAGGAGCCTTAACAGAAGTTAATCCATCATAGAAGTCATAAATTCCTTTTTCTTTTACATCTTTTCTCTCTTCTATTCTTAAGGTATTTGCATCAAAGTAAATTCCTTTATCCTTAATCACATTACCTTGTTCATCAACTCCTTTTTCGTTGTAATAGGTAAATGTACCATTGTGATGATTCTCAAGTATAGTAACCTTTTCTTTCTTATTGATAAGATCTTGAATAATCTCGTCTGTCACAGAGACCCATTTAGCTTCTCCATTCTTAGTCACTAAAATTTGCTTATCTATTCCTGGTCTAATCTTAGCAGAAGAAACACCTTTATCCCTTAGAGATACACTCATTTCCGTCAAAGCCGCTTTCTCACCACCAACAATAGTAATAGCCTCATCTCCTTTAACTAATTTTCCCTTAGTTGCGACACTATTATATATCTCATTAACGACTTGTTCGTCTTTCAGTATCTCTGTAATATTATTAATAACACTACCTGTAACGTTGATAACCTGTGCTACACCTGCCTCATTCGTATACGTATATATACCATTTGCACCTTCCTTAATAGTGGTAATGATATTCAATTCTTTGATAGGAGTCTTTACCTCATGTCCTTTAGTATCTTCTAATACTAAGTCATCTCCTTTAACACCTAATACTTTATTTCGAGGAAAATTGTCTATATTATCAATAACGTCCTGATTATTTACTAATCTAACCCATTCTTTTCCTTTCCAATAGTAAAACCCTGGGGTAACAACATTATTCTCTGTTGTATTAAACACCAATAAGCTAGTCGCTACATCTCCTTTGTTTATAAGTGATTTATCGGTTAAGTCTTTTAAAGGAATACGCGGAATCAATACTCCTCTATATTCTCCTGCATCTGCTTTTAACTCTAATAATGCTGATTTGTGTGGTGCTCTAATTCCAATACCAACTTGTGAAAAAGCTAATCCACTCATCATTAAAACTCCAATAGTAATTACCCTTTTTTTCATATCTCTTTATTATATACTAGCCTAAAAGTACTCAATTATTAACAATTTTTACAGCAATTAAATGTCGTTTTCACAATCGTTACAAGATTCAATTTTAATAATTAACAACAATTACACTGTTTATAGAATACTTCTTTTATTAATTTATTAAATATTAAAATTTAACTATCAACTTTCGTTTAGCTACTTCTAATTTTTAGTTTTAAAAATATTTGATTTTTAAAACTTTTATACCCATATCGTATTAATTTTAGCAAATATCAATATAGATACAGCACAGATTAGGTATATTAACGATTAATCAAATCTTAAAAAGATCTACTATTAAAAAGCCAAAAATCATACCATAAATGGTATGCATATAGAGATAAATGAAATCCTATTATTTGTTTTAAACCCTTACCTGCTATTTGTTTCTAAATAAAAAAAGCAATAAGAAGAATTCTTCTTATTGCTTTTTTTTATTTCTCTTACTTATATATTTAAGGAGTAACTATTTCTGTAGATACATATTTTAGTACAACAATATAATTTTTAGCCACTGGCAAAGTGTTATAAAAATTACCACTACCAAAACGGAATTTAACAGATGTATTTTTACTATTAGTTACATCAGTTACACCATTAATTAATAATTTATTACTACTATCATAAATATGAGCTGTTAATAAATAATCTATATTACTCAATGGAATAGCCTTTATTTCTGAATTATACGTTAAGCTTGTCCCTGGAGGAGTTTCTACTTCTCCATTTATAATTCTAACAGTATAAACTCTTTGCCCCTCAACAGTTTCATTGGTCGCTATTGGTTTAGTAGTAATTTTTATATCGTTACTTTTCAAAGTTTCCCATTGTGGTTTACCATTTATATCTGTTACTAAATGCATATTCTTTTTCTCAATAACAGTAGCTAATTTATCTATTGTAAGAGTACTAGGTGCTATCTTATCATTATCAATAGATTCTTTTTTAATCGACAAATTTACTCCTTCAAGAAGTGCTCCTGTGGCTAGCTGAGTTCCTGTTGTAGCATCCCCTACCACGATAATACCATCAGTAATTAAATCAGCTTTTGTTGGCGTGATCTTACTTTGAGGTACCCATTCTACTTTTTTTCCATCATCGCTTGTAACTAAAACTTGATTAGCTTTATCTTCAGTTGATATTTTAATAGGCATAACACTATTATTACCTATACCAATAGTAACATCATTCAACACAGAAGCTGTCCCATTAGTAATACTAATACCATCTAATACCTTCAGTTCTTTCTTATCAGTGATATCATCTCCATCTACTTTAGGTTTTCCTGGAGCCCATTTAATTCCATCATAAACAAGTGCAAGGTCTTTATCTGTTGCAGGATTTGCTTTAGTTACTTCTACTCCTTTAATCTTATCTACACTTGTACTATCCGCCTTTCCTGACACATCTCCTCCTAAAGTAATACCTGAAGGGTCAGCATTAATTGTATATGTAATTAGTCCATTTACTGGAGGTGCCTCATCAACTTTAATTCCTGTTCCTCCTTCAACCTTAACTTTAGTTGCTGCACTAGTAACTAAGTCTTTAACCCAAGTCTCAAAATTTGTACTTGACTGTAATTCTTTAGATATTTTTATTTCAGTATCTTTTCCATCCTCTGCTTTATACACTAAAACAGTTTCTCCTGCCTCTTGTTTAACGGCTAATTTTGTTAATGTTTCAGATAAATGCTCACTCGATTTAGACATCAAAGCTCTCCAAAGTGTTCCATCCCAAAAATAGAATCCAGATTTCAATACATCTGTTGGAAGTTTTGCCTTGTGGTACACTAATAAACTCTCAGGATATATCCCCCCTTTAATAGTAGTAATATCTTTCTCACCTGTTAGAAAAACACGTGGGATTAAAACACCTTTAGTATCTGATCCTACATCTAACACTGCTGCCCCATCTGGTATGATAGATTTACCAATACCTATGCCCTCTTGAGCTTGCATTGTACTCAGTGCCATAAATGCTACACCTACAAATAGTAATTTCTTTTTCATAGTATTCTTTTTATTTCACAATATTTTCACAAACAAAAATAGTTAAAAACAACTAATAACAACTATAAATTATCTTAACAAATAATAAAACTAATAAAAATATTAACACATTTAACAATAAAAGACAAAATAATTAATACCTCATAATCTTTTACTCTAAAAAAACACACCTACATTCTCCTTCAAACCAAAATTATCTCAGTAATCAAAAAAGAACTACTATTTTAATGCAATAAAATACCAGATATTCCTAATAATAAATAAATTACTTCCTCCTGCTAAAAACCAACTAATTCGAATCACTATACCACAAAAAAATCCCTCAATAACACACGCTACTGAGGGATTCTTATTCTCCTATATATTATCTACTTATTCTTCATCTGCGACTATGGCTTCCCATTGTCCGAATAGGGTGAAACCTATTGCCTTAGCTAAAGCTATAGAAGTATCATTATCTGTCTGGCATCTATACTGAGGTACATGCCCTCTATCGATCACCTCTAGACAAATAGCCTGAACTAAACATGTCGCGATCCCCCTACCTCTATAGGCATCATCCGTTATCACTCCTATATCTGCTAGCTTAGTCTCTTCCCATGGATACACACTCACAGCGCCTACTAGCCGATCTCCATCGAAGGCGCCATATACGATCCAATGCTTTAAAGAAACATAAGCTCCATCGAGATCTTCTTCTGAACACACAGATTCGAATTGTCTAAACGCCTCTTTATCCGTTTCTATAGACAAGGCTCTGATCACTATACCATCTTTGATATCACTAAGCTGTGGGACTTTATTATCTAATAGATAATAAATATAATCTGGTGAGTGCAATTCTAACTTACAGGTAGAGATCGCCTCTCTAAGAGTATGGATAGAGTACTCCTCTAATTCTCTTAGCTTTAATGCTTCTGCTACCATCGGAGTGACTACAGCCATGGTATGCTTATTCGTCATTTCTAAAATCATGACTTTATACAGCTCATCTAAGGCTGGATTAGACACTAATGTAAACACCTCATCTAGATGAATAATACTTCCCTGTACCATCTGAGATCTCCAGTAAGCATGTACTTCTTCTACAAATTCGCCCATGATCTATATACTTCTTATTCCTTATTATTTTATCGTTGTCCCTATCAGAGCACGAGCGTCATAATGACTTATCCCTCTCAGCTTATCCTGAAACACTAACATCAATACTCCTATTAATATAAACGGAACACTTAACCACTGCCCCATATTCAACATCATATCTTGTTCGAAGGCTACCTGATTCTCTTTAAAGAACTCTAACACAAATCTAGTCAGGAACATCAGAATTAAAAAATAAGAAAAGATCACTCCATTATTCCTTGCCTTCTGACTGCGGTATAAAAACCACAAGATCACTCCTGTCAATATATACCCAAAGGCTTCGTATAGCTGAGTAGGGTGACGTGGAATCATATCATCATGAGCAAAGATAACTCCCCAGCTCCCACTCGTCGGCTTGCCATAGATCTCTGAATTCATAAAGTTTCCAAAGCGAATAAATGCTCCTGCTATCGGTACTCCTAAGGCTATTCTATCCAAAATCCAGAATGCTCCTATCTTATACTTACGACAGTATAGATAGATCGCTAGCAGTACTCCGATAGCTCCTCCATGACTGGCTAACCCCATAAACCCTACATAATCATACACTCCATCGACCTTAGCAAAAGGGATAATGATCTCTAAGGGGTGCTGCATATAGTAGTCAAACTCATAAAACAAACAGTGTCCTAATCTAGCTCCTAGTACTGTCCCTACGATAATATATAGTAACAGCTTGTCTAGATATGCCTGTGGGATTCGCTCTTTCTGAAAGACACAACTCACTATCTTATACCCTAGGATAATCCCCAAGGCAAAAAGAACTCCATAATAACGCACAGGTACAGCACCTATTTTAATCATTTCGGGATTGGCATCCCATAGCACAGCAGCTAAACTCATCTATTTAGTTTAATTATTAACAAGGGTACAAAGTACTGCATTTATAATAACCTATAGATATAATATTTTGTTATTTTGTTAGCGCGATTTACTATTCGAGGTACTATCCTCATATACTTATTGGTAGGACAGTGAGTACATACATCCCATCGATTGCCCATAAAGTATGTCATGCTGACGATAGGAAGCATCTCACTAGTAGTTCCACAAACGCATAGAATGAGATTCTTCGCAAGCTCAGAAGGACATAGAGAGCGGAAATACTAACTGTTAATAGCATCTGTAATGAGAATATATCCTCTTATTTATGACCTCCGTGCAATTAAAAAAACTGTATACATTAGCCCATCTTGATACTATCTTAGACTGATATTATGAATATACGAAATAAGAAACAAAACACTTAGCTTGCACTTCTTAGGGGATTCCTAGGAGATTTCTAGGGCTTTTCTTGCCCAGGAGGTGTCTTTGTCGAAGAAAGGTGCAAGAAACCCTCAAGCAATCCCCTAGCAAATCAATACAAAACTAGCCTTAGTTTATGAATTAGTATATTGTTTTTATATTCTGATATTCAATTGTTTATTTTTATTTTTTAAGTAATTGTAAACAACTAGTTATTAATCAAATTCAGATTAATAAGTATGATATCCATTAATACTACTCCTATTATAACCTTTAACATTTTCTTTTAAAGAATTAAATAATACAACATCAATAAATTACATACGATTATTACCTACAAAAAAAACAAAATGAGATTCTTCACAGGCTCAGAATAACATATTGACGGGAAATACTAACCATTAACTATATCATCCTGATGAAGGAAGGATCTCACACGTAAAGCAATAGGACGTGATTCTTTGCTTTACTAATATTAGCATAATATTATTTTTTATATAACAATTCAAAGATTTTACTAAAAATATAATTTTTACAATATATAATACGAATAGACATTATATTTATATAACTCATATAATATGTTATAAAATTACCATTTTTATAATTATTATTTTACTTTTTATAATTATATTCTTTTTAGACATTTTTCATTAAGTTAAAATTATTTTAAATACCTGCTATTTTTATCTATTTTAGAGCAACTAAATAAATAATAAATTATGATTTCAACAAAATTAGGTAGCCTAACAGCTATCTTTCTCTCAATGTTTAGCATGAGTCTCCATGCGCAAACTGAACAAAAAGAAAACCGATTCAAAGTAGGAGTTGATTTAGGGTATACTAACACTTCATTAAATGCTAATATTTCGAATCTAGTAGACTCTAAGTATAATTCTCGTGGAGGTTTTGGGGTTAATATTTCTGCAGAAATGGCCGTATGGAAGAATATATTTGTCTCTACAGGAGTTTCATATTTGCAAAGAAATTACGAATTTGAAAGAACAGGTAGTCGCGAAGGATGGTATTCTAAGTATAGTAATGATTTTATATCAGTCCCCTTATTAGTTGGTGGATACTTAATTAACAATCCATATAATACGAATGGGGTTTGGGTTAAAGCTGCAGGAGGTATCTATACCGAATATTGGGCAAAAATGAAAACTAAAGGACAGTATCCTGTTTTTTCTGAGTTACAGCCTGATGGTTCATTTAATTATACAACAGTTTCTGAAAACTATGATTTTAAGAAGAATGAAAATCAGTTACGCAGGTTATCAATGGGATTACAAGGGCAGGTTCAAGTTGGTTATGCGATAGATAAAATAGACGTCTACCTAGGCTATAATTATCTTTATGGTCTTACAGAGACTTATAAATACGATAGTCCAGGGAACAAAAAGAATACTAGAGATTCGCACATGATTTCTATAGGAGCTGCTTATAAATTTTAATAAAATTACACACGATGAAAAGAGTAAAACATAAAATAACAATACTTGGTTTATCTATATTATCACTATCTTCTCTAACAGTTTTGAACTCTTGTTCTGCTGATGATATCACAATTACTGATCCGAGAAGATTTACTGCAGAGGATGTAAAATCTTATGCCGATTTATTTGAAGTTTTTTGGAAAACAATGGATCAGCAGTATAATTATTTCTATGAGCAAAAGGAACAAGGAGGTTTAGACTGGGATGGGATATATAAGACATATTATCCTAAATTCGCCGCTCTACAAACTTATGGTAGACCTAATGAGGATGATGGCCAAATACATGAGGATTACTTAACTGCTTCTCAGTACTTCAAAGAGATTATGCACCCATTAATTGATCGCCATTTTTCTGTAAAGATTCAATTTCCTGCCACTAGTAAAAATATTATTAGAACCGCTACCTTTTATGGAGGAATGCTAGATGAAGAAATTCCTAATGTATATCCATTTGCACAGAAGTATGGCTATATGGAAGATAGAGTGAATAGTGATGCTTTTAAATCTATTGCAGGTACATTTGGTATCCTTGCAGGTAATCTAAATACTAATCCAGATATCTATTATTTGTCTTTTAGTCAATTTGCAGTAACTAATAATTTGAAGATTACATTAGCGAATAATTATTTAAATCCTGGAAAAGGAAATGCATTGTTATTGACAGAAAGTATCTTAGAAGCTTCTAAAGAATTAAAGGGTATTAAAAATGCTAATATGCGTAATGCTATTAAAAATGTAACTTTTAATATATTAAAAGATTATAATACATATTCTGATTCTAAAGCGTATAAAGCATTCATGGAAGAAGTGACTAAGTTTAATCAGACTGAAGTCGTGAGTAATGAATTTATGTTATCAGCTCAGAATGCGTTAAGAGCATATAATGCTTTACCTAAATATACTACAATCACTCCATACGGAGCTTTGTATAATGCAGAGACAGCAGACTATATAAATTTATTTGTTGGCCTTTTTGATAACCACGTTAAATATGGATATAATTTCCCTGAATTAACAGGTGCTTTAACTCAAGTTTTAACTAGAGGAGAGTTTTATCAGAAGTTCTTAAACCCATTACATACTGGAGAAATTAAGAAAATAATAATAGATTTACGTTCTAATGGTGGTGGAGCTGTTGTAGATGCACGTTTCATTTCAGATCGTTTTATTACTAAAAATGCTGTATTTGCTTACCAAAGAACAAGAGAAGGGAATGGTAGATTTAATTATACTCCATGGGTAGAGGCTAAGACTAAACCACATAATTTTGGAATTCCAGCTAATATTCCTATTGCTGTTTTAACAGATAAAGGTAGTGCAAGTATGTCTGAGATTACTACACTAATGCTGAAGTCACAAGGAAATCATGTAGTGAGTATAGGAGACTATAGCGCTGGAGCAACAGCAGGATTAGGTGCTGTAGATGATTTCAATGGAGGTACTAGAGACGAGATTGCAGGAGGTAAATTAACATTCTATATGCCATTATTAGCTATGAAAGATGCTGAAGGTGTGGTAGTAGAAGGAGTCGGTGTAAAACCAAATATTTATGTAACTCCTCCAACAGATAGTGAAGTAGCACAAATGACTTCACCTACTTTTGTAGATAGAGTTTTAAATGAAGCAATTAATTATTTAAATTCTAAATAGTTAACCTTTTTCAAATAAATATATGCCCCAAAAAAGTGTTTAACTTTTTGGGGCTTTTTTATGAATATAAATAAGCATATTACTATAACCTAAATCTATAATCAGTAGAGGTAGCTTGCTTTACAAGTTTGTCGAAACAGTAGTAATGCTGAAGTCATTGCTAAAGTTCTTTATATAGTTTATGTTTTTCTCTTTAGTGGTGTAGTGGATTCTAAAATTTTTAAAACTACCTTTGCTCCATGAATAAAGCAGAGATACTTAAAAACTTAAATATTGAGGCATTAAATGAAATGCAAACCAAAGCATTTAGTGCAGCTCAGAAGAACCCAAATATTATCCTTCTTTCCCCTACAGGATCAGGTAAGACCGTTGCATTCTTAATGCCTTTGTTAGAACGATTAGACCCTGCTATCAGAGGAGTACAGGCAGTTATACTAGTGCCGACTAGAGAACTTGCTCTACAGATAGAGACTGTATTTAAGAAGATGGGAACACCTTTTAAGATTAACTCTTGTTATGGAGGGCATTCTACTAAAACAGAAATAAAGAATTTTAGCACACCACCAGCAGTATTAGTAGGTACACCAGGTCGAGTGGCTTTTCACATAGAAGAGTTTTCTTTTAACACAGAGACCGTGACTAGCTATGTAGTAGATGAGTTTGATAAAGCTCTAGAGATGGGCTTCCAGACTGATATGGATTATATCATCAATTCGTTTGATAATATCTCTTTCAGAATGCTTACATCAGCTACTGCTTTAAAGAAGATTCCTGAGTTTACTGGTATAGTAGATCCTGAGCGTATTCATTTCTTAAAGAAAACAGAAGTAATACCAGACCTAACTTTTAGTCAAGTTATTTCTACTGCAGAAGAGAAGTTAGAGACTGTGATTAAGCTTATCGGTAAGATAGGTAAGGACACTATTCTTATCTTCTGTAATCACCGTGATGCTGTAGCTCGTATTAGTGAGACATTGACTAAAAAAGGAGTTGCTAACAGTGCTTTTCACGGAGGAATGTTACAAGAAGATAGAGAACGTGCTATCATGAAGTTTAGAAATAAGAGTGCACATATCCTTATCGCAACAGACTTAGCTGCTAGAGGACTTGATATTCCTGAGATTGGTCATGTGATTCACTACCAGATACCACAGAAAGAAGATGCTTTTATTCATAGAAATGGACGTACTGCACGTATGAAGGCGTCAGGTAAAGCTTATGTGATGATCACCAAAGAGGAAAATATTGAATTCATCAACCCTGATATGCCGATAGAAGACCTTGATGGAAGCTATACTATCGACAATAAAACAGATTTTAAAACAATCTATATCAGTGCTGGTAAAAAAGATAAAATCAACAAAGGGGATATAGTAGGTTATTTAATCAAGACAGGAGGCTTGACCAAAGAGGATATAGGAGTGATAGATGTACGAGATACACAGGCTTTCGTAGCAGTGAATACAAAGAAAGTTAAGGCTCTACTGACTGCACTAGTAGATACAAGACTTAAAAATAAGAGAGTAAAGATAGAGATAGCTAGAGACTAATTTAGCTAATATATACAATGAAAGCCTTGGTATATATCTTGTATCAAGGCTTTTCTTATTTAAACTTCATTCTATGACGCGGTAGATTAATTTCAGACGCTTTAGGATAAGGCTGGCGATGAGTAAGACTCACATCTTCTTTTACCTTTGATGCTGTAGTCTGATGGTGTTCATCCTCATAGTGATAACGAGGGTCAGTCATAAAAGGCAATCTTGCCATTTTTAGAATCTGTACATTGGGAAAGTGATATTCTACCTCCACCGTTCCTAATAACAAATAACAACCACCCCCTACGAAAGGATATTCCTCTAAACTATCAGGGAAGTGTACAGTGTCAAAATAATGTCCATTTGCGTCTATCCAAGTACCGAAGTACATACTCCCTTTAGAAGTAGGTACGTGCTTACGAGCAATTAAGTAACCGAGCATTCTTACTGTTTTCTTATGATGGTGTAGTAAGTCACAGACCATTACATCTCCTCTAAACTTCGTTTTTAATAAATCAAAAGGCATACAAGAAATAGGAAAGCCCAACAACTCTAACTCATCAAATGCGTCTTCATATACAGAGCGCGTTAAGGTCGGAAAGGTGTATTCCTGTATAGGTTCTTGTAATAAAGTAAGTGTAGGAGTTGGCTCCTTTTTACTCAACAGTAGTTTTGCCTGAATCAATAACTCATTCTTTTGTTTGCCAAAGGATTGAAAAGCACCGATGAATATTAACTTCTGTAAAGAGTCCATCGCTATAGAAATACGCTGTATAAAGTCATAGAGAGATTCATATCTACCACTGACTTTTCTCTCTTTTAAAATAGCTTTAAGCAACTCTATATTTAATCCCTCTATAAGTTTTAACCCTAAGAATAGCTCTTTACCTATTAAAGTAGTTTGTAATTCACTAGAGTTAATACAAGGAGGCAATACATGAGCACCTGACATCGCTGCTTCGTGTATATAAACTTCTGTGCGATAGAACCCTCCTTCATTATTGATAACCGCAGTGATAAATTCTAATGGGTAATAGGTTTTAAGATATAGACTTTGATAACTCTCTATGGCATAAGAAGCAGAGTGGGCTTTACAAAAAGAATACCCTGCGAATGACTCTATCTGCCTGTATATTTCTTCACTAAGTGCTCTAGGATGTCCTTTAAGATCACAATGCTCGAAGAACCTATCTTTCACAGCCTGTAACCCTGCTAGAGAACGGCTTTTACCACTCATCGCCCTGCGCAGAATATCTCCATCAGCCGCAGGTAGTCCGCCGTAGTGTAACGCTATTTTGATCACATCTTCTTGATAGACCATGATGCCATAGGTTTCGCCTAATTGTTCTTTAAATACAGGATGAAAGTATTCAAATTGATTAGGGTGGTTATGGCGATAGATATATTCTTGCATCATCCCACTCTGTGCTACCCCAGGGCGTATAATAGAAGAAGCTGCTACTAGTATTTTGTAATTATCACATTGTAATCTTCTTAATAATCCACGCATAGCAGGGCTTTCTATATAAAAACAGCCAATCGTATTACCTATTTTTAACTGTTGGTTACACAGCTCTTCATCTTTAGATAAAGCAATATTTCGAATATCAACTTCTATTCCTTGATTCTGAAGAATGAGTTTAGTAGCTTCATCTATATGACCTATGCCTCGTTGGCTAAGGATATCAAATTTATCAAAACCAATATCTTCAGCAGTATGCATATCAAACTGTACCACAGGAAATCCCTTAGGTGGAAAGTCTAATGCAGTATAGCGAGTAATAGGATCCTCCGAAATCAAAATACCACAAGCATGCATTGTACGCTGATTAGGAAAACCTTCTAACAGTTGACCATATTGATGGATTAGAAGCACGATACTGTTCGCTTCATGATCTTCTATAGGATTACGCGTTAGCGTGTCTAATTCGCTCTTAGATAGCCCGTACACTTTCCCTATTTCTCTAATAATAGAGCGATATTTAAAAGTAGATACTGCACCACAGAACGCCACGTGCTCTTTTCCATATCGCGTAAAGATGTATTGAAGGATATCATCCCGTTGATTCCAAGACCAATCAATATCAAAATCAGGAGGAGACTTTCTATTCTGATTTAAAAAGCGCTCGAAGTACAAGTCTAACTCTAAAGGACATACATTAGTAATGCCAAGACAATAGCCCACTATACTATTGGCACCACTACCCCGCCCGATATGCATATAGCCTTGACTATTGCTATACTGAATAATGTCCCAGGTAATCAGAAAATACCCCTCAAAGTTAAGTTGGTCTATTACACTGAGTTCTTTAGCTAATCGTTCTTGGGCAAAAGTATGATCTTCTCCATATATTTTGACCATCCCTTCATAGGCTAGTTGTTTTAATAAATTCAAGTCACTAACCTTATCTTCAGTATAGTGTTTTTTATTTCTAGGAACTTTAAAAGAAAAAGAATAATTGCACTCACTCATTAGTCTTTGAGTGTTCTCTATCAGCTCAGGATAGTCTTTAAAATCTGCTATGATTTGTTCTTCAGATTTAAAACTATCTTGAGGAGAAGCGCAGTCTTTCTCCGTTAATTTAGAGAGTAGAGTATTCTTATCTATTGCACGTAGGATACAGTGTAGTTTATATTCTTCTTCATTCAAGTGATTGACTGTATGAAGAACAACTAGCTTATCCATTAATGATCTCCACTTCTCTGCATAGAGTAGAGAAAGTTGATTATTTTGTACTCCGATATATTCCCATTCTTTTAGAGTAGGAACCACAGTTGAGAATGGATAAATCACAAAACAGTTTTGAAAGTCTGGAGCAATAGACGATACTGTAATAATCCCTTCATTTATATCCGTCAAGAACTGACCTATTTCACTAAAGCCTTCTTGGTTTTTAGCAATGAGAATATAGTGTAATACATCCTCAGTTCTGATTTCAGTCCCTACTATTGGTTTGATAGCTGCCTCTTTACAAGCTGTAATAAACTCATATACACCACTTAGATTATTGATATCAGTCAGCGCCATTGTACTAATATGATATTGCTTACCTAGTTGTACAAGACGCTGTATAGGAATAGTCCCATAACGCAAGCTATAATATGAATGACAGTTTAAGAGCATTTTTGTTTTTTTGTGATTTTGGGATGTTGTGATTTTGGGATGTCGTGAAACCGTTTAGTCTATCATATCATCTAAATACATTATAGCGAAGCCAACATTCCTAATTCCTAATAATCGTCCCTACGGTTGTGTGCTGATAGAACGTGATATACATACTAAATGACGTAGCCAAAAATTCCTAATTCTTAATATACGTCCCTACGATTGTGTGCTGATAGAACGTGATATATATTGTGGTTACGTTGTCAGACGTATGTAATACGTCCCTACGGTTGGATGTCGACAGAACGTGATATACATTACGGTTACGTTGTCCAGAATGTGATATGCATACTAAATGGCGTAGCCAAAAATTCCTAATTCTTAATTCCTAATTTCTAATTCTTAATTCCCAAAAGGGGCTTCACTCTTTCTTCATTTTCAAGAAAGCACCAGAACACCTTACTACAGCATCTACACCATAGCGTTTCTTCATTCTATCCATTGCCTGATAGAGCGCCATCATCTCTTCTGTATCTTCGAATAAGTTCATTTGATATGTCCCTCGTACCAATCCGCTAAACTGAACACCTATAAGGCGAAGGCGCATTCTTCTTTGAAATACTTTATCAAATAACTCATGTACTAGTTTAATAAGTGTATGATCTGCTGATGTATAAGCTATCCGAGTTTGTTTAGTTTCTGTATCAAAGTTCGTATAGCGTATTTTGACAGTAATGATAGAAGTAAGCCATTCTTCAGAACGCAACTGATAAGCCAGCTTCTCCACCATACCTGTAAAGATAGATTTGAGCATAGGGATGTCTATGGTATCTTGGTCAAAAGTGTGTTCAGACGAAATAGACTTTCGCTCTCTATAGGGTTCTACAGGAGTAAGGTCAATACCATTAGCTTTTTTCCATAAGTCTATACCATTTTTACCCAATAACTTATGGAGTATTTGATGTGGCATTTCAGATAATGTCTGTATATTCCGAATACCAATGCGAGAAAGTAGCGTATAGCTAACTTCTCCTAACATAGGGATTTTGCGAATAGACAACGGATTGAGAAAGGGCTGTACCTCAGGCGCTGTAATATTGAGAGCCCCTTTAGGCTTAGCCTCTCCTGTCCCTATTTTAGAGACCGTTTTATTAATAGATAAAGCATAACTTAGAGGTAATCCAGATTCGTGTTGTATCGTTTGTGTCAATTCTTTAATCCAAAGTGCTGACCCAAAGAATTTGTCCATTCCTGTTAGATCTAGGTAGAACTCATCTATACTCGCCTTTTCCATAACGGGGGCCTTCTCTGTAATAATATCCGTAACGAGATGAGACATCTTAGAGTATAACTGCATATCTCCTTTTCGGACGATGGCTTGTGGACATAGACGAGTAGCCATACGAATAGGCATGGCAGACCTCACCCCGAATTGCCTTGCTTCATAAGAACAACTAGAGACGACTCCGCGATCTCCTCCACCGATAATGACAGGTAGCCCATTTAGAGAAGAATCTACTAAACGCTCACAAGACACAAAGAAAGTATCTAAATCTAAATGTGCAATCGCCCTTTCCATAATAGAAATAATTAAAAAATCTTTCACGAAATTACTATCTATATTAGCAATAATATGTATATTTGATGCTATAAATAATAGCAAATGTCGTTTTTATCAGATAATATAAGGTATCTACGTGCTCAGAAGATCATGTCTCAGCAGAAAGTAGCAGATGAGTTAATGATAACTCGTGCACGTTATTCAAAGTATGAAGAGGGAGCCTCTGAGCCACCTTTAGAAGTATTATTGCGTATTTCTCGTTTCTTTCATGTCAGTGTAGACTTGATGATTTCTGTTGATTTGCGCAAGGTTCCTATGCAAGATTTACTAAAGCTTGAGGACAACCGTATTCTATTGCCTATTATGGTAGATCCTCATGGCAATAACTTTATTGAGATTATTCCTCATAAAGCAAGAGCAGGATATTTGACAGGGTATGCAGATCCAGAGTTTATTCAGAACCTAGATCAGATCTCTCTTCCATTCCTAAAAGAAGGGAAGTATAGAGCCTTTCCTATAGAAGGGGACTCTATGCCTCCACATCAGGAAGGTTCTTTTATCATTGGTAGTTATATCGAGCGTCTAGATTATATCCGAAACGGACATACATATATCATCATTACAGCGAATGAAGGAGTGGTGTATAAACGCGTGTATCGCATAGATGATGAGACGTTAGAACTACACTCAGACAATACCTTTTATGAGCCTTATCGCATTAAAGCATATGATGTATTAGAAATATGGGAATATGCGAGTAGTATCGCTACAGAAGAATTTAAACCAGAAGACCTAGGAGAACCAGATACTAAGGCAATGTTCCAAGAGATCAGACATATGCTAGGAGAGGTGATTAAGAAAGTGAAATAAGCCACTAAGAAATTACGAATTTTGAATTACGAATTACGAGGCTTGCCTTTCAGGCATTAATAAAAGAAATAAAAATGTTGCTTGCAACACTCATTAATTACGAATTTTGGATTATGAGGTTTACTATGACATTTTATGCATGCTATGTGCCCCGTCTACATCAAAATATAGACGTATTATTATGGATGTCACACTGTCCACTATAAACCAAAATAAAAGCCATTACTTGTTTTTAAGTAATGGCTTTTGTTTTTATTAAAGAATTATCTACAATTATAGGGATAAAGGAATCTATTTAATAATACAGTAACCATAGTACATATCACCTCATACCGTAGACAAGACTGTAAACTGTTCACTGTAAACTAAAAACTATCTATTGATATCAATAAGAATTTTAACTTGTTCTGGATTGCTTACTAAGGCTTCAAAACCATTTGTTACAATCTCATCTAAACCAATTTTATTTGTCACTAGTTTTTCTACCTCCATACGACCAGAGTCGATTAAGTTAATTACTTCTGGGAAGATATTTCTATAAGCGATAACCCCTTTTACAGTAATCTCTCTTAATACTTGATCTAAAGCATCGTGTTGAACTGGTTTTCCGAATAAAGCAACTAATACAGCAGTACCTCCATTACGAGTAGAAGCAATACCTGTATTATAAGAAGCTTGTACACCAGCACAGTCTAAGAATACATTAACTCCTAGACCACCAGTCAAGGCTTTAATCTTAGCAGGAAGATCAGCTTCCATAGCATTGAATACATGAGTAGCTCCGATTTCTTTTGCTTTCTCTAAGCGTTTCTCTGCCACATCTGTAACGATCACAGTAGACGCACCAGCTGCTAAAGCTGCTTGAGCACATAGTAGCCCGATAGGTCCTGCACCAGATACTAATACTGTCTGTCCTACTTTTAGACCACTCTGTAGTACTGAGTATACAGCTACTGCAGCAGGCTCTACTAAAGCACCTTGTTCAAAAGACATCGTATCAGGAATTTTGTGAATCATATAATCTTCTACCACTACGTATTTAGCAAATCCTCCATTACCTGCTAATCCGATGAAACCTAAGTGTTCTCCTAAGTTGTATTCTCCAGAAGCTACGAATGGGCTATCGAAGTTTTTATAGATAGGCTCAATTACTACACGATCCCCTACTTTAATATTTTTTACACCTTCTCCTAATTCTTCAACGATACCTGAGAACTCATGTCCTAAAGTAGTTACACCTTGATGACCATTTAATGGATAAGGTTTGTCTAATGGAATTAATTGAGGCCCGTGTACATATTCGTGTAAGTCTGATCCACAGATACCTGCATATTGAACTGCTACTTTTACCTGTCCTTTAGCTGGAGTAGGGATTTCTGTTTGTTCTACTCTAATATCTTTGGCTGCATACCAGCGTGCTGCTTTCATTGTGCTCATGATAATATTCTTTTTTATGTTTCACTCAAATATACTGAGAAAACCAGAGAATATTCGTTTCCTGCGAAGCTTTGGTTGTTAATTATTAATCAATATTGTGTTATCATTTTAAGACTGCAAGTGTTTTAGAACGATAACTTCTAAAATGGAAAAGATAATGTAGTTTGTTAAGTATCTATGTTTAAATTTTAACGTAAAAGGGAGGAGTGTGCTTATAAGAAAATGGGTATAAGAATAAGGTTAGATAGAGATTAGAAATGAGGGCTTTTAAGGGCTCATAAAGCGGCTAGCTCTAAAGGATTGTTGTACTTGATAGTATTGAATATCTTCTTAGTTTTGACAACAGGCTTTTCGATGTATATGGCTGTTAAGAATACTATTGAAAAACGGAATATGAGATTTTAAATAATAAAAAAGACCAATTAACAAATCAATTAGAAAATGTAAATTAGTTTTTTGTTGAAAATCCTAAAACAGTTAAGTTTTTCAAAGCGTGGAGTAATAAGCAATAAAATTATAGAATGTTATTCAAAGTTATTTTAAAAAATTTACTAACGGTTTGCATATTGCCGTTCGGGCGGGATTTTTAGCACTAAACTTAATACGAAGCTGAAAGTTCAAATATATCAAAAAACGTCAAACGAAGTACTTCGCCCCGCCTGACGCTAATATGTTTGTTGTGGGCAGTTTCTATCGTTAACCCAACTATTTAAGTTCCTTTACTAAACAGTAAGTAGTATGGCCTTTTGGATAATCAGCCAATTCACCAAAAACTCTGTATCCAAGTTTTTCATAAAATGGGCGAGCTTGAAAGCTTAATGTTTCGGTTCTCATATATCTAAATCCCTTATCTAAAGCGAATTCTTCAGCAGCTTTCATTAGCTTTCTACCGATTCCTAATCCTCGAGTTTCTTCAGAAAGCCATAGGAGTTCAATGATACAGTAATTCCAAAAAGCACAAGCTCTGATACCTCCTACAACTTTTCCTTTTTTATCTTTTGCAAAAACTGCAAATCTTATATCATTTTCAAATACTACATTATCTGGAAGATAATTTTGATTATAGCTTTTAATCCCCTCACTAATAGCTTCTAAGTCTTCTTTTTTTGGGGTAGAAGTTAATTCAATATCCATTACTTATTTTTTTTAAAATTCTTTAAACAATCTGTATAATTAGTCGAGTTGTTATTCTCTCGAAATTGACTACAACATTGTTTTTTCACGAAACAAAACACGATGTAGTTTCGCAAAATAGCACCTATATGTGCATTTCGTTTAATTTGCTACTAATATAATTATTTTTTATAAATAAATTACTTGCCAAATTATATTACTACGAATAGCAAAACAACTCTATAAGTCTTATAAAACCTATTAAAGGCACAACGATCTGCTAATAATGTGAAACAGTATTATGGTTATGCTCAAATACTCTTAAAGTAGATTATAAAGTAATAAAGGCATTGTGCTTTTTTTATTTCCAAAAAGTATCCACAAAGCGAGCTTTCCGTTCCTTTTACAAAATAAAAAAACCGATAACTCTCGTTATCGGTTTTCTTTGCGGAGAAAGAGGGTTAGCCTCTTTTATGCCGTATGCTTTATAAATAGGGATGTTCACTTTTTCGGATTGGAGTGAGCACCTTATTCGGAAAGTTTTGAACTATGATTGGAATCGTTTGATTCTAAAAGTAAATATAACATATTTTTGATTATTATGTTTTTAAATACATTATTATAAACTTAGAATTTAAAGTAGATGGATAAATAATTAATTATCTTTGTTATTGTATTATTTTTAACAATTATATTTTAAAAAATTATTAATGCTAGCCAAATTAAGATTAGACCAAACTAAAAAATATGAACAAGCTATTGTAACCTATGAAATTGCGGTTATGCTAGTTGATTTTGCATTAGGTAGAAGCCATTATTTGAGTATAGGTTCAGAACAAGGTGACATATCTACATGGGATGATATAGTTATCGAAAAAGACAAAAATTCACAAATTCATATACAGATTAAAAGACAAACATCAGGGGATTTTGGTAGTAAAAATGACGAATGTATTAGAAATAAATATTCAAGAGGTGAGCGAAAAGATTTAGAACGGGATTTATCGCCTTTGGATGAAACCTTAAAAAGCTTGGCAAATTGGTGTAAGGATATTGACATTTCTAATATTAGTCCTAAGAGAGAATTTTGGATTGAATTACCAGAGTTAAATACTCAGATTAAAAACGGTCTTCAGATAAGAAATTTAAAAGATTTATGCGAAGTCCAAATAAAACCAGCCGTTACAACTGCTGATATGTTACAAACTCAAGCAAGTACAGATACAAATATAAAAAATTGCTTTGACTGGTTAACAACATGGTGTGAATTTGAAAATTGGGAGCACATTTTAAAAGCCTTGACGTTTCTAAAAATAAAAAATTCGGGATTGGAATCTGATATTGAATGTAAGACAGAAGACAAATTGAAAGAAATATTTATCTCGGATAAACTACAAGAAATACGATTAAAAATCCTTTCCTACACTATTGATAATACTACATTTTCAGGTGCCATTTCCCCTCGAAATTTATTATTCCAACTCAAAGAATATATTCGCTCAGATATCAAAATTTGGACACAAATTGATCACATAGATAATAATTGGCAGATTATGGGTATCCATGATTTAGAAAGTAATACTGAGATAGAAAGACCATGTAAAACAATACCGTTACTCTGGTCAAATGAAAGGAGTAGAAACTTAAATATTAATATTGCAAAAGTAAATGACCCGCTTACTCCAATTCACGAAAGTATATTTCAACTGGCAATTCATTTAGATGGAAATGTAAACGGTTTTTGTGCAAATTGGGATGGATGGAAAGTATATATTGAAAATAAAATTGGAGGGACATTCGGAGTTCGGGAAGATGATTTTGAAGGAATTCGCATTTCCAATAATAATGCCTCATTTAATGCTAGTGGAGGTAAGATTATGAATACTCATGCAGAACGTGAGGCTTTTGCAAAAGAAATGAATCATCAAATGACTAAAGAAACATGGAAGTTAGTTTCTGAAAAAATATCATGGAGAATATCCCAAATGGTGACTAGCCAATCACCAGAGTTAAGAGATGCAGTTGAAGTACGCTGGAATGTCTGGCAAGATATTATAACTAAAGATGAATCAATACTAATCCCTCTTTTAAAAAGAATTGTACATCCTAATGCTGAAGGAGAGGAAATATTGGGGCACTTACGAATAGGTCCAAAGACAAAATTACTAATAGCAGATGCTTTATTTACCTGCTTACTTATTTCAGTGGCTTTAGGTTCTATTGATGCAGGTATTATGAAAACCGAAGATGGATTAAGTATTGGAGCTATAGGATTGAGTTGGTGGAGTGGACCCGCTGGAAAGACAAGAAAAATTAGACGAATTGATGAGGAGGAGTCAATAGATGACCTTATTGGTAAAGAAACATATGATATTCTAATTCTTTCAGAAAGTGAACAACCAGAAGGTGAGATTTACAAACAATCAATTAGTGACTCAGTTAAAATTGATCATTCCTTAGCAGCTGGAAATAACCCGAAATTATTAATAACCAAAAACCGAATCTTTAATTCAATTATCAAAAAAGGAAGTATTGATGAACTTAAAACCTATCTAAAACAAAAACTTAAAATTTATAACGACTCACTTATTGAAACTTTAAATAATAACATATCATGACTTTTGACCAATTTGCATACTATATCCATCACCAGATTGAAGCTCGTTTTTCAATAAAAAGTCAAGGGACAATTGAAGAAGAGATGATCGAGGTAGCTTCTGAAAAGCTTCAAAACAAAAAACTAATTCGCTTTTTTCGTACTATAGAAACTTCCGAACCATCTCTCAAAACGCTACTTGTAGTAGGTATTAATTCAGATAACCATCTAAAAGATGTCTTACAATGGGCTGCATTATGCAAAGAGTTACTTTTAGATCCTGAAACTGCTGATATCTATCTTGCTATCATATGGACAGAAGGAACTCAGCCCTCAATTGAAGAATGTTTAAGGATAGAGGCCAGTGAAGTTTTTTGTCGAAAATTTGTATTACGCCCAGATGAAACAAAAGAATCGTTTGTCGAAAGAACATTTATCACAAAAGTTGATGCTCCAACTCCGTTGGATTTAGGCCAAGATCCGCTTATTTCAGCTTTTTCAGTCTTAGAACAAGAATTCGCATGGTTTAATGATGAGGAAAAAATCAAGTGGCGAGAGGCATTTAGTTCTGGCATGTCAAGTTTTGACCTTTTTAATATATTGATAAATAACCAATCAGAAAGTAATGAAGCATCTTAAAAAAATAACTATAAGTAACGCAAGACGTTTTGGCAAGAATGTCGAAATTGAATTAAGTTCTGGCGCTAATATATTTCTTGCTCCAAATGGAACGGGAAAGACAACTCTTTTCGAAGCTATAGAGTTTGCACTTACTGGTTCTATTCAACGTTTAACAAATCCACCATTATCATTGATACGTGACACACAAAATGGCGTGGATGTCAGATTAGATTTTGATAATGGAAATTACTGTGAGGTTAATTATCAAAAAGGTTTAGACCCCAAAATATCAGGAAATCATGATTTATTATTTCCTGGTCACTCTATAAATGATATACCTTTTCTTTTAAGACTTACACATCTTATAGAGCAACGTGGCAATAACTGGTTTATACAAAAAGGAGAATCTTCTCAGGCAGGAGATTTGTTGGATAAGTTATCAATCGGAAAGGACTTAAGCGCCATCTCAAAAACAAAATCCAATACTTTAAATGCTGCTACGAGAACAATAAATGATAAAAAAGATGAGAAGGATAAACAGCAACAAAGGATTTCTTTTTTTGAAGGTAAATTAGAAGAGCGTGATAATGCAAAGTTAAACTACGTCCTCAAGCCTTTAAATGAAATTATTGACCAAGTACAAAGTGTTCATAAACAATTTGATAGCTCATCAAATTCGGAAAATATTGATCAAAATCCAGATGCTGTAGCTAGCTATCGAGGACTTGTAAACTCCATTATACTCAAATTAGAAGAAGATAATCAAAAGCGTTTATTTAATCTTTCAAACCTTGAAAGCAAAATTTCTCTTTTTGAAAGTAATAACACAGAAATAGCGGAAAAGCAGAAGCAGATTGCTGGAAAAACAGAAATAATACATAAAGCAAATACAGATATCTCACAATTAAAGAATTCATTGGCTACACTCAAAGATACTTTTAATGAACAGAAAGATATACAGAAAGACTTACAAAAATCAAAAAGATTATTAGATAAAAAGAAAGAAGAAGAAGTAAAATTAGCATCGACAGAAAAATCTATCAAGTCAATCTCCGAATATATTTCTGAACAAATAGAGAAATTAAAATCAGAGAGCGAACTTGTTAATAAGCTAAATCAAAAAATTGTTACGTTCAATTCTATTAAAGAGAGTGAAGAAGAAGCACTAAAAAAGCAAGGGAAATTAAATTCACTACAATTGGTAATCGAGGATTGGAATATGCATTTGCAAAAAGTTACTCAATTAAAAGAGATCATCAGCACTGAAAAAGAACAAAAAGCACATTATGAGAAAAAAATAGAGGATTTTCAAACTGATTTAGTAATAATAGAAAAGTTATTTAATGAAAGCCAAACCAAACTTAATTCTCTAAAAAATGCTTCCGATGCTATTCTTGGTGCAGTAGGAATTATAGCAACAAATTTACCTGATGATCAGAGGAAATGCCCTGTTTGTAACGCAGAATATGAACCTGATGAACTTTCAAAACAAATAGCTTTGGCATTAGAACAAATAGATCCTATTATCAGTAGTGAAATTGAAACAAATAATAAATTAAAAACAGAAGTTGATACTAAAAAACAACAGATACAAAATGAAAAAACAACATTAAGTAAAATCAATGAAAATTTAGTTGAAAATGAGGATAAATTAAAAAATGCTAAAGAATTTATTAATGAAAAATGCATACCTAGATTCCCTGACAGTAATAATATTACCGAGGCAAAAGAATGGCTAAAAGGTAAAAAAGAAAAAAACAAAGTAAATATAGAGAAGATTGTTAAGGATAAAACAGAATTTGGAGAAAAACCTTCTTCAGAAGAATTAAGTAAACTAATAACGGCTAGAGACCAAACAAATGGTACAATTCAATCTAGTGAAATAAATGTCATTACGCTTAAGGTATCTCTTGAAAATGTAAAAACAGAAATTGAAAAGATAAATCAAACTCTTTCGTTAATTAACACAGATTTATTAGACTCTCAAATTTCTACTATAGCAACAGAAATTGAAGCTACAACATTAAAAATAACTGACAACAATAGGGCTAGTGAGCAAATCGTGAAGGTTAAAAGAGAAGTCGAAGAACAAATCACAGACCTAAATATGGCAATTTCGAAGTTACAGGGGCAGCAGAATGAAATGTTAGCAGAATGGAAAGATAGTAACTTAATTGAACCGCCTTCATTGGATAATCTTAATATAGGAAAAAATAAACTAATACTTAATGATAGACTCATTAAAAAAGGATTAGCAGATCTAAATAAGATGAGTGATGAACTTGGTCGCTGGAATGCAGCAGAGAAGTTTGCCACATTGGATAAAGAAATTAAAGAAATTTGTGAGAGCCAAGAAGAGCAAGCCTATTTATCAAACATGAGAGAACGATTAGCAACAATAAATGGTGAATTATCTTTCTTAAGAGAAAGAAAAGCTGCCCTTGAAAAATTATATCATAAAATTGGTGAAGAAGTTGATGGTGTACATGATAAAATCAAAGCCATAAACCCGTTGTGGGTTTCTTTACTAAAAAAAATTGTGGTAAATCCTCGCTTTATGGATACCAAATTAGACAGTTACTCGCATAGAAATAAATCACAAGCAAAAGTAGAAATTAAACTTCATGAAAAGCAAGTTAGTGTAATGGAAGTAGCTAGCGAAGCCCAAGCAACAGACTTACAATTAACATTTATGCTTTCTATGGCAAGTACCTATAAATGGACACCATGGAAATCATTGTTATTAGATGATCCAACTCAACATCATGATCTTGTGCACGCTTCAGGAGTATTTGACCTCCTTAGAGATTACATAGTAGATCAGGATTTTCAAGTCTTGATGGGAACTCATGATATCAATCAAGCAAAATTCTTTCAAAGGAAACTTGAAAATGATAATATAGATGTAAAACTATGGAGATTAGTTGCTAATGATGATGGAGTCAGAGCTGAATTAATGAATTAAAAAGTTTATTTTTAAAAATCACTAAGAAATCAATACACTACCATTATGATAGTAAATTATGCTAATGGTAGTGTGTTTTTATTATTGAAGCACTGTTCCTATCTTAAAGCTACTCCCTCCTCCTAAAAAACACATAATTATATCACGCATTTTCTGAACCAAATATGTTATGCGATAACCTTTTTATGATTCATTTTCTATTATTATTTTAAGCATTTCTAGTTGGTCTTTGGATATTCTTTTCTGTTTGGATAAATAGTCCTTAAACTTATCAAATACTCCTGGTTTTAGATTTATTGCAGCTAATTGGATAATATGTTCAATATCTGATATTGATTTTTCTTTGTTTAATTTTGTTTCAAAGTTTAAATCATTGAAAAGTTTAGTTACCAAAATACTTTGACCTAAGTCTAAATTTGCTTCAATAATTAAATTATACTTTCCTTTAGTAAGAGTGTGTTGTCTGTCAATATTTATAATTTTACCATATCCTAAAGGTATAAATTCAATTTCTTGATTTAATATAAAATCATCTGTTCTTGGATTATTAAGAACTTTTTTTTGAGTTGGAAAATTATCATGAACTTCTACTAGTCTGTCTTCCGAAATTGCTAAAAGACGTTCTGAGGTTCTGTCTAAATATTCAATATCTTGCACACATTTCCATTGTTCTGGAATAATATTGTGTCCATGAAGGGCTCCAACTAAACCACCTGCGAAAGCGGCAATACTGTCGGTGTCAGAACCTAAAGCATTAACAGCTTCAATAATTGATAGTAAAGGTTGGTTATGAAATTTTGTAGCTAAATATATTCCTGCAATTACAGTTGAAGTACCTGAACCTTTTGTAGCTAAAGCAAAACAGCCAAGTTTTTGAAGAGTTTCTTGAACAGATATATTTTGTTTTATATTTTGATAAACTAATCTTAAATATTGTTGTGTTTCAATCAATACTTCTTCATAAACTACTTCAAAAGATTTATTACTTGATTTATTCCATTCTTTTAACCACTCTTTCAATTCTGGTTTATTTAAAAAGGACAACTCAAATTTTTTTGGAAAATCTAACCCTATTTGAGTAATATAATTTTCCCAGTTAAAATCTTCAGGTCTAATAACAATCATCTGATTAATAGCATAACCATATAACATCGCACCTAATAATGCTCTTGGATGGCCATGTGTAATAATACTATTACAGAAAATTTCTTCTTTAATTTTATCAATATCTCCAAGATTGGCTAATGCAATCGGTAGGACTCTCATTGCCGCACCGTTTGCTCCACTTTGTCTGTAATCGTTTATTTCGCCATTATTTATTTTAAAATGGTAAAAGTTATTAAACCATTGTACAGATTTTCTTTGAATTTTCTCTGCTGCTGTTTTTACTGTACGTCCACCTCCTCGTGCATAATCTAACCAATTAGCAAGTTCAATTTTTGCAAAATAATTATGGTCTAAATTACCATTAGATCTTATACTTCTTGCCACAGCTAAAAGAAGTTGTGTGTCGTCTGAATATGAACCAGCCTTAATATTGTCTTTATATCCATAAAATCTACCTCCAACAGTCTTTTGCCAAGTGTAAAATTTATCGATTCTTTCTACACCAAATTTTTCTTTGATAGATTGTGTGTGTTTTTCAAATTCTGTGATCCATCCTAAAGCATCTCCAATAGCGGATAATTTAATACTGCCTTTATATTTTGTTTCTGGTTTCATTATAGTCTCGTATTTGTAAATAGTGAAGTATCCACTACAAAATTACTGGTATTATAATCACTTAAAGCAGCTTTTCCCATTGCTAAGTCATTTTCATCTTTAAAACAAACTTGAATAATGTCAGAAACCAAAATCTCGTTTTTAACCAAAACTTCTGCTTGTTCATCTGTTGGATATTTTGCAGGTAAGTCATTCCTTGAAACAGTTTTTGAATTATAAGAAGTGACAACTTCTAATGAATTTGAGAATAACATTTGGAATTTAGTTATATCTCCAGTGACACCTATATTTCTCTTATTAAAACTGTTTGCTGCATTAGTTATAGAGAATAATGTTTCAGTCTGATAAATATATTTCTTGTCAATTTTTAACACACACCAAAATATATGACTTTCGTTGGCCGTTTTCTGGCGGAAACGGTTGAATAGAAATGAATTTGGGTGCTGAATTGATAAATTTATATAGTTTTTATCGTCAAATCTAATATTATCAGTGAATTCTACATAATCAAAAATATCTGTTTGATCGATATCAAATTGTTCAAGTAATGTCCTTGACAACAATTTACCTTGCTCAAAAATACTTAATAAATTAATTGCGGGTGTAAAATGAATTAAATATTCAATTCCTCTTTCTTCAATATCTTTTTGATATTCTAAATAGTTTGATTTAAATTCCATAATTAAAAAGGTAAATCATCATCAATAATTTGAGTTGTTTTATTTGGTGAAATATCTTCTAACAATGAGGTATCAATTTCTTTTAAATATCGAGAAGGATTTGAATTATCACTACTGAAAAGAAAAAGAGTATTTCTTGCTCTTGTCATACAAGTATAAAGCAATCTTCGTTCTGTGGAAATATGATACTCGTCATCAGATTCTATAAAACCAGGTGGATATGGAATTATATCATCATTTAGGTCAAGAATGAAAACATTATTAAATTCAAGACCTTTAACTGAAGACATTGTACATATTTTTATACTTTCGCTTCCATAATCTACAGGGAGATTGGATTTTACTAATTCAGTTGAAAATCCGTTGTCGTTTAAGTATGTTTTGATATTGTTTACGCCACTGGTACTTCTGTGAAGAATAACTGTATTATGTAGTTGATTATTACTTTTTAGTGATTTCAGTTGATTATTTACATTTTTCATTTGTTCTAAAAAATCAAGATAGTAACCGATTTTTGGTTTTTCTCCATCTCTCGTTGCTGTTTCAATTGTTGTGAATTCAGATTTATCTTGTTCTTTCTCTAATAATGAAATTGCTGCTCTTGCTATATGGACAGAATTTCTATAATTCTTTTTAAATTCAATGGTTCTCCCTCCTCTTACGTTAATTCCTACCTCACTCCATACAAAACCACTTTTAAAAATTCGTTGTGCAGCATCTGCAATAATTGATAAACTATTTGTTTGTTCATCCACTAATTTTGAAATTGTTAAAATTTGGGCTTTGTTCAAATCTTGAGCTTCATCAATTATGATATGAGAATACGGAGGAACAAAATTGGGATCAGTCTCAATTTTTTTCAATGCAAGAATAGCATAGTCGTCAAAATCTACTTTTCCTAATAGCTTAAGTTCTTGATTGTATCGCTCAAATACAATCCAAATTACTTCTTTGTCAACTTTAGTAACACGGTCGGATGTCCCTCGGCCTGTTCTAGCAGCTTCAAGATATTCGTCTTTAGTTTTGAAAAGTTTACCTTTCATCCAAGATATTTCTTCTAGAAAAAATTCAGCACTTTTCTCTAAAATTTTAGAAGAATCAGAAGTAATAGTATTAATAATATTTTCTATTAATTCTATTTGCTTCCATTGCTTTATTGTTTGGTCATATTGAATACCCGCGAAATGATAAGCCCAACTATGAAAATTTATTATTTGAACATTTAAACCATCATTTGTTCTTGGTTTAATTTCATCATTATCTTTTTGATAACCTCCATTTATATAAGGTTTGATTGCAGTGATGTAAGCCGCAAGAGTTTTGTTATATGTAAATATTACAATCTTAGTTTCGTTAAAAAGATTTGCTTCCGTTTCCAAAAGATGCTTTGCTCTATATAAAGCAACAGTAGTTTTACCACTACCAGCAACTCCTTTTATTTGTATAGGATTACTTGATGGTAGAAAAAGAACTTTTTTTTGTTCTCCTTTAAGGGTTATTTTTTTTAACATAATTCTTAGTTTCTATTGCACTCTGTTTATAGAAGGGTGTTAAATAACATCATTACTTCATGAAGTAATATACTATGCTGTTTTGTAAAACCACAACTATATACGTGTTGATTATAACACGCTACAGATATAATTAGTTTTTTAACAATTAGATACTTACTAAACTATCCAAACCAAAATAGTCTTTTTTAAAATACGGATAGTGAAATAGTTATCAAATCAAACATAATATAATTTCATTAATCTCTATTACGGAAATCCGTAAACCCCTCAATATTTTGAGTCTATCTACTATTTCAGCAAAAAACTACCGACTTCGGAGTAGTTTTCTAGCCCTCTGCAAGAGCAAGTCGTTTTGAAAGCACGAATCTCAATTTCGAGTGCCTCAAAACATAACTTGCTGTTACCTTTCGATTACTAAATCCACTAATTTTACAAAGTGAAATCTAAAGTGATTTATATTAAGAAATGACCCACTATTTGACACTAAAATGTCAAGAATAGCCTTAAAATCCTTTTTAAAGCTTTCAGTCTGTATATTAGCTTTCTTTCTTGTAAACTAGTGAAGTAATTTTTGCCATTGTCTTATAAAAAGCAATGTAAAGCTGTTTTAGAATGTTCTTTTAGTAAAGAAATTAAAGTGTAAAGTTTGAAAACTATAAAACAATTTTTGCAGTTTCTACTTTTTAAGAGAACCTGTTTAAATACCTATCTTGTCAATTTCACAACTTATATGTAAGGTTTAAATTTTAAAATTACAACATCTTATTCTCTTTAAAACACCTCTACTTTACGTTTTTTAAAAATTCAATACTTAAAACGTTAGCACTTTTATGATCATTCGATACTAATCAGACATTTTTTTTAAGAATGTCTGATTGTGTTTTTTAAACAAGATGAAATGTCTTAAAAATACTATTTTAACATTTTTTTTACAGTAGAATCCCCCTGTTTTTTCAAAAAGTTATCTAAAAGTTGTGTTATTGTTTTTTAAGTCTATAAGTTTGAATTAAATAATTCATAAAAAATAAATGTTATGGCACAAGACAATTCAAGAGCTATCTTAAAATTCAATGGCGGAGAAGCGCAAAAAGTATTAAAATTAGATTATGGAGTATCTAGAACAGTAGACGTATCAGGACGTGTAGCATCTGATCCATCTAATGCTCTTATCACAATCACTGTAGAGGCCACAGATAAATCTGATATTCTAGAGAGTTTACTAAATGGAAAGTATAAACCAACAGTTGGAGAAGTTACTTTTAATAAATCTCACGAAGAAGGGACACTTATTACTTTAAAATGGTCAAATGGATATGTAATCCAACACAATTTAGATTTTGATGCAATTAACTCAAACAGTATGTATATCACATTTGTAGTTAGTGCAGAGTCTATCGATTATGGAAATTCAGCATACCAAGGAACTTGGCCAAGCGCATAATTAAAATTTAGGATAAACAAAACAGAGCTTGATTATTAAGCTCTGTTTTGTCTTTTAATTTAAGCTTTGATTGTCAAGCTCTGTTTTGTCTTTTAATTTAAGCTTTGATTGTCAAGCTTGTTATTTTTTAAATTGTTTACCAAAGAAGAAAAAGAAAATTGCTATGAAAGAGAATTTTAAAGGAATCCCAGGTCAAAGCAAGGGGATAATAAGTGATGCTTCAAATGAGTCTCTAAAGGAAAAAGCAACAGAAAAGATAGAGGGTTTAGTAGAAGAAAAACTACTTAGTCATACACAAGAGTTAGTTAAAGGTATAGAAGGGAAAGCAGCAGAGAATTTAGCTAAAGCTCAAAAGGTAGCAGGCTTTGCCTCTACTGCCTATGGAACTGCTGGTAGTGTGATGAATAAGGCATCAGCATATCAACATCAGATACAAGGAATAAATGGCACAGTAGATACACCACAGAGTTTAAGTCAAATCAGTAATATTAATACAGGTAATAGTGCTATTAGTAATGCGGCTGCTATATTAAATCACTTCATACCAGGGGTGAATCACCTGGTTGATTTAACTATAGTAGTGGAAGGAGTAAGTCTTTTAAACTATAAAAGCTTTGAGCTTAAACAAAGTGTCAAAAAACATCATGAATTTACACTAGAACTCAGTCATGATGCTCTTGGTATAGAAGAGACTTATCAAATGAGTCAAGCACAAGATTTACTAGGAAAACGCATATTAGTGACTTTAAACTATAAAAATATCAAAGAAAAACCAGAGCGAGATTTTATAGGAATAGTTACAGATGTAAGTTTTAAACAAGCTCATGGAAGTCGTGGCTATATTGTACTAAAAGGATACAGTCCTACGATATTACTTGATATGGCTCCTCATATCCAGAGTTTTGGTGGCTCAGAGCCAGATCCTCTTAGTTCTATTGTGCAAAGTATTTTAAAAGAAGGTTATGAGAGTGAAGGTAAATATAAGTCATTTGTAAAGTCTAGCAAGAATTATAATTTATCTTATTCTTGTCAGTATAATGAAACTCCCTATAATTATCTAGCCCGTATGGCAGAGGCTTATGGAGAACAGTTTTTTTATGATGGAGAACAGTTGTATTTTGGAGATTTACCTCAAGGGGAAGAACCTATACAGCTAGTATATGGTAGAGATGTAGAAGATATCCAAATACGCATGCAAGCTCGTCATGTTAATAGACAACTATATGGATATAATAGTTATACCAATAAAAAGCTAAGTGCAGCAGGCGAAACTAAACTAGATGTAAAGGGAACACTAGCCAAAGTAGCTTATCAGAAATCAGAGGGTATATTCACAGCACCTTCCTTGCAGTTAGCTCCAATGAAAGCTTCTACAGATCAAGATGTGTTACAAGCTCAGAAAGGAGTTGTAGGTAGTGAAGGACTTAATGTGTTTATAACCTCAGGAGTAACAACAGTGCCCTTTTTATATCCAGGTTGTATAGTAGAGTTAGATATGTTAGATCCATTAACTAAAAAAAGCAATCACTTCACTACTCTTATGATCACTGATATTACCCATACAGTAGACACGCTAGGTAAATATCATGGGTATTTTGAAGCTGTGGATGCACAAACAGGGTTTATCCCTCGTATAGATTTTAATCACCCTACAGCAGAACAACAGATAGCTACAGTAGTTAGCAATGCTGATCCACAAGGAAAAGGAAGAGTACAAGTACAATTTGATTGGCAGTATGGAGGTCAAAGTACGGAGTGGATTCGTGTGATGACACCAGATGCAGGTAGTAGTGATAAGGTAGGCTCTAACAGAGGATTTGTAGCTATACCAGAAGAGGGGGATCAAGTGATGATAAGTTTTGTAGGTAATCATCCAGATAGACCTTTTGTAATGGGAGGATTGTTTCATGGAGGAACAGGAGCTGGTGGTGGTAAAGGTAATGCCAATAGAAGCTTTAGCAGTAAGAGTGGTAATGCTCTTAAATTCAATGATGATAAAGGAAGCGTAAATCTTCATGATAAAGGAACAGTAAATATGTCTTTTGATGGAGCAGGTACTGCGATGATTAGTGCAAATCAAAATCACATTATAAATGCAGGAAGTACTAATATAATAAATGTAGGGGCAACTAAAGAACAACCCGCGCAATCAATAATTAAAGCAGATTCAGCTGGAAATATCATTATAGATGCAAAGAATAGTATTGTGCTTATGGTAGGAGAAAATACCATAACCATAGATACTGATGGCATTAGTGGGACTGTTAAAGAAGGTAATATCAATTTTGATGCGGAAAGTGGAGAATTTAGTATTTATAGTGGATCAGATATGGCTATCGAAACTGATGGTGAACTAGATGTGACAGCGGGACCTAGTGCTACAATTAGTTCAGGGGATACTAATGTTATGTAAATTATTATGGAAGAATTAGAATATATCACTAAAGACGCCTTAATGATGTGTGATGAAGGTGGTGCACCTAACTACTTTTCTCCAACGTTTAATAATAAGGTTAAGATACATGGCTGTCAGGTAGCGACGAATATGGATGGGTTACCTGCCGCTAATATACCTTCCTTTAAGGTATGTAAGATCACAGGTGGTGCATGTAATCCTGTGACTATGCCGATGACTTGGCAAGATACCTGGCAGGTCAAAGTCAACCATGTACATACCTTAATAGGTAAAAGTACCTGTAAGTGTATGATAGGCGGAACAATAGAATTTATGACCAGTGGGCAAGTCCCCTTACCTGATGATGCAGCTACTGAAGTACAAATTTTACAAGACCAAGCACAGAAAGAGCTAGATGACAGTGGTAATGGGGATAGCGTAGGTGAAGCAGGATTCTTCGAAGGGATGATTCCTATCTGGGGAAGTGGACGAGATATGATCAACGCTATACAAACAGGTGATACCTTTGGAGCAGTATTAAATGCAGGGTTTCTAGTATGGGACGTCGCGTCTATAGTAGCAGGAGCTCTTTCTTTCGGAGCAGGTACAGCTATTATGCAAGGAGCCAAAGTGGGAATGAAAGCAGGTATTAAAGCCGGTACTAAGGTAGCTGGTAGAGTAATCAAGAAGAAAGCGCTAGAACAATTAGGGAAGGCAGGTTTTAAAACTCTTAGTAGAGAAGCACTAAAGAAAAGTATAGATGATGTAGCTAAGAAATTATTAAGAACTTGTGTTTTTGCTTGTTTCCCAGAGGGTACTCCTGTACATACAGAGTTTGGATTAAAGAATATTGAGGATGTAGAAGTTGGAGACCTAGTCTGGGCGTATGATGAAGAGACAGAGACTATCTCACTACAGCCTGTGATAGATATCATGGTTAATGAGAGTGACCATACTGTGAGTGTCTATACAGATAAGGAGGTGATAGAGACTACAGCTATACATCCTTTCTATGTAGAAGATACTGGATGGGTAGATGCTTCTGAGCTAGAAGAAGGTCATAAAGTGTTGACAAAGGATAATGAACCACTGACGATAAATAAAGTAGAATTTAACTATGAACCGAAGAAAGTTTATAACTTTACTGTAGGGAACTTCCATACTTATTTTGTAGGGAGGACTGCTTTGTTAGTACATAATGCAAAAAGATGCCTTACCAAAGCAGCTAAAGAAGCGGCAGAGAAAGTAGCTAAGACATGGGATGACTTGCTTAAGTACAAACATTGTTTTCCTGCAGGAACATTAGTTAGAATAGATGAGTCTAGAGGTTATGCTCCTATTGAAACTTTAGAGATTGGAGATTGTGTTCTAGCATTCGATCTAGCATCAAGAACAGAGGTATTAAGACCTATAATAGAGGTATATATAAGTCATACTGAATCTCTATATCAGCTACATCTAGAAAACGAAGTGATAGAATGTACTTCTTCTCATCGATTTTGGTCTGAGACACATTTAGATTGGATAGAAGTCAAAGATTTAAAGTCTGGAGATTTATTGCTTAATGCTAAAGGAGAAATTATAGCTATACAAAGAATAAGTAAAATATCAGGAGACTTTATTACTTATAATCTAGAGGTAGAAGAAGTCCATAATTATTTTGTATCATCACTAGATATCTTAGTGCATAATGGTGTTAAATTTGAGAATTCTATTTTTAATATTCTTAAAAAGAAACAAACAGAGATATATGGAATAGTTGATAAAACTACTGATCAAATTGTTTATGTTGGTAAAAGTTTTCAAGATGAGGGGATTCGATTTGCCCAGCATATGAAAGAAAAAGGTTTAGATCCAACACGCTATACAAGTAAAACACTCGACGCTGGTAAGTGGAATGCTTTTCAGACTGCTGCTAGAGAACAACATTTCATTATGAAACATGGAACTAAGGTCTTAAAAGCAGGAGCTGAATTCCGAAATAAAATAAACGCCTTAGGAAAGGCAAAATTCAACTTTTTTAGCAAATTAATAAAATGCCCATAATATGAAAAAAGAAACTTTAAATCATGGAGATATCTTCTATTTAAAATTAGAAGATTTTGATAAATATATTTTTGGAACTATATTGTTTGATGTAGATAAGCAATATTTCAACAGTGAATTTAAACAGGATAGTGAATCCTGTTTAAATTCATTTAGAGGTTGTCAAGTTATCAGAATGTATAAAGGTATTTATGATACTCCTGAATTACCAAAAAAATTAGAAGTATTAATCAATGAAATTTTTATTTATAGTTTAGAATCTAAATATACTAGAATAGAATGGAGAAAAATTGGACATCAAAAGATAGATTATAAAACAATAGAGTTCCCTGAAATAATTGGAAATAGTTATGGTAAAGTACGGTTGTTAAGAGGTGAATTATATATAGATACTCCTTATATAGATGCAGAAGAATTTGATATTAGTTGGAGTTTTGAATATCCTGAAGTATTAGCAAATGAATGTGTGTACCAACAAGGTAAAGAAGAATTAATATCCGGAGAATTTTATAGTGGAGAATTTGAAAATTTAAACTTACGCAATTTTCCAGAAATGCGAACAAAACTATATGAAGATTTAGGATTAGATCCTAATAAGAGTTACTATGAGCTGTCTAAGGAGATGGGATATGACTTAGCAAGACTCTATGAATAGAATTATAATGTAATAAGTAAACTAAATATGGGAGCTTGGGGATATAAAAATTTTGAGAACGATACTGCTATGGATTGGTATTCAGAATTAAACGAATCTCCAGATAAGGAATTATTATATCCTTATCTGGAGCAAATTATTAAGGAGGAAGAATTTATTGATGATGAAGAAAGCTTTATTTCTTTAGCTATATTAGAAGCTTTGGGAGGTAAACTAGGTTTAATAGACAGTAAATTCTCATTACCTCAGATAGATGATATGGATATTGTTTATTTGCAAGAAATCGTATTAAAGGCAAGTAAAAAGTTACTTTTCTTTAAAGCTCATTCTGAACTTAGAGAGCTTTGGGAAGATTCTGAGGATTATGATAGTTGGTTTAATTATCAAGTAGATATTTTATATAAATTAGAGAAACACTTTAAAAAGTATGGCTTTATGGATGTATTGGAGTTTGATGAAAATATTGAGGAGCAATGGAAACAATGCATAAAAGAACAATATGAGTAAACTATCAGATTTATTATTCGGAAAATCACAATATCTATTATATGCAGGAAGCTTCTCAGAAGATTATAACTTAAGAGTAAAAAATAGCTTTAAGATGGGGAAAGAAAACCCTATAATTTCACTAGAAACCATATCTGATCTCGTATTAAAGCAAGAGGTAAAGAATGATAGGATATTCAATACTATAGAGCTTAAAACAATAAAAGGAATTACAGAATCTGATCAAATGAGACCTCATTTAGAACAGAGTTTATTACTTGCGGATATAACTAAGGTAATAGAGGTTCAACGAAATACTAGAGGTAAAGTCACTGCTGTTACGAATATGGATAGCCTATGGGAAGACTGGAAGAAGTGGCAAAAGACACATCTACTAGAGTTAATCCCAGAAGATAGAAATCGAAAACGATTTATAGAGAACTATGAAAGAGGGCTGAAAGATTTTGATTATTCATTTAGAAATAACCTACAGTATCTGTTGTTATTACCTGAGATATATGAAATAACCTCTCCTCCTATACCATATTATAATTATAATACTTCTGTGCACTCATTTATATCAAGGATGTTAGGAGCAGAACTTAAGTATTTCTATACGATGGAATTAAGTACATTAAAGCAAGAAGGCGAAGTAATGGATATGGGGTTAACAATAGTATTAGACGAAAAGTCAGAACACATAAAGATCTTAAAGCCTTATTATGAACAGATGGGAGTAGATTTAACTAATTTTAGGTTCGCTTTAGAAATAAGCTATCTTCTAGAAAAGAGTACTTCAAAAATTATGTCTGCTAAACTAAACTTAATAGAACATCTTCATCAAGATATGTTTTATCAGATAGAAATGGAGCTAACAATCAATAAATAATAAAGAGACTTAGTTTATAACTAGGTCTTTTTTTAACTAGTTATAAAATCCGGATATTTAAATCTAAGCAAATTATAGTAAATAATGATGGAGAATAGAAAGTGTAACACCCTCACACCCTCCTCCCCCCAGCTGTTGTTTGGATATTTTAAGTTACCTAATTTTTAGATCTATACTTTTTCTCAATTTCTTCTTTTTAAACAATTGGATGTTCTCAATATACTCACTATTTTCTGTAGTTAATAAACTTGCAAGTAATCCAGCACCTTTGGATTCAAATATTTTAAAATCTAATGATATGTCTAATGAAACACTATCTATAAGTCTAAAATATTCTTCTTTATTAGAATCGTTTAGTTTATCTTCAATCTGCATCAAGATGTTCAATACTTTTTTTTCTTCAACACTCCCTTTATCCATAGTTATAGAATACGCTAATTTTTCTTTAAGTTCTCTTTGATAATTAAACATACTGTCAAAAATCTTCTCACTTCTTTCTTTAAAAGCAAGATTATCAAACTGTCCAAACTTAGCAGAGTGCTCAGGGTTTTTACCTCTTGAGTTGTTCTTAGGACTTAATTTTATCTTATTGGTTATATCTTTTCGACTAACTATAATCTGTAAGTGCATTTGCTCACCCTCTTTAATTTCACCAACACTTACTTCTCCATTTTTTACTTTGTCATCAGAACTAGAGTAATACTTATAGTGTTCAAGTTTCCCAAACCAAAGAAGGTCTTTACTACTTGTAATACTATCTTTTTTAAAATTTAAGGCATAAGCATCCATAACAGCAATAGCATATTCTTTTAGTTTCTGCTGTAATAATTCCTCCGTATACTTCTGTTTTAAAAAGAGAATTTCTTTTTCACTTGGACTTATATTAACTAAGAAAAACTTATCGTCTGTTTTACTAAGCTTAGCTACGTTGTTATCAAGTTTAACTCTTACTTCTTGATGTGGCACATCGTATCTGTCATTTGTAAACCATAGTTCTTTCTCTATGTTATCAGCCTTTAGTTTGTTTTCTTTCTCTAAGTATTCAACAAGTTGTGCAGAACTACTTTTATTGCTTCCAGTTTCTGAATTAGTAATATTTATAAACATAACTACATATTGTTTAATGACTTTCTTACATGCTCAACAAGCTGTTCCTTTTTGACATTAGCTGTTGTCCATCCCATTTCCTCACGAGAGAGGATGTAGTATTCTAAAAGCTCACTAAACTGCTTTTTGAGCTCTTCCTTTTGCTTTTGATAAGCGATTAATACTTTAATACCTGTAAGTAAGTTTTGAGTATTCTTTAAAATAGAAGAGGTTACTTCACTTTCTTTAGTCAAGTAATTATCAATCTTGCTTAATTTATCATTACTGTGAGTGATAGCAACTTTCAAAATACCTATATCAGTAAAGCTTGGCAACAAGAAATCTTTTTCCTGTTGCCTTATAAAAGAGATTATCCTACTGATTCCAGAGGATAATTCTTTCTTTAAAACTTCATCACCAAAGTCTGATGGATCCTTCTTACTTCGATAGAAATAATCAACCATCTGAATGAAAAGTTCTTTCTTACTTCGTTTAAATCCTAAAGCAAGTTTTTCAAGCTTTTCATTGACTGGTTTTGAAAAGCGAATACTATTTGTGTCTAACTGTTTCATACTAATCCCTTTTTAAATTCATTAATTTTAAAAAGAGTATACTCTAAAGTATACCCAAATCCCATCTTTATAAAGGCTGAAAGCCCCAGAGTATACCTTAAGTATACTCAACCCCTTTGCAACGCTAGTGAAAAGGCAAGCGACTAGGGCTCTGCCCAAGTCCCGCTTGCTTTTTTCAAAACCATATATTACCGTAAAAGAAAAGAGTAGTGATATACTACTCTTTTAATACATCCTAAAGCAAAGTAAATCAATGTAATTCAGAATATTGCAAGACATATTTAGCCAAATAGAGTCAGTTCCTTTTTATTAATTAATTTTGTGTATAAACCTCTTCTATATTGTTTAATCCTTTATTACACTCAAAATCAGATATGCCTTTTTCATATTGTAGATAACACTCTTTAGCAAACTCATAAATCTTACAAATGAAATAATAAACTCTGCTCCACTGTTCTTCTGTGTATTTAACAGTTGGGAATTTGATATTAGGATAATTTCTAAGACTTGTATAATTATCAAATAGTATTTCTCTTATCTCCTTATCACAGTCAATAACAAGATTTAATTCTGGGGCATACCATTGAATTAAGCGCCATAGATAACTTATAGTGTGTACTTGTGGCATATAATCCATTTTAGCAAAAAGTATAGCCATTGCAAGTTGCTGTAAGGTATACTTATATAAAATCACATCTGCATCGCTCTGACAGTCCTCTATTTGGTAACTGAGCCTTTTTACAATAGGTTTAACCATTGCTTTACATTCTGTCCAAAATTTTAGTTTAAGTTCACTTAATGGGAACGTTTCTAAATCTGGATTCTCAGCTATTAGTGGTGCTCCAATCCACAGTTTATTCTCTGTTAGATTTGTTCTAAAGAAAGAATGGTATACAGGTATATGTAAATGCCAATTTGATTTTTTTATTAAGATTGTGGTTACATCAACTAAATCTTCAGTATGAAAAGAAACGTATTGTCTTATATTTCCCTCTTCATTGATGTGCAACGTCTCAACACTTGCTATTAATAGTAGATGTAGTTTACAGGGAGTTGGGGGCTCAGAACTTAAGAGTACCTGCTCATTAGCTCTTCTTTTTATTAGATAAAATGACTTCACCTTTTTATATTTCTCTAAAGCCTTTCTTGCTCTTTCCTCAAGAGCCTCTTGTATTTCCGTTATTTGTTCTGGGCTATCTAATGATAGTAATTTTTGTTTGTTTACTATGTATCTATACTTACTTAGTATTCGATGTGGTATTTCTATGTACATAGCTTCTAAAAAACACTGTGCTATGTTAAGGAAATATCCTATTGTCAGTTGTTTTTTGGGTTCTGTCTGTTCAGTAATTTTCTTTGGTTTTAGCTCTTCTCTAAATAATGAAACCATATCTTCTGCATAAAAGTCAAAGTTTTCTTCAAAAACATCTTGAACAGGATAGCAATGAGTAAACACAAAATTTAGAAAAGAAGCATTACTATACTGAATACTCCCTGATAGTATAGGTTGAACTCTTTCTTTTGTATCTTGTATTACTTGTTTTATACCAAGCATAGCAGATTGTTCATTTATAAGATTAGTTTTCAACTCCTTTTTTAAGGACTTTAAAAACTTAGTATTTCTTTTGTAATGCTTAGCAAACCATTTAGAAATATATTTTTCAAAATCATTTTCTTTCTGTTTGGATTGATGCAAACTAAACAAAGGTTCGGCATCAAGTAAAGAACCATAAGTGAGATTTTCTTTTTGGAAGTTTAATATTGAATACATTATATTCTGAAAAGAATCAGATTGATAAAAATCTTTGATACATAAGCAATAAATATTTACTTGGTAGTGATTAATCCCTTTAGTAATCCATTTGCTTTTACGAATATAATTTAGTTCATCAATATCGTAAAAACAAAGGGTAATAATAGAATGATTGAGCAAGTTATTCTGTGAATAAAAAATAAATCCCACTAATTTTTTTTTGATTAATTCTTCAAGTTCATGTTTTAGTTCGCTTGATAATTTTAAGCTTTCAAGCTTGTTAATGATTGATTTCATAATTACCGTATTTAAGGTTAACAACTGCAATTTCCTACCTTGATTTAAGGTAATCTATTCAATTAAAAGATATTATAGTTTGTGATGCGAATAGTATATCTTCTACAAAAAGTTCATTTTTATGAATCTAAAAAATTATAAAGAAAGTATTATTTGATTTGGGATGATACGCATATTCATCGATTTAATGACTTGCATTGTTGAACTAAATACTGATCAAGATAATACTCAGGCTGATTAAATGCATATTTTATCCCTGATATAGAATAGTTTACCAATATGTAAGAAGGTACTTTTATATAAACCTTAAAAAACTTGAATTATGAAAGCAATCAAAATCCCCTTAGAATCACATTTGTGGACTAAAAGAGGCATCAAATGCCCTTATAAAATTATTAAAGAGATGTTTTCTTCCTACAGCTTAGAAAGCTATAAGACATTTTTAAATGAGTATTCATATTATGTGTTAGAAATAAAAAAACGGTATAAAGGAACTGCTGGGGATATGGTATATAGATTTTTCATACTCCATTCTATGTTTAGAGCATGTTATACTATTTTTAAAAAGCCTAAAGGATTTGAAAAACGAAAATTAACTGTCCCTAAAACAGATAATTTTAATGATTTCTACTTAGGCTCTCTCACATTAGAAGAGTACTTAAATCCTTATATGACCTTCAAGAATATTTTTACAATGGTTAGCCTAGAAGATTTAGATTATTTTTCATCTGATTATATACAAGATGCTTTAAAAGAAAAGCAAATTTTTGAAGTATATTACCAAATTCCTCCTATCTATTTATATAAGCTACTAGATGCTTGTTGGTTAATCCATAAACGAGGTTATCTTAAAGATTCTGAGGAGCTATTATCCACAACGAAATGACGTTAGAATTATCGAGATGTGTCTTTGTCCTTACAAATTGAAAATTTTCCAGTATCAAAGACCACTCGTTTTTCTCCCGAAGGTCGCAAAATTGATAAAGAGAAAAGAGTATTAATTACGAGAATACAAGAAGCAAAAAAGCTAGAGTACAAAATTATATGTACTCTAGCTTTTTCTTATGTCCAATATATAATGGGTATTTGTTGTTTACTTATTCTAATTTTACAGCTTCATCAAATTTACCATTCTCGCCGTACATTCCTAAATTACCATTATCTTCTAATATATAATATTCTCCGAATCCATTATTATCAGTCAACTTTGTCTTTCCTTTTTGAGATAGGACTTTTATTTTTTTTACAGACTCACCTCCATCAAAAAATTTTATTGTCATATACTTCTTTTTATCTATTTGATGATATATTAAAACAGATCCCATTAAGCTATTATGACTTTTCCATTTACCAAGAATTTCTCCTTTTACTTCTTCTGATTGTTCTATTTTAGCATCTTGTTCAATAGTTGATCCAATTATTCTTAGCTCTAAAGAAGGTCTAAAGTGCGTATATGCCCAAGTTTCTGCTCCATTTTGAATACTATAAAAAACATATAGATTAGATGCAGAATACATGTTTCTAATTATTTCACCAATTTTTTTTAATTCATTTTCAGAGATTTTTGTTTTTAGTTCAATGTATACTGTACTCTTATTGAAATTAGGATAATTTTCCACATTTACTACTTTCCAATTGTCTTGATTGTTTACTTCTGTAAACACTTCTTCTTGTTCTTGAACAAACTGCTTACCTTCTTCTTGGTTTTTATTACCACACCCAACGAACAATAAAACAACTCCAATTAAAGCACCTATTTTTATCATGATAATATTTTTACTTATTTTATCTTCAAACATATAAATAATTAGCGTTTTTAAAATACGGTTTTCCATAATTCTAACAAAAAAGCCTAACCATAGGTTAAGCTTTGTGTCGTATATTTTTAAATTTTAGTCTATTTACTTCGTTTGAATCAACTTCTCTAAACGATTCATCATTTCGTCTTTCTCTTTAAGCATACGCTCATATAAGGCAATCTTTTCTTCGTGAAGCTTTACAATTTCTTGCATAGGATTGATATTGAAAATCGCTCCTGAATTGCCAATAAATGCCTCATCATTAAACGTATTTGAAATAATATTAATCGCTTGCTCTTCATCAAAGTTCTCAATTGCTTCTACAGGTATTTTTAGCACCTTAGAGATCTGTTGTAGTAATGAATTATCAATGACTTCTTTCTGTTCAAGTAGAGATATCTTTTTTTGATTCCAATCATCTCCTAAATCAAAAGCAAGAACCTCTTGCTTGATTCCAAGCATTTCTCTAAAACGCTTTACATTTCTTCCTTGATGTATTTTATGTTCCATAATTAATAGCTGAGTTAAGAAGGCTCAAAGATAAAGCCAATGATTTAAAAAGATTGAATTGTAAAGTTATAAAATAATCGGTAAGATATCCCTATATGAGAATATTATAGTTGTTTAATAGGAAATTCATAGCCAAATAGACTCTAAAACTGCCAAAAACAAAGTGAAATCTGTTTTGATTTTAGTTTAGTTGTTTAACCAAAAAAACAACTATCATGGAAAGTCAAATTACAAAAGACGATTTAAGATTGTTTGCTCAAACAATCATTGGAGAATTAAAAGATCTATTAGTCAAGCAAAACAAAGAAACCTCTCTTGAATGGGTAAAGGCTAAAGTAGCAAGACAATTACTAAATATCTCGCCAGCTTCGCTACAAACTCTTCGAATCAGTGGTAAATTGCAGTATCGCAAAATACTTGGTTCGTATTATTACAACAGAAAAGAGATAGAGAACCTTTTTAATGAGTAGAAGTAAACTTCTACTCATTAAAAAGGTTGAAACTTGACTTCCTTAAATTCCTTACTTGCAATACAACAGTTGAATTGTTAGAAAGAGTAGAGAATTTAAGGGAGTTTTTATTATCCATTTAACTGATTAATAAAATTAGTTAGTTGGGTTAATTTATCAGGGTTTAGCTTTTTTAAACTCTCTAGTAAATCTGTGTAATTATCACTTTGCTTATTTGATTTCCCTTCAAGTTTACCTTTTAAAATCTGCATTTCAGTCTTAATAGCTTCTTCTTCTGTTAGAGCGTATTCCTCAGTCTGCTTAACAGAGTGATGTCCTAACATTTCTTTGACTACATGAATAGGTACACCATTGCCAAGAGTTACCGTACTTCCAAAAGTTCTTCTTGCTTTATGAGTGTTTAACTCACTAATTTCACAAAGTGAAGCAATCTCTTTTAAGTACTCATTCATCTTTTGATTAGAACGAACTGGAAGAACAATATCTTTACCAATACAATCAGGATGATCTTTATACTTTTCCATTATCTCTATTGCTTTGGGAAGTAGAGGGATAGTTATATTCGCATCTGTCTTTTGTCTGTTAGTTCTTATCCACAAATTGCCCTCCTCATCTTTTGTAATATCGCTTTTCTTTAGTTGAAATACATCGATATAAGCAAGACCAGTATAACACTGAAATACAAATACATCTCTTACCGTACTTACTCTATCATTTTGGAACTCTTTGTTTTCTAAAATAGATAGTTCTTGTTTGCTTAATGGTTTCTTATTGAGCTTCGTCTTTTTAGGTTTGTATTGTACAAAAGGATTAGAAGATATTATTCCCTTAGCAACAGCCCGTAAAACAATCTTCTTGAAGTTTGATATATACTTTATAGCCGTATTGTTAGAACACGCTCTAACAGTCTTTAAATAGTGTTCATAGCCAATTACAAACTCATAATTGAGTTCTCTAAACTCTATATCTTCTTTACCATATACATAACGGATATACTCTCCAACATGCGATCTAGCTGTTACATATCTTTCATGTGTTCCAATAGCATACTCTTTAGGTACAAGTTTAAAAACTTCATCATTGTGCTTTTGGAATTCTTCTAAAACTTTAATCCTACTAGTCCCTTTACCTTGTATATGATCCATAAGAATTGAAGCAGTAATAGGTAATTCATTACTTAATAGCTCTAATTTGTACTTAGTAATTTTAGATACAATTGTATCTAATAGGTAGTTTAAGGTTTTAGCGTCTTCTTTAGTGCCATTAGCACGACCTGCTTTTTGGTTCCATCTTTTGATATCCCATCTATGACTAAGTGAAGTCTCTTTGCGAATACCATCTACTGTGATTCTTAGGTAAACACCTCTTAAATCACTTTTCTTCCTACTTGGTTTGAGAAAGAAATTAATTGACAACTGTTTTTCTAACATAATTCAACTGTTTTTAAATATTAATAAATGTCGAATTAAAACGTTCCAAAATCACAGTTTAAAACTCTCTGGCGCCTTTTGGCGTAAGGGTTCGTTAAGTTGAAAGGTGCACATCACTAGGAAATTTTTTTGTGCACCGAATCTGTAACTTTTTTGGGTGCACTTTTAAAAATAATGTAATACCCCTAAAAAAAGAAAAAACCTATAACTCATTGTGAATCATAGGTTTTTTGCTTTTTTAATAACTTTTAAAAAGTTACTATTTATAATTTCGCGGAGAAAGAGGGATTCGAACCCCCGGACCTGTTACAGTCAACGGTTTTCAAGACCGCCGCATTCGACCACTCTGCCATTTCTCCAGTGGTCTGCATTACTTCCGTATTGCGAGTGCAAATATAGACACTTCCTTCAATTCTGCAAAAAAATATATACTAAAAAAAACACTTTTTTTTCGCAATAAAACTAACTCTCTCGGCATGAAATATTTATAAAGAATAAAAAAAGGTCTTAATAAGTAAAAAACTTATCAAGACCTTCTTATTCTTCCTCTAAAAACTAATTATACTATTAGTAATTGATATATTCTGTGATTTCTAGACCATATCCTGTCATCCCCACTCTTTTACCTTGAGCAGAATTAGACAACAACTTAATCTTAGAAATATTTAAGTCATGTAATATCTGCGCTCCGATACCGAAGTCTTTTTCATCTCCTGATAACTTAGCTGTATCAAGATCTAATTTCGCTCCAGAGTTTTTAAGCACAGCTAATCTATTTAAAAGACTTGCATTGTGATCTTCTTGATTAATGAATAAGATCGCTCCTTTATCCCCTTCGTTTATCTTAGCAAACGTATTCTCCATACGAATGCTTAATTTACCACTTAAGGCATCTAAGATATCATTATTACCGATCGTTGAATTAATACGTGTTAAAACAGCCTCATCAGCATTCCATTCCCCTTTTGTCAATGCAATGTGAACTTGTCCATTTGTATTCTGTTGATACGCTCTTAGTCTAAAAGAACCATACTTCGTATCTAATACAAAATCTTCTTTCTTTTCGATTAAGCTATCGTGCTTCATACGATAAGCTACAAGAGCCTCAATAGATATAATTTTTAAGTCCCATTTCTTCGCTACCTCTACTAGTTGTGGCAGGCGAGCCATAGAACCATCTTCATTTAAAATCTCTACTAAGATACCTGCTGGTTTAAACCCAGCCAATCTTGAGATATCCACTGCAGCCTCAGTATGCCCTGTTCTTCTCAGTACACCACCCTCTTTAGCAATCAATGGGAAAATATGTCCTGGACGACCAAGATCTTCTCCTGTAGTCTCTTCTTTTACTAATGATTCTATTGTCTTAGCACGATCGTATACAGAGATACCTGTCGTACATCCATGTCCTTTTAAGTCTATAGATACTGTAAAAGCAGTCTGGTGCAATACAGTATTATTAGTTACCATCGGATGCAAGTCTAATTCTTGACATCTCTCTTTAGTAAGGGGAGCACAAATAAGTCCACGTCCATGAGTAGCCATGAAATTAATCATTTCTGGAGTAACCATTTCTGCAGCAGCGATAAAATCGCCTTCGTTTTCACGATCCTCATCATCTACCACTATGATTACTTTTCCAGCTTTGATATCTTCAATAGCTTCTTCGATAGTGTTTAATTGAATGTGATTATCTGACATTATAGTTGTATTTTGTTGTTTTGTATTATTTCTTTTTTTGTTGTCTTTTTGACTTTAAAGCAACAAATAAATCTTTAAATGTATCTAACGATAGACTAAAGCTAACATCTCCATTATCTCTTGTTGCTTTATACGTTAGATATATTGCTAATGGAGTAAGAACTAGAGATCCTATCCACCCTCCAAAGAATGGGAGAATACCATCCTCTTGAGCCATCTTTCTTCCAAAAGTATTTATAAAGTGATAGGTAATAAAAATACCTACTGCAAATACGATTGGCAACCCTATTCCTCCTTTTCGAATAATAGCTCCTAACGGTGCTCCAATATAGAACATCAAGAAACACGAAAAGGCAATCACAAACTTCTCATACAGCGCTAACCAGTGATCGTTTATCTTCTTTACTTGATTTAAGATAGACAGATCATTGCTCTCTGTATTAAAGCTTATATTATTTGTATAATCTATAGCAGCTTGTAATATTCTACTCTGATTATCATAAGAAAATCCTTTTAATAGATCTGTATCAGCTACTTCTATTCTAGCAATAGTATCATTACTAGCAGGTTGACGATCCATAGATAACAGATTTCCTAATCTCAAAGTTAAGTTATCTGTATTAGATGCTTTCTCTACATTCATCGATCTCTGAAGAGAGTCTATCGTATAGTTCAGCTCTTTTATATTAAGCATACCGTAGGTATTCGTAATCTTATCTTCATCTTTTCCTTCATCTTGAAAACTACTCAAATCTATATTCATCGTGTATTTCTCAAAAGAAGTTTTGATAAACGGTTCTTTCTTCTGCTCTTCATAATTCTTCGCTATTACATCATCATAGTAGTTACCATCGAATAAGTGAAGTTTTAAGATATTAGATGTTTCTTCTGTCTCTAATTCCCCGTTAACAGATCTTATCACAGTCTTGTTCTCATAACCAGAACTAGACTTGACATGCATCGTTACATTGTCTAAGTATTGACCTTTATCACCTGTCTTAGCATCCACTTTAATATTGACTTGTCCCAAATCATTAAACTGTCCTGCGGCTATTGCCATAGCAGGTTTAGTTTGAATAATTTCTTTTCGAAGGTTTAAAAACTTGTACTCAGCCTTAGGAATAACATCATTGGCAAACCAAAAAGACACTCCTGCCAATATAAATATGAATATAGACAATGGGCGCATCGCTCTCTGAAGTGAGATCCCTGAAGCCTTCATAGCCGCAAACTCATAGTTCTCTGCAAAACTACCAAAGGTCATAATAGATGCTAATAAAACCGACAAGGGCAATACTAAGGGTACCATCTTAGGTGAATAGAACAGTAAGAACTGAACAATCACAATCAAATCCAGATCCTTTCCTGCTAATTCTGAGATGAATAACCACACCCCTTGTAGGATAAAAATAAAGTATAATATAGCGAACACTGTTAGCAGTGTTGCTATAAAGCTTTTTAAAATATAACGGTCAAGTATTTTCACTTAAATCTTTAATCTATATTGTTGATGTAATAATTAGGGTACAACGACTGTGTAAAGGTAAAATGATTTTTCGACATTGACTGATTTGTTTTAAAAGAATTAACCGTCAGTGTTGATTTAGAACCGTCTTTATTTACTTGAATCTTGTTATAGATATCTTTCGTTGCTGTATCTATCCCTAGGTATACTTCTTTTATAACAGACTTTTTATCTGTAGGTATTAGCTTAATATACTGTACCTTCTTACCATCTACATTCTGTAAGATATCCCACTGAAACGTATATCCTTGATTAAAAAAAGTCAGCATCTGAGAAGGCAATATTCCATCTGCATTTTTCTCATTAAACTTAGAGACTGTCACTTCCTCATCTTCATCTGAGATAGTGTATATCTTCTTGCCATCATATATCTTCTTTATCCCCATAAAAGTAAGGTTATAAAGGTCTTTTTTTAGATCCAGATGTCCTTTGCCATCGAAGTCTTTACTCGCCCCTTTTTGATTAAAAGAAAAGTCTATTGAGATATTCTCATACCCATTTATCTTCTTCGTTACTTCTAATAGATAATTCTTAGCTCGTTGACTACTTTGTGCATTTGCTGAAAAAGCAAATAGTACTATCCCTATAAGTGCAATAATCTTTCTCATTCTATTTCTTTAATTGTTGTTTTCTTCATTATCAAAAAACTGATCTAAAGCCATCAAATCTGGTACATTCACTGTACGCGCCTTACTTCCTTCGAATGGCCCTACAATACCTGCAGCCTCAAGCTGATCAATTAATCTACCTGCACGATTATAACCTAGTTTTAACTTTCTTTGTAATAATGAAGCTGACCCTTGCTGTGCTGTAACGATGATAGCTGCAGCATCTTTAAACAGAGGATCTCTCTCACTAATATCCACATCTAAATTACTAGCTCCCTCCTCACCTACATATTCTGGTAATATATAAGCCTCTGGATACGCCTTTTGTGCCCCTATGTACTCTGTCAATTTTTCTACCTCTGGAGTATCTACGAAAGCACACTGTACACGCACCAAATCATTTCCTTGTGTATACAACATATCCCCTCTACCGATCAACTGATCAGCTCCCTGCTGATCTAAGATTGTACGAGAGTCTATCTTAGAAGTAACTCTAAAAGCTACACGTGCTGGGAAGTTCGCTTTAATAATACCAGTAATAACGTTTACAGATGGTCTCTGTGTAGCGATAATTAAGTGGATACCAATAGCACGAGCTAACTGAGCCAAACGTGCAATAGGGGTCTCTACCTCCTTACCTGCTGTCATAATCAAATCTGCAAACTCATCCACTACTAATACGATATAAGGCAAAAAGCGGTGTCCATTCTCAGGATTTAGCTTGCGCTGTTTGAATTTCTCATTGTATTCCTTGATGTTTCTAACCATTGCATCTTTTAATAGCGTATAACGGTTATCCATCTCGATACACAGAGAGTTCAACGTATTAATAACTTTCGTATTATCTGTTATAATAGCATCTTCCGAATTGGGCAATTTAGCTAAATAATGTCGTTCTATTTTATTAAATAAAGTTAATTCTACTTTCTTTGGGTCAACTAATACGAACTTCACTTCGGCTGGATGCTTTTTATATAGAAGTGATGTCAATAAAGCATTCAACCCGACAGACTTACCTTGACCCGTAGCCCCTGCCATCAGAAGGTGAGGCATTTTAGCTAAATCTACTACGAAAGTCTCATTCGAAATCGTCTTACCAAGTGCCACTGGTAACTCCATTTCAGCACTTTGGAATTTAGGAGAAGCTATCACACTTCTCATAGACACAATAGAAGGGCTATTATTAGGTACTTCTATACCTATGGTTCCTCTACCTGGTATGGGTGCAATAATACGGATACCTAATGCAGATAAAGAAAGAGCAATATCATCTTCTAAGTTCTTAATCTTCGAAATACGAATACCTGCCTCTGGCACGATCTCATATAGTGTAACAGTAGGTCCTACAGTAGCCTTAATCTGAGCAATATCGATCTTATAGTTACGTAGGGTGTCTACGATTCTATTCTTATTCTCTTCTAATTCTTCTTGATTTATCGTAATTCCAGAACCACTGTATTCTTTCAATAATTCAATAGAAGGAAACTGATAATTAGACAACTCTAATGTAGGGTCAAACTCTCCAAAGTCTTGAACTAATCTAGCTGCTAGATTCTCTTCTAAACTTCCTTCGTCTTTTATTTCTTCAATAACGAAGTCATTAGCACCTGCTTCCTTTGCAGTCACAGATTCTGCCTTCTCTACGTTTGGCTTTGGATTTTTATGATCTAATACTAACTCAGAGCTATGTTCTATCGTCGGTTTGATATTTTTAGGTTCTACTATAGCAGACTTAGGAGACTCTGGTTGCTCATAGAAACTAAAGTCTTCTTCTTTAACAGGTGTTTCCTGCTTAGCAGACGGTGCTTCTACCTCCTTATTCGCTACTGCTACAGGTTCTGCATTTACCTGATTTGCTTGTCCATTATTATCGAAGTCAGCAGGAGTCTCTATATGTTTCTTTTTAAACTTCTTAAAGAACGCTGGCAATCCTTCTAATCCTTGACGAATAGAAGTAGGTGATAATTTAAATCTAAACAGCGCAAAAGCAATCGCAAAGAACAACAATAACAATACCGTACCAGCTGTACCTAGATAATCTACAAAATACAGATTTAACTCATATCCTACTGTTCCTCCTAAAAGAGGATTACTGCTCCAGAAAAAGCCTAAGAAAACAGACAGTAATAACATCGAGAACAAGTCCCAGAAAATCACTTTCTTGATTCTTCTAGCTGGTATAGTGAAAAAGGCATAAATACCTGAATGAACTAATAACTTTGCAAAAAAGAAAGACGCTACTCCGAAACCTTGGTATACAAAAAGGTGAGCTAGATATGCCCCTAGTTTACCTAACCAGTTAGCCACCTCAGCCTGTCTATCTCCTAATAATTCTAAGTTACTCTGATCTTCTATCCCTGTGATTAAATAGGATATAAAACTCAACGTTAGTGCGATACCACTGATGATTAACAGTATAGTGATTAAGAATCGGCTATTGATATGTATCGTTGTATCAAATCGTTTGGCCGTACTCGTTGATTTTGTAGTTTTCTTTTTTGTTGTATTTTCTTTTTCCATTTCCTTTTTTATTGACAATATGGCTATATTGTTTTCAACCTAATTCTTTTTATAACAATAGACTGCTAGTAAATCATTCAATATACTAGCAGTCTATGTATATAAAACCCTTATTTTAAAGCAGCGATCGCTTTTTCATAATTTGGTTCATCAGCTGTTTCAGCCACTTGTTCTGTATAGATTACTGTACCTTCTTCGTTTAAGATAACAATAGATCTAGACAACAATCCTTTTAAAGGTCCGTCTGTAAACAGCACCCCATAATCTTTTCCAAATTGTCCGTCTCTAAAGTCAGACAACATCTCTACATTCGCAATACCCTCAGCTCCACAGAAACGCCCTTGTGCAAAAGGTAAATCTCTTGAAACACATAATACTACTGTATTCTCTAGTTTAGAAGCATCTTGGTTAAAATGTCTTACAGAAGTAGCACATGTAGGTGTATCTACACTAGGGAAGATGTTTAAGATTACTCTTTTTCCCTTATAGTTTGCTAATGTTTTATCAGCTAAATCTCCTCCTACTAAATTGAATTCAGGAGCTTTTGTATTTAATCCTGGTAATGTTCCGATAGTTTGGATAGCATTACCTTTTAATGTTACAGTCGCCATATTGTTTTATTTTTTAGGTTACACAAAAATAAGTAAAATTCGATAGAATATAATGCTAAATACTGATAGATATATTAGCAAAACCTAAATGTAATAAATATATAATCAATGAAGCTCTCGTATGCAGTCTTATAGAATTGGACTACAGTCTTATTTAACCCTAAAAACAAAAAAAGGACTGTACTTTGAGTACAGTCCTTAAAAATTTTATAAAGAGAGTTTTATTTATCTATCGATCCTAAAACTCTTTGCATAAAGGTATTCAACGCTTCTTTTTGGGTAGCTCCTTCTTTTACAAGTTTCTGAACCTCTAGAGCCCCATACATATTAGAAATAAGTTCACCGATCACATCTAGTTCCTCATCCTTAAGAGAAGGCACTTCTGTTAGGTTTTCTAATACTTCTAGCGTTTCTATAATATAATCTTGGTCATTATCTGCAATGAATTGAGATAACTGTCTTATCACTGGTAATTTCATTCTATATCAGATTTATGAAATTATACAATTTCGTTTACTAATTCGTGTAACACCTCAGTTTTATTTGTCTGAGTTTGGTTAACTAATTTACCGTTTACGAATGTAGCAAAAGTTGGTAAATTGCTTACATCAGCCAATTTTCTTGACTCAGGGAAGTTCTCAGCATCTGCAATTACAAATGTCATGTTTTCTTTCTCTGTTGCCAATTTTTTGAATTTAGGCTTCATAATTCTACAATTACCACACCAAGATGCAGCATATTGAACAACCACTTTTTCATTTGAATTTACAATTTCTTGTAAATTATCTTTATCTAGTTCTAAAAGCATTTTTTTTAAATTTTGGGTTAGTAACCTGGTTTATTTCTTAGTGTTTGCTTAAGTATTCAGCTACACCTTTTCTGTCAGCATTCATTGCATCTTTTCCTTCTTCCCAGTTAGCTGGACATACTTCACCATGAGTTTGTACGTGAGCGTAAGCATCGATTAATCTGATGTACTCATTTACGTTTCTTCCTAATGGCATATCGTTTACTGATTCGTGGAAAATTTTTCCAGTCTCATCGATTAAGTAAGTAGCTCTATATGTAACGTTAGATCCTTCGATTTGAACTGAATCTAATTCTTCATTATATACTTCGTTTTCTACATCTAAGATTCCTAATACTGATGATAAGTTTCTTTGAGTATCTGCGATAATTGGGTAAGTAACTCCTTCGATTCCACCATTGTCTTTTGCTGTGTTTAACCAAGCGAAGTGTACTTCGTTAGTATCACATGAAGCTCCAATCACCATAGTGTTTCTTTTTTCAAACTCTGGTAAAGCTGCTTGGAAAGCGTGTAATTCTGTAGGACATACGAATGTAAAGTCTTTTGGGTACCAGAATAATAATACTTTTTTATTGTTCTTTGTTGCTTCTTCGAAAATGTTGATTCTTAAATCATCTCCCATTTCAGACATTGCGTCTACTGTGATGTTTGGAAATTTTTTACCTACTAAAGACATAATAATTTATTTTAAAGTTAATAATCCTTCTTGATTTCTTTTACAAATGTAAGGCTAGTAAACACGATAATCTATTAATCTTGATTATTGTTTTTTATTCTAACATAAATAAAATCTATACTTACATTGGATTGTCTATTGATTAGTTTAGACATGTCTAAAGATAGTCATTTTATATAGAACTATGAAATCTTAGCATGTTATAATAATATTAATAAAACGAAATCTTTACGTAACCTATACGATATCACCTCGTTTATAAACCTACTTATTTCTCCTATATTTCCTTCTGCCCATTTTGTTGTGCAACAAAATAATTTCCACCTCTTCGTCTAAGCCTTTAATTTCCTCGTCTTTTATTCACTTTTACAGAAGTGATCGCATAGTGATCGCATTAAAAAGGGCTAAAAGTATGCGACCACTATGCGATAACCTTCCTATCACAAGCCGACCACCCCAAAAATGAATAAAAAAACAAGCAATGAAAAAAGGCGATAAGCTTAGTATTACCTAAGTTTATCGCCCCTTCTCTCTATAATATATAAGGTATCTCTTACGCCTTATTCACTATCTTTCTAATTTTATAATTAAATACTGCATATAATAAGGTCACAAATGGACTCAAATAATTAAAAAATGCATACGGTAGATAAGTCATCGTAGGAATACCCAATACTCCTGAGTGATATGCTCCACAAGTATTCCAAGGAATCAATACTGATGTCACAGTCCCTGAGTCTTCTAATGTACGGCTCAGATTCTCTGGTGCCAACCCTTTGGCCTTATAAGCATCTGAGAACATCTTCCCTGGTACCACGATAGATAAGTACTGATCTGATGTCATCACATTAATCGCTAAACAGCTGGCTACTGTACTAGCAAATAACCCAAATACATTATTAGCAATATTCAACAGAGCCATCGAGATCTTCTGTAATGCTCCAATAGCTTCCATCGCTCCACCAAAAAACATAGCACATAGAATCAACCAAACTGTATTCAACATACTTGCCATCCCTCCTGCTTCAAACAAGCCGTTAAGGCTCTCTAATGGCGACAAGATTCTGATATCTGTAGTCAGTGCTAGCATAACACCTTTATACGCATTATAAAAATTAAATGTATCTCCACCTGATACCGCTACTACGATGTCTGGCTGGAAGATTAATGCAAATACTCCTCCTAATAGTGTTCCTATCAATAGTGCTGCTATAGGCTGTACTTTCTTAACGATCAAAAAGACTACAAATACAGGTACTATAAATAATATAGGTGTAATATTAAATGTATCTGCTATAGCCTGTAAAGTCACTGATGTATCTACATCTCCTCCATGACCATATAATACTCCCAAAACAGAAAACAGCACTAACGTAACAATATAAGTAGGTACTGTAGTATACAGCATATATCTGATATGGGTAAATAAGTCTGTACCTGCCATCACTGGAGCAAGGTTAGTCGTATCTGATAATGGAGATAACTTATCTCCAAAATAAGCTCCTGATATCACAGCTCCTCCTATCATCCCTATAGGCATCCCTATCGCATTACCTATCCCAACTAATGCTATCCCTACTGTAGCGGATGTAGTCCATGAACTACCTGTAGCAATAGATATAATAGAAGTAATAATCAGACAGGCTGGTAGATAAATAGCGGGATGCAATATCTGTAACCCGTAATAGATCATACTCGGTATAATCCCACTTAGAAGCCAAGTACCTGATAAGGCACCTACTAATAATAAGATAAAGATGGCACTAGAGGTATCTCTAACATTATTTATAATCTGCGTGATCACCTTATCATAACTTACATGATTAAAGATCCCCACAACAGTAGCTATAGAACCACCTATTAATAAAATAAACTGATTCGTACCAGACAAGGCGTCATCCCGGAATACAAACACATTAATAGCTAATAATCCTACCAAAATAACAACAGGAATTAGCGATTGGAATAACGTGATTGGTTTCTCTACTTTGTCGTGTTTACTACTCATTTACTTAAATCTTAAATTTATTTTGATGCGAAAGTAACGATTTTACAGTTATATCTTATGCAAAATAAAACATATTACAATATAGTTGTAAAAAATACACATTTTACTTTACTGATTCATAGTTTATTATAAAAAAGAATGCTAATAAATTCAATTAAAGGTTTAAAAAAATTGTTAAAAACAAAACTAATCTCTATATTTACTACATACATCTAAAGTAATTTATATGTAATCTTTATGTACTATCTCTAAAGAAGAGACGCATTTAGATATAAAATATTGTTGTTTTGATGTTTTTAGAGGACATCATATTAAGCTACTTATCTACAATAAGTAGCTTTTTTATGCACCTATCACAGTGCTACTTATCAGCAGACCGTGTATACTCATACTTCATATTCAATGCCTTATTTGTTTTTTTTAACTATCCACAGTATTAATTTCACAAGGATTATTTGTCTAAGACTGAATCCCAAACTAACTTTGCTCTTATATCAAAACTCAACAATATGATAGTAAGACACAAAAAGCATATCATACAAATGCTTTTTATATGGAAGGGGTCTGTCCTTAAAAAAATATTTCCAACGCTACTGGCTATCTTTATATTCTCTTGGATTGTCTATTTTGCTCATTACCTATTTCCTGATGTAATAATCCCTCTTAATGTAGGAGCGTTTGCCTTAGTGGGGATTTCGCTAGCGATATTCTTAGGATTTTGTAATAGTGCGGCTTATGATCGCTTCTGGGAAGGAAGGAAGCAATGGGGAAGCCTAGTAATACACTCTAGATCGCTTGCCTTTCAGATTCAAAACTATATAGATGAAAGTCCTTCGTTCTCTAAAAAAGAAAAACAAGAAGGGATCAAACTTATTATTGCTTTCTGCTATCTCTTAAATAAACAACTGAGAGAAAAAACAGACTATGAAATAATACGTCAGTATCTGAAAGAAGAGGTGTATCAAGAAATGCTGACTAAGAAATTTAAACCTGCGTATATTCTTAATGAATTAACGAAATGGATAGCTGCACAGCAGCGTGCAGGTAGACTAGATACGATCACACAAGCTAGAATAGACAAGAATATCGATGAGCTATCCATAGTATTGGGAGCCTGTGAGCGCATCGTTCATACGAAGATTCCGTTTGTATACTTTGTTATTCTACACAGGACAGTCTATGTGTACTGCTTTATCCTTCCGTTTGGACTAATTGACCTTATTATCTGGACTATGCCGTTCTTTGTTACCTTCGTAGCGTATACCTTTATCGCGTTAGATGCTGTAGTAGCAGAGATAGCAGAGCCATTCGGAGAAGAAGAAAACGACCTTGCTCTAGATCAAATGTGTGCTAATATAGCTTACTCACTAAGCGAAATATCAGAAATGCCTCTACCAGAACTGATGACACCTGATAAGAACTATATCGTTACTTAATATATAAAGCACACCTAACCTATATCTATAAAAAAAGCACTTCTCTCGAAGTGCTTTTTAGTTATATTTAAGCGTTAATTAAATTTAAAGATTCTTGAAGTTCTGGTTTTTCTAGAACATAACCATTCACCCATTTCGTTAATCTATCTACATCATAAGGCAATAAATGATTAATAGCTTTATGAAGTTCTTTGTAAAATAACTTTGGATCAAAACTTACATTCTCAAGTATAGTTTTTGCGAAATCAAACATTAAACGTGTTTTCATATCTTTTATTTTTTATCTTACTACATAGTAAACATAGTCATTTTGAAAAGCATTTCCCGTTTTTCCCTCAGACTTTAATACAATTTTAGCAATTAATAATTGATTCTCATAATTTGAATAAATTGACTGAATTTTATTAAATAAATATTTCAATAATTTCATTTTCTGCAATGAGTTGATCTTATAAAAAAAGCACTTCCTATGGAAGTGCTTTTATCTTATGCGTTCAGTAATTCTAAAGATTGATGTAGTTCAGGTTTTTCTTGAACATAACCATTTACCCATTGTGTTAACTGATCTAAATCGTATGGTAATAAGTTCTGAATTGCTTTTTGTAATTCCTTATAAAATAACTTTGGATCAAAACTTACATTCTCTAATATCGTTTTGGCAAAGTCAAACATTGTTCTTCTTTTCATATTTGTAATACTATTGTAACACATGAGCTAAATTAGCACTTACAATAGCAAAACACAAAAATAAATGATATTTTATTATAATTTTAAGCATTTATACATTAAATAAACTTTTACATCTTAATATATAAAGCATTATCAATAAACATACATAAGTATTATATAAAAACACTATCCTTCCTCATAAGTTCACAAAATGTGTATTACACTATAAATAGGGGGATAAAAAAAATGAACTCTATTCATAACTAATCATGAATAAAGTTCATTAAATATGAAGATAAATTCTTTTCGACCGATTTACCCTGCTTTATACTATCCTGATAGGTACTACCTATCTTCTTTTTACTACACTAATACTGCTTTAGGAAATATTTTAATAAATCTGTCGTAGTCACTATCCCTTTTAAATGACCTAATTGGTCAACTATCGGAATAGAGTGATAACTCTGCTTTGACAATATTTCTGTCACCTCTTTTACAGTTGCTGTAGGAAGAGCACTTACTACCACTTTTGCCATTAATTGCTCTATAGAATACATATCATAAACAACAGAAGGCATATCCACTGACTCGTCTTCTACTACATCTACATAGCTGATTTTTATCAAGTCAGAATAACTGAGTACCCCTATTAGTTTATCACCTTTAACGATAGGGATATGTCTTATTTTATGCTTTTTAAACAATCTCTCTGCATCATATAAACTATCAGATAAAGTAAGAGTGATTAGCTCTTTAGTCATAATCTCTTCAACTGGAACCTTTTGTTTCATAACAATCAGATTTTAGTTAGACAATAGGCTTATAAAAAAGTCACCTTTTTATTACTTTAAATTTACGATACTTAGAGGAATATAACAAATTAACAGCCAATTGATTAATTCTATTTATCAATTAATTAGGCAATATCATTCTAATCAACAAAGGAATATCTTCATTCTCTATTCCTTCTACACTATAACACTGACTTTTATGACCATAAAAAAGCACTTTTGCATCTATACAAAAGTGCTTTTAATACAACCCTATATTTCCTTTCCATTTATATCAATAAGTACTGCTACGCCATTCTTTATCGCGGTAGCTTTACCATCTTTAAACTCTCCTATATGACTATAAGTAGTCGGTTCTAAAACGATTACCCCTTTATCATTCATAAAGCCTACATAGTTATTCAACATAATACGTGCTGTATTATCTTTAGTGAAGCGCTCTACCTTATCATATTTCGCTACTGATACTACCTTTTGTAACTTATCTACGATACCCCACTTACCTTTTTCTAAATAGGCAGCATAGCCTTTAAATAAATTTTCTACATCTGTATACTGACCTGGTTTAAATAACTCAATACCATTTTCATAATTAACAATAGTCAATAATCCATTCGTTCTCACTTTTGCTAACTTATCTCTAGTCAAAGCATAATCAGGTATTTCATATTTAGCGTGCACAGTCGTAAGCCCTACATGATTTACAAATCCGTATAGACCTCCTTTTACTAAATAGGCATAGCCTTCATTATTAAACTCACTGATGCGATCGTACATCGGGTTTATAACAATGATGCCTTGTTTATTAATCAGTCCCCATACCCCATTCTGTTTCATCCTAGCTACTAGAGCATTCGTGAAGTCTAACTCATTCTCATAAACAGGAGAAGTGATATGTACTAGATTAACAGATGCAAAGCCATGTAAATCATTCATCCCTTTCAACAAAATGACTTTGTTTGCATAGTCAAACTTTATCTCTTTATAGTTATCCTCTAAGATCTTTCCGTTCTGATTAAAGACATTATACATGGTCACTGAAGAAGTGTGAATAGTAAGCTTTCTATTACTCTCTTTGTCTGGCGTAGATATCTCATCATATTCTACAGCTAGAACTTCTTTCCACTGTCTATTAATAAGTCCACTCTTATTACCAAAAGACACTACTGCATGATTATCCTCTGCGAACTCATCTATATCTGTATATTTAGTCGGTTCTACCAACATATTCATTCTAGAGTCAAATACTCCTATATAAGGAGCCTTAAGTACTTTAAACACTCCTGCTTCATTAAAGGGATATATCTCAGTATAATAAGTATCTAATCGCTCTTCGAAGTTTTTATCTATTAAGTTCTTAGATATCTCATTCTTTTGTACTAATGCGTAGCCAAAAGAGTTATAGTTATCTATTCGCTCATAGGTTGGTTCTAAACGTTTATACGTTTTTAAATGGAATAACCCTATAGCTCTTTCTATACCTGGTATATCATTATAGATTCTCACCGTACCTTGGTCTTCTGTCACATTGATATCCTTATAATCCACAGGTAATACAACTTCCCAATTCTTATTCGCTAGCCCTAGTTTACCGTCTAGTGTTAGGATTGTCATATCATAAGGTAGTAAAGTCCCAATATTATCATACATCACAGGTAGAACTACTTTCCATTGTTTATTAATCACTCCCCATTTATCTTTCTGATTGACACGCGCAAAACCCTCTGCGTTAAACACAGTGATATTATCATACTCTGGAGCTAATAATACCTTAAACTCTCTGTTAATCACGCCCCACTTCTCTCCTACTTTAATACGCGCAAAACCTTGTTCGTCGAACTCTGTGATCTCATCGTATATCGGCTCTAAGATCACCTTGTGATTCTTATCAATGAATCCCCACTTCTCCCCTACATGTAATCTGGCATAACCTGATTTATCAAACTCAAATATCTTAAAGTCTGCTTCAAAACGAGGTGCTATAATTTCTTTCCAATCTTTATTTAACAGCCCCCATTTCTCTTTTAAAACTACTTTATAAGTAACTTCTACCTCATCATTAGACTCTTTAATCTCTTCGTACTTAGGCTCTAGAATCTTTCCTTCTGTGTTAATCATCCCCATCTTTAACGAGTCGATTAACATCGCTATGCCTCTAGTATCGAATTTAGTAATACTGTCATATTTAGCATTCGCCAATACCTTCCAATTCTTATTAATCAGACCTCTCTTCTTATTCTGCTCTACGATGATGTGATCTGCATTCACTCCTTCTGTTCCAAAATCGCGAATCTTAGTATAAGAAGGCTTGATTGCTAATTTCCAATCCTTGTCTATGATACCATACTTCTGCTCTATCATCACCTTTACATACTGCTTATCATAGTAGCCTGTAATCTCATCGTATAAAGGTTCTATTTTCTCTTCTCCCTTCGTATTAATTACTCCGCTTTTCTCCAACCTTACCACAGTCGCATATCCCTGTATACTAAAATCTTTAATATCATTATACGTAGGAGCGATCACAGGCTTGCCTAACATATCTATTATTCCCCATAACTTACTCTTCTTTACTCTTGCTATCTTATGTTGGTCAAAGTCTTTTACAGCTTCATACTGAGGTACCACTACCACAACATTAGCCTGCGGATCTCTGAATCCCCACAAACCACGCTCTTCAAAAGGGATAAGTATTTTAGGTTGATAATCTGGTTTCTCTTCTTTAGGTTTATCGCTCTTTTTATTGTCATCATTGCTACAAGAAAATGACAAGAAGCCTATTAATATAAGTAAGGTGATTTTTTTCATAAAAGTATAACGATTATTTGAATAGTTAACATATAGAATCAAACAAATTCATTAATCCAAATATATAAAAAATTAACATTATTTAGTAATTACACCCAAAAAAACAACAATATACATATCAAAAACACTAAATAATAAAATATATAAAAACAAAAAAAGATGATATACTTTATAATTATACCATCTTTTATGTTTGATTATTATATTTATTTTAAGAAATACACACAACTACCTTTCCTACAGTATTACCACTTTCTATACATAAATGTGCTTTATCCATGTCTTCGAAGTCAAAAACATGACTAATATGAGCCTTAACAATACCTTTTTCTAAGAGGTGAGCAATAATTTTCATATCTCGAGCACTCGAATAAACACACATAAAGTGACTGCCGTGTAACTGCTTTGCCTTAGCAGCAGCCTCATCCTCTTTCGTAGATCCTGAAGGTAAAACAACTATAGACCCAAACTCTTTAAGCACCCTGACAGACTTCTGAATATTATCTCTTCCGATAGCCTCTAAAACGAAGTCTATATCAGATAATACTTCCTCAAACTGCACACTTCTATAATCAATATGCTCATCTGCACCTAAGCCTAATACGAACTCTTTATTCTTAGCAGAAGAAGTACCTATCACGTACGCCCCTAAATGCTTAGCCAGCTGCACAGCATAGTGTCCTACACCACCAGCTGCAGCATGTATTAGTACCTTATCATTAGGTCTTAGTTTTCCATAACTCGTAAACGCTTGCCAAGCTGTTAGCGCAGCTAATGTAGATGCGGCAGCTTCTTCATGTGTGATATTACTTGGCTTTAATGCTATTTGATCTACAGAGACAGCGATATACTCTGCATAAGCTCTACCATGTCCAGGAAAATTAACCATTCCAAAAACTGCATCTCCTACTTTATACTCCTTGACATTCTCGCCTACAGATTCTATAATTCCAGAGAAGTCCCATCCTAAAATAATAGGATCATACTGCTCTAAGAGATTTGCAATCTCTACTTTATTTGCTCTAGTCAGAGCATCTACAGGATTTACACTTAATGCCTTTACCTTGACTAATACCTCTCCGGTTTTTAAAACAGGAATATCAATATCCTGAATTTGAAGCTTATCTACACCTCCAAATTCTTTTAACACAATTGCTTTCATATAATAATTACTTTTACACAAAAATAAACTGATACCAAGCTTATTAATAGGTACATTTTAATTATAAATCAGTATATATATGGCAAGAGAAAATATATATCAACCTTTTGAAGTATTCTGCGAAAAGTTTGATTTTTGCCCTCTACAGAATAGATTATTTAACTTTTTCGAGTTCGTGTTTGTAATATCTGGAGAAGGCTACCACATCGTTAATAATAGTAAGAATAAACTTAAGAAAGGAGACCTATACTTAATTACACCTGAAGACAAACACTCTTTTGATCTAACTAAGCAATCTGAATTCTTAGTTATACGTATTAATGACGAATATCTTAAACAGTCTAGTGCTTTAACTATTAACCACCTAGAATGTGTCCTTTATTACGCTTCACATCTATCTACTTCTATCATAACTGATGAGGAAGATAAAGAAGTAATATATCAAATAGTACAAAACTTAATCCAGAGTATACAAAACCCTAAAGCTTATAACTGTGATTTACAGAGACAATATATTAATGCCATCATGATTATCGCTACTCGTAATCTAATGCACTATACTCCTAAAAACTTAGAAACTAAGGATGAGCGCATATTAGATATCATCGCTTATATTCAACAGCATATCTATGACTTAAAGCTACTCACAGCTCAGGTTATCGGTGATAAGTTTGGGTTTGCACCATCTTATATCGGTTCTTATTTTTTAAATCAATGTGGAGAAACTATGCAGCAGTATATTATCTCCTACAGACTTAAGCTGATTAAACATCGCCTGTTATTCAGTGACCATCGAATAGGAGAGATTGCTTCTGAATTTACGTTTACAGATGAGAGTCATGCTAACAAATTCTTTAAGAAACATGAAAGTATGAGTATGTCGGCTTATAGAAAGACATATCAAAAAAGATAATCTTTTTTATATCAGAAATAGTTGTAATTTCATTCTGAATAAGCTTTTCCTTTTTCTATCTCTTAAAAAAGGTTATGCTGTTATTCATCAAACCATTATAACGCTTTTTTAAAAAAGACTTTATGAAAAACAAAATCAATTAGCCAAGAGTAGGTATTATAACAAGTACAATTATCTTCTTTATCGTAGCCATAACTTTTGAAATATTTGAGCTAGCTTCTCTTCCTGGTCAGTTCTTTGGTACATTATTAGGAGTTGTAATTACAGCTATTATTACTGTTCTCTTATTACAAGGACAAACTAAAAGTGAAGAGTCTAGAGAACGTCACTTATTAGTATTTGAAAAGAAACAAGAAGTTTTCTTTCAATTCTTAACGCAACTAAATACAATCTTACAACGAGAATCTCTTAGTCCACACTTATCTACAGGTAAGAAGATAGAGAAAGAAGTTAATAACCTACACGATCTGATCTTTGAGTTTGGTTTTCTTCAAATGCATACCTCAGCAGAGACCTTTGATAAAATCTTAGTTCACGTAGGTAATCTAATGACTGAAAGTCATCAGATCAAAATAGCAGAAAACCAATCAGTAGAAAAAGTAGAACAATACTACTTAACGCTTACTTCAGATTTCTTTGCTATCGTATCACTACTTAAGCATGAATTATACAATGAATTTTCTCCTCATATAGACAGGGATAAATTAGATAGAATCATTCGTCTATCTTTCTAACTAAAATAATAAATAAGGCTCTTGTTGATCAACAAGAGCCTTATTCTATTAAATAGCTTCTACTAAACTTTCTTCTCTCAGTTTTTTAGAGACATTCACCATCGCTATAAGCGCTTTTTCAGTCTCTTCCCAATGACGCGTTTTTAATCCACAGTCAGGGTTTACCCATAATTGCTTAGTTGGTATATAGTTTTCTGCCTTTTTAATTAAATACAACATTTCTTCTTCTGTAGGTACACGTGGAGAGTGAATATCATATACTCCCGGCCCAATCTCATTTGGGTATTTAAATGCTGCAAAAGCATCTAATAAATCCATCTGTGAACGAGAACACTCTATCGTAATCACATCTGCATCCATAGCTGCAATATGCTGTATAATATCGTTAAACTCAGAATAACACATATGAGTATGAATCTGTGTCTCATTCTTCACTCCTGATGCAGAAATTCTAAATGCTCTTACAGCCCAATCCAAATAACCATCCCATGCTGCTTTACGCAATGGTAAACCTTCTCTTATCGCAGGCTCATCAATCTGGATGATTTCAATATTAGCACTTTCTAAATCTACTACTTCATCTCTAATTGCTAAAGCTATTTGAGTACAAGTCTCAGACCTTGGGATATCATTTCGTACAAAAGACCACTGTAATATCGTCACTGGCCCTGTCAACATTCCTTTTACTTTTTGTTTAGTCAATGACTGAGCATAAGCAGACCAAAATACTGTTAATGGCTTACTGCGATACACATCTCCATAAATAACAGGAGGTTTCACACATCTACTTCCATAACTCTGTACCCAACCATTCTGAGTAAAAGTAAATCCTTCTAACTGTTCTCCGAAGTACTCCACCATGTCATTGCGTTCAAACTCTCCATGTACTAATACATCTAGCCCTATTTCTTCTTGCCACTGTATAGCTCTAGCCGTCTCTTGTTTTAATAAATCTTCATACTGTTGCTCTGTAAGCTCTCCTTTTTTAAACTTAGCTCTCCACTGTCTTACTTCTGTCGTCTGTGGGAATGAACCGATTGTTGTTGTTGGAAATAAAGGAAGGTCTAATGCTTTATGTTGTAAGGGTTGTCTTGTACTAAACGGAGCTTTTCGTTGTGCATCCTGTTCTGTAATTCCTTGTACACGTTTTTTGACTGCTTCATGATGTATTAATGCAGATGTACTTTTATTGTGTTGAGCTATTTTATTCTCTTGATAAACTGATACACTCTCTCTATCTACAACACTCGCTAACTTAGCTAAATCTACTACTTCCTGAACCTTTTGTTTAGCAAAAGCAAGCCATTGCTTGATTTCTGATGTTAATTTCACCTCCCCTTCTAAATCAATAGGACTGTGAAGTAAAGAACACGATGTTGCTATGATGATTGTCTCTTTCCCTCTTCGCTCAATAGCTTTATCTATCAATGTTAATGATTGTTCATAATCATTCTTCCAGATATTACGACCATCCACCACACCTAGTGACAACTTTAAACTAGACGGAGCCTTATTAAGTATCTCTTCTAGCTGCTCTTCATTACGCACTAGATCAATATGTAATACTTCTACAGGTAAAGCTACTGCCAAGGAAGTATTATCTTCTAGCCCTCCAAAATAAGTAGCTACAATTACTTTAAGATCTGGAAAAGTAGATTGTATCGTATTGTAAAACGATGTAATTGCAGTTTTCTGTTCTTCTGTTAAATCAAGAACTAGAAAAGGTTCGTCAATTTGAATATATTGAACTCCTTCATCTGTCAGACGTTTTATTATTTCAATATATACTGGTAATAAACTATCTGCTAAGCTCAATACATTAAAGTCTTGTTCTTTTGCCTTACCTAATAATAAATAAGAAACAAGCCCTAAGATAACAGGCTTCGTCTCTATACCAATCTTTTTGGCTTCTTTATATTCATCTACTACCTTTAGTGAAGTTAATTCAAACTGTTGTCCTTTATAAAACTCTGGTACGATATAGTGATAGTTAGTATCGAACCATTTTGTCATTTCCATAGCTGTAATATCAAAACCTCCTTTTTGATACCCTCTAGCCATTGCGAAGTATAAATCTAGTAAAGACAGTTCTTCATTTGTACGAAGAGGTTGATACCTTTTAGGAATAGCCCCTAAGGTTAAACTCCAATCTAATACTTGATCATAAAATGAAAAGTCATTAGAAGGGATTAACGTGACACCTGCTGTCTTTTGTAATTGCCAATTTTGATAACGAATAGTTTGTGCAACCTGTTCTAACTCTTCTCTTTCAATTTTCTCAGCCCAATACTGTTCATTTGCTTTTTTCAGCTCTCTTTGGCTACCAATACGCGGATAGCCTAATACTTGTGTTTGCATTTTCACAACTTTTTAAAATGGTTAATTAATCACTTAAAAAGTTCTCTCTTCTTAATGCAATACGCGGTAGTGGGGAAACTCTAATAGATAAGGTATAGCTATAGTATACCATCTCTACATGATATAGAAACAGTGTATCATAGCATCAAACCTGACTTATAGCTCTTTACCGCGAAAGCATTGTCAATTCAAAAATGGCAGGTCTCCTGACTTATAACTACACTAATCGCCCTTCCCGATTTTATATCAGTGAGCATAATATGACTAGTATATTCAATGTTACTTACAGTTGCGCGACAGCTCGTGATTCTCACACGATTCCCTTTTAATCTACAGTTAAGTAAAACCTATTTTCGCTTGATGAAGTATTTTAAGAACAATCTAAAATTCTAAACAAATATACAATTACAGAATACAACCATTACAAACAAACCATAATTAAGAATAAATAACCATACAAACTATTTTATAAGATTTTAATTCTATTATCATTACATTTGGTACCACTAAAACAAAATATTATTCTGATGCATAACCTAGACGAGACCGATTTAAAACTACTTCGAATACTGTGTGATAATTCTAACCTGACAACAAAAGAGATTGCTCAACAAGTAAACCTATCTGCTACCCCAGTATTTGAGAGAATAAAACGACTAGAAAAAGAAGGTTTTATCAAAAAATATATTGCTTTAATAGATGCTGAAAAGCTAAATAAAGGTTTTATTGTATTCTGCAATATTAAACTCAAACAACATGAGCGTTTTATCAATAACAAGTTTGTTGAAGATATTATGCTTATAGATGAAGTCGTTGAATGTTATAATATATCAGGAGATTTTGACTTTATCCTAAAAGTATATGCTAATGATATGAAGCATTACCAAGACTTTGTATTTAATAAATTAGCCATGGTAGATAGTATAGGAAGTACACATAGTTCTTTTGTGATGAGAGAAATTAAGAACACACATAATATCTCTTTTTAACCTTAACCTATTTCCCTTACTAACTACATAAAAAAAGAATGACTTAGATAAATTTATCTAAGTCATTCCTAAAATTTACTGCCTAACAAATCAATTATCTTTTTCTATTTTCTCAATATTTCAACTTTTGTTGGAACAGGAGTACTAGTAATCTTAGAGTTATAATATTTACCTGTATCTATAATGATATTACCATGAAGACCAGTATATTCACAATCAAAATCCACACTGTTTTGACCATCTTTAGTTTTTATTAAAGTTTTAAGAGTTCCAGGGCTAACTCCTTCCACAAACGGTTTTCCGTATTCTATAACATGAGTTGCTAATTCACTAGCCTCAAATGTTTCAACTTTATTAGCCTTAAGAACCGTCATAACATCCCATGGAATTACATTCTTCTTATCAGCATTAAATGGCAATATTAACTCAGTAGTTCCTTTTGGTATAATCACCTTCATCTGTGTGTTTCTTATCTTGACATGCTAATAGAATAGTCAAAATAGATAAGGTTAAAATCTTAGTTTTTTTGTTCATTATTGTGTTTGATGTTTATATTTTGTTTTTCTTCATAATACTTCATCCAAATAACAATAACCTTTAAAAACAGTCAAATTAATTCATATTACTATTCAAATATTAATCAATTCATTTATACAACATAACAAATATTTTGGGCTCAAAAAACAAATCAAAAAATACATTATCACTTATTTACTAATCCCTTATTACGTTAAAATATTATACAAAAAAAAAGCCACATCTCACGATGTGGCTCTCTCAATTAAAAAGTAGTAAAAAATCGACAAAGATTATTTGTCTAGAAAGACTCAATCTATTGACACAATATAATTTTATAAATAGTTCCCAAATTAGCACGATGATTAACTATCTAAAAGTAAAATGTCGATAAACAGACTGAGTCAAGTAATTAATAATCTACTATAGAGATTGATTACACTATAGTATCACTTTCATTACTCTATATATAAATGGAAAAAATTATTCTCTCCAACCTCCACCTAATGCTTTATAAAGCTTAATAATGGCCTGCCATTCTAATAGCTGATCATTACTATGTGCTAATTGTGCATAAAGGTGTGCTTGTTCTGAAGTCAATACATCTGTATAATTCGTTGAAGAATGATACACTAATAACTTCTTCGTATAATCAACAGCTAAGGCTAACTTATCCACTTGTTGTTGTCTCATAGTCAGTTGCTCACCTGCCATCTCATAAGCATATAGTGCATCAGAGACCTCTTGCCCTGCTACTAACATTGTTTTTTGGAAGTTGTATGCTTTCTCCTGATAACTCGCTTTTGCTATCTCTAATCTTGTTTTGTTTTGTCTTTTATTAAAGATAGGCTGTAATAAACCTCCTGCTATATTAGCAAACAATCCTGTAGATGTAAACCAATCTTTAAACTCATAACTAGAGAATCCCGCTCCTCCTGTGATATTTAATGAAGGGTAGAATGCTCTCTTAGCCGCATTCACATCTTCAAAATACGCTGCCAACTCATACTCAGCTGCCATCACATCAGGTCTATTCTTTAGTAGATGTGCAGGTATCCCTATACTTGGTTCTATTGGTAGTTCTTGTACAGTTAAGTTAGCTCTATCTATTGTACCTACAGGTTTTCCTAATAGAACATTCAATGCATTCTCTACTTCTCTGATTTGGCGTTTTACCCCTGGTAGTGCAGCCTCAGCGTCATAGTAGTTAGCTTCACTCTGTACCACAGCCGCACCAGTTACTACATTGGACTCCTTCAACTTTTGCATTGTCTCAACATCTACTTTTCTATTCACTATCGTCTTTTCGATAATAGTTTGTTGTTGATCTAACGCCAATAATTGGTAATAATAATCCGCTATCTGAGCGACTATCTGAGTCTGCACAGCTTTTTGTCCTGCATCAGACTGAAGCATTCTATAATAGGCAGCACGCTTGCTACTCGCTAATTTTCCCCATACATCTATTTCCCAAGAAGTATTAGCGAATACATCATACTGTGTCGCATTCTTTACAAAACCAAACCCTTGAGGATAAGCTAATCTTGATCTTTTCACTCCTCCCCCTATACTTAAATCAGGTAAGAACGCAGCTTTAGATTGTTTTAATAACGATTCAGAAGCATGTAGCCTTTCTATCCCCATCTTCAGGTCTAGGTTATTTTCTATTCCTTCTGTTATTAGCTCTTGTAGCTTTGCATCTTTAAACAAAGTCTGCCAAGGCATCATGCCTATACTTAATGTATCCCCTTCTTGGGTATCTCGATAAAGCTCTTTTGCAGCAATATCTAAGTGCTGATAACTCTGTGTGGATTGGCATGAAGCCAACATCCCTATAGCTAGAGCACCTATATATATTTTATATGTCCATTTCATGATTCTTCTGATTTATCGCATTGACTTAAGTCATTGTGTAACGTATAAGCGCATCCATAGATACACTTATACGTTTCTCACTTTATAATTACACTTACTCTTCTTCTTCTAGTACAGGAGCTCCACTTATTTTCTCTTGTAACGCCTGGAACACAACAAATAATGAAGGAATAACTAATACCCCAATCAGTGTACCAATCAACATTCCTCCTACCGCAGCTGTACCAATTGACTTATTACTCAATGCTCCTGCTCCTGTCGCCATCATCAGCGGTAATAATCCAAATATGAAAGCAAACGAAGTCATCAGGATAGGTCTTAGACGAATACGCGCTCCTTCAATAGCTGCTGCTGCAATAGACTGACCTGACTGTCTTCTCTGTAGCGCAAACTCTACAATCAGAATAGCATTCTTCGCTAATAGACCAATCAACATAATCAAACTAATCTGTAAGAATATATTGTTTTCTATTCCGAATAGCTTAGCGAAAATAAAAGCTCCTGCTAACCCTATTGGTAAAGAGAACAATACTGCCAATGGAAGTATATAACTCTTAAACTGAGCACTTAATAAGAAGTAAACGAATAAGATAGACAACACGAAAATAATAACAGTCTGGTTACCACTACCACTCTCTTCTCTTGACAATCCTGAATACTCAAAACCATACCCTTGTGGCAAAGTCTGTGCTGCTACTTCTTCTATCGCACGAATAGCATCTCCAGAACTAAAACCTGGATTAGGGCTACCATTCACGAAAGCTGAATTAAACAAATTAAAGCGCGTCAAGAACTCTGGACTGTACACTTTCTTCAGATCAATGAAGGCTGTGATAGGAGACATTACCCCTTGCTCATTCTTCACATATAATTTATCGATAGCCTCTTTATTCTCACGGAAGTTAGGATCTGCTTGTATCATTACCTTATACTGCTTACCGAAGCGGTTAAAGTTCGTTGCATAAATCCCTCCTAAGTACCCTTGTAGTGTAGTCAGAATCTCTGTCACTCCTACTCCTGCCTCTTTTGCTTTTGCTACATTGACAGACACTTCATACTGTGGGAAGTTCGTATTAAAAGACGAAGTGGCATACATAATCTCAGGACGTTGATTTAACGCTCCTAAGAATCCTCCTATTATTTCTTCAAACTTCTTATAATCTCCACCAGTCTTATCTTGTAACTGTACTTCGAATCCTGAACTGTTACCAAATCCTTGTAGTGTAGGTGCCGCAAAGAATACCACATTAGCATCCTTAATATGCGCTGTCTTAGCAAATAACTGTCCTACTACACTGTGAATATTTTGCTCTGGATTTGGGCGGTCTTTCCAGTGTTTTAGCTTAATGAACTCTACAGCATACGAGCTACCATTCCCACTGAAGAAGTCCATACCTGCTAGTCGTGAAGTGAACTTCACCTCAGGTATACTCATTGCGATACTATCTATCTCATTAGAGATACGCTCAGTCTCTTCAAGAGAAGTAGAAGGAGCTAAGATAATATTACCATAGATAGAAGCACTATCCTCATTAGGTACGAATCCTGTTGGTGTCGTTTTCGTTAAGAATACAAACAAGGCACCGAATACAACGATACTTCCTAATGACAACCATTTATTTTTATTCAAGAAGCCTAATACACCTACATAGCGATTAGTCATTCTGTCAAATGAACTATTAAAAGCAGATTTAAATCTATTGACAAAACCTCTTTTCTCCTCGTGTATACCTGACTCTGGTTTCAACATAATAGCACATAACGCAGGACTCAAGGTCAAGGCATTAATAGCCGAAATCAAAATAGCGACAGCTAATGTGATACCAAACTCTTTATAAAACACCCCTACAGATCCTTCGATAAATGTAACAGGTACAAATACAGCTGACATCACTAACGTAATCGAAATAATAGCAGTAGTCAACTCACTCATCGCGCTCACTGTAGCCTTCTTCGCTGTCTCTGCCCCTTCATATAGCTTGGCATGTACTGCCTCTACTACGATAATAGCATCATCCACCACAATACCGATGGACAGTACAAGAGCAAAAAGAGTCAATAAGTTAATAGAGAAGCCAAATAGATTCAAGAAAAAGAACGTACCTACGATAGCTACTGGTACCGCTATAGCAGGTATCAAAGTAGAACGCCAATCCTGTAAGAACACTAATACTACTATGAACACTAATACAAATGCTTCTATTAAAGTCGCTATCAATTTATCAATAGAGGCTAATAAGAAATCATTAGAATTTGCATATACTTCGAATTTCGCACCCGCAGGCAAGTCTTTTTCTGCTTCTTTTAATAATTCTTCACATTGCTTAATAATCTCATGGGCATTAGATCCTGCCACCTGATTTACCGCGATATAAGTACCGTGCTGTTTATAAGCAGTCATGGTCATCGCATACGAGTAGGCTCCTAAGTCTATCTCTGCCACATCACTTAGGCGCAATATCTTACCTGTACCATTAGAGCGGATAATAATATCTCCGAACTCCTCAGGTGTTTCTAATCTACCTGTATATTTTAAAGCATACTGAAAACTCTGTCTGCTATTCTCCCCTACCTTACCTGGCGCAGCCTCTACGTTCTGCTCCTGTAATGCCTGCACGATATCACTCGGCGTAAGTCCGTAAGAAGCCATTGCATTTGGCTTTAACCAAATACGCATACTGTACTCACGTCCTCCATAGATAGAAGCATCCCCTACTCCATTAATACGCTTAATCTTAGGTAGAATATTGATACGAGCATAGTTTTCTAAGAATGCCTGATCATATCTACTATCAGAGCTATACATTAAGAAACTGAATATCTCACTGCTCAATCTCTTGGTTGTAGTCACCCCTTGTTTTATTACCTCTTCTGGCAATTGACTCATAGCTTGGCTCACACGGTTCTGCACGTTCACAGCTGCCATATCAGCGTCTGCTCCTTGTGTAAAAGTGATGGTAATAACAGCCGAACCATCATTACTCGCTTTTGAGTTCATATACGCCATATTCTCTACCCCATTAATCTGTTCTTCTAATGGAATAATCACACTCTTCATTACCGCCTCAGCATTTGCCCCTTGGTAGTTAGCAGTCACCTGTACTGTAGGTGGTGCTATCTCAGGATACTGTGTGATAGGTAATGAGAATAGTCCTAACAACCCTAGTATTACTATAATGATAGATATCACGGTAGATAACACAGGGTTTTCTATAAATCTTTTCAACATAATGCTATCCTCTATTACATTTTAATCTTCATTCCTTCACGTAGTCCTCCTATATCTGCACTTACGATTTTGTCTCCTGGTTTTAACCCATTTGTCACTACGAAGTACTGACTCGAAGGCACCTTCTCCATAATCGTAATTTCTGTGCTAGTCACTACACCCTCTGCATTAGCCACATAAATAAAACGCTTCCCTTGCACCTCAAAAGTCGCCTTCTGAGGAACTAGAATAGCCTCGCTTACACTCTCGTGTACACGGATGGTAGCACTATTTCCACTTCTCAATATTCCTTGTGGGTTAGTAAACACAGCTCTGAAATTCACACTACCTGTACGAGGATCTACTTGTCCGCTTACTGTATTTATTTTTCCTTTCTGATTGTACTCACTTCCATTCGCTAATAAAAGAGATACTTCAGGCATACTCGCGAGTCTCTGTTCAAGAGTCTGTTCTCCTCCTTTTTGCATAAAGTCGATAAACTCTTTTTCATTCATAGAGAAGTAAGCATTGATACTTCCTATCTCAGATACTGTAGTTAGAGGTTCTGGTGAAGCACTACTTACCAATGCTCCTACTTTATAAGGAATTAATCCTATAACTCCATCAAAAGGAGCTACCACTTGCGTATAGCCTACATTAGCCTGTGCACTGTTTAAATTCGCTTTTGCTTGTGCTAGTTGTGCTTCTTTACTTCTTAAAGCATATTCTGCAGACTCAAGTTCATAGTTACTGATAATACCTTCGTTCACTAGTGGTTTAGCTTTAGCTACTTGCATACGAGCGTTGTTTAACTCTGCCTCAGCATTTTTTATCGAAGCCACCGCTGCCACACTCTCTTCGTGATATTGTGGAGCGTAGATTTTGAATAAGGGTTGTCCTTTTTTGACTGTTTGCCCTTCATCCACGTAGATCGTTTCAACGAAACCATCAATCTTTGGACGCAATTCTACATCTTTTATCCCTTGTAACACCACTGGATAATCTGTAAATAAATTGGCTTGTTCTGTTTTTATTGAAAGTACTGGATATTGCTCGACTTGACCATCTCCGCCCCATTCTCCTTCTTGCTTTTTATCTTGACATGCCCATAATAAGGCGATTGTAGTAAGACCTAAAAAAGTAGATGTTTTTTTCATCTTTAACTATTTATTATTGATTGAACTATTGCGTTAAGTAGTAGCACTATTTCTATTTAAACACGTGGCAAATGTATTATCTAAACAAAATGAGGTAAAGGGGTAAAAAGTAGATTTTTTAGTCAAAAGGTAAGATTATAGAAATCAAGAAGTATCTCCCTTAAGTACAATTCACATTATCTCTCTTCCCTACTACACTATGCACTAGCATATAAAAGAATAAAACACACAGCCACTAGGCTACTATTAACATGAGGCAAAATTCCATCAATGCGCACTAGCATACAAGCACCATAACACGGTATAGATGTTCAAAATGTCGGTTTTCAAACATTTAACTATAATCGTTCTAAATAAGTTAATTTTAGCCAATAAGTAAGTATGAGCGAGTTACACCTTCTATTTATAGCCCTTCAAAAACAGGAAACACTTTTTTTAAATTATCTACTTCTTACCATCTATTTATAGCAAGAAAACACTTTTATAATCCCTCTTTTTTCTAAATAAGGCTCTAAAAAGGCCATTTCATCCATAAGTAATAAAAAAGATAGTTGCTTTTTTTCAAGAACAAAAACCTCTAAAGAATTAAATATCAATACATTAACATAAATACTATTTTTTACTCCCCTAAGAGCTATGTGCTCTAAACCCCTATATAACCTAGCATTTATACTAATTCCCTCGACAATTCGTGGAGAATACCCCGATAATGGTGGAGCTAAGAGTGGCTTTGTCGAGGAATACTTCTTTTATTCTCCCGGTATTTTCCAATCATTTCATTTAGAGAAAAACACAGTACTAGATTATGAATCATTAGATGGTCATTCACAACATTCAATAAATAGGTTAACAAAATGGGGAACTAAAGAAAAGGAAGCGATGGACTTCGATTAATTGGTAATGCATTCTTATTTCTTATAACAAGAATGTGATACGCTATAAAAGAGCAATACTTTTATCTATAAAAAGGAGGCAGTGTTCTTAATAACTAATTACTCTTATAGATTATGACGATAAGCACTAGGACTTATACTGCTATACTTCTTAAAGTATTTGCCAAAGGTACTCTGATCGCTAAAGTGAAGTATCTCTGCGATAGTACCTATAGAGAGACTCTGGTCTTGTAGTAAGATTTTAGCTTCTAAGATGACTTGATTTTGAATCCATTCACTAGCAGTCAATCCCGTTTCTGAAGAGATTACTTGACTTAGATATTTAGGATGTACATGGAGATAATCAGCGTAGTACTGTACACTTCTATGTTCTTTACAGTGCTTACCTACTGCTTCTCTAAATTTGAGAGCAAGTTTATGTAGACTTTTGGTCACATTACCATATTTCTCATATAGATAGGCTACTTCATGAATCATGCTGTAGATCACGCCTCTGATTACTTCTGTATGGAAAGAGTTGGTTGAATTATGATAGAGATCTATGACCTTAAACATAGCCTTAAAACTCTCAAATTCTTTAGAATCTAACTGTGTGACACAACCTCCTAGACTGGATAAATCCGAAAAGGAAGCGAGTACATTATTCTCTACTAACTTATCTTGTAAGAAATCTTCTGAGAATAAGATTGTCATCATCTCATAAGTACGACGAGTCTTGTCCCATCTCTTAATTGATGTAGTATCTGCAAAAATAATAGCAGGCCCGTGGATAGTATACTCTGTAAGATCAATATAGAAGGTAATTTCTCCCTCTTCTAGAAGCCCTATTCCATAATAATTAGATCGATAAGGCTCTGCTGGATAGTATGCTAGATTAATAAATGGCATATAGATATAGTGCTCTTGAGTCTCTAATTCTTTGAAACTATTCTTTAAGCGATCTAAGGTTTCCCATTTTATATTCTTCATTTCTAGTCTAGCTGATAGGCAAAAATAGAAAGTTATTTAGAATAATTTCGTTTTTTGATACTTCTTGTACCTCATTGCCTCACTACATTTATTCGTATAAAATCTGTAACTCCATAGCATGAGAAACGACTCTCAAAAAAAAATATCATTATATTTGCTTTATCATTAAAATAACCTCAACACAAAAAATAAAAGATATGAAAACAATAGGATGGATAGGATTAGGAAATATGGGAACCCCTATGGCACACAATCTTTTAAAGGCAGGTTATAAGCTAAACTTTTATAGAAGAGACAATGCTAAAACCTCTCCGCTTATCGCTGAAGGAGCTACTCCTATAGAAGACCTGATAGATTTTATCGCTAAGACAGATATTATCTTTCTAACACTGCCTGATGATAAAATAGTAGAAAGTACTTTTGAGCAAATTCTCACTACGGATCTAAAGGGAAAAACATTCGTTAACAGTAGTACAATATCGCCTGCATTAGCTGAGAAACTATATCAACAAGTACAAGAGAAAGAGGCTTTCTATCTAGATGCTCCTGTATCAGGAAGTGTAAAGCCTGCTATAGATGGTACGCTCTTATTCTTAGTAGGTGGTGATCTAGAAGATCATTTGACTTGCGAACCTCTTTTTGAAGCAATGGGTAAAAGCCATTATTACTTAGGAACGGCAGGTAGTGGTAGCAAAGCTAAACTAGCAATTAATTACTATATGTCTGTGGTAGTACAAGGGCTAGCAGAGACTGTACTATTCGCAGAACAGAATGGAATAAATAGAGAGATGATGACTGCTATCGTAAATGATAGTGCATGTGGCTCTGGTATGAGTAAGATAAAGACCTCTGCTATACTAGAAGATAACTATCCTGCTGCATTTCCATTAAAATTTATGCTAAAGGACATTCGCCTAGCACAAGATGCAGGATGGGATACTGCACTGACACAAGCTGCAGAACAGGCGTATGCAAAGGCTAGTGAACAAGGATTAGCAGAACAAGACTTAATGGCTGTAATCAAAGCCATTCAATAATTATATATTAACAAACCTCAATCTAATACAGATGACGCACTTACAAGAAGTAATCGAAAAAGCGTGGGACGACCGCTCACTATTACAAGATCAAAACACTCAAAATACTATTCGTGAAGTTATAGAGCTGATTGACAGTGGTAAATTGCGTGTAGCTGAACCTAAGGGAACAGAATGGCAAATCAATGAATGGGTAAAAAAGGCAGTAGTGCTATACTTCCCTATCCAAAAGATGGAAACTTTAGAAGCTGGTATCTTCGAATACCACGATAAAATGCCTCTGAAGAAGAATTTTGCTGAGAAGGGAATCAGAGTAGTGCCTAATGCTGTGGCTCGTCATGGGGCTTATATCTCATCAGGTGTTATCCTTATGCCGTCTTATGTGAATATAGGTGCTTATGTAGATGAAGGAACGATGGTAGATACATGGGCTACAGTTGGGTCTTGTGCTCAGATAGGTAAACATGTTCACTTATCAGGTGGTGTAGGTATCGGAGGAGTGCTAGAACCTCTACAGGCTGCGCCTGTTATTATTGAAGACAATGCATTCATCGGATCGCGTTGTATCGTAGTAGAAGGTGTTCGCGTAGGGAAAGAGGCTGTATTAGGTGCTAATGTAGTGTTAACAGCATCTACTAAAATTATAGATGTAACAGGAGATACTCCTAAAGAAATAAAAGGATATGTGCCAGAGCGATCTGTAGTGATACCGGGTTCATATACAAAGAAATTCCCTGCTGGTGAGTTCCAAGTGCCTTGTGCGTTAATCATCGGACAGAGAAAACCATCTACAGATCTTAAAACATCTCTAAACGATGCTTTAAGAGAATATAATGTAGCTGTATAAATACTAAATATACCATTACTATCATAAAACAGAGTACTTTTGTGCTCTGTTTTTATTTATTAAAAAAAGTTTTTATTATTGATTATGAGTAAATTATTTTCTCAAAATTGTATCCTATTCTTTAAAAGATTTCTTTTAATCTTCTTCTTTTATCAAGTATGTAGAGTAGGTTTCTATTTTTACAATTCACACTTATTAGATCCTTGGGATCTAAAGATATTCCTTGGAGGTGTTCGATTTGACTTAGCGGCACTAGGTTTTATTAATCTTGTATTCGCCTTACTACATCTATTCCCTGGTAAATTTCAAAATAACAAAGGGTATCAGCAGTTCTTATTTTACAGTTTCTACTTAGTGAATATATTCATACTATGTCTAAACTTCGTAGACTACGAATACTTTAGATTTATCAGCAGACGTAGTTCTTATGCCTTTATCACTGCCTCTGGTATGGAACAAGAATTACCAGGATTATTAAAGAATTTCATTGTAGACTACTGGTGGATACCAGTCTATATGTTCTTATCCTTCGTGATATTCTGGTTGATCTACAGAAAGATAGATTACAAAATCAAAAGCAGTAGATTCAATATTAAAGATACTGTAGTGATGGTATTAGTAATAGGAATCATGCTTGTATTAGGTCGCGGGGGATTACAACGCAAACCTATTCGTCTAGTAGATGCATCTCAATATGGAGGATTAAAAAATACAGCTCTAGTCTTAAACACTCCATTCTCAGTATTAAAAACAATGGGTAAAAACGAAAGCTTAGAAGAAGTAAACTTCTATACTGAGGCTGAACTAGACCATGTGTTTAATCCTGTACAAGAGTTTAAATATGACAGTATTAATAAAAAGAATGTTGTCTTGTTAATCGTAGAAAGTTTTGGTAGAGAAACGATGCATAGAGGATTGACTCCATTTATGGATTCGTTAGCGCAGAATAGTCATTTCTTCGAAAATGCATTCGCTAATGGTAAAGTATCTATTGATGCTGTACCATCGTCTATCTCTAGTATTCCTAGCTTAATGAATAGAACATTCATTTCGTCTAGCTATGCATTAAACGATGTATATACACTACCTAAAATATTAAAAGAAAATGGATATCACACTGCGTTCTTCCACGGTGCGTTCAACGGTAGTCAAAACTTCGACCAATATGCTAATGTAGCAGGATTCGATGAGTATTATGGAAAGAATGAGTATGAAGGTCCTGATGCCTTTGACGGAACTTGGGGGGTATTTGATGAAGAGTTTTTACAATTCTACATCAAACAATTAGACCGATTCAAGAAGCCTTTCTTTACAACTCTATTCACGATTTCGTCACATAGCCCATATACTATCCCTGAGAAATATAAAGGTAAGTTCCCTAAAGGAGAAGCAGATATACACGAGTCTATCGCCTATGCTGATTATTCTCTTAAAAAGTTCTTTGAAACTGCAAAGACTAAAGACTGGTATAACAATACTATTTTTATCATCACTGCAGACCATACCTGTGCTGAACCTATAGAAGGTGAATGGAAGACGAATGTAGGTAAATTCCGTATTCCTATTCTGTTCTTTGCTCCTAATGACCCAAGTATAACAACTGAAAAAGTAGAGAAAAACTTCCAACAGATCGATATCTTACCAAGTTTAATGGATTATCTACAGATTAACACAAAAATCGTAAGTTATGGTAAATCTTATAAGTCTGATCAAGACTTCGTGGTGAACTACTTAGACAATATCTATAACTATGAAAAAGGAGATTACTACTTAGCCTTCGACGGGAAGAAAACTTTAGGTCTATACAACTGGAAAAAAGACCCTCTACTAAAGCAGAACCTGATGAATACAGAGACTGCAAAAAGAGAAGAGATGGAAAAATTCATCAAAGCATATATACAGTCCTTTAACTCTAGAGTTAAAAATAATCAATTGACTGTGAAATAAACTATATATCCCTATTGAAGTAATAGGGATATTTTATTTCTCTATTATCACCTTATGTTCAAATTTATTTTATAATAAACTAATATTTTGCTAAATAATATAAAAAAAACATTATTTTATAAATATTCAATTATTTTTGAACTCTCTCAACATTATTTATATGAAAATTAGTGGACTTGTAATAACTTTTAATGAAGAAAAAAACATTGAAAAATGTTTGGATTCATTATTTCAATATTGTGAAGAAGTAATCATTATAGATTCAAACAGTACTGATAAAACAGTAGAAATAGCAAAAAGTAAAGGAGCAAAAGTTTATTCTCAAGCATATCTAGGTGACGGTCCTCAACGAACTTATGGGTTACAATATTGTAAAAATGATTGGATTATGAACTTAGATGCTGATGAATTTTTGGATCAAGATGCATTAATTTTCATCTCTAAAAAATCTTACGAGAATAAACCTTACGATGCTTATAAATTCAGAGTCAAGAACTTTTTAGGAAAACAATTAATTAATTACTCGGGGTGGTACCCGGACTCAAAGATTCGTTTTTTTAATAAAAAAACAGCCTATCCTTCAAACCATATGGCTCACCAGCATATTATAGCAACAAATGAAAAGAATATCAATGTCCACATTTTACACTATGGATGGAGCTCTTACAAACAAGTTATAGATAAAAAAAATCAGTACTCTACTTGGGCAGCCCAACAATTATTTAATGAAGGGAAAAAGGTTTCTTGGTATAAACCTATCCTGAATGGAGCTGCTTCTTTTATTAAATGCTACTTCTTTAAAAAAGGGATTTTTAATGGAATAGATGGACTTACATTTGCCTTAATTCAATCTTTCTTTTCATTTATGAAGTATACTAAATTAATTAACCTACATAAACAATAAAATTGGTCTAATTATGTTACTTTTATTAAACGCATTCATCATTTAAATTGTTATAATGATTAATAAATTGACTCTTTTAATTCCAACTAAAAATGAAGAAAACAGAATTAGACAATGTATCTTGTCTGCAAGAGACATTGTGGATGAAATTATAGTTATAGATTCTTATAGTCTTGACAATACTGTTAGCATTGCAGAAAGCTTAGGAGCTACTGTGATACAACGCGAGTTTGACAACTTCTCTAATCAAAAGAACTTTGCCTTAACTAAGGCTAAAAATGATTGGATATTACTATTAGATGCAGATGAACAACTAACAGGTGAACTCAAACAAGAAATACAAACTCTTATAACTAGTAATAGCTTAAAAGACCATGAGGCTTATTGGGTCTATAGATCAAACTATTTCTTTAACCAAGCAATACATTATTCTGGATATCAGAAAGACAAGGTTATCCGCCTTTTTAATAAAAACAAATGTACGTACCAAAACGCTGTCCATGAATCCCTAAAGGTAGATGGATCAATAGGCTATTTAAAGAATAAACTATACCACAATACGTACAGAGGATTTGATAATCACATTCAGAAACTAAATCAATACGCAAGTCTACAAGCTAGAGATTATGACAGTAAAACGGGTAAGCTAAACTTATACCATTTTATGATCAAACCGTGTTTCCGCTTTTTTAAACACTACATTATACAACAAGGATATAGAGATGGAACGGCAGGTCTTATCTTATCTTTTTTAGGTAGTTACTCTACTTTTCTACGATATGTAAAACTATGGATGTTAAGAAATAACATCGAAAAATAGACTACTTACATATTTTTTATATTCTTATCTAAACACAATAATTTAAATAAAAGTCACAACAATATTGGCTTTCACCACTTCTATATTTAAAATAATTTATTATAAATTAACAATTATTACTCTCAAAAATCAAAAACCATTAAACTTAGACGAATGGCATTGATATAAAAATACATTATTTACATATCTTTAACATGTATTTTTACATAAACAATGGAACGTTATGAATCTAAGTGTTATTATACCTACCTATAACGAGGAAAAATATATTGCTGATGCTATTAAGTCTGTAGATTTTGCAGACCAAATTATAGTTTTAGATTCCTATAGTAACGATAAGACTACACAGATAGCTACTGATATGGGTTGTCTAGTATTGCAAAATAAGTTTGTCAACTTCTCTACACAAAAAAACTTCGCTATTCCTTATGCTAAGGGTAAGTGGATTCTATTTATTGATGCAGATGAAAGAGTGACAGATAGCCTGCGAAAAGAAATACTAGAAGTCATTAAAAACCCTGGAGAATACAAAGCCTTTAAGCTTAGATTTCCACACTTTTTTATCAATGAGTTTTTATTTCACAAAGCAGATAAGGTAACGCGTCTAGTGTATAACGAAGGAGTGCACTTCACAGGTGAAGTACACGAAAAATTGCATACGACAGAGGGTAAAACAGGGATTCTTAAAAATCATGTAGTGCATTTGACCTATAAAGGAATATTTCACTATATGTCAAAAAAAGAGTCTTATTCTTGGTTCCAAGCCTCTGAACAGTTTAAAAAGAAAAAGAAAGTATCTTATTATCACCTAGCGTTCAAGCCATTTTACAGATTTTTCCACATCTATTTTATAAAGAGAGGATATCTAGATAAAACGGCTGGACTAGCAGGAGCTACATTAGACGCTTACGGAGTATTCGCTAGGTATTTAAAACTAATGTTGTTACAAAAGGGATTAAAATAGCTTGCCTACTTTTAATTTCCACTTAAAGCCAAACATGCTTTCCGTTCCTTTAATATCAATACGGTTAATCTCATATTCACTACTAAAAGGGTATTGACTAATTCGATTGCCGATACGTACAGCATATTTCATCTTATACGTTCTTAATATTTCAAAAAAAGCGCTTTTTGCTGGATCTTTTCTAGGAAAGTTACCATACGGATAAGCTAAAGCAGGATAAACAGTAAGGTTATGTTCCTTCACTACCTCAACACTGTCTTCAAAATCCTGTCTAACCTCATCTAGTGTTAATCCCGCATAATGATGGTGTTTATAAGAGTGGTATCCCAACTCTATAATAGCAGGAAGAGATTTTAACTGTTCTGCTGTCATGATGGGTTCTACTCCATTATTCCACAGGTCGGTCTTCCCTAAGTAATGAAAAGGAATAAAAAAGGTCGCTTTTAAATTATACTTCTCTAACAAAGGAACAGCAAAGTCTAACTGATTAACTGTTACATCGTCGAAAGTGATGATAATGCTCTTTTTAGGAAGAGCAGCTTGAGTCTCTAATTCGCTAAAGTGAAAAGTAGTATAACCATTTTCAACAAGGTATTTCAATTGGTCTTCTAATGATGAACAATGAATAGAATGAGCTTTTAATTGTTCTGAATCCTCTTGAACATTATGGTACATTAAGATAGGTAGTTTACTCATACGTAGTAATTAACATAATATAAGACACAAAAATACATTTTTTAAATAAGCAACAGAACAAATAATAAAAACATTATACTAAAATAGAGAGTAAGAATAATTATGAACCTAACAATACTGAGTATATATCAGAATAATATCGATCTAAAAAACTGGATAGAAAATCTTCCTAAACAAATCGATCATGTTCTTCTGATACTACCTATACAAGATAAACACTATATAGATCATACCAATCAGTATAGTGTACAGATTACTTATTTATGCGTTGATACAAATGAGCTCTTTCAATCCTTACACAACAAGCTAACTGAGCTAAAAGTATCTTGGTTTGCGTTTATGCCGATGCATTATCAATTCACAACAGAGCTAGCAGAAGAGATCAATAACATTATCGCTAATAGTAATGAGAGTACTACGCTTTACATCAAAAAAAGAGAGTACATACAGTTCTTAGGAGAAAACATAAGAAAAGGAGGTTTTCAAAAACAGCCTGCTTTATTACTTTTTAATAGTCTATCACTAGCTGACCACAAACTTTATTTTGCTAGTATTAAAGACCTGAAAGCTCCCATTACTACAATAGTAGATCAATCATTTGACAACTTTCATTTTGAATTAGATATTTATCAACAAGTACTTAGTTATTCTGATTTTTTAAACAATAAGAAAGTATATAAAATATACTTCTTTACTAACCCTTTTGGTACTTTTATGTATAGAGGTCTGATACGAGGAGGTTTTTTTGAAGGCAAAGCTGGTTTTACACTAACGTATCTATATGCTTTAGCGTCCTTTAAAAGAGTCCTTTTTCTCTGGATGAGATATAAAAAAATAGATTAATCATCACTATAATTTACCCTAAAGTTTTTGTCAAAAAACAAAGGCTTTTACTTTTTTACACAATAAAATATTAAGTTTTAAAATCTTATTTTTTTAGTCTATTTTTGTGCATTACAACAACAACTAAATATTCTTAACGTAATGATTCATTTCTTCGAAAACCCTTCGAGAAAGTTCTACACTGTACAAGTAGAGAACAACTTATCTAATGAAGATATCCAAAAGTTAAATTGGTTATTTGGCAATGCCAAGCACATTAACGAGAAAACAATCAATGCTAAATTTGTCGGTCCTCGCGCTACGATGGTTACTCCATGGAGTACTAATGCAGTAGAGATCACTCAAAATATGGGAATCAATGGGATTATCCGTATTGAGGAATTCGTAAAAGCTGAAGACAGTGACGCATTTGACCCTATGTTATTACAAGAGTTTGATGCACTTCACCAAGACATCTTTACAATCAACATTGCTCCTGAAGCAATTAACTACATTGAAGACATCGCTAAATACAATGCACAAGAAGGTTTAGCTTTAAATGAAGAAGAAATTACTTACCTAAATGAATTATCTACTAAACTTGGACGTAAGTTAACTGACTCTGAAGTATTCGGATTCTCTCAAGTTAACTCTGAGCACTGTCGTCACAAGATATTTAATGGTACATTCATCATTGATGGAGAAGAACAACCTACTTCTCTATTCAAATTAATTAGAAAAACATCTGAAACAAATCCTAATGATATTGTTTCGGCTTATAAAGATAATGTTGCTTTCGTAAAAGGTCCTAAGGTGACTCAGTTTGCTCCTAAATCAGCAGACAAGCCTGACTTCTACGCAGAGACTGAGTTTGACTCTGTGATCTCATTAAAAGCAGAAACGCATAACTTCCCTACTACAGTAGAGCCTTTTAATGGTGCTGCTACTGGATCAGGAGGAGAAATACGCGACCGTTTAGCTGGTGGACAAGGTTCATTGCCCTTAGCAGGTACTGCTATCTATATGACGTCATACTCTCGCTTAGAAGAGAACCGCCCTTGGGAACAAGCAATGGACGAAAGAGCATGGTTATACCAAACGCCTATCGATATCTTAATCAAGGCTTCTAATGGTGCTTCTGACTTTGGTAACAAATTCGGGCAACCATTAATTACAGGTTCTATCCTTACATTCGAGCATGAAGAAGACGCTCGTAAACTTGGATTTGACAAGGTGATTATGCAAGCCGGAGGTATTGGGTATGGTAAACTAAACCAAGCATTAAAACACAAACCATCCGAAGGTGACCAAGTGGTAATCTTAGGTGGTGAGAACTACAGAATCGGTATGGGAGGTGCAGCAGTATCTTCTGCTAACACTGGTGCTTTTGGTTCAGGTATTGAGTTAAATGCTATCCAACGTTCTAATCCTGAAATGCAAAAACGTGCTGCTAATGCTATCCGCGCGATGGTAGAAGCTGAACACAACCCTATCGTATCTATTCACGATCACGGTGCGGGTGGACACTTAAACTGTCTTTCTGAGTTAGTAGAGGAAACAGGTGGAAACATCAACTTAGATGCACTACCTGTAGGAGATCCTACACTATCGGCTAAAGAAATTATCGGGAATGAGTCTCAAGAAAGAATGGGATTAGTTATCGGTCAAAAAGACATCGATACTTTAGCAAAGATTGCGGAGAGAGAACGTGCTCCAATGTACACTGTAGGTGAGATTACAAATGATCACCGCTTTACGATAGAGTCTAAAACTAAAGGTGATAAACCTATGGACTTCGCTATCGAAGATATGTTCGGTAGTTCTCCTAAAACAATCATGGATGATAAAACAATCAACCGTGTATATGCTGATTTAGATTACTCTGTAAACAAAGTAGAAGAATACTTAAACCAATTATTACAATTAGAGGCTGTAGCTTCTAAAGATTGGTTAACAAATAAAGTGGACCGTTGTGTAGGTGGTCGTGTGGCTAAACAACAATGTACTGGTCCATTACAGTTACCACTTAACAACTTAGGTGCTATGGCACTTGATTATAAAGGTAAAGAAGGTATCGCTACTACTGTAGGACATGCTCCTATCGTAGCAATCATAGATCCTGCTGCAGGTAGTAGAAACGCTATCGCAGAGGCTTTATCTAATATCGTTTGGGCTCCTCTTAAAGAAGGAATCAAGAACGTTTCTTTATCTGCTAACTGGATGTGGGCATGTAACAATGCTGGAGAAGATGCTCGTCTATACAAAGCTGTAAAAGCTTGTTCGGACTTCGCTATCGAATTAGGAATCAACATCCCTACAGGGAAAGATTCTTTATCAATGAAGCAGAAGTACCCTAATGACGAAGTAATCGCTCCTGGTACAGTTATTATCTCTGCAGCGGCTAACTGTACTGATATTACGAAAATAGTAGAACCTACTTTAAAGAAAAATGCTGGTTCTATTTACTATATCAACTTGTCTAAAGATAGCTTCAAATTAGGAGGTTCTTCTTTTGCACAGGTATTAAACAAAATAGGTCAAGAAGTTCCTACTATCACTGATGCTACTTACTTTAAGAATGCATTTAATGCTATTCAAGAATTAGTAGCGAATGAGCAAATCGCTGCTGGACACGATATCGGAAGTGGAGGTTTAGTTACTTCTCTTTTAGAAATGACGTTTGCTGATGTAAACTTAGGAGCTAAGTATGACTTAACTGCTCTTAACGAAAAAGATACTGTAAAAGCGTTATTCAACGAGAACATCGCACTTATCGTTCAAGCAAAAGACGATGCTACTTTAGAACAAGCTTTAGCTGCTAAAGGTGTTATCGCTACTAAGATAGGTACTGTAACTACAGATGAGCAAGTATCATTCACTAACGGCGCAGATCACTTTACATTTAGCGTGCCTGCTATCAGAGATACTTGGGCTAAAACGTCTTACTTATTAGACCAAAAACAAACGAAGAATAACAAAGCAACAGATCGTTATAACAACTATAAAGTACAACCTTTAAACTTCAGCTTCCCTGCTCAGTTTGACGGTAAAAAACCTGTAGTTGACGCTTCTAAACCAAGACCTAAAGCGGCTATTATCCGTGAAAAAGGTAGTAACTCTGAAAGAGAGGTTGCTAATGCTATGTTCTTAGCTGGTTTTGATGTAAAAGACGTTCACATGACTGACCTTATCTCTGGTAGAGAAACATTGGAAGATATCCAATTTATCGGAGCTGTAGGTGGATTCTCTAACTCTGACGTATTAGGATCTGCTAAAGGTTGGGCTGGTGCATTTATGTACAACGAGAAAGCGAATACAGCATTGAAAAACTTCTTTGCTCGTCAAGACACTTTATCTGTAGGTATATGTAATGGATGTCAGTTGTTTATGGAGTTAGAGTTAATCAACCCTGAGCACGAGGTACACGGTAAGATGCAACACAATGACTCTCAAAAACACGAGAGTAACTTTACATCTGTAACAATCCAAGAAAACAACTCTATAATGCTTTCTACTTTAGCTGGAAGTACTTTAGGAGTATGGATTTCACATGGGGAAGGTAAATTCAACTTACCTGAGACAGAAGATCAATACAATATCGTAGCGAAGTACGCTTATGATACTTATCCTGCTAACCCTAATGGTTCTGACTTTAACACAGCGATGATGTGTGATACAACAGGACGCCACTTAGTAATGATGCCTCATATCGAGCGTTCATTGTTCCAATGGCACTGGGCTAACTATCCTGAAGGAAGAAAAGATGAAGTTTCTCCTTGGATGGAAGCATTCGTTAATGCACGTAAGTGGATCGAAGAAAACAACGCTAAATAACATATAGCTTATATACAACAAAGCCTCCTAATGGGAGGCTTTGTTATTTATATCATTTTTCTTTTCTTACAAATTCATAAGAAGAATACCTAAATACCCTTGCTTTATCTGCCGTCATCATTGGTTCTGCTGTTTTGCGTTCATAAGAAGTAGGTACACCTTTATCAATATAGTACTGCCCTTTTAGTTTAATAAAATAATCAAACTGTTTATGGTATAATGAATCACTATCTATTGCCAAGTTTCCAGTACTTGGTTCTATAAAAATACAATCTTTTTCATCTATCTCATACCCTTCTACAAAAAAAGAGGTATCAATAAAATCTGCACAATCACAAGCCCAATTCACATACATCACTTCAATGATTTCTTCTTTTCCTGAAAGTAGGGATGGTTGTTTTGATCGCTCAAGATAAGAAAGGTAACCAAACCACGCTAAAATCACAGCTACAAAAAATATTAATAATCCTATTACTACTTTTTTTACTTTCATAGTTATGCATCTTTAAACAAGTACACTAAGAAACATAATACAATCAATCCTAATAAAACTGCAAAAGCAATCTTCCATGTACTGTATGGTCGTTCGCCTGTGATTCTACCTGTTACTCCATTGACATAGAAAGTATACTGCTTATTGCCATAAGAAAAAGAACTAACGTATAAAGGCAAAAGAATATGCTTAAATGTAATATCTGACAAATCTGTATTCATATTATGTATACGCTGCTCGTCTCCTCCTATATTTCTTCTTACACTTTCTCGCTCATACTGATAAACGATATCTCTAGCCTTATCATATCCTTCTTTTAAATCTACTTGGTATTTCTCTGTAATAAACCCGCTTAAAAAATCAGATTTTATCTTTTGTACACCTTTAGGATCCCAACCTGTAGAGATAGAATTAAGTAAATCCATCTTAAGTGTTTTACTTCCTGTCACTAAGATATCATCATAGAAGTTAGACACTCTACCACTTACTCTTGACCAAGAAACTCTACGTACTCTCTTTTTATTCTCACCACTACCTACTGTCACATAATAAGCATCTCCACGCTCCCCTCTATAGTCAGTATGAGTTTGCATATCATAGGTCCAAAAAGGTACATATACACCTCTTAAATTATCTGCTGAGAATATTCCTCTCTGTATTTTATTAGGTGCAAACCATAAATCTTTTATCCACTTCTGTAATATACCTGATACTTGATTCCTATCCACAGCAAAAGGAGATACATACTCTGGCTTAATATATCTTTCTTCGTGTATATCTTGTTCTACCAAAGGATTAGCACAATAAGGACATGCCATCGACTTCAAGTTCTCATCTACAGTAGAAGTAGCATGACAACTACTGCATTCTACAACCTTCGTAGTACTAAAACTCTCTTTCTCATAGCTTTCCATAAAGCGGACGAAATCATGCTCATTCAGTTCTCCTTCCCCCTGCTCTATTTCCTTTACAGTACCACAGTACTCACATACTAATGCTTGAGCACTTGGCTTATAGGTCATTGGCCCACCACATGAGCTACATGGCGTAGCTTCTGATGTATTTAATTTTATCTCTTCTCCTGATGACACTTCTTATTCTAATTAAATAGCTATTAACATTCTCTTTATTCTAATCCTATACAAAAAAAGGTGCTGAAGAAGATTTAAAGCCTCTGAAGCACCTTTCTTTATCTTATTACATATTTGGTAACGGAGGTGGTGTTTGTGCCCATAAAGCGTTTAAATCACTTTGTTCTCCTGCTTTTTCCCAATTCGCCATTCCATTTTTCCAAACTAAGGTATCTCTTTGTAACTGTCCATTCGTTGTCATCTGTTTTAATCCTTCTAAATCAAAAGGTCCAGCTTGCTGCCCGTTCACTGCTACAAAATAACTTACTGCTACAGCACCTGGGATAGGTGGAGGTGTATTTGTTACAGGTTGTTGTGCTTGTTGTTGAGTAGACGTTTGTCCTTGCGCCATTGCTTGTCCAAACTGATTAGCCATAGCGAACCCTGCTCCCATACCTACTCCTGCTCCTGCTACACCTGATGGATTATTAGCAGCTGCCTCCATTGCTTTAGCTGCTTTCATCTGCATCAACTTATTCAAATCAACATGATTCAATCTACTCAACTCAAAGATCTCTTTCTTAATCTCTTCTGGCATCGATACGTTCTCAATTAAGAACTTCGTAACATCCATACCATAAACTTCAAAATCGTCTTTCATATACGCGAAAATCGCAGTAGACAACTCATTTAAGTTTGCAGCATACGTCTCAATAGGTAAATTAGCTTCACCAATAGAATCTGTAAAACGAGTAACAATGGCACTTCTCAACTGATCATTGATTTGATCTGTAGTAAAGGTTCCTGATGTACCTACAATTTCTTTAATAAACTTACCTGGGTCTGCTATTTTAAATGTATATGTACCAAAAGAACGCACTTCTATCATTCCAAAGCGATTATCATTTAGAATAATCGGGTTCTTAGTTCCCCAACGTTGATCGATAAAAGTCTTTGTACTTACAAAGTAAACCTCTGCTTTAAAAGGACTATTAAAACCATACTTCCATCCCTTTAAAGTCGCTAATATAGGTAAGTTCTGCGTATTTAAAGTATGTGTACCTGGACTAAAAACATCAGCTAATTGTCCTTCGTTGATAAACACAGCCATTTGTCCTTCGCGAACAACTAACTTTGCATTATTCTTTATCTCGTTTTGATAACGCTCAAAACGATGTACAATTGTATTCTGAGTTGGATCTAAGAACTCAATGATATCAATGAATTCTCCAGCTAATTTTTTAAACAAGTTCATATCTTTTCTTTTTCTTATTAGTAGTTATATCTAAGTAAATGTAACAGATTTTATTCTATAATTATCACAAAGTATTCTTTAAAAAAACGAAATCACTTATTCATATAACAATACTTTAGAATTTGTATTTATCTATATTTCGAAAAAAGATATAATATCTATACAGTAAAAAGACTGTATTTAAATTTATTATGACAAGACCTTATATTACATTTTTCACTATATTTATCTCTATAATTATCAATTAACTTATTATGAATAAGAATCTTAAACATAATAACACACAAACTAAAAGTGGTAAACGTATAGGTAAAATTGAAATCATTAATCCTATAGCGCAATTAGTATTTGATGACAACGCCCATATAGAAGTAATCGCTGAAGGTTTTCAATATGCTGATTCACCTTTGTGGATTCAAGCAGAAAACTTATTGCTCTTTACAGACTTCCCCAATAAGAAAATACACTATTGGAAAGAACATTATAACGAGCCTAAAACATATTTGGAAGCCATTGATTTTATTGGTCAAAACACAAAGAATGGAGACCTAAACTCAAGTGCTTTACACTTTAATAATCAGGGAGAACTTACACTCTTTCTCTATGGAGAAGATAAAATAGCTAAAATGAGTGCCATTATTAGGGAACCAAAGTTTAACTTCACCTCTTGGATCAATAATCCTCAAAAACATCAACTGCAAACTCCTTCTCACTTTACAGAAGATAACGCAGGTAATATCTATTTTACGGATACCATTCTTAAAGAAAGTAAATCAAAACAGAAAAAAGCCACCTCTACTTATGGCTTATATAGAATCACAAATAAAAATAAATTAGAATTGCTCTTTCAAAGTGATTTAACACCACAAGGAATAGCATTATCTACTAATAATAAACTTCTTTATATCACCTACTCAGACCAAAAGAAAGACTATCTATATCAATATCCTTTAAGTAAAAACAAAATACAATCAGAAACGGCTAAAGTATTTGATTACACACCGTTTATTAGCGAAGTAGAAGATAAGCCAAGAGGCATTAAGTCAGATCGGTTTGGCAATGTATTTACTGCAGGACCTAATGGTTTATGGGTATTCAATAAAGACCTTGAACTAATCGCTCGTGTACACTTCTCAGAACTAGCTACTAATTGTGTGTTCTCAGATGACTTTAAGACATTATATATCACAACTAATACTAAACTACTCAAACTTAAATTGCGAAACTAAACACAAAAACAACTGTTTTCGTATAATATTTTACAGTTTGCCTTATCTTTGACAGCGAATAGAAACATATAATGTATCTATCCAATGATTAAAACAAATAGAACAAATATTAGTACACAATGGAAGAGCAATATCAACAAATCTTAGTTAGATATTATAGTGATGTCTTAGAAGAAAATACGGTCGAGACTTTTTGGGGAAAGACCATAGATAAAGAAAAAGGATTATACCAAGTTGATAATATTCCTTTTTATGGACCTGATTTTTCATGTGATGATATTATCTATGCAGAATTTGACGAAACAGAAAACACACTTACATATCGTTATGTAGATACTGCTTCAGGAAACTCTACTGTGCAAGTTATCGTTCAAAAAGAAAAGTATAACAGAGAAGACCTATACAATGAGATTCTTTATTCAGGTACAGAGATAGAAGTGTGTAGTGAGCAATACTTCGTGATTAACATTCCTAGCAAAACCGACTATCGAAATGTATATGCTATCTTAGGAGCCTTAGAAGAAGAAAAAGTAATAGAGTTCGCAGAACCTCTATTGTCTCCTAAACACAGTGCTGATTTAAGACAGAAATAATCTTTATTGATAATACAAAAAAAGCCCGACTCATTAGAATCGGGCATTTTTATTTATCTTATTTTAGAATTGGAAATAAATGAATGGCTGTGGTCCTGCTGTTGCAGTTGCATAAACAATCCAAAACACAAAGCCTAGTACTACTGCCTTAACAAACATTGGTGCAACATTAAACATCTGATGAGGCACTGTCATCCATGACTTAGGTATATAATGCCATACGAATCCGATACCGATCAGCATAAACGCATTTTTATACCCCATAGCAATAGTAGTCCAAGCTTCCCAATCAAACTCTATACTTGCAATATTATTGATAACATTTAATGCTGTATCAAAAGAGGTCGCTCTAAAGAATATCCAACAAAACGTTACAAAGTTAAACGTTAAGAATATAGAGAATATTCTCCACAAGAAATTAGGTTTAACTCCTTTGGCTCTAGGAAACAGCTCCATGATAATCTTATGTATCGCTAAAGCAATACCGTGTAAGGCTCCCCACACAATAAAACGCAAACTAGCTCCATGCCATAACCCTCCTAATAACATAGTCGTTAATAGGTTAAAGTTAGTATACATATTTTTCTTTTTGTCTTTTGCTAACAAGAAGGTTAAACCAAAGACAACAATAGATGCTACAGCTAGGATTAATGGAATAATACTTTCATTCATATAGTAAATTCCCCATCCTAAGATACCTGCAAAGAATAATCCTGGAAAGAAATACCCTCCAAAACTTCCTTTTCTATTTCCTCCTACTGATATATATAAGAAATCTTTTAACCAAGTAGAAAGCGATATATGCCATCTTCTCCAGAACTCTGTAATAGACATAGACTGATAAGGTACATCAAAGTTAACTGGCAATCTATATCCCATCAACAATGCTATACCAATAGCCATATCTGAATATCCTGAGAAGTCACAATAAATCTGAATAGCGTATCCATAAGATGCCATTAGATTTTCAAATGCTGTGTAACTATTTGGAGCATCGAATACACGGTCTACGAAGTTAATAGAGATATAATCAGAAATAACTGCTTTCTTCAATAACCCTCCGATAATTAATAACAACCCTTCATTCACATAATCTCTAGACACATAAATATTCTTATATATCTGTGGCAAGAAGTCTTTTGCACGAACAATAGGCCCTGCCACTAACTGTGGAAAGAACGAAATAAAGAATAAATAATCTAAAAAGTTCTTCGTTGGCTCTATCTCTTTTCTATAAATCTCTATAATATAACTAATAGATTGGAACGTAAAGAAAGAGATCCCTACAGGTAGTATAATATCATCTAAATGTAACTTCGTATTCGCAAAGAAATTAACTCCATCTAAAAAGAAGTTTGTATACTTAAAGTAACCTAATAACCCTAAGTTTACAACAATACTAATCGTTAAGAGTAGTTTCTTCTTAGCAGCATTCAAGGTATGATTAATAATATTAGCAAAATAGTAATCCATTAAAGAGGATCCTATCAAGATAATAAAATACATCCCACTAGACTTATAATAAAAGAATAGAGAGAATAAGGTCACATACAATAAGCGAATGTGGAAGGTTTTTCTCATCAAGATATAGAAGAGATAAAACACAATAAATATTCCTAAGAACAGACCTGAATTAAATAATAAAGGTTCTTTAGGATTAAAAGTAAACCAGTTGATTACTTGATCAATAGTTATACTTGGTATTTCAATATTAAATAGACTCATTTAATTAAAAAGCACTATTTTGTTTGACAAATTGGTTATAAGCATCGATAAGAGCCTCGTAGAATAAATCTCCTGTATATTCATACCCTTTCACGGTATAGTGCACAAGATCTTTTGATAACATTCCGTTCTCTCTTAAACTAGACAAGCCTAGTGTTGCTCCTAGATTATAATATAAATCCCAGATAGCATACTTCCCATCTATTCCATTAATGATTAATTCATTAGATAATTCTGCTGCTACAGTATTAGGCTTATCTTTAGAGAAATAAGATGGTGGAGGTGTAGTCAATAACACACTTGCATGAGGTGCTACTTTCTTTACCTTAGCTAAGAACATATTGACTTGCTCTTGAAAATCTCTTCCACTCATTCTATCGAAGGACTCATTAGTTCCCATAGATACAATTACTAAGTCTGGCTCTAATCCTCTAAGTTGCTTAAAGAACAAATCGTATTTAGTATAATCAGAGAACCTCGCCCCATTCACACCTATAGTATGATATAGTATACCTGGCTTATCATTCTCTAGTACCACACCATTTAAGTCATACGCTTCAGCCTGTTGATTAGAGTAGAAATAGATACGATCTAACTCTTCTCCTAACTCAAAGGTATAGAATACATCATTCTTCTCTCCAGATAGCTCATTAAACATATTGTTAGACACCGCCACAGATTCTCTCTGCTTAGTAGGGATACTAAGTCTCTTACCTGCATGAATAGTGTTGGTCTTCATATTATTCGCTTTCTTAATCTCAGTAATAGTAGTGTTATACTTATTAGCAATAGCTCCTAAAGACTCTCCTCTTTTAATCTGATGAGAAATCTTCTTAGGCGCAGTTGATTCTAAGAAAACCTTTTGACTAGCCGTTCCTACATTAAACTCCTTTTTATTAGAAGGTGTAAAAACTTTCATACGAGAAAAACCATACGAAGCATCACGTACACTTAGCTCTATAACAGCATTACTATTATTCGTAGAAAGCGCTATTCCACTTAATCCTACCTGTGCATCCTTTACAGGAAATATGTTTCTGTAACTACTCCATTCTGCATTAGAAGAATACCTAACAAGAGAGTTACCATTAGTCTTAGCTAATTTATAAGGAAAGGCAAATCCCAATCCCCCATTTCCAAATCTATCTTGAAGTAAAGATCTCATTCTTCCACTAAAAAAATCAGCTTGAATATGAGAATCACCTATATGAACAATGTTTATCTTCCCTTCCTTAGAACGAGTCATCTTCTGAACTTTCTCAAAGAAAGTTTTTAATTGTTCTGCGTAATAGATCTTATTTCCTATTCCTTCTTCATTCACATTTTCTACCTCTTCATCACTAAACTCATTAGTACGAAGTGAATTAACCTGAGCAAAAGAACCAATATGAAATAAAATACCTACAACAAAAACAGCAATTTTATTCCTTTTCATTTTCTATTTTTTGTTTAGAACTATCTTCTCTTACAACAGTTTCTTTATCTGGTTGCTGAAGAGAATCTACTTTCTTAACAGGCACTTGTCCTGTGTGTTTCTTTTTATAATCTGTATACCCCTCCTCTAATCTAGCGAAGATCTTACCTGAGATATCAGAAGCTCCTCTATGATTAAAGTGTGTATAATCTTTATTCGCTTTTGCAGGTACCTCTTCTACCCATTTGACCATAGAACCATTTCCTCCCATAGCTTCGTATAGGTTAAAGAATCCAGCATGAGCTTCCATAGCATATTTTCTCTGTGCCTTCATCAGTGGTTCTACAGCAGCATCTGTCTTCATCACACCTTCTACTTTAGATGATTTATCCGCAGTAGATATTACTAGAATACTAGCATTAGGAAAACATTGTTTTAAATGTTTCACCACATTCCCCATCTTCTTCGTATACCATGAGTAATCTAGAGATCCGTAGTTTAAAACATTAGCACCATAGTGTAATACAATTAGACTATAATCTAAATTCTTTTGATACTTCTGCATTAAACTCACTTTAAACAACGATAGTGGCAATCCTGAATTACCTCTACTAGAGAAATTATCCACCTGTACTCCACCACCTGCACTAAAATCTACACCATATATCGGAATAGAATCAGCATGTTTAAATAGTAGTTTAACATCTTTAATATTACCATCAGCTATCTTCAGTTTATTTAATTCTGAACTGATACTTAACTTCTTGACAATAGTATCCTTATTTATAATAACTGCTACTTCCCCTCTTTTATTATTAGAACTTCCATAATAAAGTGTTGGATTATAAAGCATTGTCATATTTTGCATTTTACCTGCTGTATAACTCACCCAAGTAGGTTTAACTGTATCTTTCACGAAATACACCTGTCCTGACACCCCGAATGGTTTCTGTGGATTTTTGACATTTAAGTAAGATTGCATCTTAAAGTTATTCGAATACTTATGGATAACAGATAGTCTAGACTGTGCAGATTCAGACATAATAGGTACATAACCTACTCCCATACCTCCATATTTACTCTGATAGTTCTTACGCAGATCTTGTACGATTAAGTCTCCGTCTGTCATCGAGTCTCCATAATAAGCTATACGAACACGTGCTCCTTTTTGTTGTTCTAAAGCATACAGTTTTGCAAAGAAATTCTCCAGATACGCCATTCCTTTAAAAGAACCCGAATCTTCATCACTAGTAAATACATCTTCTGGAACGATGATTACATTCTCATCATCTATTCCTGTTTTTTCAGTCTTTAGACTATCTTTAGTTACTAGCTTCTCTTTTTCTATGCCTTCTAGCGCTTCTAGCATCAGACTATCTACTACAATATTACTTGTAGGAAGAGCCTCTTCGCTAAATAACTTTTTAGGCAAATTTCCTTTAAAGAATAAAAAAAAGCCACTTGCCATTACTATAATGGCAAGTGACTGGTATAGGTATGATTTCTCTACTTTCACAAAAAAATATAAGATTACATTCGGTCTGGTACAGCGATTCCCAATAATGAGAACGCATCCTTAATCACCATTCCTACTTTTTCTGACAATTGTACTCTAAACGCTTTTAACACAGCATCTTCTTCTCCTAGAATAGATACCGTTTGATAAAAAGAGTTATACTCTCTTACTAATTCATATACATAATTAGCTATAAGAGCAGGGCTATGTGTACGAGCAGCATCCTGAATCACTACAGGGAACTCCTCTAATAACTTTAATAATTCTTTCTCTTTAGGGTCTAATGTGATACCTTTTATTTCTGATGTATAATCGAAGTCTGCCTTTCTTAAGATAGATTGGATACGAGCATACGTATACTGAATAAACGGTCCTGTATTTCCTGCAAAATCAACTGATTCTTTAGGATTAAACATCATCCCTTTACGAGGATCTACTTTTAGGATAAAGTATTTTAATGCACCTAAGCCTATTGTAGTAAATAGCTGAGTACGCTCTTCTTCAGAGTACCCCTCTAGTTTACCTAATTCTTCTGAGATAGACTTAGCGGTGTCAGTCATTTCTTGGATTAGTTCATCTGCATCTACTACAGTTCCCTCTCTACTTTTCATCTTACCTGATGGTAACTCTACCATTCCATAAGATAAATGATATAAACTCTCAGCCCAGTCAAAACCAAGACGTTTAAGAATTAAAAACAGAACTTTAAAGTGATAATCTTGTTCATTACCTACAGTATATACCATACCTCCTACATCGCCGAAATCATTCACACGCTGTATAGCTGTACCGATATCCTGTGTCATATATACAGAAGTACCGTCTCCACGAAGTACTAACTTCTCATCTAATCCTTCTTCTGATAAGTCTATCCATACAGAGTTATCCTCTTTTTTGAAGAATACTCCCTGCTCTAGACCTTTCTCTACCTCATCTTTACCTAATAAATAAGTATTGCTTTCGTAGTATACTTTATCGAAGTCTACCCCTAAGTTTTTATACGATACCGCAAAACCATCATAAACCCATTGGTTCATTGTTTTCCACAATTCAATAACCTCAGGTTTATTATGTTCCCAATCTACAAGCATCTGTTTTGCTTCTTTAATGATTGGAGCTTCTTTCTTAGCTTCGTCTTCAGACATACCTTGAGCCATTAATTCTTTGATTTGGCTCTTGTACTCCACGTCAAACTTCACATAGTAGTTTCCTACTAACTTATCTCCCTTAAGTCCAGTAGACTCAGGAGTCTCTCCATTACCATACTTCTGCCAAGCCAACATAGACTTACAGATATGGATACCTCTATCGTTAATGATCTGTGTTTTATAAACTTTTTTACCAGAAGCCTTTAATATCTCAGCTACTGAATATCCTAATAAGTTATTTCTAACATGACCTAAGTGAAGAGGCTTATTCGTATTAGGAGAAGAATATTCTACTAATACAGACTTATCACCAGGTGTAGGAGTTACATATCCGAAGTGCTCTTCACTGCGTATTGCGTTAAAGAAATCGATATAGTAACTATCTGAAACAACTAAATTTAAAAAACCTTTTACTACATTAAACCGTTCTATTACAGAAGTATTCTCTACTAAGTACTCACCTATCTTCGTTCCAATCTCTACTGGGTTTCCTTTTATCTGTCTTAGAAAAGGAAAGATAACTACAGTAATATCACCCTCAAACTCTTTTCTTGTCGCCTGATACTCAACTTTATCTACAGTAGCACCGTATAATTGTTGAATCGCCTTCTCTATCTGCGGAGTTAAAATCTGATTTAATGTCATTTTGATTAATTTAATTAAAGGAGCAAAGATAATTTATATTTCTTCATTTCAAGAAGAGTATAGAAGGAATTTAAACATTTCCTTTAGAATTTATTACCATTCCCATCTTAAAAACAACTGTCTAAAATACAATATTTTATCTCAAAAAACAACCTCATTTCCTCCTTTAAAATAAACAAACAATTGTTAAAGCATCTAACAGCCTTATCAAAATTCTGCTTACAATATTCATAAAGTAACATCAATCTCCTCACTACTGCTTAAATAAAAAGTCCTCATAAATACAATTACATTCTCCTTGACTATTCAACCTCTTTTCACTTCGCTTATTTCACTACATTTACCCTACCTATTAAAACCTATTTATAATAGTGAAATAAAAAGACCTACATAGCCTAAAACTGATAGTATGAAAAGCATTCTTCTTCCCAACGACTTCATCACTGATGTCACTGAACAGATAACTATATTTGATTATCATACTAGACAGGAGATCTCTAAACAACAAGTAATTTTAAATCAAAACACTTTTAGTTTTTTAGTTGAAGGAACAAAGGAAGTATGGTCTGACAACTCTTTTGAAGCACTAGATAACTCCAAATTCATCCTTATGAAAGCTGGTCATTGTTTAATGACCGAAAAACTATCTAATACAGCTAATTACAGAAGTATCCTCTTGTTCTTTGACAATGAATTGATACTTAACTTTATCTCTAAATACAAGATAGAACTAGTAGAAAATAAAAGTACTCACTCTATCCATACTTTTAACTACGATAACTTCAGTAAGCACTTTGTAAAAAGTCTAATGGATATAGCTAAACTATCTCCCTCTATCCAAAAGAGATTACTAAATATAAAACTAGAAGAGATCATGCTATACCTCATTGAGATCAATGGACCAGCATTTCTTCAATCCTTTATAACTAACAACAATAATAAAAGTTTAAAGTTCACACAGACAATAGAAAAGAATATCTTAAACAAACTCACTCTATCTGAGCTAGCCTTTCTGTGCAATATGAGCGTATCTACTTTCAAACGAGAATTTGAAAAACACTATGGCGACTCTCCTAGCAGATGGTTTCAAAACAGAAGATTAGAATATGCACATACCCTACTTACACAGCATGCAACTACTGCATCAGAAATCTATCTAAAGGTAGGTTATGAGAATGTATCTAGTTTTATACAAGCGTATAAATCCAAGTATAATATCACTCCTAAACAAAGTCAAAAACAATGAGCTTCTAGCAACATTTTTTGACCCAATCCCGCTAACTCCTACTATAGACCTTACTATAAATTTGCCCTAAACATTTAATCATAACACAATGAAAGCTGCAAATTTTATAATCGGGCTAGTACTAACACTATCGACTAGTGTTTTTGGACAGAACACCTTTACATTATCTAGTAAAGATCTAGGTGGAGAAACAACTAAACAACACGAATTTAATGGTTTTGGATGCGATGGAGAGAATCAATCTCCTCAGTTATTTTGGCACAATGCTCCTAAAGATACCAAGAGCTTTGCCATCACGATGTATGATCCAGATGCACCTACGGGAAGTGGTTTTTGGCATTGGGTAGTCTTTGATATTCCTAGCAATATAAACGAACTAGTAACTGATGCAGGGAAAGTCAACTCTCCTCTATTACCTAAAGGTACTATACAGAGCCTTACAGATTATGGAATAAAAGGTTTTGGTGGACCATGTCCTCCTGTAGATCATGGATATCACCAATACATCATAACAGTACATGCCCTTAAAACGGATAAACTAGGACTAGATGGAAATACTACTCCTGCCATTGTAGGCTTTAACTTATGGGCAAACACCATCGCAAAAGCGAGTATTATAGCGTACTATAAACGATAATACATATTTATAAATAAGCAAAGCGACTCCTGATACACCAGAAGTCGCTTTGCTTATTTTTTATTACAGAGTCCATCCACTAATAACTATTTTGCCACTCATAATACCCTCTCCATACATATTCATACACTTTCAAAATAGGTTCCCCATGAAAGCTCTGTTGTCTATGATATTCATCATCTCCTTTAATAACCTCATCAAAACTAGGTGATATAATATATACCTTGACATTTGCTTGCTCTATTAAATTCAGATAGTACATCCAATTATCAATTAATTTTTTTGAACTATCCTTCTCAGTAATAAATGCTTTTTTATAAAGCTCTGTATCTCTAATACTTTCAGGAATATCGTCGATGATTAGAGTAACACTCTTTAGATCGTCCTTCCATTTCACAGCTAATTGCTGGGCAATATTACTAATTTCACCATCTTTATCTTTTTGAGGAAGCCCAAAGAAACTCAGTTCAGCATTTTTATTTTTCTCTTTTAGCTTAACGAACAACTCTTTTATAGACTTTTTATCCCATTCTTTTTTTTCAAGCACTATACCTTGTGTCTCCATATTAGTATCTACATAGACATAAAAATCATTAAATACCAAATCATCAATATTTGCAACACTCTTATTAATTACCTCACTATTGCTTATTTGGAATTCTTTATAATCGTACGTAGTATCTTTATACGTTCTCAGGTCTACCGTTCTATAAGAAGTATATATTTGATCTGTATACTGTGTACTTTCCCCAGAAGAAAACATATTCTCCATAGCTACCATACTTTTATAATCTTTCAGATAGGCTGGTCTTTTTTGTGTATAATCTAAATTCGACAAGTCCATTGTCGTAAAGCTATGTTTAACCTCTTCTTGTTTCAAAAACAACTTCTTAACGCCTTCATCATACTCTTCTTTAGATATAGGTAAGTACTTAAATACAAAATCTTTAGTCGGCTGAGATGTACCTACATAGTGAAACGTTATCATAAGAGTATCATTCTTTAACTGAACTTTATAAATACTATCTAATAGAGAACGTCCATCATTATATGTAGCTCCCGTAAAACTCTTAAAATTCTCCAATGATTCCCTAGTTTTTATTGGAAAATCAGTAATTACATCACCATCTTCTATTTTTAGATAAGGAACTACCTCAGCGATAAACTCCATATACCCTAATGTAGCTCCAAACATTAGGCTATTATCTACTTTACTAAAAGAAACAGCCTTATAATGACCATCTTTAGGTGGTTGACTACATCCTAAGAAACAACAAAACACTAAACTTATTAATAAAACATTGCTAAATCTTCTAAAGATATTGTCTACATTTTTAAACATATTGCTTCTATTTTTAAACATAACAAGCTATTACTTCTATTTTATCTACCAACACTACCATCTTATCTACCTCCCATCACCCTAGCTAATACTCTACCTAAAGTTTTTTCAAAGCCTTTGCGAACTACTTCTGCTCTTTCTTTTTTATCTAACCAACCTGTCATTTCTTTATTAAATGCTCGTTTAGAAGGAACTCTCACATACACCTTCTCTTCTTCCTCTAGCTCCTTATCCATCATAGATCTTCTTATACTATACATCTCTTCATATTTATCTCTCACAGAGGACTTCTCTTTCACCTTAAAGCTTGCATAGAACCTCACATCTGCATGTATTAAATACAGCTCAGGATTTCCCTCTAAATATATTATAGACGCAGGACTCGCAAAGTGAATAGTAGATAGAACTGACTGCCCATATACACAAGGCATCCCTAGTAAAATCAACAAATAAAAACACACTTTACCCATAATACAACTATATTAGAACAACTACAATTAAGGCAATATTCCGATAAGAAGATCGAGAAATAGGTTCTGTAAAAAGGATAAATCCTGATCATACTCTCTTACATACCCATTATCTGGAGACACATCCACAGCTACTCCGTTATTAAACTTAATATTCCTGTTCAATAAACGATATTTATTGTACATCAGTTCTTCTAACTCATATTTCTCTTCATATCTATTAGTCTTAGCAGGAGTATGCTTGGTTTTAAAACTAGTAAAAAACCTCACCTGAGGATCTTCTAAATACATTTTAGGATTACTGTTGAGATAAAGTATAGAGGCAGAACTAGTAAAACTAGGCTTAGGCAGAACAGCCTGCCCATATATACAAGGCATCCCAATCAGTAATAATAGATATAAATACATATACTTCATAACTCAAAAATAAGACTCTTTATTTAATAAAAACTGTCAAAATATTTCATTATCTCACCAAATATTATTTCTGAGATAGATTACATCTTGATAACATCAGTAAAATCATCTAGCTAACCACAAATCATAAAAACGGACTCTTAATCAGAATTCTGTGAAGGAGGCATCGCTTCTAGTATAGACCGAGGTTCTTCTCCTGTGTTTTCATCTAGAGGTGCTACTTCCTTATCCCTGCTCTTCTCACTTCCATAGAAGCCAGGTGGAGCCCACTTCTTCTTAGGTCTATTCTCTGTGAGCACTACTTTCTCAGGCTCTTTATGTGGTTCTATATCTAGTGGTTCCTTCTCTTTTACATCTACTCTTTTAGTAGACACACTTGACTTTATCACCTTCTCTTGCTCAGCTATTAATTTTTCATTCACAACCACCTCTTCTTTCACCTCTATGCTTTGCTCCCCTTCTTCAGTGAGTTGCTCAGTATGCTCTCCTAACTGTGTTATCCCGTGGTAGGCACTTGTGCTGATCACTTTATCATCTGCTGATTTCCACACACTCCAGAAATGAACCTTCCCTTCTTTCCACTCCTTAGGTAGATCAAAGTGAATATACCTATCCTCCCTCTTCGCGATTGATCTTATCTCTGTCACCACATCTAACGATTCGCTATAGGCTACGATAGATAATCTATCCGTATCTTTAGTCAATACATTCGTGATACTATTATCCCATTGTACCTTTATGCGTCCTGTCTTCAGTTGATTTATTTTCTTTATGACTGCTGGTGGTAGTGGCCCCATCGAGACTAATACCTTCGCAATATCAATACACGGTTCGCCTTCTACCTTAACGATTCCTTCTTTCATCAGCATAGAGATTAGTTGCTCTTTTCCTGTCGCCATTTTATTATTCAGTACAGCCTGTGGGTAATGCTCATTTACGAAGTTTTTAAACTTACTCACAAAGCTAGATACAACCCCTAATTTACTTCGTTGGAGTACTTGAGCCTCTGTCGCTAGTTTATGTGACTTACGAGGCTTAGAACGTATAAAATAACGTCCTCTCCACATAAATCCTACTACCGTGCCCACTGTACCATGTACACCTCCTAATATTCCATCTTTTATCTCAGCCATAATTAATGTTGTTTAGTTGTGATATTATTAGTTTATCAAGGCTAATCACAATTGTCTTCTCTCTATTTTTCTTATCACAAGATATAAAAAACAGTAACACAACTATTTAACTAATCAAATAGCTTTTACCCAGATTAAACATTGACCAAATACTACAAAGCAATTCTACTTCAGATCTCTTTCATTAACTCTAAAAACACACTATAGTATGCTTTTAGAGCTAATTCAGACCTATTTTTCATTTATATGTCTATCACTTATTCTGGGTTTTAAAAAAAGTAAAGACTATTTATCAAGTATCAACAACAATAATCTTTTTAAAATAACAATTAACAAATAATCCATTACAGCAGATTTACATTTATAGTAACTCTAGCTACACTTTTACTTCATGAACAACACTCTATCTACAAGAGAAGCATTCGTCGACTAATAATTCTCTAGTCCACCATTTATGGGTTATAGTCCACTAATTGTCGAGAGACTAAAGGAAAACATAGACTTACAAAGGGATAGAACAATGTATATGTGAAACAAAACATCAATACTAAAAAACGTATAGTACTGAAAAACAAATCAATAAACAAAAAAGAGGCACAAAAAAAGTGTAGTTGTTTTTTACCTTTCTCTCATACAAAAGGCAATATCAATAGAGTATTGGCTAAAAAAGGATCTAGAAAAGCTATTCCTGAAGGCTATATAGCTCTACGAAGAAGAGAATAATAAAAAAGGGAGTGTATATTTTTCTAAGCAAGCAGACCTTAAAAGAAGATTACTGATATGATAAGTATATCACATCTCTAAGATCAAACTCATAAGAGTGGTACAGCATAGTAATCCCTATAAACGAAAGAACAGTAATCACTTTAGGTCAAAAAAAAAGCTTCACTGTATAGTGAAGCTTAGGATGTGGGCGATGAGGGATTCGAACCCCCGACCCCCTCGGTGTAAACGAGGTGCTCTGAACCAACTGAGCTAATCGCCCAAAATATTATTTTTAAACAAACTTGTCTTGTGGGCGATGAGGGATTCGAACCCCCGACCCCCTCGGTGTAAACGAGGTGCTCTGAACCAACTGAGCTAATCGCCCAAAAATGTTTTAAATAACTTGGTGTTATTGTGGGCGATGAGGGATTCGAACCCCCGACCCCCTCGGTGTAAACGAGGTGCTCTGAACCAACTGAGCTAATCGCCCAAAAGAATTTTAAATAACTTGGTATTGTTGTGGGCGATGAGGGATTCGAACCCCCGACCCCCTCGGTGTAAACGAGGTGCTCTGAACCAACTGAGCTAATCGCCCTAAGTATTTAAACAATTTTGGATAAAAACAATATTTTGAAAATGGTGGGCGATGAGGGATTCGAACCCCCGACCCCCTCGGTGTAAACGAGGTGCTCTGAACCAACTGAGCTAATCGCCCATTTCCTTTTTAAGAACGTGTAATCGTTTGTTGATTACGGGTGCAAATATACGACTGTGATTTTACTTTGCAAGCTTTTTTGAATATTTTTTTTATAAAATTTCAGCTACCACAAATGTGCTCCCCCCTATATATATCAAGTCCTCAGCACCTGCTACCTCCTTCGCTTTTGCGTAAGCATTTGGTATTGAACTACAAACCTCTCCCTTCAAACCAAACTCACTCGCTTTAGCAGCTAAAATCTCAGGTTCTAGCCCGCGTAAATTATCTGGCTTAGCAAAAAAATATTTTGCCTCTTTTGGCAATAAAGGAAGAATAGAATCTAAATCTTTATCATTCACCACACCAAAAACAACATACAAATCACGGTAATTTTCGTGTTTTAGCTGATTCATCACGATAGTTAACCCATGAGAATTATGTGCAGTGTCTGTAATTATCTTCGGATTCTGACCTAAAACTTGCCATCTACCCAATAATTTTGTGTTCTGTACTACATGAAGAAGCCCTTCTACTTCGGCTTTTTCTGTTATTTCGAATGATTTTCTTAGTAATTCTATGGCTTGTCTTACAGTTCGGATATTAGATTTCTGATAATCTCCTTTTAGATCTGAGACTAATGTGTTGTCTATATAAGTATCTTGAGCAAAATAGATATCTGCAGACATCTCTTTTGCCTTACTTATAAATACAGGTTGTGTATGCTCATTATACTCTCCTATCACTACAGGCACACCTTTCTTTATAATACCTGCTTTCTCACCTGCGATAGCTTCAAGTGTATCTCCTAAGAATGCTGTGTGATCCTTACCTATATTAGTAATTACAGAAATCAATGGGTTTATAACATTAGTCGCATCTAGACGACCTCCCATTCCCACTTCAATTACAGCTACGTCTACTTGCTCCTGTTTAAAGTATTCAAAGCACATACCTACTGTCATCTCAAAAAAGCTCAACGAGTTCTCTTCAAAAAAGGGTTTATTACGTCCGATAAAGTCAATCACAAAAGACTCTGATATCTCTACCCCATTGATCTTGATACGCTCTCTAAAGTCCTTTAGGTGTGGAGAAGTGTATAACCCTACCTTATATCCTGCTTCTTGTAGAATAGAAGCGATCATAGAAGAGGTAGACCCCTTTCCATTAGTACCTGCTATATGTATCGTCTTTAGGCTATCTTGAGGATTGCCTAAATGATTGATTAGTTTTATTGTATTGGATAAATCTGCTTTATAAGCTATTGCCCCTTTTTGTTGATACATTGGCAATTGATTAAACATCCATTCTAAGGTTTCTTGATAATTCATATTCAAAAAAATAGGACTACTGTCCTACTTTAAAATTAATAACTATAAATCCGACTTGAATATTCGGTGCGTTGTCATCTGCTTTCCATCTAAATGTCTTGGCAGTAGCAATAGCTGCATCTGTAAGACATTTAGCAGAGTTAGTTGTCCCTTTAGTATGTTGTGCAGATACAACCTTTCCGCTCTTATCTACTCTTATCTCCACTACTACAGTTCCTACCTCATTACACTCAGGTACTACTTGTCCTCTATTGGCTAATGCACGTCCATTCAGTCCCCAACTAGTACCGTTACCACTACCATTCCCCTTACCGCTACCATAAGTAGAGTTAGAGTACATATCTCCATCTAGCTTTCCTTGATCTCCTCCTTTAGTAGAGTTCCCTTGTCCTTCAGACTTTTCTCCAGCTGTCTTCGGCCCATTAATAAGGCTAGCTAGAGCATCTGTTGTACTTTGACTAGGTTTTGGATCAGGTTTAGGTTTGACAACTTCTTTTTTAGGTTCTTCTTTTGCTTTTGGCTTATCCTCCGTTTTCTTTACTACAGGAACATCTACCTTATTTTGAGTAACAACAGGCTCAGCTGTTGTCTCAACAGGAGTAGCTACTTCAGGCTCTGGTTCCATAGCGATAGGTTCTGTTGGTTGTACATCCCCTTTCCCTACTTCGCTATTCCCAAAGTTAATAGCAATCTCCCCACCTAATAAATAAGGTTCTTTTTCCTGAACAGGAGTTATTATTTTATAAAAGAAAAACAACAAAAAAAGAAGTACAAAAACTGTTGAAGTAATTGCAAAAGCCTTTTTTTCACTTTCTGTTTGTAATATCTTCATACCTACTTTGGTTCCACTGCTAATACAATCTTATAATTATTGCGATAAGCAATATCCATCACAAATACTGCATCCTCTACAGGTACACCTTTAGCGACATGCAATACTACATTAGGATTTTCTATTGTATTTAATTTATTTTTCAGTCCCTCTTCTAGTTCTTCCGGCATTACTTTTAGCTCATTGATATAATAGTTAGACTGATCATCTACACTCACAGCTACAGTCTCCACTACATCAGCCTTACCATCAGAATTAGGAAGTATTAAATCTAGTGCGTTAGTACTGGTCATCGTAGTAATAGCTACCATAAAAAATATAAGCAATAAGAATACGATGTCTGTCATAGACGACATATTAAACTCTGCGGATACTTTATTTCTACCTCTTATGTTCATTATGCAGGATCATTTAATAGGTCTAAAAACTCTACTGCATTTGCCTCTAACTGATGTACAATCTTATCTATCTTACTCACTAAATGATTATACCCAACATACGATACAATACCTACAATCAATCCAAATACTGTAGTCATCATCGCAGTATAAATCCCCTCTGATAATACACTCATATCTATACGAGCAGAGCTAGCTGTAGACATCTCATGGAATGCCATCACCATCCCTACTACAGTTCCTAAGAATCCTGTCATTGGTCCTGCTCCAGATAATGTTGCTAATAGATTAATGTTCTTCTCCATCTTATACACTTCTAACTTCCCTGCATTCTCTATCGCAATATTAATATCCTGAAGAGGCTTCCCTATTCTAGATATTCCTTTTCCGATTAGGTGAGATACAGGTGTATTTGTGTTTGCACATAGAAGTTTAGCTTGATCTATCTTTCCTTGAGATAAGAACATTTTTATCTGAGCCATAAAGTTATCATCTATCTTAGACGCATTTTTTATAGCAAAGAAACGCTCTAAATATAGATACAGAGCCATGAATAGCATGATAAAAATAATAATCATAATAGCCTGCCCTATCGGCCCACCACTAAAGATAATCTCGCTAAGAGCTAGTTCTTTTTTAACGGCTGCTTCTCCAGCTTCTGCTGCATTAGCTAATTTCTGTGCTACTGCTGTTGTATCCACTTGTAAGAAATGAAACATAAATAATCTGAGTTTTAAAATTTTAAAAGTCTTTTTTCTGTTGTTCTATATTGTGCAAAATCGATATAGATTATTCTCATTCTATAATCTCATTTACTTCATGATAACGAAAAAAAATGAGATTTAATATTCAAAATATCAAAAAAAGTGAGATTTTGTCTTTATAATCATTTGCCATTATAGTTCAAAATGAGTTCAAAGATAAAATGTTTTGTATGTATAATTATACATAAACGCTATATTCTTTATATAACATTCATGCTAGTCATTATCCTAGGGTTATCACCCACTAATTAATACACTCGTATACAATACAATGCAAACATAATCTTCATCTTCTGAATAAGCTAATTTACCTGTGTATATACCTCGTGAATTCTACCTGAGCTATGATCATACTTGGCTCCAGTAACACTAGCTAAGACATTCACTTCATCTCTCAATTTTAATACTCCTAGTAAACCAAATATTATTGCTTCTTTATAATCAATCACTTCATCAGAAGGTCTTTCAAACAAAATACCTTTTGCGTGTGCCTTAATCCTACTAACTAAGTAATCATTTTTAGCTCCTCCTCCTGTTACTAATACACGCTGTCCTTCTTTAACACCGATACCCGCTGCAATTTGGATAGCAATATGCTCTACTAGCGTAGCTAAATAATCTTCTACAGATAAGGTGTATTTATTAAGAATAGGTTTTATATAAGCATTTAAGAACTCTATCCCCAATGATTTAGGTGCAGACTGCTTATAAAAATCAAGTGCATTTAATTCTCTTAGCAGGTCTTCATTAATCGTTCCTTCTGAGGCAAGCATTCCTTTATCGTCATACTCTAAGCCAAGTTTGGCCACTTGTTCATTAAGCAATGTATTCACTGCACTAATATCATAGGCTAATCTATAATTAAGCCTTCCTTCAAAAGAAATATTAGCAAATCCTCCCAGATTAAGACAAGCTTCGTATTCACTAAATAACAAGCGATCTCCTATAGGTACTAAAGGTGCTCCCTGTCCTCCTAAAAGAACATCTTGTACTCTAAAGTCACATATTACCTTCTGCTGTATTAAGTCAGCTAATATAGGCATATTCCCTATCTGTAAGGTATAGCCTAGCTCAGGCTTATGAAAGATAGTATGCCCGTGTGAGCATACAGCATCTATATCCTCTATCGTTTTATCTTTAATGAATTGATTAATCACAGTGGCTAAATAGGTAGTATAGCGTACATCTAATATTTCTATTTGTTTACTATCTAGATCGATTGCATTCTTTAATTGTTCTTTCCACTGAGCACTATAAGCGACAGTATCAGTACAGTGAACCTCAAAACTCCACTTACCACTTTCACAATTAAAAGTGATATAAGCCAGGTCTATTCCATCTAATGAAGTACCTGACATAACTCCGATGATATTATATTGGTATTTATTCATAGTATAAAGATTGGGTTTTTACTATAATCTACAAAGGTTTAAGTACAATATTCGTTACATTATTCACTTATCAATACAAGTTCTTTAAAATAACAAACATTGTTTCGTTCAAAAATAAATTATAATCATTTTATGCATCAAATTTAAACAGAATCTAAATTGAATAATTGTTTTAAATCAATTATATTTGAGAGCTACAAAAATTAGAACAACTAAAAAATTAAGAGACTATAAATGGATTTTAAATTTACAGAAGAGCAATTGATGATTCAGCAAGCTGCTCGCGACTTTGCTCAAACAGAATTATTACCAGGTGTAATTGAAAGAGATGAACATTCTAAATTCCCAACAGAACAAGTTAAAAAACTTGGTGAACTAGGATTCTTAGGAATGATGGTAGATCCTAAATACGGAGGTAGCGGTCTAGACAGCGTATCTTATGTATTAGCTATGGAAGAAATTGCAAAAGTAGATGCTTCTGCTGCTGTAGTTATGTCAGTAAATAACTCATTAGTATGTGCTGGATTAGAAAAATATGCTAGTGAAGAACAAAAACAAAAATACCTAGTACCTCTAGCTTCAGGACAAGTAATCGGTGCATTCTGTTTATCAGAGCCAGAAGCAGGGTCAGATGCTACATCTCAAAAAACTACTGCTGTAGATATGGGAGATCACTATGTACTAAACGGTACTAAAAACTGGATCACGAATGGTAGTACAGCTGACTACTATATCGTAATCGCTCAAACTGATGTAGAGAAAAAACACAAAGGAATCAATGCATTCATCGTTGAAAAAGGATGGGCTGGTTTTGAAATCGGAGCTAAAGAACAAAAAATGGGAATCAGAGGATCTGATACACATTCATTGATGTTCACAGACGTAAAGGTTCCTAAAGAAAATAGAATCGGAGAAGACGGATTCGGATTTGCATTCGCAATGAATGTATTAAACGGAGGACGTATCGGTATCGCATCTCAAGCATTAGGTATCGCTCAAGGTGCATACGAATTAGCATTAAAATACTCTAAAGAGCGTAAAGCTTTTGGTACTGAAATTATCAACCACCAAGCGGTTGCATTTAAATTAGCTGATATGGCTACTCAAATCACTGCTGCTAGAATGCTTTGCTTCAAAGCTGCTGCTGAGAAAGATGCAGGTCAAGATATCTCATTATCTGGTGCTATGGCTAAGTTATTCGCTTCTAAAACAGCAATGGATACAACTATCGAAGCTGTACAAATCCACGGAGGTAATGGATATGTAAGAGAATATCACGTAGAAAGAATGATGCGTGATGCTAAGATCACTCAAATCTATGAAGGCACTTCTGAGATTCAAAAGATCGTTATTTCTAGAGCTATTGCTAAATAAGTAATACTCAATCCTTATAAAAAAGGCTATTAACCACTTGTGTTAATAGCCTTTTCTTATTTATTGTACATTGATCTTTATAGGTAATTTAAATGTTGTCGGGACACGTCTGCCATTCTGAGAAGCAGGTTGCCACTGAGGCATTGTTTGAAATACAGCTATAATATCTCTCTTTAAATAAGGTGGTAGATATCCCTGTACACTCTGAATAACAATATCTGAGAGTACACCATCTATACCTACTGTAAAGTTCACATTAAAACGATACTGCTCACCTTGATTTAAATAATGATCTAAATTAAGTTTATTAATCATATTTGCTCTAAAAGCCTCTTCCCCTTCATATGGACTTGCTTCTATTATCAAAGAAAAAAAAGGTTTACCATACTCTTCCTCCATGTATTCAATATTAGTATCCGCACTGTTAGAACTAACTTCTTCACCAGAAGCAGTAATTATTTCTTTATCAGGACTAGCAGTTATATCTGTAATACTAGTATCATATTCTATAATATTACCTCCTACTACTCCTACTTGTGTAATATCAGCAGGCATTTGGTTATTAAACTTAACGTTAGGCCCTTCAAAATACATTCCTAAAGGAATCTCTTCTACAGGTACATAATCAATTACTGGACTTGTTAATAGATAATAAGCTTGAACAGTGTTAGCTAAGTCATTATTAAATGATAGTCCATCACCGCCAAAACCACATCCTCCTCCTTCCCAGAAAGACTGCTTCTCCTTAAAAGACATATACCAATAAGAACTACCAATAACACCTAGACATAAGAATACACTTACTCCTAAAGCAAACAACATGATTTTAGCATCACTTTGTTTGGGATGGAAAGGGCTATAATATAATTTTACTGTACTCATAATCTTCTACTTACGCCATGTAAAAATAGTGTATTTAAGAATAAAAAGATATCTTATAAACAAAAAAAAGACCTACTGTAGATAGTAAGTCTTTGTTTAAAACGTATTAAACATTGATTCGTGAGAATTTTCTTTTCTCTTTTTCATATAATTTAATCTGTACGATTCTAACTAAAAGGCAATAAACATCGCTAATCACCTAAACCAAAAATACAAACAAAAAGTTAAATACAAAACAAAAAACAACATTAATACCAAAAAAGATATACTTAAACAAAAACAGTTAAAAATAAACTTTCTTAAAGACTATTCGTTTTAACACAATCATTGAACACTCTTTTGTAATTTTACACCAAACTATATCAATACATGAAGCCACCTAAATCTATAAAAGCTAAGATTCTCTTTCTATACTTCACTTTATTTGTAGCTGCTATCTTCTCAGGTGCATATATCTATAAAGAAGCAAAGAAATTCACTATTCCCGAAGAGCATGTGGTAGAAGAAAACAATAAAATCTTCTTAGTAACTAGTGCTATTAATAATCTTTATAGTAGTGAGGCATATAGCAGAACGGCAATATTAAGTGGGGACAGTAAAGATATCAAGCTCTATTATAAAGAGCTCGATACCATCGTTAAGCAAATTAACTTAGTGCAAACTCATGTACAAGATCCTATTACAGTAGTCAAACTTGATTCTGTCAAAGACTTACTCTCACGTAAAAAAGTTAGTTTTGAAAATATCATCAAAGCTAGAAAAGATCTTTCTGCTGAAAACAAATACACTGAGGCTTTCTCTGAAATCTATAATATCCGTGAAGAAATAGAGAAAAACATACAACCTATCGTTATCCAAAGTAAAGAAAAGGAGAAAAGAAGTGGTTGGGCAAGGTTATTCAAAGGAGATCATACCGATACTATTAAAACAACTATTAACTATCCTAGTATATCTGATTCTATTATCAATGCGATGGAACGTATCCTTATCGCTACACAAGAAAAAATCAATGACAAACAAAATAACTTACTCAACCAAGAACAACGCTTACTGAAAGAAAACAAGATTATCACAGATCAGCTAAGAGGTATCCTACAGAATGTAGAACAAAATATACTTACACTATCTTATCAAAAGATCAATGAGTCAAAATCTAGAATTAGCGCTGCTTCTACCAATATCGCTTATATCGGAGGGACTGCACTAATCGTAGTTTTAATACTAGGCTGGATTATCATTAGAGATATCAATCAAACACAGGAATACAGAAATGCTTTAGAGAAATTAAATAAAGAGAATGAAGTACTATTGCGCAGTAAGTCTATGTTACTCGCTACAGTAACTCATGATCTACAGACTCCTCTAGGGGGACTTATTGGTTTTACTGATTTATTAGACCAAACAAACCTTGATAACAAACAACAAAAGTACGTCAACAACATTAAGTCTTCTTCTAAGTATATCACGAATTTAGTCAACGACTTAACAGATTTCTCTAGGTTAGAGAATAATAAAATAAGTATACAACAGAAAGCATTCAACCCTAAAGAACTAGTAGACAACACTTGTAACATACTAGTGCCTAATGCTGAGAACAAAAATATAAAGCTTAATTGGACAACTGAAGAAAGCTTAAATAGTAACTTTGTCTCTGATCCTCATCGTATAAAACAAATACTAACAAACTTAGTCACTAACGCGATTAAGTTTACACAAGAAGGAGGAGTTAACGTTAGCGTTACTAGAGAAAAAGAATACATTATATTTAAAGTTACTGATTCTGGAATAGGAATAGCTTCTAATCAAACTAAAAACATCTTTAATGAGTTTCAGCAAGCTCATGACGGAATAGAAAAGAAATTCGGTGGAACTGGACTAGGGCTTAATATTTCTAAAAGAATGATCGAATTATTAGGTGGGACTATTCATGTAGACAGTGTATTAAATGAAGGATCTACTTTCACCTTTACAATACCTATTATAGAGGCTGAAGAAGATGCAAATATAACTGTACATTCAAATGACCTACAAACTGTGTTTCACTCCTTAAATGAAATCAACATTGTAGTCATTGATGATGACAAAGTTCAACTTCAATTAATGGAAGAGATTCTTTCTCCTTTATTTAATAAAGTTACCATCACTTTCGATCCTACATCTATAGAAGCTATTTTAAAAGAAGATCAATATGATTTGATACTTAGTGATATTCAGATGCCTAAGATGGACGGATTTGAGCTTATAAATCATTTAAAGAAAAATACTGATTTTAAGACCATTCCTGTTATAGCTCTTTCTGGTAAAAGAGATATTACAATGGAAGAATTCACTCAAGCAGGGTTTGCTTCTGCACACCCGAAGCCTTTACAGCTTACAGAGTTACTAATTCTGATTTCTAATATACTTAATCTTGAATATCAATTAAACAGTTCTAGAACTAAAGAAAAGAACAATGAGGACGCTAATAATCAAACAACAGTTAGTACTTCTTATAATACGAATACGCTAAAACAATTCATTGGAGATGATCTTAATGCATTAAGAAATCTACTTGTCATCTTTATAGAAAGTACAGGAGAGAACCTACTAGATATGCATTATGCCGAAGAAGATTTTGACTTAGAACAAATCGGAAATATAGCTCATAAGATGTTACCTATGTTCCGACAACTCGAAATCACATCTATTATACCACTTCTAGAAGTACTAGAAGATAAAACAATAACTTTCGAAACTCAACTTGAGCTAAGAAACTATATTGAGGTATTGGAAGATAAAATAAACTTAATCCTTACTCAGATAAAACAGAATCACTTAGAAGAATAACTAATCAAAAAGCCCCTTAATATTCGTATTAAGGGGCTTTATATATAACAATAATCTTGTCTCTTATTTCAAGCTAGCAACAGTTGTTAGCTCATCTGATTCTAATGTATAATCAACTGAATCAAACTCAAACCCAAACAGGTTAAAGAAATCTTTTCTATATCCAGCTAGATCAGAAATAACTTCAATATTCTCTGAAGTTACCTCTTCCCATAGTTTAGCTACAGCAGACTGCACATCTTCTCTCATTTCCCAGTCATCAACACGAATACGTCCTTCTGTATCTAATGCTAAATTACCACCGTATAAACGATCTGCAAATAAACGTTGCATTTGTTCAACACATCCTTCATGAATATTTTTCTCTTTCATTACTTTGTACAACAAAGAAATGTATAAAGGAACAACTGGAATAGCTGAACTTGATTGAGTAACTAAAGCCTTATTTACAGAAACATAAGATACACCATTAAGATCTTTAAGTAAATCATTAATTACTGGTACCGTAGCCTCTAAATCATTTTTAGCCATACCTATAGTACCATTTCTATAGATAGGGTAAGTTAATTCAGGTCCTATATAAGAATAAGCAACTGTTTTAGCTCCATCTGCTAAAACACCCGCTGCTTTTAAGTCTTCAATCCAGAATTTCCAATCCTCTCCCCCCATTACAGCAATAGTGTTATCAATATCACTTTGTTCCTTAACAGGATCAATACTAATATTAGATACAACACCTGTATGGAAGTCTACTGTTTTATTAGTGAAAGGTTCTCCGATAGGTTTTAATACTGAAGCATAAGCTACACCAGTCTTTGGATGAGTTCTACGTGGCGAAGCTAAACTGTAAACAACTAAATCTACTTGACCTAAGTCCTTTTTAATTAGCTCTATCGTTTCTTTCTTAATTTCGTCAGAAAAAGCATCTCCATTAATACTCTTTGCATAAATACCAGCATTCTTAGCTTGCTCTTCAAAAGCTGCAGAATTATACCATCCTGCTGTACCTGGTCTACCTTCTGTACCTGGTTTTTCAAAGAATACACCAATTGTAGCTGCATTAGAACCAAAAGCAGCAGAAATGCGTGAAGCTAATCCAAATCCTGTAGAAGCTCCAATCACTAATACCTTTTTAGGTCCGTTTACTATTTGTCCTTTAGACTTAACATACTCGATTTGCTTTTTCACATTCTCAGCACATCCTTCAGGATGAGAAGTTAAGCAAATAAATCCTCTAGTTCTAGGTTGTATAATCATTATAAATCTTTTTCTACTTAGTTGAATTTAAACCAAGTTGCAAATTACGCATTTTATCACAACAATACATATTTATTATTATAAAATAACACATCTACAAACACTTCACCTCCAACAAAAAACTTTAATTATGTGATAAAAAAAAGGTTGGAATATATCCAACCTTTTAATCTATTATAAATCTGTGATTATAAACTCACTTCTTCTATTCTCTTGGTGTTCTCTTTCACTACAAGGAACATTGTTTTTACAACGATTGATAATTCCTCTTTCTCCATAACCTACACCTCTTAATCTCAATCTATTTACTCCTTGACGCACTAACCAATCTACTGTCTGATCTGCACGACGTTCTGATAATCTTAAGTTATACTCATCAGGACCAACACTAGAAGTGTATGAACGAACTTCTAATTTCAATGTAGGGTTAGTCATCATAATAGATGCCACTTTAGACAATTCTAATTGTGCATCATTTCTAATAACAGAACTATCATTATTGAAATATATTGGTGCTAAATCAGTAAGCTTACCTAGATCATCTCCGATTCTTGGATGACCTTGATTATTTCTTTTAGATTCTGTATATTCATTACCATCATCATATATAGGGTAATCTATAGATGAAAATGTTTTACTTCTTTCTAATTCAAAGTCAACCTCAATAGAATCATTTCTATTAACATCTTCTACAGACACCTCTTCTGATTTATACCCTTTAGCCTTAACCGCAACGTAGTAATCTCTATTAACCTTAACGTCTTTAAACGAATACTCACCACGTTTATCAACTTCGGTTTCTTCAATCATTCTATGTTTACTATCATATAAGAATACAAAAGCATCTAATATTGGGCGTTTACTCGTTTTATCAGTCACTCTACCTCTAATTTCTTGAGCGATATTCAACTCAGTGCCTTCTTTCATTTTCACAAAATAAAGATCATCTTTTCCATTACCATTTGGTCTATTCGAAGTAATAAATCCAAATTTAGCTTCGGGATCTAAATACATCGCAAAATCATCATAAGAACTATTGATAGAATTTCCTAAATTCACTACTTCACCAAAAGATCCATCATCATAAATCTGTACTCCATATAAGTCTAAGCCTCCTAAACCAGGATGCCCATCAGATGCAAAATATAATACATTATCTGAACTAACGAAAGGAAAACTCTCTCTTCCTTCTGTATTAATCAAGTTACCTAAGTTTTCTGGAGTACCTAAAGTACCATCTCCAAATAACCTTACACGATATAAATCTGATTGTCCATAACCTCCAGGTCTATCTGAAGAAAAATACAACCAATCTTGATCAGGACTAAGTGCAGGATGAGCAGTACTAGCATTATCAACATTAATACTTAATTTCTCCACATCTCCCCATTTATTCTGCCCTAAAGAATAAGCACGATATAAACTTACCATTAAAACTTTATCAGAATAACGTACATTTTTATCTTCCCTATTATTACTAGAAAAATACATAGCTCTAGAGTCTGCTGTAAAAATAGCATTTGCTTCATTATACTTACCATCTAGTTTCTTTGCAAACGATTTCACATCGCCTATATAACCATCAATACGCACTGGAGCAGAAAACAATTTAGTATAAGGATCGTTTGTCCACCCATGTTTACCTTTATGTTTACCTTTTTGGTTAGTTGAAGAAGAATACACTATTTCTCCTTTATATAAAGCAGCTCCATATTCTGAACCAGCAGTATTTATACTATTTAGTAGTTTTATTCTATATCCGTCTCTATTAGTATTAACTTCTTCTAAATAATTTGGATCACTCAAATATTTCTTAACCCTTCCATCTTCAGGTGCTTTATCAGCCAACAAGTCCATTTTAGCATTTGCTAAAACGTAATCCCCTGTTGTTCTAATTGTCTGCACATATTTATAAAAAGCATCAATATCAGTAATTCCTTCTGGAGTTTTTACATCTTCGAACAAAATGCTATACCAATGGTTTGCTTCTAAATACATTCCATTCTCATAATATGCTTTCGATAAATTAGATAAAATCTCTGTATTCTTCTCTCCCTTCTTCGAAAGCAACTTTTCATAGGTCTTGATAGCCTCTGCATAGGCCATCTTCTCTATTTGAGAATTTGCTTTCTTTATATAGGAATCCTGTGCTATTCCAAATGTAGAAAACATTCCGAATAGAGTCGCTATCCCTAACTTATAAATATTTTTTTTCATAATATTAAATGTACTTTTTTTACCAAGTTAGCTGTCTTTTATAAGTATTCTAAAGAAGTTTTTTTCTAAAAAAAGCTTTTTTAAAATCATTGACACAAAATTATACAAAAAGAAAATATTCAAAATTAAACAGTGTCATAAATCCATTTTATCTATTTACCACCTCTAATCCAGAAATTACACCTTTTAAAAACAAACAACACCAAATCACGAATAAGTACATATTTTTTAACATTAAAAAACATACTTACACATTCCTAATATTCACTATATCGTTTATTTTATTGTAATTAATTGTAATATTTTATCAATTTTCTCTTTTCCTTAAAAGCAGCTCTACTATTATTCCTTCTTAGAAGAAACGAGCTGTACTAACTTTGTTGTATTTGTTAAACAAATCAAATCTTAAAAAGATCTCATGCGAACCTGAATTATATCTAGATAATTTAGATGTATCCGCATCATAAGAATATCCAATAAATAACCCATCATTTACTTGGAAGCCAGCCAATGCACTAACTGATGAATCCCATCTATAAGCAGCTCCAACAGTAAATTTATCTACAATCAAGAAGTTCGCTGTTAAGTCTACTTGCATAGGAGCACCCTCCACTGTCTTTAATAAAAAAGCTGGTTTAAACTTCAAACTCGGATTCAACTCAAAAACATATCCTCCCATTAAATAAAAGTGCATCTTCTGACGCATCAACTCCTTACCTTCATTCTTTGAACGATCTGTTGTCAGGAAGTTTGGTACAGATATTCCTAAATAAGATTTATCTGAATACAAATACAACCCCGCTCCAATATTTGGATTAAACTTATTATTAATATTCTCTAAGAACATTGGATCATTAGGATCATAAATATCTAACTTAGTATAATCTACATCTAACAAATTTGCTGTTGCCTTTAACCCAAATGCCAACTTATAAGTATCATTCAAATCTACTGCATAAGCCAAGTTTAACGAGAAATTATTCTCTGACATTGCTCCTATACGATCATTTGTATAGTTAATTCCTCCTGACAATCCATTATTACCTAATGGTGTATCGATAGAGATATTAGCCGTTTGTGGAGCACCATCTAATCCTACCCATTGTGTACGATACATCCCAAATACATTTAACACTCCTCGAGATCCTGTATAAGCTGGATTAATATTAGATGTATTATACATATAATGCGTGTACTGTGGGTCTTGCTGTCCATATACTGCTGACGATCCTAAAATCATCAACGAGAATAATACTCCTAGTTGTATACCTTTTCTTATTTTCATTGCAATCTTTTTTCTAATTATTCTCTAAGTGTAAATAACCTGTTTTAGTTATCATTTCTGATCCTTTTGCAGTTTGAACCTCATACTTAACAATATAATAGTAAGTTCCTGATGGTAACTTACCACTTAACAACACTCCTTTTCCTTCTGCTTCGCCTCTAAACACATTCATACTTCCGTCACCATTGCGGTCATAGTTATTTGTCGAATAAACCTTACCTCCCCAACGGTTTACAATCTGAACACTATTATTTGGATATTTATCAATGTTATCAATGATGAAGTAGTCATTCATTCCGTCTCCATCAGGTGATACCGCATTATAAATCTTAATCTCTGTATTATAATCACCGTTTACAATTCCGAGTGTAAAAATACCATTGGTATTTACAGTCATTGGTGTTCTTACTGTCTTCGTCGATACATCCACAATCCCTCCAACATCTTCCCATTTTAAGTTACTTACATCCCAACGAACAATATGTAAATTCTTCTCTGGAGTTAACAATAAGCTAGCAGGTGTAGTTTGTTCATTCCAGCTCAATGTCAAGATAACTCCTGCATCTGATACTTTACTATTAACTTCCCAATATTCTGCATTATTTATCTCTACAATCGCATTCTTCTCTGAATGAGCTCTTCCTACTAGCGGATTTGAACGCTTATATTGTGTTTGGAACAAATCTTTAGCTCCCTTACTTTCTCCAAATGTAATTGGACGATAATAGGTCCCATCTCCGACAGGCATTATTTGTTCCTGTTTACCTTCACGATCAGCAAATCCAACTACGTGACTATCATTACTTACCTTATCAATACTTGAACCTTCTAAGAAAGTGATAGCTCCTGATAACGGCGCATTAACAACAACATGTCCACGTTCAAACAACGCTTTTCCAGCAATACTAATCTCAGTAGTCAGATCTAGTCCTTCTGTGTTAAAAATCACATCTTCTAAGAAAGTTGTATTCTCTCCTCCGCTTATCTTATGCTTAGCTTGGGCTATTTCTAACTGTTCAAAGAAAACCTTACTAGCCTTAGTTGATTTTGAAAACATAAAGCTACCTTCATTGGTAAAATCATCAAAAAAATGAACTTCTCCATTATTTATAAAGGTAGCATCCTTAGTGTTACTGAATGCCCCCTTGATAGATAACATCTCATCTGGTGAGACAAAAACATCTCCTCTATTATGTAAATTAAGAGAAGTACTCACCTGCGCTTGTACTACGCAAGAAGCTCCGAATACAAGTACAGGTGTTAATTTTCTTAAATTCAAGTATTTTCTTTTCATAAACATTTTTATTAGTTACAATTTTCTTTTCATAAACATTTTTATAGATTATGGCTGATAAACTCCAACCACAAAATCATAACAAAATTAACAATTTAATAAAAAACTAACTAATATTATTTAACTATTATAAAATAAATTACTAAAAAAGTTAAAAGATATTTTTAAAGCCAAATAAAAGCATAAAATAAAGAATTAATTCAAAAAAAAATCATATTGATTATTAATAATACATTCTTAATTTAGAAGAATAAAAAAAGCTCCTATAAACTTAGGAGCTTTCATATTATTTATTGTTTTTACAAATCTTCTACTACAAATTCACTTCTTCTATTCTCTTGATGTTTATACGCAGGACATGGAACCCCTCTATAACAATCATTAACTAACATAGAAGAACCAAAGCCTCTACCTGTCAACCTACTACGACTAACTCCTCTATTTACTAACCAGTTTATAGTAGACTCTGCACGTCTTTGAGATAATTGGTAATTAAATCCGTCTGATCCTGAAATATCTGTGTGTGAACGTACATCGATACGCATACTTGGGTACTTCCTTAACACTTCTAATATTTTATATAGTTCTCTTTCTGCATCAGGGCGAATATTATATTTACCTAAATCAAAATAAATAGCATTTAATTTTAAGACTTTAAATAAGTCGTCCCCTTTCTTAATTTCTACTCCTGGTATCATTGTATCTACAGAAGCACCAGAACCTCCTTCTAATCCAAAATCAAGTACAGCTCCATTAGCTTTATTTAATGCTGGCAAACCAAGTTCTATTGTATTATATCCCTCTTTATCCACACCTACAGTAAAACTAACAGAACCTAACTTATCCTTAAACTCATACTCTCCTTGAGCGCTTGTAGATACTTCTTCTATTAACTTGCGATTGTTATCATATAAAGACACCTTAGCTCCTGATATTCCATTTGAACTTAAAATATCATATACCTTACCTTTTATACTTTGGTAGAGTTCCATATCTATACCATCTATCTCACGGATAAAGTATAAATCATCCTTACCAACTCCATCAGGTCTATTTGAGGTCATAAAACCAAACTTACAATTAGGATCTAGATAAAAAGCAAAATCGTCATAATTACTATTTACTGAATCCCCAAGATTAATTACTTCTCCAAATGAATTATCCTCATTAATCTTCACTCCATAAATATCTAATCCTCCAAATCCTGGACGTCCATCAGAAGCAAAATACAATACATTATTTGTGCTTATAAAAGGAAAACTCTCTCTCCCTTCTGTATTAATCTTATTTCCTAAATTCTCAGGACTTCCAAAACTTCCATTTTCTAATATCTCTACTCTATATAAATCTGACTGTCCGTAAGACCCCTCGCGATCTGATACGAAATATAACCACTTACCATCTGGACTAATAGCAGGATGCGCTGTAATTGAATTCAAAGAGTTAAATGACAAACGTTCTACATTAGACCATTTCTTTTTACTATCTAAAGTAGCTTTATATAGCTCTACTTTAATAATCCCTTCTTGTTTCTTTAATGGATCTCTATTATTACTAGAGAAATACATCGTTTGTCCATCAAGAGAGAAAGTAGGTGTAGATTCATTTAATTTCCCTTCTATCTGTTTAGAGAATGGCTTAGACTCTCCTACATATCCATCTATATAAACAGGTGCTGCATACAGTTTTGTAAAAGGATCATTAGTCCAACTGTGAATACCTGGATAATAATCCGTCCTATTCTGAGATGATGCGAATATAATATGTCCTTTATACATAGCTGCACCATACTCAGAGTACGTTGTATTCACATTATCCATTAATGTAGCAGTAAATGCGCTAGGATTTAACTTAATCGTCTCTAAATATTTCTTATCTGCAAGATATAGTTTAACACGAAGATCTTCTTTAAACTTATCTGCCATCAAATCCATAATCTTGTCCGACTCTACATAATCCCCTTCACTTTTTAACGTCTGTACATATCGAAAATAAATATCAGCAGAAACAAATTCTGAACTCACTTCAGCACTACTTAGTATCTTACTATACCATTTATTAGCATCTCTATACATCCCATTATTATAATAAGCATCTGCAAGATTTCTATAAACTTCTTGACTAGTTTCTCCTCTTTTTATTGCTGCTTCATAACTTTTAATCGCATCACTAAACGATAAGTTCTCAAATAAAAGATCTCCATATTTTGCTGTTTTAATATTCTGTGCTATCGCAGTAATACCAAACAACAATAAGATTATTGTAATTTGTTTAGATAGTATTTTCTCCATAAACCTATAATTTTTTTTCAACATCTGCATCGCTCTTAGAAGAAACGAGCTGTACTAACTTTGTTGTATTTGTTAAACAAGTCAAATCTTAAAAAGATCTCATGCGAACCTGAATTATATCTAGATAATTTAGATGTATCCGCATCATAAGAATATCCAATAAACAACCCATCGTTTACTTGGAATCCTGCCAATGCACTAACTGATGAATCCCATCTATAAGCAGCTCCAATAGTAAACTTATCTACAATCAAGAAGTTCGCCGTCAAGTCTACTTGCATAGGCGCTCCCTCTACTGTCTTTAATAAGAACGCTGGTTTAAACTTCAAACTCGGATTCAACTCAAACACATATCCCCCCATTAAGTAGAAGTGCATCTTCTGACGCATCAACTCCTTTCCCTCATTCTTTGAACGATCTGTTGTCAGGAAGTTTGGTACAGATACTCCTAAATAAGATTTATCTGAATACAAATACAACCCCGCTCCAATATTTGGATTAAACTTATTATTAATATTCTCTAAGAACATTGGATCATTAGGATCATAAATATCTAACTTAGTATAATCTACATCTAACAAATTTGCTGTTGCCTTTAACCCAAATGCCAACTTATAAGTATCATTCAAATCTACTGCATAAGCCAAGTTTAACGAGAAATTATTCTCTGACATTGCTCCTATACGATCATTTGTATAGTTAATTCCTCCTGACAATCCATTATTACCCAATGGTGTATCAATAGAAATATTAGCCGTTTGTGGCGCACCATCTAATCCTACCCATTGCGTACGATACATACCGAATACATTTAACACTCCTCGAGATCCTGTATAAGCTGGATTAATATTAGATGTATTATACATATAATGCGTGTACTGTGGGTCTTGTTGTCCATATGCTGATGACGCTCCTAACATCATCAACGAGAATAATACTCCTAGTTGTATACCTTTTCTTATTTTCATTACAATCTTTTTTCTAGTTATTTTCTAAATGTAAATAGCCTGTCTTTGTTATCCATTCTGATCCTTTTGCAGTTTGAACCTCATACTTCACTATATAATAATACGTTCCTGAAGGTAAATTACCACTTAACAACACTCCTTTTCCCTCCGCCTTACCTCTAAATACATTAACATTACCATCCCCAGTTGGATCATACTTAGTCGTATCAAAAACTTTACTTCCCCAACGGTTTACAATCTGAACCGAATTATTAGGATACTTATCTATATTTTCTATAATAAAATAATCATTCTTTCCATCTCCATCAGGTGAAACTGCATTATAGATCTTTAATTCTGAATTATAATCTGCATCCACTAATGCCAATGTAAAAACACCTTGAGCATCCACTACAACAGGAGTTTTTACAGTCTTAGTCGACACATCAACTATACCTCCTAAATCAATCCATTTCAACCCCTTATCATCCCAACGAACAATATGTAAACTCTTCTCCGGATTAGTCAATAAAAAAGATGGTGTAGTTTGTTCATTCCAACTTAAAGTTAAGATGATAGCCCCATTAGTTGCTTCATTCTTTACTTCCCAATATTCCTCATTATTTATATCTACAATCGCATTCTTAACAGTATGTGCTCGACCTTCTAAAGGATTTACACGTTTATATTGAGTTTGAAATAAATTTTGTAACCCACTACTCTCTCCTAAAGTAATAGGACGGTAATATGTTCCATCACCTATAGGCATTTCCATTTCTTTTTTTGCATCTAGATCAGCCATACCAACTACATGACTCTCATCGCCTACAGCCTCTACACTTGAACTTTCTAAAAAAGTAATACTTCCTGATAATGGAGTATTTACAACTACATGACCACGCTCAAAATAAGCTTTACCAGCAATACTTATTTCATTCTCTAAATCTATTCCATTACTATTAAAGATTACATCTTCAAACAAAGTGGAATTTGCTCCCCCTGATATCTTTTGTTTTGCTTTAGCTTCACTCAATTGTTCAAAGAATACCTGACTTGCCTTAACTGAACGTGAAAAAACAAAGGCTCCTGTATTACTAAAATCATCTAAAAAATAGATATCTCCAGAATTTACAAAATCTCCTTGGGTACTATTAACAAACTCTCCACTTACAAATAAAACTTCATTAGCAGATACGGACATTTTTCCTGTATTATAAAGCTCTGCTTTCTCTTGTGCTGATGCCATAGAAAAAGACAAAACCACACTAGAAAACAGTACAAACTTCAATACACCCTCTTTTTTCATATCATTTTTTTTACACTTATTTATACAAAATTTACAGATATACACATACTAAAAGCAAACATTATAACAAATAACAAAATTAAAAATAAAATTAACATTTAATAATCAATTAAAAAACATTTTTTAACATTCTATAGATTAAACAATTATTAATAAAAAAATTCTACTTCTAATGATTTTAAATCAAAACAATCCCCATATTGAATCCAAAAAAGCTTATTAATCACACAAAAAACTTGTTTAATACAATTTAAATATTTGAAAAACATTCTTTTTCAAACTCTTAAACCAAATAAAAAAGCTAAAAACAGCTTTACAAACAGGTTAGCACATTAATATTCAAACAATCAATCACTTAAAACCCTAAAAAACATTGCTCAGCATAAATCCATAAACTAAAGGCTAACAAAATATAGAAATCCCCCTAAGTAAACAGAACATAAGTTTCTAACTAATGAAATATTTTATCTTTTTATGTCTCTCACACCAAATAAGCCACCAATAAAAAACTCTCTAACAAGACATTAGGTTAAAAAAAAGAAGAGGTGCCTCGTCCTAAAAAAACTGTACAGCTATAGTAGGACGAGACATTTCTAATCAACAGTGATCGCATAGTGGTCGCATAGTTATGGGATACTGCTCGCATAAAAAAGGGATAAAAGTATGCGACCACTACCCCATCAATAGCCTATAAACATCGTATCAAATGGAATATGATCAATTATATTATCACAATCTCATAATAGATCGCTACCATACTACTTATGTCTAATACATCCAAATTAACCTCTAATACTATAGTATATCGCACGATGATGTACTGATAACAAGGCTTAAGGCAAAAATGATAAACATAGTCAATGCAAATACTACAAATAAAAAAAGCTCCCTTACGGGAGCTTTTAGTGGCTAATGCTGTTAGTTTTAAATCCTACAGCAGGATCGGTCGAAAAAAAAATTGTTTTGTTGTTTTTAAGAACAATTATAATATAGTATAAACGTAGACTTAAGTCATTATATTACAATTCTGTAACAATAAATTCACTACGTCTATTTAACTGATGTTCTTCTACTGTACATGGTACTCCATTACTACACTTATTCTGTAATTGTGTCTCACCATATCCTTGTCCTGTCACTCGGCTTGCTTCGATACCTTGGCTGATAATCCACTGTACTGTAGACTTCGCTCTGCGATCAGACAATCTTAAGTTATAATCATCGTTTCCTCTACTATCTGTATGAGAACGAACATCTATCTTCATAGTAGGATACTCTTTTAATACTTCTACCACTTTCATTAATTCAATAGATGCATCTCTACGAATATTTGATTTATCAAAATCAAAGTAGATTGGATTCAGTTTTAATTTCTTAAATAGATCATCATCTTTAGCAATAGGTTTCTCTGTTTTCTCTAAAGGAATATCTTGTTTTTTAACTCCTCCAGCTACAGCGTCTAATTGTACACTTACTTCTTCAGTATTATACTTATCCGCTACTGCTTTTAGACGATACTTTCCTCTACACTCTAGATCATCTATTCTATAATATCCCTTATCATCAGTGATAATTTCTCCGATTACTTTATATGAGTTATCATACACAGTTACTTTAGCATTGGCTAATACCTCTTGAGTATCTTTATCAAACACAATACCTTCTAGACTCTGGTGACATACTTTCTGCATAAAGAAGTAAATATCATCTCCTCCTACACCATTCACTCTATTAGAACTAACGAATCCTTTGCGTGTCTTACTATCAATATAGAATGCAAAATCATCTGTGCTACTATTAATAGGTGTTCCCATATTTGTCACTTGACCTACACTTCCATCTACATTAATCTTCGTCACGAATACATCTAAACCACCAAGTCCTGGGTGTCCATCAGAACTAAAGAACAAGAAGTGATCTTTAGATATAAATGGAAATGTCTCTCTACCTGCTGTGTTTACTTTATTCCCTATATTCTCTACTTTACCATATTCTCCTGTAGGATATAATGCTACTCTGAAGATATCAGATTGTCCTAAAGTACCTTCTCTGTCTGAAGAGAAGTATAACCATTTATCATCTGGTGTTAAAGCTGGGTGAGCTGTATTATAGTTATCCGAGTTAAACGGCAACTCTTCTACATTCTCCCATTTACCTTCTTCTGATAAAGTCGCTTTATATATTTTTAATAAAGTTGAATGCTCTTTATTTAATCTTCTCTTCCCTTTTACACTTGTATTATTACGTGTAAAATACATCGTCTTCCCGTCAGAAGTAAATACAGCTGTTGCTTCATTTACTTTAGTGTCTAACTCAGGTGCAAACTTCACTGGTTCTTCAAAAGTACCGTCTGCATTAATCACACTACTGTATAAACTTGTAAAACTCTCGTTCGTCCATTCGTGTAATCTCTTTCCTGACTGATGTTCTGTATTACGAGCAGAAGTATAAATCAACTGATTTCCTAATAAAGCTGCTCCATAATCTGAATATGCAGTGTTCACACTTATATTCTTTAGTTCGTATCGATCAGAGTTATTTTCTATCTCTTTTAGATAACGGTCTTTACTAGATTCAAAAAGCTGTGCTCTAGAATCGTTTGCCTCTAGTTTAGAGAACTCTTCCATCATCAGTTTTGACTTATCATAGTTCTCTACAGCTTTTAGTGTCTGTGCGTAACGATAATAATATTCTGATGGTAACACTTCTTTACCTTTATCTTCGTATTGACCTTCAAACAATTCAGTATACCACTGATTTGCTTCTATTAATTTTCCATTAAAGTAATATGCATCCGCTAACTTCTTCAGCATATCAGCATTGGTGTATCCTTTGCTAGCTATGCGTTCATAGATCTTGATCGCATCTACGTAAGCTTGGGTTTGATATTCTTTATCCGCTTTCTTCTCTGCTACTTTCTGTCCATAAGTACTAATACCTACGAAAAGCAACATTGTCAATAAGCTTATTTTCAATAGCTGTTTTTTCATACTTGTTTTCTTAAGTCCTCTCTTATTAGAAGAAACGAGGAGCATTAATTGTACTACGACGGTTAAATAATTCGAATCTTAAGAAGATCTCGTGTGATCCTGAGTTATAACGTTGAAGCGCAGTAGTCTCAAAGTCATAAGAATATCCTACAAATAAATTATCATTTACCTGGAATCCTGCCAATGCACTCACTGAAGCATCCCAACGATAAGCCGCTCCTAAAGTAAACTTGTCATACAACAAAAAGTTAGCTGTCAAATCTACTTGTAATGGTGCTCCACTTACTGCCTTAACTAAAGCGGCTGGCTTAAACAATAAATTCTCACTCACATCGAATACATACCCTCCCATTAAGTAGAAGTGCATCTTCTGACGCATCGTCGTGATATCATTATCATCGTAGCGATCCGTAGTCAAGAAGTTCGGAACTGATAACCCTACATAAGCTTTGTCAGAGTATAGATAAACCCCTGCTCCAATATTTGGATTAAACTTGTTGTTTAGATTCTCTTGACTTACAGGGTCTGTAGGATTGTGGATATTAAGCTTTGTATAATCAACACTTAATAGATTAGCTGTTCCTTTCAAACCGAATGCTAATTTATAATCAGCATTTAAGTCAATAGCATAAGCTAAATCTACAGAGATATTATTCTCATCCATCGCTCCTAGACGATCATTCGTAAAGTTCACTCCTAGACCTAATCCACTTTCTCCAAGAGGTGTAGACACAGATACATTCGCTGTCTTAGGTGCTCCATCTAGTCCTACCCACTGTGTTCTGTACATCCCAAACACGTTCAGCGTTCCTCTACTACCTGCATAAGCAGGGTTGATCATATTAGCATTATACATATACTGTGTATACTGTGGATCTTGTTGAGCTTGCATTTGAGAAAAGCAGCCTAAGGCGAATAGGCTGATTCCGATTTTCTTTATGTTTTGTTGAATATTCATATATTCTCTTACTTATTGCTTTCTAAATGTAGGTAACCCGATTTCTTAATCATACGCGAACCGCTAGCGTCTTTATACTCATAACTCACGATGTAGAAATAAGTACCTGTAGGTAATTTCTCACCTTTATTTATAGTAACACGTCCATCAGAGTATCCTCTAAACACATTACCTGCACTGTCATAACTCTTCGTGTCAAATACCTTAACTCCCCAACGGTTATAAATTTCTACTGTATTATTAGGGAATCTGTTGATATTATCTATGATGAAGTAATCATTCTTACCATCTCCATCAGGAGAAACAAGGTTATAAATAACGATATCTCCGTCTAAGATCAAGTCTGTATTCACAGTAGCTAATGTAAAGAATCCGTACCCCTTAACACTAGTAGGCGTAGTGATCTCTTTCTTCTCTAGATCTACTACTCCTCCTTCGTCTACCCAAAGTTGTTGCTTAGCATCCCAGCGTACGATGTGTAATTCTTTCTCTGGGTTCACTAATAACTCTTTAGGTGTAGTACGCTCATCCCAACTTAGTGTCAGCATGATGTCTCCTTTACTATTATCACTTCCTTTATCTACTGTCCAGTATTCGCGCTCATCTAGTAAGTTAATCACTCCTGATTTTGCACTACGCGCTCTAAAGAAGTTCTTATCATCTAAGTTATACTTCCCTTCATACGCATCCTTTACATGATCTGGAGCAGTGATTCTAGCATAACGGTATAGTCCTTTATCTCCTTTAGGATATTGGAACTCCTCATTACCTATCTTCTCTACATATCCTTCTGCATGGCTTCTATCTGTAGGCTTAAGTGCTTTCGCTCCTTGGTGGAAGGTTAGCATCCCTGCTAATGAGTCTACCTTAATGATACCGTCTTTAAAGTCTACACTACCTCTTACGTTAGCCTCGTTCTTTAGGTCAAAGGCCATGTCTTTAGTAGAGTTGTCTAGTACTACATCAAAGAAATTAGAAGGTTGGCTTCCTGTGATATGTTGAGCTCCTTTTGCTTCTTCAAAAGGAGTGAACACAGCTTTTGAACCTTTGGCACTTGTACTGTGATCGTAAATATTGTCATTGTTAAAGTTGCTGTAGTAATAAACCGTTCCATCATTCTTTACATACCCTTCTTTTGTATTGTCAAAATCATAGATAGTAGACATTACACCACCTTCTGCTACTGAAATCTTTCCTTGGTTTACCATTACTTGGTCTTTCTTAGCTTGCTGTGCTACTACTGTAGCTGGCAATGCTAAACCTAATAAGGCAACTGATTTATATATTTTTTTTGATTGCATAGTTTTCAGTTTTTAAATACTGTGCTAGTGCGAGACTAGCACAGTTATTTAGGTTTATTATTTTACTACAAATACCACAGTCATGAAAGCTCCGTATTTTGCTTTCTTGATAATATCATAAGTCAATACACCATCTTTATCTACTTTCACATTAGTGAATACAGCAGGATCATAGTATGGTACAAAGAAGTTTAAATCTTCTTTCTTGTATACAGGGATAGTTGCACTAGCATCAGACTGAACCATTGGAGGTCTTGTTCCCTCAATAGGTGTATCTACTATAGCTCCCGCACCACCGAACATAGCTACATACTCATTGTATAAGTTTCTTGTTTTTCCCTTTCCTTGTTTAGACGTATCAAACATTACTGGAGGCATATAGAATACTTTAGGCATAGCTGCTTTCACATCTACTGTGTATTCTTTTTCACCTGTTGTTGGATTCGTACCAGGAGTAACAATTACATTACTGTTATTTACTTTTCCATCCGCTGGCTTAACTACTACTTTCTCTTGGTTTGCTTGAACAAATGTTTTATTATCTACCCAAGTTACTTTATCTCCTTCTGTAACTAATACCTGATTAGGTTTACCTCCTTCTATTCTATTAACTGTTAAGTCACCTTTCATATTAGAAATATTAAAGTTTCCTTCATTCACAGCTAAAGAAACATTCTGAAGCACTACTCCTGTACCATCTTTAACAGTTAGTAATTCCTCTGTAGCAGATGTTAAGTTACCTTTTCCTGTAATATCAGTTGTATTAACAGTTGGTTTTTTCCATTCTACTTTAGCATTTTCTCCTGTACCTACAGTAGTTAATACTTGGTTATTATCTCCTCCTGTAATTTTATCTGTCGTTACAGCTCCATCTTTTATTTTATCAGAAGTAACTGCATTAGTAGCTAATTTATCTTCATTAATAGCTCCATTAGTAACATCAATCTGAACATCTTTTAACAATGACGTTGCTCCATTAGCAGAGATTGTAATTGTGTTCTCAGTAGAAGATAAAGCTTTACCTTCTCCAACATTAGAAGCATCTACACTTGGTGTTTTATTAACCCACTTATCTCCATCAAATACTAATACATTTCCAACTTTAGGATCTTTCGCATCTAACTCTATTCCTTGTAATTTAGAAACTTCTGTTTTACCATCTTTAAGTATTACATCCCCTTCTAATTTTAACTCAGCTGGTTTACCATTAACTGTAGATACTAGTTTATCTCCTTTAGCTTCTAATGTATTAGATGTAGCATCTACTTTAGATACCCACTCTACCTTACCATTATCCCCAGTAACTAGAACATCTCCTTTATTAGTTCCTGCCGTTATTTCTAAAGTAACATCTTTTAATGTAGCATTAGCTCCACCTGTTACAGTGATTCCTGTACCTGTAATTCCTTTAGAAGAAACAATACTTGCGTCTGTTAAAGTAACAGTTGATGATTTTCCGTTTACTGTACTTGTTAAACTATTTCCTGTTAATTCTAATTTATTAGAAGTATTACCTTCTATTATTTCTTTTTGAGTTTTGTATGTAACATTACCTTCTTTATCAGCAACAGCTACTCTATTATCATCCCCTTCACCTGCAGATAATTTATCTGAAGTAACAGAACCTCCTTGTAACATTTCATTAGAAATCTTATCTGTTAAATCTGTTCTTCCCTCTACACCATTCACTGTAGAAACTAATTCATTACCAACAACTCCTAATTTATTTGTTGTAGCGTCTGCTTTAGTTATCCATTTAGTGATCATTTTTTCACCTTCTTTTACAGTAACTAATACATCACCTTCTTTACCTCCTTGGATTTGGTTATTAGTAACCTGCCCTCCGATATTTTGTAAACTTAATTTAGCCTCATCAACATCAACAGTATACTCTGTATTTTTATCTTTTGTTCCAGCTCCTGTTGTAACAACTGTTACTTTATCAGAACCATTTTTAACTGATGTTGTTTTTTGTCCTGCTTCGATAACTGAAGTCAAATCAACAGATGTAGACTCTACTCCATTTACAACAGTTGTAATTGTAGTTCCATCAACTTTATTTTCAACTTTATCAACTAAAGCGATTTCTGCTGGCACACCATTTACTGTAGAAACAATCGTATTTCCATTAGTACCATCTTTTTTAGCTAGTGTATTAGTTGTAGCATCTACTTTAGATACCCACTCTACCTTACCATTATCCCCAGTAACTAATACATCGCCTTTATTTGTACCAGCTGTTATTTCTAAAGTAACATCTTTTAATGTAGAACCTTTTTCTCCTCCAACAGTAATTGTTGATGAAGTAATGTTCTTAGCATCTTTAATATCTCCTACTTTAATTTCCTTGTAACTAACCGTTCCATCAGCATTTACAGTAGCAACTTTACCTGCATCAATAGCATCTGCTCCTAATTTATCAGCTGTTACATTCTTATCTGCTAAATCTGCTGTTTTAACCTCACCATCTATAATCTTAGCAGAAGTAATTGCATTATCTGCAACGTCAATCTGAACATCTTTTAATAAAGCTGTTGCTCCTTCGCCTTTGATAGCAATAGTCTTCTCAGTAGAAGTTAATGCTTTACCATTCGTTACATTATCCGTGTTAACTGTTGGTACTTTATTAATCCATTGACCACCTTCAAATGATAATACTTCTCCATCTTGTACTTTAGTAGTGACTAAATCATTTCCTTGTAATTTAGAAACTTCCGTTTTACCGTCTTTAAGTATTACATCCCCTTCTAATTTTAACTCAGCTGGCTTACCATTAACTGTAGAAACTAGTTTATCTCCTTTAGTTTCTAATGTATTAGACGTGGCATCTACTTTAGATATCCACTCTACCTTACCATTATCTCCAGTAACTAGAACATCTCCTTTATTAGTTCCTGCTGTTATTTCTAAAGTAACATCTTTTAATGTAGAACCTTTTTCTCCTCCAACAGTAATTGTTGATGAAGTAATGTTCTTAGCATCTTTAATATCTCCTACTTTAATTTCCTTGTAACTAACCGTTCCATCAGCATTTACAGTAGCAACCTTACCTGCATCAATAGCATCTGCTCCTAATTTATCTGCTGTAACAGAACCAGACTGTAACATTCCATTAGAAATCTTATCTGTTAAATCTGTTTTACCTTCAACTCCATTTACTGTAGATACTAATTCGTTACCAACAACTTCTAATTTATTTGTCGTAGCTTCTGCTTTAGTTACCCATTTAGTAATAAGATTTCCTTTATCATCAGTTGTACTTACTAATACATCACCTTCATTTCCTCCTTGGATTTGGTTATTAGTAACCTGTCCTCCTATATTTTGTAAGCTTAATTTAGCCTCATCAACATCAACTACATACTCAGTATTTTTACCAGTAGTTGTGCCAACAACAGTAACTTTATTAGAACCTTCTTTTACTGTAGTTGTTTTTTGTCCTGCTTGGATAGCTGGAGTTAAATCTAAACCTTCTCCTGCCTTATCATTAACAGTAGTAACTAACTTATTGTCTTTATCAAGAGAATTTCCAATTGAATTTACAATATCAGCTGTTTTTGAAGGAACACCATTAACTATAGATGTCATTGTATTCCCTGTAGATGTCAACTCGTTAGTCGTGTTATTTGTAAGGATATCATTTTGATCAATCCAAGTAGTTGTTAAACCATCTTTAGAAGTAATCATTACTTGTCCTGCAGTACCAGGAGTTATAGCAAGAGTAACATCTTTTAATGTAGCATTAGTTCCACCTGTTACAGTAATTCCTGTACCAGTAATTCCTTTTGCTTTTAACTCATTTTCTGGAGTTCCATCATTTCCTTTTGCAATTGCATCAGCAATGATATCTTTTGTAGAAGTTTGTTTTAAAACTCCGTTAGCATCAGCCACAACTAATTTATCAGATGTAGAATCAACCTTATCTCCTAAGTTATGTAAACCTTCGATTGCAAGCTCTTTACCTGATTGTACTTTTATTACAGTATCTTTATCTAAAGCACCACCTAATTCAATCTTACCATCAGTTGTTTTAGTCAATCCATTACCTGCAGTAACTGTATTTCCTAATTCATTAGCAGGAACCCACTCTGTTACAAATACAGTCTTACCATCAACAACTACATCATTATTAGCAGCATCTTTCAATGGTTTTTCTGTTGTAACTAAAACATCACCTTTGTTTTTACCACCTGTAACATCGATTTGAGTAGCATCTAATAATGCTTTATTTCCACCTAATACAGTAATAGATCCAGAAGTTAAAGCTTTACCGTTTAGAGATTTCCCTGAAACTTCTTGATAAGTTACATTACCTTTAGCATCAGCAACAGCTACTCTGTTATCAACACCCGTACCTGCATTTAATTTCTCAGAAGTAACTGCACCATCTTTCAGCATTGGAGTTGTGATAGCTTGAGTTAAATCTGTTTTACCTTCAACACCATTTACAGTAGATACTAATTCGTTACCATCAATTTCTAATTTATTAGATGTAGCATCTTTTTTAGATACCCACTCTACCTTACCATTATCTCCAGTAACTAGAACATCTCCTTTATTAGTTCCTGCTGTTATTTCTAAAGTAACATCTTTTAATGTAGAACCTTTTTCTCCACCAACAGTAATTGTTGATGAAGTAATGTTCTTAGCTTCTTTAAGATCTCCTACTTTAATTTCATTATAACTTACTGTTCCATCATTATTTACAGTAGCAACTTTACCTGCATCAATAGCATCTGCTCCTAATTTATCTGCTGTTACTGCTCCTTTTGCAATCTCTAAAGTAACATCCTTTAATAAAGCATCTTTTCCTTCAGTTACTGTAATATCTGTAGAACTTAATGTTCCTTTAGTACCTGCTACAATATTGATTTTATTCACTAATTCATCGATAGCAGCTTGTACATTCTCAGCTGTTAAACCAGAAACACCATTATTATATCCAGAAGCAATAGCATTTGTATCAATAGTAGTAATTACATTCTCACCTTCTTTGTTTTTATTCTTGAAAACATAAACTCCATCCTTAACTTCTACTTTAACTGTATTCGCATCGAATGTTACTGGAACATTTTTCTCATTTGTATATGTAAACGTACCGTTACCATGATCTACAATAGAAGTTACTGTTTCGTTAGCTTTAACAACACTTTCTTTCGTTACCCATTTTACTGTACCGTCTTTTTCAGTAACTAATACAGTATCTACACCACCTTTTTCGATTTGAGTCAACTGAAGTGTACCACCAATTTTGTTTAACTCAAACTTAGTTTGGTTAATAGTTAATACAACATCTTTTAATACTACTCCTGCTGTATTAGACACAGTCATTAACTCATTAGCAGATGTTAATGCTTTACCATCTACATTAGTAGACGAAATATTTTGATATACTACTGTTCCATCAGCTTGTGCTACTGGCACTTTACCTTCATTTCCTTCACCTGCTTCTAATTTCTCAACTGTAACTGATCCATCTTTAAGCATTTCAGTAGTTAATTTATCTTTTAATGTTTGAGTAGCAGGCACTCCATTAACTGTAGAAATTAATTCCGTACCGTTTAATACTAAACTATTAGAAGTTACTGCATCTTTAGCAGACCATACTATCTTTCCATCTTTATTTACTACTAATACATCTCCTGCATTACCAGCTTGAAGCTGTGTAAGATTTAATGTGCCTCCTAAGTTTTCTAACTTAATTGCTTTTTCGTTAACGCTTAAAGCAGTTGTTTTTAATACAGCTCCTTTACCATCTGTAACCACAATAATATCGTTACCTGTAAGGTCTTTACCATTTAATGCTGTTTCTAAGTTAACTGTTAAGTTACCGTCTTTGTCAACATCTAAACCACTACCTGGTTTTACTACACCCGCTACCTCTTTAGTAGCTGTAGGTACGTCAAGTGTATAAGAAATAGAGTTTGTTCCTTTTACTTCAGTTACTTTAATATTAGTACCACCGTTTAAAGTAGTTAGAGTTTGATTCTCTTTTACTAATGCATCTACATCTATATTATGGGTAGTGTTTTGCTCATCAGTATAAGCTAATTGTCTATCTGTAGTATTGTAAACTAACTTAGTTAACGTTTGTTCTACGTTTACTAATTGCTTTAATACATTGTATAAATCAATATCTGTTTTCCCTTTGATTACCTCAGTAATATCACCAATAACAGTAATCTTAGATTCAGCACCAGCTTCATTTGTATAAGTATACTTACCAGCCTCTTCGCGAACTAAAGTAGTAATCGTCTCATGTTTCTTCACAAGATCTTTAATACTTACCACAGTTTCTTTACCTGCTTCATCTTTAAATATAAGTGTCCCAGCATCTACATTGTTTGTAATACTAGTAACAGTCTCAAATGACTTAACAGCTCCTTTAATATCTATAGTAGTAACTGTTTTCTTCTCATCAGAATACGTTAAAGCACCTGTAGCTTTATCAAAAGCTAATACAGTTAATGTCTCATGTGCTTTAATAACACCGTCAAAGTTTATCTCTACTTTATCTCCATCTTTAGTTATATGATATAACTTATCTCCTTCATAAATAACATTACCTTCTGTAGTCTTAACGATGTTCTTTATTAAATTAGTTACATCACCACCTTTAAGGATGTCTCCGAATTTATTGATAACAACTCCAGGAATATCTGCATCAGCAGTTAAACGTTTCCATACGTTTACATCCCAATAGTAATAACCTGGTGTGATATCTTTTTGTTCTTTAGTAGCGTATACTAATAAACTCTGTACGTTACCATTCGTAATAGTAGTTTTATCTTTAGTGTCAGTCAATGCCACATTAGGAATTAACAAACCTCTATTTTTAGATTCAATTAATAACTCTGCTGATTTGTTTGGAGTAGCAGTACCAATACCTACTTGTGCATTAGCAGCCATAGTCCCCATCAATAATGCAACTGATAATAATCTTTTTTTCATAACTCTATATTTGTGTCTTTAACGCCTTAATTATTGTACTTTGTGATAAATGTGTGGATTCGTAATTAATGGTCCACCACCTTCTACTGGAGTGATTGTTGGTTTATCTAACCCTTTATCATCTTTTGACTCCGCTGTTGTTGTTTTTCCTTTTGGAGCAGTTCCTGTTACTTCTGCTCTATTCTCTACTTTCTCAGCATCTACATCTGTGTCTGTAATCGTATAAGTAGCAGTTGCTGTCCAAGTATCCCCTACTTTTAAACTCTCTGTTCCTTGCCCTTCAGTGAATACTGGAGTAAAGTTTGGTATCTTAGAATCTTTAAAATCTTTTAAAGTCAAGGATACGTTACCTGTATTTGTGATTGTAAACGTATAATTGATTACTCCATTCCCTTCTGTTGTATCTGCATCCTCATCTACTACTCCTACTTTTACTAATGTGATAGAAGGTTGTTGTTCTAAGATAGTTACTGTACAAGTTTCACAGTTTTTATACTTATCATCTTTCTCTGGATATCTTGGATCTACTGGATAGTTTGGATCAGTTGGTTTTGGTTTGTTTGGATTAGGATCTACTGTTGTAGTTGTAACCTTACCACCTTTTTCTCCTTCTCCATTACCAGTTGCAATATTCAATACACCTCCTCTTTCGATATCTATTTGTTCAATTTTATAAGTCCCTTTAAATGTTTCTGTATCTACTGCATTTTGTGGTAAGTTTATTGGTCCACCATCAATTTCAATTTTATCATCTGTAATCGTAATATTCTTTAATCCAGTATTTCCGGTATTTATTACTTTAAAAGTATAATTGATTACGTCTCCTACAGTTACTTTTCCATCTCCATTTGCATCAGAATAAGTACCTGTTTTCTCAATCACTAATCCTGGTTCCGGTATAATCTCAATAACACCACACATATCAACAACATTAGGAGTATTCTCACAATCGAAAGTATGCACACTTGAATCAGCAGCAATACCATCTCCCATACTACCATATATCTTATGCCCTACATAACAATATTTATTCTTGTCATTTACAATCATACTTGTATGTCCACCAACCTCTACATAAACTACTCTATTATCATTTAATCCTTGAGGCTCTTTTGCTGAATGTAAATCTCCACCTGATTGCCCTAACATATTGTATCCATTAGCGCCCCAGAAATAAACACGTCCATACTTATTAATAGCTCCAGCCGCAGCTTCATAACTTGAGTTATCTTGTGCACTTAAGTATTTAATATCTGTTAATTCTGTTTTGTCCTCTTTTTTTACTGTTTGCCAAGTTAATTGCTCTGTCGTATTACCTACGCCAAGTTGCCCTCTTGTATTACTTCCAATTGAATAAATCTTACCTTCTTCAGAAAGAGCAAAATAACTTACATAATCATCCTCACCAATACCTGTTATTCCAATCATCACAGGTTTTGTAGCAAAAGGTGCTTTTACCACTTCTGCATAACTATAATTTGTATTTTTAATGCGTTTTGTACCATTAAACACAGTAGTTCCCCATGCATAATATTTACCATCTTTAGTATAAGCAAATCCTCCTGTAGCATGCATTTTCATCATTTCTACATTTTGCAATGGTGTATTACCCGCTGTACTTACTGTATGCCACTCTTTATTAATAGCAGAATTACCATCACCATATAGTGTAGCCTTTGTACCACTAATTTTCACCTGACCATTATTCAATAAAATAGCTAACACATTATTAGATGCAGTCATATACTTTACATCCTTAGGAGAAACTCCTGGAGGTAATTCTATCTTTTGAAAAGCATTACTTATAACTAAATCAGGATGAATCACAGCATATTTAGCACTACTACCTCTTGTTCCCCAAACATATAATCCTTTCGTAGTTAATAAGAAGTTCTGATTATTACTATAATACTGAGAACCTATTGTAGCCATTAAAGGACTACCTTCATAATTAAACCCATTAGCAAACGTAATATCTGTTGGCACTAAGAAGTGATCTCCTGTACCGCCTTTCGGCATAGTTTGTTCACCAAATATTTGGAATCCTGTCGCTGTTTTAATTATTGTTGAGTGGTAACCTGAAATAAACTTATCTCCTGGGTAATCACAAAAGTCTGGTCCTACAGGTTCTGTTCTGTCAGTAATACCTTCTGCTTGATTACATTTAACTCCAACCACCTGGTCAGTTAAACCATTTGGCCACATCTTACAATTAGCTTGAGTAGCATTAGGTCCACAATAATTGTTACTACCTATATTCAAATTAGTAACTGTATTCATAGCAATTACATTTACATTATCTGAATTAGTTAAAACACTTGTTCCTCCTCCACTAGCTTGTGCTTTTACTATAAAGTAAGCATTGTGTAAGCTTGTACCCGTATATTTTACAATAGGATATGTTTTAGCATGCTGATCAAAAGTTGCACATATTTCTACTACAGATGTATCATTCAATTCAACAGATACTTTTCCATTAGTTGGTTCATATTGGGTAAATGATCCAGTTATAGTAAAATATGCATTATTTTTTAAAATGATACGTGAATCTCCAGTACCTCCAAATCCAACCATTGCAGAACCATCTAATTCAAACCCTCCTTTTGGACAAATACTAACTACTCCTCCTTGTTGAGTATATGTACCTTTAACTTTTAACTTTGCGCCTGACTGCACGTACAATGCAGCTCCTTGTTCAACAGTTAAACCTCCAACAATAGATACTTCTCCATTCACACAATATACTTTTCCCGATTTTAAAGTTTGAGCTGTACCTGAATTTTGTAAACTTATCGCGCCTTCTGGGCACCCACAGAAATCAGGATCTATTATTTGTGTAGAAATACTCGATGTCAACTGTTCATCACTAACTAATTTTTGAATATCAGCAGGTAAAGAAGTTTTGCTAATAGTAGCTGTATTTCTTAACACTGCATTATTAGGAGCTTTCTTTACTTTACCCTTGATAGTAAAAGATATTGTCCCTAATCTACCTAAAGTAACAGCTATATCTTTTAAATTCTTAGCATTTGCTGGTAATGTAACTTTATTTCCTGCATTTCCATAAGTTTCATAAGTAATTGATGTTACTTCATAAAACTCACTTATTGCAGTAAAATCATCAGTAAATTTAAATGGCAAAGCATCAACATTTTGCCCTTTTAAATTAATTGTATAAGTTAATTCATCACCTACATTAACAAGAGATTTATCTGCTACCTTCTCTATCATCACACCACCTGGAGTAGTTGCAAACAAATCACGTACCTCATGGAAGTTAATTGCTCCACCTGTAGAAGCAGCAAATCCTATTTTTAAATTAGGAGGAGGTACTTCATTATATGTTTCATTCATTACTTCATAGAATGCACCTCCTTTTTTAACTGCCCAACGAACTATAATTTGAGATCCAGTAATCTTATTTTTCCCATCTTTTATTGGATTAATTTCAATTTGAACTCTTCTATAGAAACTATCGTCATTTGGACGAATTTTAGTAACAGTTGTATAACCTACCTTATCAGCTCCATGTGTTCCAGATACTAATGCCTCTGAATACAATAATAAATTACTTTTATTACTTGCAACATTTCCAATAGTCTTTCCTCTTAATGCTAAGCGATGTTGAAATTGACGTTCTCTATTTGGTCTATTACCATCTTTTCCATCAGCAGTACTTGAATAATTTCCATATTCATCGATTCCTAAACCAATATAACCTCCATTAAGTCCCTTTGTACTTCCCATAGGTGCATACCCTAAAGAACCTCCATAACCTCCTAGAGCAAAGTTTTTTTCATTTACACTTCCATCAAACAAAAAAACACCAATACCATCACCATCAGTATATCCACTGCTTCCTTCTTTTTTACTTCTCCATGTCTTGTATTCAAAATCAACAAAAACACCTTTATCAGAAGGGAAAGATTGATCAACAAAGAAAAATCCTTTTTGATTAGTACCATCATTGTTTAACCTTATCCATCCTTCTCCTTCACTATCTCCATTAGTCCCTGCCGCTGTTAGATAAGCTTTTGTAGGTGAACCACCAGTAACAATGTTATTTTTAACATCAGTGGTTTTCCCTCTAAAATTCTCATTAATTAAAAACTGAGCATAGGTACTACTTCCCATCCCTAGGAAGAATACTAAAAGCATCAATACTTTAATAAGTAGTTTTCTATTCATAATAGTTTTATTAGCATCATTTTACACGCATACACCTTAATTCTATACGCGCATTATTTATGCTACAAATTTCTCTTAAAAGGAGAGATAAAATGTTCCAAAACATTAGCTCGAAAGACGTACCAACAAAATGAAACATGAAACAAAAAACCATTAACACCACGCTAACAGATACTTACAAAATCAATAAGTATTTCTCATTAAAAAAAGGGCAAACACCTGAAAGAAATAAAAAACAGTCTCAAAAACACACTTTTGAAACAGCAAAAATCGTTTTTTGAATCACAAATACTGCAATAAAAAAAGTAAATCTTACAACTAGAGTACCCTCTCATATTTACCAAAAAAGAAAACAGATACCACTGATATTTTTATGATATCTTGGCAGTATTTCAACACTCTTAACGCACAAAATAGAAAGTAAAATATCATTCTAGAGAACAAAACAGATCTGCTTAAAACAAAAAAAAAGTCACAACATTGGCGAAACGTTGTGACTTTTTTGTAGCGATTGATTCTACACTGGCTATGTAAAATCGAGGTAATTAATTATTGTTGTTTGTCGTTCTGACTTGTTGATTCTCTATATATTCTGAAGGAGAAACTCCTACATATTTCTTAAAAGCTCTAAAAAAAGAGGTACGTGAATTAAATCCACATTCTTCTCCTAATTCACTAACAGATACGTTATACTCTCTAGCTTTCAAGGTTTCTTTAGCATATTCTACTCGCAATTCATTGATGTAAGTATTAAAATTCTTACCATATTCTGTAGAGAAGAACTGTGACAGATGGTGTTTCTGTATACGTGTTAATTTCTCTACTAAATCCAATGAACAATTTGTTTTTAAGAATAACTGCTCTTTTAGAATTACTTTTTCTATTTTTTCTTTGTACTCTCCTACAAATTCATTTGCAAACTTTGATTTCTCATACTTGCTTAACTCTACATCAACCACCTCAGTAGTTCTCTCACCTTCTCCATAACTAATAAAAACCTCATCGCTTTTTAATCTTTCTACATAATAGAAAAAAATAGTCATTGCTAAACAAAGTACTCCTAGATACAATACATTACCATCGTTGTTAGGAATCGCATTATACAATACTAATCCTATTGATACAATACCTACAAAGACCATAATCCAAATAACACGTAACACCAATAAGCGTACATGACTTGACATATTTAATTTGCTGACTGCTAGATAACCAAAAATGGCATAAAGAATTAATTGACTTCCTAATACTACATAATTAATTAAATAGTAGTAAATCAAAAACTCCACATCAACACTTCCCAAATTAAATAAAGTAATGATATATCCAATAAAAAAAAGAACTCCAGGTAAAAAGTGTATATAATTCTCTTTAATAAAAACGCTTACACTTTTTGTTTTATCATCATTTCCTTTAACTTCTCCTACAAATGTTTTAAAACAACAATAGAAATACGGAGCATAAAATACCCCAAATGGCATTCCTAAATAGACAAAGGTTTCTTCTTCAAAAAAGAACCTTACTAGAATAGTAACGGTACAATGAATAATCAAGAATAATAAAAACCAATTTAAAACTCTTTGAGAACTTCTTTGACTAACCAGTCTATTGTTGATAAAGTAAGATATACATGCAAAAACGATTGCTGCCGATAAAATAAGTATGTATAAATATTCTTCCATAACTTATCTTTACGCTACCAAACTTCTATAACCTGATGGTGTCTGACCAACGAAATATTTAAAATATTTATTAAAAGTTGACTTACTACTGAATCCGCACTCATCTACTATCGCCTCAATAGTCAAATTCTGTTTCTTTTCTATTAAAAATTTCGCATGGTTTATTCTATACTTTGCTAACAACTGATAGAAACTAGTATTCATATCGTGATTGATAACTTCTGACACTTGATGTTTACTCATCTCAACTTCTTTAGCTAAATGATCTAAAGAGAAGTTAGTATCCAGATATTCTTCTGAGTTTTCGAAGTATTGAATAATACTCTCTACTTGACCACTCATTTCTGTCTCTAATACATCAGTAACAACAACATTCAACACAGGAGTTTCTATAATCTTATTTGTTACCTCCTTAGTTTCATTATCAACAGTTTCTTCTGAACGGCTAACAATCAAAGTAAGCGTTGAAAATAAAATCGCAAAGAAATCTATTCCGCCAAATAAGAAAGAACTCGTCACTCCATAGCTCTTATCAAATAAATCCATTAAGAAATAAAAGAAACAAATTACAGTACCAGCAACAGCATAAAAACTAAAAAAGCTAATAAAATTAAATGCTTTATAACTTAAGTTCTTTGCGTGTACTGAGTTTATATTTTTACAAATAGCAAATAGATATCCTGTCAAGAAAAGTAGGTTAACAATCTCATATAGCATTGTCATTTCACTAAAAGCTAATAACAGTACACCTAGAGTACCTATAAAATGCAATTGTAATTTATTAAAGATATTGACCTCTGTACGGTCATATTTTATCATAACGTATATGATAGGTAGGATGAAGTATCCAAACGTGATATTAATATTGATTAGCGATAATAAAAACTGCAAAGCCACTAATACAATAGTTAGCTGCACTATCGTTTCGAAGATAGCTTTATCACTTTTTGCGTTATAAGGATTACTCAAAAATTTCATGCGTTTGGTGGTGTTAATGCAATGCTTTGGAAGCTGCCCTCAACGCACAAGATCATACGCCACATATTGATACAATATGTGGTACATGCCTAGATAAGTGGGGACTTAAATACAAATATTCGCATATTCATATTTTTCTCTAAAGCAGTGCAAATTTATTACTTATTTCTTACTTAAAAACATTTTTTAACAATGCAAGATCAGTTTTGTGAAAATCATATATATAAACTTAAAATGACGAACAAAAAACAACCATTACACAATAAATTATTAAACTTTATTTACCATTCATGTTTAAGTAAAGAAAATAATAAACTAAATTACCCTTATTTTGTAAATATTACTAAATATATTATCGCAAAATCCGATTATTAGGTAATTCAAGCTCCTATTTTTGTTATATGACATATATCATACTTTCTTTTTTAGATATATTATATACCCTATAAGTATACTTTACACAAAAACGAATGGTTAACTTCTGTAAATAAGACAACAAGACATCTAAAAAGTCACATATATAAAAACATAGAACAAGAATATTTCGCATATAGTCACACTACACCTTACACACAAACAACAATAACCACCATTACAAACAACTATTTAACCTAAAAAACAAACTATAAATCACAAAAACAACTAAAAATAAGTAAAAAACACAATAGTCATAAAAAACAAATTATTTAAAAAACACCTCATTTATGTTTCTATTTAAACGATTTCATCACATTTATTGAAACAAAAAAACAGCCATATATAGCTATATTAACTATACATGACTGTTCATGTTTCATTTTATTAGAACATCGTACTGATACGTCGTTTTAACTTATTTAGTACCTTACTAGGTACCTTCCTTATTTTACTGTTTTAATCTTCTCTACCCATGTATTCCATAATTGTTGAGCAATAACATCTAACTCTGGATGTTTTCCTCCTCCATAGACCTCATAATCATTAGAAGTATCTTCTCCTTCTTCATAGAAGTAATAGTACGTATAGACTTCTTTTGTCCAAACCTTTTTAGAAATCAATCCCAATAACTTTGTAACCTTCTCTTCTCGCTCATCGATATTAAATCGTATCGTATAATTCCCTTCCTTAAAATAAAAATCTAATGAAGTATCATAAATAACCTCTTTCGCTTTTTCTCTCAAGTTTCTCGGACATACTTTTAAGTGATATTCCTCATTTACCCAATATTCAGCAGCTGTACTCTGTCCTTGTTGTACATAATCAACGATATCTGTCAGATACTTAATATTAGCTGTATGATCCATTAATGAGTAGTCCTGAGTTATATTAACTTTTACCTGTGCCAAATGCCACAATCTATTAACAGCCTCACGTTCTACACTTGGCAACTTATATTCTTCTGGAATTTCATCTACAGTACTCTGAAAACGACTATGCCCATCAAAAGCATCTACCATCATATCAAAATACTTACTTGCATTATCCCTATCATTTAAACCGTGATATGACCAGGCAAGACTAAACCAATAATTTGCCTTCGCAACCTCATCTACTAAATCAAAATACATGATGTTACTAAAGAACTCTTCCGTTAACGCAATAGTTTTATGAAAATCATGCTTCTTATATCTCACATAAGTAAAGAAATCTGCTGCCATATAAATCATCTCTGATACACTGTCCTCATCCTCTATTCCCTTTTGTTCAAATCGCTCTTTTAAACTGTAATAAAATGACTCTGCTTCCTCATATTGATCAGCGTTAATATAATTCTTTAAAATACGCCCTTGTGCAGACATCCAATCACTGCTAAACTCATCGTGATAAGTCAGTAACTCCTTACAGAAATAAGACACTTCATTAAACTCTCCTAATGTCTCTGCTAAAAACAATCCATTGTCTAAGTTCTCTATAAATGGAGACAACTCATACCCTTTGCGATGAAGGGTTAAAGCATATCTACAGTCATCAGTCTCATAAGTATCTTCCTTTAATTTAGATACGTTTCTAATCGCTATTCCCAGGTTATTACACAGCATTGCATAGCCATGACTATTATTATTCACCTTTGGGCCTTCTCCTCTATCAAAATAAGCATCAAGTTGAGGGATTACTAATCCTCCTATTTCTTTTGACTGTTCATAATACTTCAATGCTCTTTCATTATCTTCTCCTTTTAGTTCTCCTGCTTTTTCTAAAAAACGAGTCATCAAGTTATACCCATAAAAACTATCACATCGAATAGGATAGTCCTCTATTGACACACCAAATTTCTCTGCTAATTCATAGTAAGTAAAAAATAGAGAGCTAGTCACTTCCTTTACCACAGAATAATACTTACCTAAAGTTTCGAAAGCCTTTTTTGAATTCTTCTCTACCACGAGGTAGTAACGTATTTTCATACGAAGTACTATTTCATTCTTAGGATTAGCTTTTAACTCTTCCTCTATTATATCAGCGAACCTCATTCCGTATTCACGTGTATTCTTCGCCCCAAACTCCTCAGGATAATCAATACCTATATGATATAATAAAGAGATTAGATTCCAATACCCCTCTAATTTCCCAGCTTTATACAGTTCCTCTATTTCTTTTCCGAAATTGACACTATACTCATTTCCATGAAAGATATAGAAAGAGTTTAATAGCTCATAGGCCTCATTATACTCTCCTCTTTCTAAAAATAATCGTCCTCCTTGATAAGTAGCGTAATAATGATCAGGGAAGTGATCATAAGCTAATTTATAAAAAGACACCGCTGTACCATAGTCCTCTAATTCACGATATAGATAAGCTATCATATAATAAGTCTCTCCGAACTCTTTATCTTGTAGACTATAATCGTCTTTTAATAACGATATTTCGATTAACTTATCATGTAGTACCTCAATTGCTTTCTCTTTAAGCTCTAATTTAGTCTCATAGATCCAAGACAACCAATCAAAAGCACTAAACACAGACTTCTTATCAGTAGGCAGTTTATCTATAATCTCTTGCGCTGTAGACATCATCACAGAGACATCGTCATAGTATGGCCCATTATAGATGCGTATCTTCCAGAATAACGCATCCTTATCTAAAGCATCCTCTCTTAGAATCTCCTCTATGATCGATAATATCTGTTCTGACAGTTCTTGATTTTTATGGTATAATTCTATTTTCTGATCTTCATTGGCATTAGACAAATCATCTCCCATCACCAACTGATCATATAATTCTTTTATTTCGTCTAATCGTTTATCTTTTTGCTCCATAAAGCACATCTTTCCTTTTTTGTATAAATAAACGATAAAGATAATACATTAACTAATTCCCTAAAAAGACACCTAAACATTTTACCCTAAACCCTAAACAAAAAAAGACGAACTATCGTTCGTCTTTTTTATAATATTTATAAGTTCTTTTTTCATTTAATACCTTCTCCTCTTCTATAAATTCTTCTGGAATCACTTTCAAGAAAGAAGGATGTTGCTCTATCGCCATCTCTACCTTTTCTACGATTTGCTCTATAGTATCATTCTCGTAGTCGATGTCTAAAGGCTCCTTAATCACCATAGACTGTAGAATACCTTTTTTCTTTAGATGTAATCCCTTTTTATCAAAAGATCTTCTAAATCCATCGATAACAATAGGCACTACGATAGGCTTATAATTCTTAATGATATGAGCCGTTCCTTTTCTAATAGGTTTAAAAGACTTAGTCGTTCCCTGAGGGAAAGTGATTACCCATCCATCATCTAGAGCTACTTTAATATTCTCTACCTGATCTTGATTTACTTCTCTCTTTTCTTCTAACTCTTTTCCTTGACTTCTCCAAGTTCTATCTACCGTCACAGCTCCTACATAAGCTAATATACGCGGTAGCCATCCAGCCTTCATTGTTTCAGACGCAGCTACATAATACAGATTTAACTTTGGTTTCCAGATATAGAATATATTCTTAATAGAATCCTCACGTCCTTTAAGACTTGCATTAAATACATGGTACATCGCTACCACATCCGCAAAGTAAGTTTGGTGATTAGAAATAAACAGTACATGCCTATCTGGCAATTGTCTAAGTACTTCAGACCCCTCTATTTGTAAACTATTAAAGCCACGGAAACGCTGATGCGTTGCAAATCCAAAAACTCTAATTATCCACTTCTTTAAAAATAAAATATGACCAAATGGATTTCTTTTAAACAATCCCATAATTCACACACATTGGTTCGAACTGCAAAATTACAACTTTTACTCCTCTACTTTGTTAATTAAATGAAATAAGTCATACTTCTAAATACTAAATAGTATTAAATAAACACTAATATACTGAAAAACAGAATAGATAAAGAATCAATATTTTTCTATAACCTACTTATATATCTGCTTAATTGTCTCCTTTAACTCACTTAACATCATTGCCGTAGCTCCCCAAATTGTAAAATCATTATATACATACGCAGGCACATCTATAAACTTAGCATAACTAGTCTGCAGCCCTACTTCTTTGACAATGCTGTCGTCTAACAGGGTCTTAAGTGGCATCTCTATCACACTAGCCACCTCATCTACACTTAATGTCATTTTAGGAGCATGGTCTATTACACCTAAATAAGGTTGTACGATAAAATTACTAGGAGGAATATACACCCTCGTAAATGCTTTTAGCACTTGTATTTTACTAGGAGACACTCCTATTTCTTCATCCGTTTCTCTTAGCGCGGTCCTCTCTAATGACAAGTCTTCTTCCTCATACTTCCCTCCTGGGAATCCTATTTGTCCTGAATGTACCCCACCACAACTAGCTCTTTCGATTAATAAGATAGATGTATCCTCTCCTTTAGGGTATAAAAGCATCATCACAGCAGAGTATCTCGGATCCTTCTTAATAAAATCATCTACAGCTAAGTAAGGGCGCCTTTCTTCAGGCACCATAATTTGCTGTGCTTCTACTCCGAGTAGATTAACACTTTTAATTTCAGGTATTCTATGTAAAAGAGAATCAAAAGTCATATTTTTGTACACGTATAAATTACAACTACTAAAATTACAATTTTATTATCTATGTTTAGCAAAGAAGAAGCACAACGAATAAAAAAAGAATTCTGGATAACTTTTGCAGATGAATATCCTCGCAAATGGTTATTACACAATACTAAGATTAAAGATTTCTCTTTTAAATTCTACGCTGATAACAAAAAAGCACAAGTTTTATTAGACATAGAACACAAAGACGAAGAAAAAAGAAAAATCTATTTCGAAAAGATTGAATCTCTAAAAACAATCTTACTTGAAGAATATCTTCCTGACGCTATTTTTGAAAGAAACTTCTATCTAGAAAACGGTAAGTTGATCAGCCGTATTTGGATAGAACAACCTAATGTTTGTATCAATAACAGAAAGACTTGGAATGAGATCTATGATTTCTTTAATGATAAAATGAATCTTTTTGAATTATTTTTCTACGAACACGAAGATTATATAAGAGATTTAGAAATAAACACGTAATTTTAGCGTTATATATCTAAGTTTCTAAACAAGAATGCGTTATCTAAGCTTTTTTATTATCTTATTTATACTATGCTTTACAGCTAGTAATGCACAAGAAAAACAACCTTATCAGAAAGATTCTCTGTCTTATGTTAAGGTGCATTACTCTGAACATGAAGCACCTACTCTAGTAGAAAGAGACACTACTCGAATCTTCAAAAACTTAGAACAAAAAAGTAAGAAGACAAAAGTAGGACGTTTTTTCAACAAACTCGTTTATAAGAATAATAAGAAACTTATAGCAAATGCTCCCGAAATAAAAACAAACCAACATCTAGAATTAGGTGAAGGAAAAGTTATACGCAATATCTATATCAAGACATTAGATCCTTTCGGATTCTCTGACACGGATTCTTTAAAGAAACCAAAAAACAAAGTAGAAGAAATAGGAAATAAACTCCATTTTAAAAGTAAGAACTTCACCATAAAGAACTTCTTGATTTTTAAAGAAGGAGATCGTTTTGATTCCTTAAAGATAAAAGAGAGTGAGCGTCTTTTGCGTACTCAGAGCTTCGTTAGAAAAGTAACGATGTATCCTATCCCTACCTCACACCCAGATTCTGTAGATGTGCTTATAAGAGAGTTAGACTCTTGGAGTATATATCCAACAGGTTCTATCTCTACCTCCTCTTATAGGATCAAACTACGAGACAGAAACTTTGCAGGTTTAGGACATGACGTGATTCTACAATATACTAATAGATATAAAGAGAGAAAGCAAGGGGTGTACTTTGATTATACTGTAAACAATATTCAGAATACCTTCATAAGAGCTAATCTGTTATATAATAAACAAGTTTGGGGAGACTATGTAAAAGGCATTGTAGTAGACAGACCTTTCTACTCTCCTTATACTAAGTGGGCAGGAGGAGTAACGCTCTCTCAAAACTTTAGAAGAGATTCTCTACCTGATATTAATAACAATTATAGTTACGAATCTCGCAAATACAATACAGTAGACACTTGGGGAGGATATTCTATCCCCTTGTTTAAAAGCTATAAGGACAAACCTGTTATTACAAACCTTAGAACCTCTCTGCGATATATAAAACAAAACTATATAGAAAGCCCACAAGAACAATATGATCCATACGGATTCTATAGAGATCAGAGTACCTATTTAGCCTCTGTCAGTTTAAGTTCTATTAACTATGTACAAGATCAGTACATTTTTAATTACAATATTATTGAGGACGTTCAAGTTGGTAAAGTATTCGCATTGACAGGTGGTATGAGAGATCAGTACGGCAAGCGAAGAGCCTACTATGGAGCTAAACTAGCTATGGGGGGATATACTAGATTTGGTTATTTCTCTGGCAATATTGAGTGGGGAAGTTACTTCTATGGCAGTAATTCAGAACAAGGGGCTTTACGATTAGAAGGAACCTATTTTACCAAGCTATTTATGATGGGAAACTGGCGTTTTAGACACTTCTTTACTCCTCAGTTTATCTATGGATATAATCGTTATGATCACATCGGAGATGAACTTAGATTGGATAATGTAATCCAGGGAATACGTGCCCAGAAAGTAACAGGATCAAAACGTCTAGCCTTCGCTTACCAGTGGCAATCTTACGCTCCTTATGAGTGGAAAGGATTCCGCTTTAACCCTTATTTCAGTTTTGAAGGCGCCTTTATTACGAATAAAAGTGAAAACTTATTTGATTCTAAATTCTATTCTAGATTCAGCATCGGACTTGTTGCTTATAATGATTATCTAGTTTTTAGTAAAGTAGCACTCTCTCTAGTTTTCTACCCTACTATGCCTGATTCAGGGTCTAGCGTCATCAGAGCTAACTCTAGACAGTACAATATGAATCTACCAGACTTTAACTACGATAGACCACGTACGGTATCGTATTATTAATAAAAATCCCCAAAGCAGTTAGACTACTTTGGGGATTATTTTTATCTATTCTTTAGATATTGTTGAAATCTATAAATCTCTGTTTCTGCTGCTACATTATGCATGATTTCCTCATCTACAGGAGTTAATTCTACATGTCGTCTAGCCATCACTATTTTCATCGTTTCTAAAGCTTTCTCTACTTTATACGTTTCAGAAGACTCTCCTCCTCCCCAAGTAAAACTTGGTAAAAATGTCTTAGGAAATCCTCCTCCGAAGATACTACATCCCACACCCACTACAGTTCCTGTATTGAACATGGTATTAATACCACTCTTACTGTGATCTCCCATCATTAAACCACAGAACTGTAAACCTGTATTTTCATACGATTGGGTTTCATAGCTCCATAATTTCACAGGACTATAGTTATTCTTTAGATTAGAGTTATTTGTATCTGCACCTAGATTACACCACTCTCCTAATACAGAATTACCTAAAAATCCGTCATGCCCTTTATTAGAATATCCAAACATCACAGAGTTACTTACTTCTCCACCTACTCTACAGTGAGGACCTACAGTAGTAGCTCCATAAATCTTAGTTGCTAATTTCACCTGTGCTTCTTCACATAACGCAAAAGGCCCTCTAATAACCGAACCTTCCATGATCTCAGCATTCTTACCGATATAAATAGGTCCTGTAGAAGCGTTTAAAGTCACAAATTCTAACTTAGCTCCTTCTTCTATAAATACATTCTCTGGAGCGATTACATTTACACTCTCCGGAATGTCTTCTGATATTCTATCCTCTGTAATTAAAGCAAAATCTGCACGAATAGCAGCGTCGTTCTTCTCGAATATATCCCATTTATGCTCTATCTTCATCAATTCACTCTCACATACCAATAACTCATAGTCATCGAAGTTCACTTCTTCTTGAGAGTCTTGTGTATAGAACGCCACTATATCTTCATTATAGATAACAGCCTGCATAGGTTGTAATTCCTTGATTAAATCAGCTACCTCTTGATTAGGTAGATAAGCCGCATTAATCATCACATTATTCTCCACCTCTATCATTGGATACTTAGTAGATAAATATTCCTCTGTCAGAGTTGTAGTTGTATAACGCAAGTAATTCTCCCATTTTTCGCGGATAGTCAATATCCCTACACGAATATCTGCTACTGGTCTAGTAAACGTAAACGGCAATAAGGCTGTTCTTACGTCTCCATCAAATAAGATATAGTTCATAGTATATAATTCAAGATTTTAAAGGTTTAAAGTTAACGAATCTACAGTAAAAAACAGTGATAACTATCAATTAAATAATACTCTATTCAACCATAACGAATCTCCTCCTCAACCTATCTACTTCAAAATAAATCCTTTATCTTTAAAATAAAAAATTATATGGAGAATAACCTAGTCCAATATCTAAAAGACTACACACTCAATGGAGATGGTACAGGATATCACGACTCTTATAATAAAGAAGAAGAATGGATCACAGAAGAAACTGATGAATGGATAATGGAGTATACTGTCCATGTAGATCTAGCTATAAGAGCGTTAACTGAAGAAACTCCCGTATTAATTAAAGCAATACTAGACAATAAAAATCACTATGATCAACTATGGAAACAGTTCATCGCATCGCTTCTTTTAGAAGAAATAAGACAAGAATGGGGTAATGAAGAATTAACTCTTGAACGAGTTATTAATGAATTAGGCGCAGTAGATATTGCCCTTGGTTATTATGATACTCCTTATGATATTCACATTATATTTGTGCCTAAGACTATTTATTAATACTGAACATTGCATCACCCTATTATGTGATAAACATGGAAATCCTTTAAAAACATATATCGGATTCTAATATATTCTCTACTTCACTAAAGCACATAAAAAAAGCCTCTCAAGTGATTGAGAGGCTTTTGTATATGATAAGCTAAAATTATTTACCAAATTTAGCATATTTGTTTTTGAATTTGTCAATACGTCCTGCAGTATCGATAAGTTTAGATTTACCTGTGTAGAATGGGTGAGATGTACGAGAGATCTCCATTTTGTACACTGGGTATTCTACTCCGTCAACTTCGATTGTTTCTTTAGTCTCTACTGTTGATTTTGTGATGAATACGTCATCATTTGACATATCTTTAAATGCTACTAATCTGTAATTTTCTGGGTGAATACCTTTTCTCATGATAAATTCTATTTTAAATTGTGAGCTACCTTCCATTTCGAAGCTTTCTATTTTCAAGAAAGGTGTAAACTTCTGATAACTTTTTAGTTATACTTATGTATTTTATTTCAGATTGCAAATGTACAATATAATTTGAAAAATCAAATAACTATTTTACTTTATTTACTGATTTTATCAATCACTTATAATATCCTATTCGTTATCAACTAATAAGCTTAGACACTATCTCCCAATCCTTATCCTCTTCTACCTCTATATGTATATCTATAGTATCTTCTATAGTATCACAATATGCTCCTATAGCCTCTCCATCTATATCATCACTCGCTAAATAACAAAAGATATCTCTTACACCTCTACGCGTCATTTTACCTACATAATGTATATCTGACTGAGTTCTTCTTAAGATATCTATGATATTATTCTCTATCTCTTCTAATCGTTCGTTTTCTTCCCATGTAGGGTACTCACGCTCTGTCTCTACAAGTGATAATTCTATAACAAATGCATAAGGATACTTATCCTTATCACTAAAGTTAGCATAAGACATATTAATCACTCCAGTAGCTTTAAAGCCGCCTACCTCTAAAACACGAATACTCATACTTTGATCGCTCATAACTCTTTTTATTTTGAAACTAAATATACAAAATTTTTCGCATTTTAACATTTTTATATTTTAGCTAAGCTTTAACAATCCTATCTTTGAAAACACTAACCCTATTTAAGACTAAAACATTATGTTTAAAAAATTAATCACACTCGTATTCTTATTGATTACAGTGCTGGCAGTCGCACACCCTGATCAGAAAAAAGTAGAACAGGCCCTGTACAACTTAAAGAATGTAAGATTCAAACAACTAGAGTCTAAAGATGACTCATATCTATTGTATGAACTTAAGGTAAGACAACAAGTAGATCACACAGATCCTTCTAAAGGCTATTTTTACCAAAAGGTACACTTCTATCACAAGGATTTTGATCACCCTATGATTATGGAGACTAACGGTTATGACCTATACGTTAGAGCTAGCGAAATGGTAAACTATCTACAGAGTAACTACTTAAATATAGAACACAGATTCTTCGGAGAGTCTATCCCTGAAGGCAAACCATGGCAGTATCTAACAATGGAACAAGTAACAGCTGACTTACATGAGATTAACCAACTGTTTAAAGAAATCTATACAAACAATAAATGGATCAGTACAGGAATTAGCAAAGGTGGACAGACTAGCATCTACTATAAATACTTCTATCCTAATGATGTAGACGTAGCGATTCCGTATGTAGCTCCTTTTAACCAAGCGTTAGAAGAGCCTCGTATATATCCATTTTTAGCAAATGTAGGAGACAAATCATGTAGAGACAAAATCTACAATATCCAGGTAAAACTATTTGAAAATAAAACACAGATTCTAAAAAAGCTTAAATGGTACGCTAAAGGAGCTAGGTTGACTTTTAACTATTTAGGTTCTTTAGAAAAAGCTTTTGAATACGCAGTATTAGAATACAGCTTCGGATTCTGGCAAAGTGGTCACTCATGTGCTACATTCCCTAATACAAAAAACATTGATGAACTAACAGAACACTTCCTTAGCGTAAGTAATATAGACTTCTTTAGTGATCAAACGATCAAGCGATATGAATCACACTATTATCAGTCAGGAACACAGCTAGGATACTATGGATATGACATCACTCCATTCAAGAAATACGTGAGCTTTACGTCTAACCCGTTAGCTACCTTTATGCCTGAAGGAACTACATATAACAGCTTTAACGATGCACTAATCCAAAAAGTAAAAACATGGTTAGAGAATGATGCGAATAATATTATCTATGTATATGGTGAAACAGATACATGGAGCGCTTCTATGGTAGTACCTAGTGCTAAGGTCAACTCTAAATCTTACGTACTTCCTAAAAAAGATCATGGACAAGCGCGTGTGAAGAATATGACCCCCGAGATGAGAACGCAGTTCTTCTCTACGTTAGAAAAAATGACAGGATTAAAACCCATAAAATAATTTGAAGAAATAAAGCCAAAAGCGCCTTTCTCTAATGAATAGAGAAAGGCGCTTTTAATTTTAAAACTCTAATACTTCTGAATAGGTATTTTCATTACAATTCCTTAGTTTATATAAGTCTCCAATTTTAATAGATGATTTTTCAACTACCGGATTCTCGCTATCAAATTCATTCAATCCAGTTGTTACTTCCTTTTTCTTAATTGAGAAATTTATACTCATGTGCATCCCCTCTCCTGTACTTCTACTAAACTGATAATAATCAGCGCCTATTAATTCAAAATTATTATGCTGACACCTAAATTTATAAGTCATATTACTGCTAAAAAAAGTACCACAGCTTGACCAATAATTAAACTTCCAAATAAGAATATTATTGACGATACTAACTTCATCAAAAGGATCTGATAAACAAGGATTTTCCACAGAGTTTTCACTAGGAACAAATCCTTCAGAATTCTTCTCTACCAAACGATAGTTATTCGATTTATCTTTAAAGAAAACCAATACTTCTCTAGGATTAGTATCTAATAGATTTTGTCCTAATGACTCATTTTTAATTATGTTAGAAGCATCTGTCTTTTTTATAACCAAAACTAAATCTTCTATTCCATCTTTATTCAAATCTCCTTTAGCTGTACTAATGATCTTCCAGTTTTTAGGTACATAATTAAGATACGATTTCTGTGCTAAAGAGTTATATGAAACCAAAAAAATCACGATTAGCATCATATTTTTCATTACACCTATCCCAATATTATTCTTTTGCATAAACATTTTATATAAAAATAGAATACTAAAATACGATATAAAAAAACATCGAAAAAACACTTTTCAAACAAACCTATACCCCTACCATACATACTCCATACTTCATTCTATTTAAGTGACCCTTTACTCAAAATTAAATTAATCAACCTATAATTCCTTCCACACTGAACCCTAATTTTAGATTAGTCGTAGATCCCCTATCAATACAAGAATCATTCTTCGACTAATGACCTCTCTACTCCACCATTCTCGGCTTATTCTCCATGAATTGTCGAGCAAATAAGAACCAACACTAGTGTTTGCAAGGGATTACAAGGGGGTATCATATTAGGTAAATCATACCATTATTTGTATCAACATAGTCTCTATCCCTTATAAATAAAGAGATTAGAAGTAAATATCTCTTTTTAGAATTCTAAAAAAAATAGAATGATTTTTTTATAAAAAGGGGCAAAAACAGCGTTTCGAACCGAAAATTTTTAAAAATAGAGAAGATTATATCTCAAATAAGGGTATTTACACCTCCTTTTTAGATCAAAATAAAAAAAATGGATTATGAATTTTAATTCCCATTGATAAAAAGACGCTCTCCATACTCATTTTCAATATGCTTATAAATTATTCGATTAGATAGCGTTCTAGTCTAGAAAGAACCAATAAATGAAAGCACTCCAAGACCTTCTGTATCTTCACAAGTTTACTGTTTTATAAAAAGAATAGATAAATAAGGCGATTAGTACACATTCTGTTAACAAACTCCCATTACATACCGTTCTAAAAGGGTTATTTTATTATATTTGTAAATCATATTTATAGATAACCAATGAAGAACCCAGTAAATAAAGTAGGTATTACTTTCGGAATCATATTAGCCATCTATTACACACTTTTTAACAGTGTAATATTTTTCACAGACAAAGCCTTATTTGCCAATACTTTCGCTGGTTTTTTTAATATGGGTGTGATGGTTATCTTAGGAATACTAACTATCTATTTTGCTCGTAAAAAAGCTGGAGGATATGTTACATTCAGAGAAGCCTTTACTCCATTCTTTTTAATGGTCATCATCGGAGTGACTGTGAATATTATCATTTATAATATTCTTTTTAATATCGTGGATCCTTCTGCTAAGGATGAAATCAGCAAATCTCTTTATGAGATGTTAATCAAAACATTAGACGGGTCTGGACTTCCACAAGAACAAATCAATGAACAATTAGAAAAAGCTAGAAATATCAACCAATTTGCTCCTAAATCACAATTGTTTTTATGGGCAGGTAGTGTACTTAGAAATTCAATACTAGGGATATTATTAGCTGCTATATTTAAAAATAAATCAGAATTCGTAAACCCTCATCCTGAAGTTAATCACGATGTAGACACTGATTTTAATAAAGATCACAAATAATCTAGATGAATCTATCAATAGTAATTCCTCTGCTAAACGAAGCAGAGTCTCTGCCAGAACTACATACGTGGATAACTAAAGTTATGCAGGAGAACGGCTTTACCTATGAGATTCTATTTATCGATGATGGGAGTAAAGACAAATCGTGGGACATAATCACTGCACTAGCAGCTAGAGATACTCAGGTAAAAGGAATACGCTTCCAACGCAACTTCGGTAAATCACAGGCTTTACACGCTGGATTTGCACAGGCACTAGGAGATGTAGTGATCACTATGGATGCTGACCTTCAAGATAGCCCTGATGAGATACCAGCACTGTATGATATGATCTCTAAAGAGGGGTATGATATGGTATCAGGTTGGAAAAAGAAACGATATGACTCTGTCGTATCTAAAAACCTTCCTTCCAAACTATTTAACTGGGCAGCGAGAAAAACTTCTGGTGTTCAGTTAAACGACTTTAACTGTGGACTGAAGGCCTATAAGAATGAGGTCGTTAAAAATATAGAGGTATCTGGTGAGATGCACCGCTACATCCCTGTTCTAGCCAAAAATGAAGGCTATGATAAAATAGGTGAAAAAGTAGTCATCCACCAAGCACGTAAATACGGTACTACTAAATTTGGGATGAGTAGATTTATCTACGGTTTTCTAGACTTGATTACCATTTGGTTCCTCTCTAAATTTGGCAAAAGACCGATGCACTTATTCGGATCACTTGGGGTTATCACCTTTGGGATTGGGTTCTGTGCAGCCTTCTTTATTGGAGCAAATAAGCTGTATAAGCTTTATTATGGGTTACCAGCTATCCGAGTGACTCAAGATCCGTGGTTCTATATATCACTGGTAACGATGATCATCGGAACACAGTTATTCTTAGCAGGATTCTTAGGAGAACTTATACTAAAAACAAAGACAAACATTAGTAGATATAAAATCGCTGAACAAAGCGGTTTTTAATCCACACTAAATATCAATATTATGCAAATAGAAAAAGAAATCTTAGCAAAAGCAGAATTATGGTTAAAAGAACCTTTTGACGCTGAAACACAGGCTTCTGTTCAAAAAATGATGGATACTGACCCTGCAACTCTTAAAGACAGTTTTTATAAAAACTTAGAGTTCGGTACAGGAGGTATGCGTGGTATAATGGGAATTGGTACAAATCGTATCAACAAATATACACTAGGTAAAAATACACAAGGATTATCAAACTATATCAAACAATCATTCCCTAACCAAGAATGGAAAGTAGCTATCAACTTTGACTGTCGTCACAACAGTCAAGAGTTAGCGAAAGTAGTAGCAGATGTATTCACAGCTAACGGTATTAAAGTATACTTATTCGCAGAGATGCGCCCTACTCCTGAGTTATCTTTCGCGGTAAGACACTACGGATGTAATGCAGGTATCGTATTAACAGCTTCTCACAACCCACCAGAATACAATGGATATAAAGTATACTGGCAAGATGGTGGACAAATCGTTCCTCCTAATGATGCGGCTGTTATAGACGAAATCAACAGGTTAACCTATAATGAAGTAAACTTCAAAGGAGATGATAACCTGATTACTTATGTAGGAGAAGAACTAGATGCTGCGTTTATCCAATCTACTGTAGAGAATGCGAGCTTTGATACTCCACAGTCTGTAAAAGATCAATTAAAAATAGCGTATACTTCTCTACACGGTACTTCTATCAAACTTATCCCTAGAGCATTCGAAGCTGCTGGATATAAGAATGTATTCATCGTAAAAGAACAAGCAGAACCAGATGGGGACTTCCCTACTGTAAAATCTCCTAATCCAGAAGAACCAGAAGCATTGACTATGGCACTTCAGTTAGCAGATGAGACAGGTGCAGATATCGTGATTGGTACTGACCCTGATTCTGACCGTATCGGTATAGGTGTACGTGACTTAGATGGTAATATGATTCTGTTAAATGGTAACCAAACTATGGTGATGATGACAGGTTTCTTACTAGAACAGTACAAACGCAATATCGGTTTTAAAGGAAATGAATTTATTGGTTCTACTATCGTTTCTACTCCTATGATGCTAGACTTAGCAGAAAGCTATGGTGTAGAGTGTAAAGTAGGATTAACAGGATTTAAATGGATAGCTAAGTTTATCAATGAATGTCCTACTCAGAAATTTATCGGTGGTGGTGAAGAGAGTTTTGGATATATGGTAGGTGATGCTGTACGTGATAAAGACGCTGTAGCTTCTGCTCTATTAGTATGTGAGATCGCAGCTGTAGCTAAAGCTGCAGGTAGTTCTTTCTATAGAGAGTTAATGAATCTATATATCGACAATAAGTTCTATAAAGAATACCTTATTTCTCTAGTGAAAAAAGGAATCTCTGGAGCTGAAGAGATTAAACAAATGATGATCGAGTTAAGAGAAAATCCACTTACTGAAATCATCGGACAGAGAGTAGTATGTGTAGAAGACTATCAATCTAGTGAAGCGAAGAACTTATTCACTAACGAGATAGAACCTATCCATGTGCCTAAATCTAATGTACTAATCTATTATCTAGAAGATGGTACGAAGATAGCTGCTCGTCCTAGTGGTACTGAACCGAAGATTAAATTCTACTTTAGCGTAAACGAACCATTACACGATATCGCTGAAGTAAAGGCAACGGAGAAAGTATTAGACCAAAAAATTCAAGATATCATCAACGAAATGAAGTTGAATTAGAACATATAAGAAAGACTGGTAGTACTACCAGTCTTTTTTTCTTTATTTTTGCTTTTTACATTATAACAAATATGAACGAATACTTTAAGAAGATACTTCACTTTGGTAAGCCATATAAGACCTATGCTTACTTAAACGTTTTTTTTAATATACTATACGCTTTATTCAGTGCACTATCTTTTGTGGCATTGATCCCGATGTTGACAGTACTTTTTGGTGATGCCAAAAAAGTTACAGAGAAACCTATCTATACAGGTATAGGACATATCAAGAATTACTTAGAAGACTATATGTCTTACTTCATCACGCAGTATACTGCAGAGCATGGAGCTCAAGATACCTTGATGGTAATGGCTGCTGTAATTATCTCGTTGTTTTTACTAAAAAACTTATTTAACTATTGGGCGATGTACTTTATTACCTTCCTAAGAAATGGGGTATTAAAAGATATTCGTAATGCAATGTATAAAAAGTCATTAGAATTACCTCTATCGTTCTTCTCTGAAAAAAGAAAAGGGGATGTGATCTCTCGAATCACTTCAGATGTACTAGAGATACAACACTCTTTCTTATCTATCTTAGAAGTAGTGGTAAGAGAACCTCTGACTATCGTATTTACTATTGTAGCTATGTTTGCAATCAGTACTGAACTAACTTTATTCGTATTTATATTTGTTCCTATCTCAGGTGTGATCATTTCTAAAGTAGGTAAGACCTTAAAGAAAAGTTCACAAAAAGCTTCTGAAGAACAAGGGTACTTCTTATCTATTATAGAAGAATCTCTATCTGGGCTAAAAGTGATCAAAAGCTTTAATTCAGAAAAAAACTTCAATAAAAAGTTTCAAGACTCTACACATAGTTTCTATGAACTAAACAATACTATCCTTAACCGTCAGAACTTATCTTCTCCACTTAGTGAATTCTTAGGTATCGTGACTATCGCTGTATTATTAGTATACGGTGGTCATCTAGTACTAGGTGAAGGTACACTGACAGGGGCTGCATTTATTGCTTATATCGGTATGGCTTATAATATCCTTACACCTGCTAAGGCTATGTCTAAGGCTTCATACTCATTAAAACGTGGTAATGCTGCTGCAGAGCGTGTGTTACAGGTGTTAGAAGAAAATAACCCTATCGAAAGCAAAGAAAATGCAATAGCGAAGTCTAGCTTCGAGGATAAAATAGAGGTAGATAATATCTCGTTTAAATACGAAGAAGAGTACGTATTAAAAGACTTTACCCTTACAGTACCAAAAGGAAAATCTGTAGCTCTAGTAGGTCAGTCTGGTAGTGGTAAGAGTACGATAGCAAACTTATTGACTCGATTCTGGGATATCAATGAAGGAGCAATTAAAATAGATAACGAAGATATTCGTAACTTAGAGCTGAGCGATCTACGTGATCTTATTGGACTAGTAACTCAGGATAGTATCTTATTCAATGATACGATCAAGAACAATCTTAAACTAGGTAAAGAAGATGCTACAGATGAAGAAATCATGCAAGCACTTAAAATAGCTAATGCGTATGAGTTCGTAAAAGATCTACCTCATGGTATAGATACCAATATCGGTGATGCTGGAAATAAATTATCTGGAGGACAGAAACAACGTCTGTCTATCGCAAGAGCAGTACTTAAGAATCCTCCAATCATGATATTAGACGAAGCAACGTCTGCATTAGATACAGAAAGCGAAAAACTAGTACAGGTTGCCTTAGATAATATGATGCAAAATAGAACATCTATTATCATAGCACACCGTTTATCTACAATCCAAAAAGCAGACTTAATCGTAGTCATGCAAAAAGGTAAAATAGTAGAACAAGGTACTCATGAAGAGCTAATCCAGTTAAATGGTACTTACTCTAAATTAGTTTCACTACAATCATTAGAATAAATGTATAAAGACGGTAAAAATATAACACTCCCTAGCGATCCGAATACTGTTGTATGGAAGTACTTAGACTTATCTAAGTTTTTAGATTTATTACTGTCTAATAAACTATTCATGTCTAGATCTGACAAATTTGAAGATCAGTATGAAGGGACATTTAGCGAGCCAACTTTTGAAGAGATAAAAAGAATCAGTCAAGACAATCCTGATTTCTTACATCACTATAAACAGAAAAGAAAGAATATAGTCATCAGTAGTTGGCATCTTAATGAATGTGAGTCTTTCGCAATGTGGCAAATATTCACCAAAAACAAAGAAGGTATCGCTATTCAATCTACTCTAGAACGACTGCAAAAAGCGGTCTCTGTAGAAAACCGAATAGACCAATACATCGGAGAAGTAAACTATATCGATTACAAAAGAGAGTTTATTCCTTTTGACGATGAGTTCTTCCCATTCTTGTTCAAAAGACAAAGTTTTCAATACGAAAAAGAGGTTCGTATTATCTCAGATGTTAGCCCTCTGAGTATCGAAGTCAATGAGGGTATTAAAATACATGTGGATATCGAACAATTAATAGAAAAAATTTATATTCATCCTAAGTCGGAGAATTGGTACAAAAACTTAGTATTAGAGCTAATGCATAAGTTAAACTTCAAATTTCATGTGGAGAAATCTGACTTAGAAAGTGATATATTAATCTAAAAAACTATGGAAGCAATGAACACTAACCAGGTTATCGTATCTATATTAGATAACGATTTCTATAAGTTTACGATGCAGTACGCTGCTATAAAACAATTCCCTTATGCTAAAGCGTCCTATATCTTTATCAATAGAGGACAACATAAATACCCCCCAGGTTTTGCTGAAGCACTGCGCTCTGCCGTAGACGAAATGGCAAAACTAAAACTAACAAAAGCAGAGAAGATATTCTTAGAAAAGACTTGTCCTTACTTAGACCCTACTTATCTTGACTTCTTACAAGGGTATCACTATGATCCATCAGAAATAGAAATATCACAAGATGGACCAGACCTAGAAGTACATATCAAAGGATATTGGTATAGATCTATCTTATGGGAAGTACCTCTTATGTCTATTATCTGTGAGCTATATTATAAAATGACTAATTCTGAAAGAGACTCTTCTGAAAAGGTTATTGCAAATACGCGTAACAAAATAGAGAAATACAAAGAATTAGGGATTACTATTGCTGAATTTGGTACTAGAAGAAGACACTCTTATGCAGTACACCAATTAGTGGTAGACACCTTAAAGCAATATGGTGATGGCAGCTTCATCGGGACGAGTAATGTACACTTAGCAATGAAGTATAACACTAAACCAATCGGAACACATGCACACGAATGGTTTATGTTCCACGCAGCTAAGTATGGTTTTAAAATGGCGAACTCAATGGGATTAGAACATTGGGTAGATACTTATAGAGGAGATCTAGGAATCGCATTAACGGATACATATACAAGTAAAGTTTTCTTTGAACAGTTTGATAAGAAATTTGCTAAGCTATTTGACGGGGTTAGACATGACAGTGGGGATCCACTAGACTTCGCTGATCAAGTCATCGCGCATTACAAATCATTAAATATAGATCCTACTCAGAAGACAATTATCTTCTCTGATGGATTAAATCCTGAAAAAGTAGAGCGTATCGCTAATCACTGCAAAGGAAGAATAGGAATGTCATTTGGTATCGGTACAGACTTTACTAATGATGTGGGGCTAGACGCTATGAATATCGTAATCAAGATGTCTCAAGCTCTTCCAGAGGGAGGATATTGGACTGATGTAGTGAAATTATCTGATGAGCCTAAAAAGCATACAGGAACTCCTGAGATGATAGAATTAGCACAGAGATTATTAGAGATTCCTGTTTCTAAATAAAAGTGATTTAAACCACACTTTTTTATAAATATTATCACTTTTGTAATATTTAAAAGACTATTTTTGCAATAAATTAAATTTAAGAATAATGGCAACGAACAGAACTTTTACAATGATTAAACCTGATGCTGTAGAAGCAGGTAATATCGGTGGAATCATCAACATGATTACTGAAGGAGGATTTAAAATCGTTTCAATGAAGTTAACTCAATTAACTGTAAGAGACGCTCAAAAATTCTATGAAGTACACAGTGAAAGACCTTTCTACGGAGAATTAGTTGAATTCATGTCTAGAGGTCCAATCGTAGCAGCTATCTTAGAAAAAGAGAACGCTGTAGAAGATTTCAGAAAATTAATCGGTGCTACTAACCCAGCTGAAGCTGCTGAAGGTACTATCCGTAAAAAATATGCAAAATCAATCGGTGAAAACGCAGTACACGGATCTGATAGCGACGAGAACGCTGCTATCGAGTCTGCTTTCCACTTCTCAGGAAGAGAGCAATTCTAAGAATTTGCAATAGATTATTTGCACCCAAAAAGAAAGCCAACTGATATCAGTTGGCTTTTTCTATTTATAAGCACTTATTCTTATCTATTAAAAGATACTAAGGTTTAATTCATTTACTAGATCTAAGATCATGTGATATCCTACTACAGAGTTACCTTGTGTATCTAATCCTGGGCTGAAAGTCCCTATCCCTATTCTATTCGGCACAGAAACAACAATACCTCCTCCTACTCCAGACTTACTAGGCAAACCTACTGTACGAGCATACTCTCCACTAAACTCATACATCCCTGCGATTAACATCTGTGACTGTACTAACTTAGACATCTCCGAGTTTTTATACTTCGTATCTCCATCAAAACGAGTACATTGATTAGCAAAGAAATAACCAATCTTAGCTAAATCTTCTGCTGTAACCTCTATAGAACATTGTTTAAAATAATTGTCTAATCTATTCTCTTCTCCTTCGATCAAGCCATTATTCTTTAATAAATGGAATATACCTCTGTTTCTATGTCCTGTTTCTCTCTCAGACATATATACAGAGTGACTATAACCTATCTCTTCATTCTTCGTGATATAACGAACCATGTCTAAGATCTTCTGAAATGCTTCATCATTATCTCCACCTAATAAAGCAGTAGTAAGTATAGCACCAGCATTCATTAAAGGATTTAGAGGCTTTCCTTTAGTCTCTAAGTTAGCATAATGATTAAAAGGCTTATCTGTTCCATAATACCCTGCTTTAGAAAACACCTCTTTCTCTCCTAACTCCTCTACTGCTACCATCAGAGCTATTACTTTAGAAATACTCTGAATCGTAAACTTCTGTGATACATCCCCTACATTAACAACTTCTCCATTCTGCTTTACTACAGAAAATGCGATAGCGCTGGCATTAACCTTGCTCAGTTCGGGGATATAGTCTGCGACTTTTCCTTCTCCTACATGTATTCTATTTTTCTCTAAAATACGTTCTAACATCTCATTGGTAATTAGATTGGTATTATCACCATTTCTAATTATCTTCTTAGCATAAGCAGTTCCTCCAAAAGAAACTAAACATGCTACAACCCAGCTTAGGATAATGTTACTTACACTATTCTTCTTCATGTTATTAATCTAGTTTATTGAATATTCTTCTTTCTTATTATTTTGCCTGTTTCTGTCTCTACGAACTTAGAAACAAACTGTACTTCACGAGGTTTCTCGTATTTACCAAGCTCCGCATATATATCATCAGGTAAAGTATACTGCTCACTTTCAATAACTAACACTAGTTTATTACCTAAGTAAGTATCTTCTTTACTCGCCACAAAGAAACGATAAGGAATCCTCATTGACAACTTTTCTTCTATTTGCTCTGGAAAAAGTTTTACTCCACCACTATTAATGACATTATCTACCCTGCCTAACCACTTAAATTCCTTATTATTAATAATTTCCACTAAATCATTAGTAATAACTAACTCTGGATTAACAGTCGGTGCTGAGATCACTAAACACCCTCTATCATCTTGACTAACTGTCGCATGAGAAAGCACTGAGAAAGATGCTACACCTACACGTTTAGCAGCTATATGAGTGATTGTTTCGGTCATACCGTAAGTCTCATATACTTTAGTAGTAACTTGTTTTAACTTATCTGCTAAACTCTGGTTCACTTTTGCACCACCTATAATAAGAGTTTTTACCTTTTTTAATTCCTCTATTGAGTTCTCTACCTGCATAGGCACCATTGCTACAAAGTCATATAACTTTGTATTCTGCTCTAATGGTCTTGCAGTAGGTTCTTTAACATCTAAAGACCAACCAATAATTAAAGATCTAATAAACATAAGTTTCCCACCTACAAACTTCGTAGACATGCACAAAAGAGCAGTGCTACTTGTAGTTATTTCAAAAAAAGAAGCAGTCGCTTTAGCCGAACAGATCATAGCTTCTTTCTTTAAATGTATAATCTTAGGAGGTCCTGTAGTACCTGACGTAGTCAAACTTACATAATCATTCGTATTAAACCATTCTATAATAAGCCTTCCTAAATCAACCAAATATTCTTGAGTTCCTAGTTCCCACTCTTTAGCTAGTGCAATCAACTCTTCAATCGTATAAGAGTTACCATTCAATCTAAAGTTGGGATGTATATAATTTAATTCCATAATTTGTTCTTTTATCTTACTCTACCAAATAACTGATGTTTCCAATTCTTCCACTTATACTTTCTAGCAAAGACTAAAATCATTAGAGGTAATACAATGCCGACTTGGATAATGTATTCCCACGGAGAGATAACACTTTCTGAATTAATATTGGTAAAAATAGAGTTTGTCTGAAAAGCCGTCCAATCAGAAGTAACTAATAGTACTCCTATTAAGTTATTCGCAGCATGGAAGCCTAAGGCTAATTCTACACCATCATCCATTAAGGTGATGATTCCAAGAAAGAACCCTGTCCCTATATAATAAATCATAATGGAGAATCCTATCTTCTCTACCTCAGGATTAGCTAAATGCATTAAACCAAATAAAATAGAGGTTGTAAACAAAGCTACTGCTCTACTGCGAGTAGCTAGACCTATTCCTTGCATTAAATAAGAGCGCATAAAGTATTCTTCAAAACTAGTTTGTAAAGGGATTAAAACAATCGCAAACAAGAAGAATACTAAAAAAGGCCACAACTTAAACGAAAAGACATAGTCTTCTGGAGAAGTTATATATCCATAGATAAAGAAAGCTATAATCACAAAACTCCATAAAGAAAAAGCAAATAACACTCTCTTCCAATCTACCTTAGCCCTAGAGGTAGTAAGGCTTAGCAAGCTCTGCTTATGAACTACTAATACCCAGGCTATTAGAAACACAAGCATGAATACTAATGGCCCTATAGTTATCAAAAAATTGATATTTTTACCAAATTTATCAATATTCATTTTTATGATTTCGTTAGTAGATACGGCTGAATATCTTAAAGAAATCCAATTCAGGAACATAATCCCTAAAAAAAATAACGAAAAAGGTAAATAATACCAAAGTTTCTGACTTTTGTTTATTCTCAATAACTGTTCAATAATTCCCATATCTCAAAAAATGTACTATATTTGGTATAAAATTCCTTATTTATGATCACAATTTACCACAATCCGCGTTGTAGCAAATCACGCGAAAGTATTGCTTTCATGGAAGAGCAAGGCGTAGCATACAAAATTATAAAATATTTGGATGCAGACCTTACTGAAAATGATGTAAAGACGATACTAACAAAACTCAATTACAATCCAATTGATTTAGTTCGTACAAAAGATGCATTTTGGAAAGATACTTTTGGAAGTAATACATTGAGCGATGACGAGATAATCGAAGCTATGGTTTTAAACCCAAAGCTTATTGAAAGACCTATTGTAGTTAATGGCCCTAAAGCTGTTATTGCAAGACCTACAGAAAAGATTCATGAAATCCTGTAAGTTTAATTAACAATTTATTAACTATTCAGTTTTTAAACCTTCGCCACAAATTATAGTCTAATAGTTATAAAACTAACGACTATAATGAAAAGATTAAAAACTACAAAAGTTCTCCTAATGCTGTTAACTCTAATGTTTGGGGTAACAGCATTAGCACAGAACTCTAAAAAAAGTACTGTAATAGGTACTGTAGTAGAAGCTGCTACAAATCTTCCTTTAGAATATGCGAGTGTATTCGCACAAAATGAGAACAATGCTAATATTGTCTCAGGAGGTATGACCGACTCAAAAGGGCAATACTCTTTTGAAGTACCTGATGGGTCATACTTAATTCGTATAGAATACTTAGGTTTTAAAACTATTGAACTACGCAAAGTAGCTGTAAATGGAAATACCAATATAGGTATTAAGAAAGTTACAGATGACAATCAAATGCTAGACGAAGTAATGGTCATTGCCGAAAAATCTACTGTGGATATTAAACTTGACAAAAAAGTTTATAATGTAGGTGAAGATATGATTGTAAAAGGAGGTACTGCAGGAGATGTGTTAGACAACGTTCCTTCAGTAACTGTAGATAGCGAAGGTGCTGTTAGTTTACGTGGTAACGAGAATGTAAAAGTACTTATCGATGGAAAACCTACTGGCCTTGCTAATAATATCCAAGAAGCAATGCGTATTCTATCTGCTGAATCAATTGAGAAAGTAGAAGTAATTACTAATCCATCAGCAAGATATGAAGCTGAAGGTGGGGCTGGTATTATTAATATCGTACTTAAAAAAGGTAAATCACAAGGTATCAATGGTAATATCACTGGTACTATAGGAGATCCTCGTAACTATGAGCTTAATAGTAATGTGAATATCCGTGGAGAGAAATATAACTTCTATACTACCTTATCTTATAGAGATACTAAAACAAAAGGATATGGGCGAAACAACAACCAATATCTAGATAGTGATGGTAATCCTATACAATACATCGATGAGTATAAAGACAACAATAGAGAAAGACAAGGCTACAATGGTATGTTTGGTCTTGACTATTATATCACTCCTTCTCTAACTTGGTCTAATAGTGTGAATGTACGTAGAAGTAATGGTACTTCTCCTAACTCTGTTGATTACCAATATTACGATGGTAACCACAACTTAGACTATAATAGATATAGAGAAGAAAGACGTAAGTCAAACTATAACAGTGTAGAATATACAACGTCATTTGAAAAGAAATTCGCTAAAGAAGATCATAAGTTAACAGTAGAAGCTAGTATCTCTAAAGACACTAGTGATGATGATGCTAATATCTCTGATATTAATGATAAGCATAACATAATGACTTACGAAAGAACTCTAAGTGATGATAAATATAAGTCAGGACTAGTAAAAGTAGACTACACATTACCATTAGGAGAAAGTGGAAGCTTTGAAGCTGGTTACTTAGGGACATTTAAGACTACTACTAATAACTTTGGTCTTTATAACTTAACAAATAACCAATGGGTTAATAACTCTAAAGTTTCTAATGTACTAGAATATAAAGAACAGGTTAATGCGTTCTACGCTCAATACGGAAACAAAATAACTGACAAACTTAATTATATGATTGGGTTCCGTTGGGAAAAAAGTAATATTGATGTAAACCAATTAACTAGCAAAGATTACAACAATAAGAAATACGATGACTTTTTCCCTAGTTTATTCTTAAACTATGAATTAGATGAATCTAGTAACGTAAGTATTAGTTATAGTAAACGTATTATGCGTCCTAGAGGGCATTTCTTAAACCCTTTCTCTAATTATACAAGTGACATCAACTTCTTTCAAGGAAACCCTGATTTAAACCCTGCTAAAACAAATGCATTTGATTTAGGATATTTAAAGAGATGGAGTGGCTTTACGCTTAGTGCATCTGCATACTTAAATAAAACTGATGATACGTTCCAATTCGTAAGAAGAGAAGCGGGTACAAATGCGAGTGGCACAACTATTATTGTTAGTTCACCAATTAACTTAGCTACAGAATACAGATATGGATTTGATTTTACCTTAAACTATACTCCATTTAAATGGTGGAAATTAAATGGTAACTTTAACTTCTTTAGAACAGAAACAAAAGGAGACTATAGTTTCACTAAACTAGATGGAACAGTAGAAACTCAAAACTTTGATCAAAACTCTTATGCTTGGTTTACTAGATTATCATCTAAGATATCATTGCCTTATAAAATAGATTGGCAAGTAAATGGAATGTATAGAGCACCTTATGATACGTCACAAGGAAAAGCATTAGGAAACTTATCAGCTAATACTTCTATAAGCAAGGATATCCTAAAAGATAAAGCTACCATTACATTAAACGTGAGTGACATCTTCAATTCTAGAAAAAGAGAATCTGACACATACTTACCAACATCTATTTCACACAGTGAAATGCAGTGGAGAGGTAGACAAGTAAACTTATCATTTACTTATCGTTTTAACCAAACTAAAATGGACAGACAGAAACAACAAAGAAATGCTGGTGGTGGTGAAGAACAAGGAGAAGGAGAAATGATGTAATCAAACAAAGAAACCTTTACTAAACTATTATAAATTTATTATTTGTTAGGGGACTACCATTAGGTAGTCCCTTTTTTTGTTCCCTTATTTTTCGAATCTATCAACCCTCATAAATAGGCATAAAAAAAGAGTCATAATACATATTATGACTCTTTATTTCTTAAACCAAATACTAGATCTGATTTTCTTCTAATTGCTCTCTTTTAGCTTTCTTCTCTTTTATTAGTTCTCTAGCTCCACCTACTGCCCAGTAAGATACGAAACCAACTAAGAACATCATAAGCCAAAATGCCATAGTAACTACAGTCATGGCAACGATGAAACCTAAATACTGTTGAAATTCAAACATGTTTTCTCCGGATTAATTTTTGTATATACGCTGTAAATATACTCACTTTTATTTTTTCTACCTAGTCTACCTTAACTTTTAATCTTTCTTTAGAATGAAACTAAATAATTCTCCTTACCTTTAGGGTACAATCATTCTAAATAAATTAATAATGGAATACAGAATAGAAAAAGACACTATAGGAGAGATAAAAGTTGCTAAAGACAAATATTGGGGAGCACAAACTGAACGCTCTAAAAACAACTTTAAAATAGGTCCTGAAGCATCTATGCCACACGAAATCATAGAAGCTTTTGCTTATCTTAAAAAAGCAGCAGCTTTTACGAATGCTGATTTAAATGTTCTACCTTCAGAAAAAAGAGATCATATCGCTAAAGTATGTGACGAAATACTAGAAGGCAAACTAGACGCTCATTTCCCTTTAGTTATTTGGCAAACAGGTTCTGGTACACAGTCTAACATGAATGTGAATGAAGTAATTGCTAATAGAGCTCAAGTATTAGCTGGTCTTCAAATAGGTGAAGATGAACCAGTGCTTAAAGCAAATGATGATGTAAACAAATCTCAATCCTCTAATGACACCTACCCTACTGCAATGCACATTGCTGCTTATAAAGCTGTCGTAGAATATACTATCCCAGGTGTAACCGCATTGAGAAACACATTAGATAAGAAAGCTAAAGATCTAAAAGATGTAGTAAAAATAGGACGTACACATCTTATGGATGCTACTCCTCTTACACTAGGTCAAGAAATATCAGGTTACGTAGCACAGTTAGATTATGGATTAAAAGCATTAAATCACACTTTACCTCATCTTGCTGAATTAGCTCTAGGAGGTACTGCTGTAGGTACAGGATTAAATACCCCTAAAGGATATGATGTAAAAGTAGCAGAGTATATCGCTAAGTTTACAAAGCTACCTTTTGTAACTGCTCCAAACAAATTTGAAGCTTTAGCGGCCCATGATGCAATTGTGGAAACGCATGGAGCATTAAAACAACTTGCTGTTTCTCTTTATAAAATAGCTAATGATATCAGACTACTAGCTTCTGGACCGCGTTCTGGAATTGGCGAAATCATTATTCCTGCAAATGAACCAGGATCTTCTATCATGCCTGGTAAAGTAAACCCTACACAATGTGAAGCACTTACTATGGTAGCTGCACAGGTGATAGGTAATGATACAACAATATCTTTTGCTGGTACACAAGGCCATTTTGAACTAAATGTGTTCAAACCTGTGATGGCAGCCAACTTCTTACAGTCTGCTAGACTGATAGGAGAAGCTTGTATCTCTTTTGATGAGCATTGTGCACAAGGAATTGAAGCAAACGACAAACGTATTAAAGAATTATTAGATAGCTCATTAATGCTAGTAACGGCTTTAAATACTAAAATTGGTTATTACAAAGCAGCTGAAATAGCGCAAACTGCTCATGCTAATGGTACAACGCTAAAAGAAGAAGCTGTTCGATTAGGATATGTTACACCTGAAGATTTTGACAAATGGGTTGACCCTAAGTTAATGATTGGGAATATCGAAGATTAAAACATACTGAATCTTAAATAGAAAAGCCAATAGCATATGATATGTTATTGGCTTTTTACCTTTTAAACAGTTCTCTTCAGATAACAATTCTTAAATACATACTTTATCTATTTTAGAAGTTAAAATAACTGCGATAATTATCTAAATCTTTATCTCCTCTTCCTGATAAATTGATTACAACAATATCCTCTGGTTTAAATTTGCGTTGTTCTAATACTGCTAAAGCATGAGAACTTTCTATCGCAGGGATAATTCCTTCTACTTTACACAAGGCTAGCCCAGCTGTCATTGCTTCATCATCTTTAATAGCATAAAACTCTGCTCTTCCCAATTCTTTCATATGTGCATACAGTGGCCCAAAACCAGGATAATCTAAACCTGCTGATACTGAATATGCTTCTAGAGGCTCTCCATTTTCATCTTGCATAAACAACGTTTTACTTCCGTGTAACACTCCTTCTTTTCCTACAAAAGAAGTAGCCGCTGTTTTTGGACTATCAGCTCCTTCTCCTCCACCTTCAGCTACAATTAACTTCACTTGTTCATCTTCTAAGAAATGGTAAAAAGCTCCTACTGCATTACTACCTCCACCAACACAAGCTACTATATAATCAGGTTCTTCTCTTCCTTCTTTTGCTAATAGTTGTTTTCTAATTTCTTTAGATATAATAGATTGGAATCTACTCACCATATCAGGATAAGGGTGTGGGCCTACTGCTGATCCTATCAAATAGAATGTATCATCAGGATTCTCTATCCAGTATAGTAAAGCCTCATCTACAGCCTCTTTTAATGTCTTTGCACCAGACTCTGCTGCTCTAACCTCAGCACCTAGCATTTTCATACGTACTACGTTAGGCGCTTGTCTTTCTATATCTAACGCCCCCATATATACGATACACTCCATTCCCATAAGTGCACATACTGTAGCTGTAGCTACTCCATGTTGACCTGCTCCTGTTTCTGCTACTATTTTATTCTTTCCTAAGCGTTTTGCTAATAATATCTGACCGATAGTGTTATTAATCTTATGAGCTCCTGTATGACATAGATCTTCTCTCTTTAAATACACTTTAGTATTATACTTCTCTGATAACCCCTTTGCAAAATATAACGGAGTAGGACGACCTACATAATCTTCTAATAACTGATTCATTTCTTGTTGAAAATCCTCTTGTTCAATAATGGAGATATACTCTCTCTGTAATTGACCAATAATTGGAGCTAATGCTTCAGGGATAAATGCTCCTCCATAATTCCCATAATAACCGTCTTGATTAACTTGATATTTCATTTTATATATTGTTTTAAATTTTACTTTCGATAAGGCACAAAAAAAAGAGGCTTGTCGTTTGACAAGCCTCTTCTAGGTATTATATATTATTTCTCTTAATTCATATATACATAGCAAGGACTGCTCACGACATTCGACGTAAGTTTAGTCCACCACCAAGTATTTGTTAGAATTAAATTCATTTCGTTTTTCTACTTATTGAATTGCAAATGTAAAAACTTATTTTCAATAAACAATAAAAAAAGGATACCATTTTTTAAATGATATCCTTTAAGCTTTTCTTTTCTAAAGAGTTATAATACTACTACAGCATCTTTCTCAGCTGTAATATCAGATACATCGTATCCACTAAAACTTTTTAGATATGTACGTATCGAAGTACCGTATCCATCTTGGAAACCGTTTGCTCCGTTACTATTCAAGAATTTCTTTACAGAACCTGCTCCACCTAAGTGAGCTGCTGCTAAGATTCCTGACTCTGTAATTGCAATTCCTCCGATGCGTTTACCATCAAATTTTTCAATCTCTTTTCTCAAGATCCATTTGTTTTTCGCAACCAAAGCATCAAAAGCTTTCTCTTGCATTAGTGGATCATGTAAAAAATTAGTCGTATCCGTTACTCCTATTGAACGTAATGCCACTTTACCAAACTGGTATTTGCCCATGTAACCATATGAATTTACTATTCTGTACAATCCATAAGATTCGCGTACTGCCAATGCCTGTTTAAAACCGACATAAGTCTTTCCGATAAATGGTATTGCTAATAACTCTCCTGACTCTTCCTTAGCCAAATCGCTGTATGGAAAATCATAAGATAGGGGACCTTCAGGAACTATTTTATACTCCTCTAAAAGCATAGTTTCATACTGTTTAAAACCTGAAACTCCTACCCCTGTTAATAGGACAATACCAATAAAAAAAGAACATTTTTTTCTCATTAAAACTAATTTCTCAAGCCCTGTCACCACTTGAAATTTCTGTTTGCAAAGTTACTTCATTTTTCACATTCTCCTATTTTTTTAATATCACTTTTCAAATTTTAACATCCAAAAACAAAACAAACAACTAAAAACCAATGACTTAAAAAATAAATAATTAACTTTTTCAATCTTGTTTGTTTCATAAATAAATCATAAATTAAAAGAGCTCACATCACTAAAATAGGCTGCTAAACGAAAAAAAAGGTACAATATTGCTCAATATTGTACCTTTTTTATTTTTATTAATTATGGTGCTTTTTATTCTTCCATTTTAGAAGAAAGTTCAAACCATTTCTCTTCTCTATCCTCTAATTCTGCTAGTACTTTCTGAAGTTCATTTGCTTTAGATTCGATCTCATCATCTCCTACTTTTCCATCAGAAAATAATTTCTCTATTTCCACCTTCTTTTGCTCCAAATTAGCAATCTCTCTTTCTATTTTTTGAAACTCTTTTTGCTCTTGAAAAGTCAATCCTTTTTTAACTTGACTTTCCTTCCAGTTTACCTTCTCTTTTGCTGATTCTTCTTTTACTGGTTCTATACTATCTTCATACGTTCTAAAGTCAGAATAGTTACCTGGGAAATCTTCTATTTCTCCCTCTCCTCTAAATACGAATAGATGATCTACAATCTTATCCATAAAGTATCTATCGTGAGAAACTACCACTAAACAACCTGGATAGTCTAATAAGAAGCTTTCTAAGACATTTAAAGTAACGATATCCAAATCATTCGTAGGCTCATCTAGAATCAAGAAATTAGGGTTCTGAATCAATACTGTACATAAATAAAGACGTTTTAGCTCTCCTCCACTTAATTTCTCTACGAAGTCATGTTGTTTCTTTCTATCAAACAAGAAACGCTCTAGAAGCTGTCCTGCTGATATAGATCTACCTTTCGCCAATGGAATATACTCACCGAACTCTTTAATCACATCGATTACCTTTTGTTCTGGTTTTATATTAATCCCTCCTTGTGTATAATATCCTATTTTTATAGTTTCTCCTACTACTACTTTACCAGCATCTGGTAGTATACCTTGAGTAAGGATATTTAAGAAAGTAGACTTTCCACTACCATTCTTTCCGATAATACCAATACGCTCACCTTTATTGAAATTATAACTAAAGTCATTTAAGATGACCTTATCCTTAAATTTCTTATGTAGTTTATGAAGCTCCACGATCTTACTACCGATACGCTCCATATTAATCTCTAACTCTACTTGATGTTCGCGTCTTCTACTATGTGCTTTTTCTTTAATCACATAGAAGTCATCAATACGAGACTTAGACTTAGTCGTACGTGCCTTAGGCTGTCTTCTCATCCAAGACAACTCTTTTACAAACAAGTTCTGCGCCTTGTCTATACTTGCATTCTCTATCGCTAGACGTTCCTCTTTTTTCTCTAAATAATAAGAGTAGTTTCCTTTATACTGATAGATCTTACCATTATCTAGTTCAATAATTTCATTACAAACCCTTTCTAAAAAGAAACGGTCGTGCGTCACCATAAACAACGTAATATTTTCCTTAGCGAAGTAATTCTCTAACCATTCGATCATCTCTAGATCTAAGTGGTTAGTAGGCTCATCTAGGATTAACAAATCTGGTCTATTAATTAAGATAATAGCCAATGCTAACCTTTTGCGTTGTCCTCCTGATAATGTTTTTACTTTTATCTTCAGATCTTCTAACTTCAGCTTAAACAAGATTTGTTTATACTGTGTCTCAAAATCCCAAGCATTATGAGCATCCATCTTCTCGAATGCCTTCTGATAAGCATCTGCATCTTCTGGATTTTCTAATGCTTTTTCGTATTCTTCTATGATTTTTAAAGTATCATTGTCTGAAGCAAAAATACTTTCTTCTATTGTCAATTCATCTTGCAGTGCAGGCTCCTGAGGCAAAAAGGCCATACGGATACCTTTGCGCATGACTACTTGTCCTGCATCTGGAAAGTCTTCTCCTGTCAGGATTTTTAAAATGGTTGTTTTACCTGTTCCATTCTTTGCTACGAAAGCAATCTTCTGATCTTTATTAATCCCAAATGATACATCCTCGAACAATGTTCTCGCACCAAAGGATTTCGCTATATTCTCAACCGATAAATAATTCACAATCTAATATTTTTTTACAAAAATAGCCTTTATTTTATTATATTCCTTGTACTCTGATTACGACGTATTCTGACACAGTACCTATTCTATATCTACCTCCCCATATTCCTACACCAGAACTGACATAGATATGTGTATCCTCTTTCTTTAGATACCCATGCGAATTCTCAAATAAGCGATCTGTTATCCACGACACAGGCCACATCTGTCCTCTATGCGTATGTCCAGAACACTGTAGATCCACTCTATTATTCACAGCATTTTCTAAAGCATAAGGCTGATGATCTAATAAAATATTCAGTTTATCTTCCTCTATCCCCTTCATCAGTTCACCTAACTCTTTACGATGTCGATTCGTCTTATCATCTCGTCCTATCAGATTCACGTTTATATCTTCTAGTACCTTTACCTGATCGCGTAATATATTTATACCTGCTGACTTTAAAAACGTAATACTTCCCTCTACTCCAGCTAGATATTCATGATTACCTAGACACGCATACGTACCATACTCACTCTTAAACTTCTTTAACACCTCATCTAACTTATAATATTGTAACGGTATCAGACTTACATCTATCACATCTCCTGCTATCAGCACAGCATCAGCATGCTCAGCATTGACAGTATCTACCCATTTATTTAACTCCTTATGTTCTATAGCATATCCAAGATGCAAATCTGTCAACAAGACAAAACGTAGTTCTTTAGGCAACTTTTTATTCACCTTTATCACTACTTCTTTTCTCTTCTTTTTAAGATAAGTAATATGTCCTATAAACGCAATTATTAGTGTCAACAGTATCAACAGAGAACCACGGGCAGAAGAGTAATGATCATAGATAAATAAGGTAGACTGCTGTGTAAAATGATTAATCAATGCTCCTATATCAAAAAGTAAACACAGCATAAAAGCGTATATACTTAACATAAGCCACCCCGTACCTATTCTATAGAAGTATGATGCTAGGTATACAGGCATTCTCTTCCCTACACCATAGAATATAAGTATGCTTAATGACATCGTCAATGCTATAGCACCGAACAACACCTTTATACTAAAATCACTATCTCTAACTAATGCACTATAATTAAAAAACACATATACATTAGACAGCATATACATAATGAATATGCCTAAAAAAAGAAATCTCTTCATTGATTACTTTAAAACATTTTTTAATACTATTCTTACTACTGTCCCCTCACTATCGTGTTTGATAATCAAATCTTCATCTAGATAAGATTGGATTAGCGAAATTCTCTCTTTCACGATTGCCATACCTTTAGATTCATGTTTCTTATTATTCACAGTAGTATCTCCTACTCCATTATCCTTTATCTCTATGACTAAATACTCTTCTTCTGTTTTATAAATACAAATCACAATACGAGGACTCTTTATATGCTGAGGAAAAGCATGTACTAAACTATTCTCTACGAAAGGCTGTAGTAATAAAGGAGGAACTAATATACCTCTTAGATCTACTCCCTTTGCATCTATCTCGAAACTCACCCTTCCATCTAATCGCATATTTTCAATCTCGACATATGTACTCAGGTACTCACATTCTTCTTTTAAGGTAATGCGTTCTCTGGTAGACATATCTAGTGTTGTTCTTATTAATTGAGCAAAACGCTCTAAATAAAAGAGTGCGTCATCTACCTCTTCTTTTATAATATAGTACTGAATAGAACTCAATACATTAAATATAAAATGAGAATTCATTTGACTACGTACAGACTGTAGTTTCACCTCTGCTAATCTTTTTTGATATTCTAACTTTTTGCGCTCTGCTATTTGAACTTTCCTCAACTGTTTAAATCTAAACAAATAGAACAAAGAAGATATCGCTAATAGCAGAAATGCACATAAGATAATAAACCAAGCCTTTGCATAAAACGGTTTATCTACCTCTACGAATAAGAGAGGATATATTAACTCATTTCCGCTATCATAGTCATATACCTTAATATCTATAGGATAAGAACCCGACTCTAGATAGTGTAGGTCTAATCTATTCTCTTTTACACTGATCCAATTCTCTCCTAACTTTAAACGGTACTGAAACTCTAACTTACCCGGAAACTTTGTTCCTAGTACCTCAAAGCCTATCTGAATATTGTTTTCTCTACTATCTAGTTCTAGTTTTCGTATATGATGATACACCTCACCATTTCTTTCTAATTCATGTCCATTGATCGTAATATCTGAAATATTGACTTCGTATTGAACATGTCTTCTTTTAAAATAGGTAATATCCAGAGTATACACTCCATCTACTGTTCCTATAAATAGTAAGTTATCCTTAAGCTCATAAGATAGGATCTCATCATTGCCAAAACCTTGTTCTTTATCAAAATGAAACTTATCCTTACCATCTATAACGGTTAGTCCTTTACTAGTCCCTATTAATATTCTTTGTCCTATACATTTTAATAAGGTTATATTAGCCCCTGTGATATCTTTATTAGAAATAAAGTCTTTCACCATATACTTCCCACTCTGCGTCTCTAGTATATAAATATCATTAAAGTCCGTAGCTACATAAAGTGTATTATTAGCTCCTCTCTCTATCTTCTTTAATCTATTCTCAGGAAACAAATTTCGCTTAGACAAGGACATAAAGTTCTTTCCATCGAAAGTATACAATCCATCTAGAGCTCCTGCCAAAAACATCTTGTCCCCTACATATTCTATATCTACAATATCTCTCGGTATATCATCACTATCTACCCTAAAGTGGTACTGATAGTCCATCTTATTCAAGTCCTGATATACCCTTATTCCTCCAAAAGGATTAGTCTCAATAAATCGGTTTTGATAATAACCAAACTGGTAGGTATGAATAGAATGATAGGATAAAATATACCCGTTATACCCGATCTGAAATACTCCTATATTACTACTAACCCAAATCGCACCATTATACTCTACTGCGGAGTAGAATATAATCTTATCCGCAGGCACCGTATAATCAATCTCAAAAAAGTGATTGGTTTTCGTGGTTATAGCTAAATGTTTGCGATAATGCTGTTCTTGATAATGCTTAAATGCTGATAGAGGTATAGTTCCTACTTCCTCATCTTTATTCTGTATCAGCACTCCTTTTTGAGTAAAGAAGAACACTCTGTCTTTCAACTTTTTTATAACAGACACTCCCCCGTGTGAGCTATCATAACTCAGAGGAGAGAATAAATCAATCTGAAACACTCCCTGAGATTTAGTCCCTATATATAAGAAGTCATTCTTTTCATCATATCCCACAGAATAGAAGTCCGTAGAAGATACTCCTAAGTACTCTGTGATATTATCTAATGAGACTCCATCCCATCTATACAGTCTTCCATTATTATCATCTACTCCACCGCTGACGATATACAACTGATTATTGGCTTTCTTTATATCCTTGACTGGTGGAATATCATACTTGGCTATCACTTTTTTAGTAGACAAGTCTTTGACTACTAAACCATCCTCACCTCCGATAAATACTTTATCATCAAAACCTATAGCAGCAAATATTCTTCCCTCTTTTTCTACTAGAACTAACTCATTATTTACTAGCTTAAATATTCCATCATTAATCGTAGCTACATACACCTCTCCTCGATATTCAAAGAAATCACTCACCTCAAATGGGTGATGCTTATTCGTAACAAAACTAGGAGTAATAACCGTAAAATCTTTCTTTGAGATCAGAGATACCCCATCAGAGGTAGCTACATAGATATAGTCACCATTGTGATATAATCGTCTTATTCTATTAGAAATAAGCCCTTGCTGTACACTGATGATGCGTACCTCACCTTTACCTCTATATAAGACACCTTGCCCATAACTCCCTACCCAGATACCTTGCTTATCATCCTCTATGATATCTGTTATATTAGTATATCGATATCGAGCAGCGTCCTCATTGGCTTTTACTAATCCTTGTATTTTTTGTGCTAGACCAGATCGAGATCCTATCCATACTATTCCCTTAGAATCCACACAGAGCGCACGTACATCATTAGCCATCAGACCATTCTCTATGGTATACTGCTTCGTGATAATCCCCTGTCCGAATCCTATAAAATAAAAGAATACAAAAAATACAGTTAGTAAATATCTCATATATTAAGGCTATTAAGCTCCTTCATCATAGCAGAAGCCACCGTAATCACATTATCTACCTCTTCATGATTCACTACCATTTGTTCTTTAAAACAAATTACATTCGTATCCTTATCGATATAATCGATATGATCTACATTCACTAAATAGGAACGGTTTACCCGCTTAAAATTTTTGTGTTTTATTTTATCTTCTACGTTCTTTAATGTCTTAGACACTAAATATTTCTGATCTTTTAAATAAATCTCACAGTAGTTATCCGCAGCTTTACAGTACACGATATCCTCTACTCGTACGATATAGCGCTTCTGATTATTCTTTATTATTTTATAGAAATAATGATATCCCTCTAGCTCTTTATACTTATCGAATACGTTCTGTACATCCTGTATCCCTATCGGCTTCAGTATATACTTCAGACAGTCATATTTATTAATAGCCTCTATAGCATACTGGTCATACGCTGTAGTAAACACCACCTCAAAAGTACTTTGATCAACATAATTAAATAGTTCAAACCCATCCTCTTCAGGCATATGAATATCTAAGAATACAATATCAGGCAAAATAGCATTAACTTCTTTTACTGCTTCTTGTACAGAATGGGCAGTATGTACGACTATTCGTTCGTGGTATACTACTTTTTTCTCTATAATCGTTTTAAGTACTTCAGCTACTTTAGGTTCATCATCTACAACTAAAACAACTAGTTCATTCATCATGTTAATAAGGTATTTATTTTTATAATAATGGTGGTATACGCAAAAATAAACAATACATCCGTATACCCACTACATCTACTGATATAAATAGACAATAATATTCATCCTACTTATCACAGTTCTCTTAGCTTCTAACCCGTAAGATATATTCAAAATAACTAGCTTACTTTTTTCTTTTTTAGCTAATATATAGACTTATAAATACTAAAAAAGTCACTTCTATATCTCTTTTTTCCTCCTTCTCCCCCAAAAAACCTCCTAAACAGAACAATTAATAAAAAAACTAACTCATTTTTTTTATAACCCAAAAACAATCAAAACACTAAATATCAACACATTAAATACAAAACACCTAATTATACACTTACTCTTAAAATGCCTACAACCCCTATAAACACTAGTGTTATTTGCAGATTCCTCGACAATACATGGACAATACCTCGAGAATGGTGGAGCTAGAGCCTTGTTTGTTGAACAATGCTTCTTTTATATTCCACCTATTCTCCTCTAATGAGCTTATCTGGATAATGGTAAACAACTTCGAAACTTCTCTAAACAGTCTCCTACTACCTATTCATAAATAAATACAAGACTTATACACTCCTAAAAACAAAAAAGTCAGTCCACACAAGATTGTGTGAACTGACTTTTTATACTCTCATCCCACAGTAGGTACTGCGGCGGGACTATATTATTCTTTGTAAACTCTCTTTAAAAATAAATTGTTCATAGGGTTAATCCCTAGTCCTTTTACATTCTGATGAGAGAACCTCGCTGCTCTGTCGTAAAACAAGATGATCGCGGGTACCTCATCTGCTATAATCTGATCCATCTGCTGATAGATGTTATTTCGCTTCTCTTCTGACACTTCTTTAAAAGCTTGTTCATAGAGCTGATCAAACTTTTGATTAGTGAAGCGAGTATAGTTAGGCCCATTAGGAGCTTTGTTCTTTGAATAAAATAACGAAAGGTAATTCTCTGCATCAGGATAGTCTGCTATCCAACTTCCTCTGAAGAATGACACCTTACCTGATGCCATACCCTGACGTAGAGAAGCAGGCGGTGTCACATCTACTATTACTTCTATCCCTAGTTTTTTCCACTCGCGTTGTAGGTATTCTGCGATATCGAGATAATTAGCATTCGTAGACAAGGTGATCTCTACTTTGCCTTCTTTACTTGTCTTCTTATAATCATCCACTAGTGCTTTAGCTTCTTCTGGATTATAAAGCTTATCTGTACTAAAATGCCCTCCTAGACCTTGTGGTATAATTCCTCCTACTGCTCCATCTCCCATACCGCTACGCAGATACAATAACATCTTGTTTCGGTCAAACCCCATATTTAGGGCTTTGCGTATTCTTACATCTTGTATAGCACCAGGCGCTTCTAGGTTAAAGCCTAGGTACTCCGTATTTAGGTAAGGGCCTGTCACCATCTGCACCTTCTCCTTATACTTCGGGTTCAGCTCGCCATTCTCTGTGATAATATCATCCTTATAAGATGGGTCTAAGCCTGATATAAAGTCTAGATTACCTTGCAAAAACTGTAAAAAACCACTCTGCTTATCTGGCAAGAATGTTATGGCTACAGCCTCTAGATAAGGTAATGCATTGCCTTGTTCATCTTTCTCAAAGTAGTTTGGATTTTTGCGAAGGACTAGCTTAATGTTCTCTTCCCAAAATTTAAAATAGAAAGGCCCTGTACCGATAGGATGAGAACGAAAGTCTATCGTCTTATCCTCTACTATTTCTCTCGGCACTACAGAAGCATACCTCATCGACAGCAATCCTAAAAAGGCTGGAAAAGCTTCTTTTAATTCGATGCGAAAGACGGTATCATTAATTGCCTTAAAATTCTTTACCTTCTGGAATATCCACGCCCCTGGCGAAACCACATCTGCGTCTAATACCCTGTTAAAGCTGTATTCGAAATCACTAGCTACTACTATACGAGTACTATCTGCCCCAAAGTGGCTATGCTTGTGAAAATAGACATCCCTTCTCAGCATAAAGTCATACTGCTTACCGTCTTCACTGATCGTCCATGACTTGGCGATATCTGCTTGTATATGCAGACTATCGTCTAACTGTACTAATCCATTAAAGAGTTGATTACACGGCCAGATGATAGCCATATTTCTTGCGAAAGCAGGGTCTAGTGTCTGAATATTAGCATTCTCGTTATATCTAAAAACTAAATTTTTATCCTGATCAGCTGTTTTTTTCTGACAAGAAAACGTCAGTGCGCAGACACAAAATATTGAAACGTAATGAATTATTGATTTCATCAAACCGATTTTTGTACGTAAATTTGCAAACCTTTTCAATATTGAAAAAGTAAATATAATTCAAAGTTACTACTTAGTAAGTAATCATTATGGAAAATAGAAAAAAAGTAGCTTTTTATACATTAGGTTGTAAGCTTAACTTCTCAGAAACTTCCACTATCGCTAGAAATTTTGCAGAGGAAGGATTCGATAGAGTAGATTTCGAAGAAGTGGCTGATATATATGTTATCAATACATGTTCTGTAACAGAAAATGCAGATAAACAATTTAAGCAAATAGTAAAAAAGGCTCAGAAGAAAAACGATAAAGCTTTCGTAGCTGCAGTAGGATGCTATGCTCAATTAAAACCAGAAGAACTCGCTTCTGTAGATGGTGTAGACTTAGTATTAGGAGCGACAGAGAAGTTTAAAATAACAGATTACATCAATGACTTGTCTAAGAATGAAATGGGACAAGTGCATTCATGCGAAATATCAGAGGCTGACTTCTACGTAGGAAGTTATTCTATAGGGGACAGAACACGTGCTTTCCTTAAAGTACAGGATGGATGTGATTATAAATGTACATACTGTACTATCCCATTAGCTCGTGGTATCTCTCGTAGTGATACTATGGATAATGTATTGAAAAATGCAGCTGAGATCTCTGCTCAGAATATAAAAGAGATCGTACTGACAGGAGTGAATATTGGTGACTATGGTAAAGGAGAGTTTGGGAATAAGAAACACGAACACACTTTCTTAGAATTAGTACAAGAATTAGATAAAGTAGAGGGTATCGAGAGACTTCGTATCTCTTCTATCGAGCCTAATTTATTAAAGAATGAGACGATAGACTTCGTATCGAAGAGTAGAACATTCGTTCCTCACTTCCACATTCCTTTACAGTCTGGATGTAATGACATTCTTAAGAAAATGAAACGCCGTTACCTACGCGAGTTATATGTAGAGAGAGTAGAGAAAATCAGAGAAGTAATGCCAGACTGCTGTATCGGGGTGGATGTGATCGTAGGATTCCCTGGGGAGTCAGACGAGAAGTTCTTAGAGACATATAATTTCTTAAGTGATTTAGACATTTCATACCTACACGTATTTACATACTCTGAACGCGATAATACAGAGGCTGTAGATATGGGTGAAGTAGTACCTATGAATGTACGTAATAAGAGAAGTAAAATGCTAAGAGGACTTTCTGTAAAGAAACGTCGTGCGTTCTATGAATCTCAAATCGGGAAAGAGAAAACAGTTCTGTTCGAAGGTGAGAATAAAGAGGGATATATCCACGGATTCACAGAGAACTATGTGAAGGTAAAAACACCATGGGATCCAGCGTTAGTAAATACATTACACGCAGTGAAGTTAACAAAGATAGATGAGGATGGTATCGTAAGATTAGAGTTTATCTAATAACAATATCTCTTTATAAAATATAGAAGAAGTCAACTAATCTTTAGTTGGCTTTTTTTATTTATTTACTTTTTTGTCTTGATAAAGTCTGCGAGAGCAGAGTATATGGGGAAGTAACCAAAAAAGTCAAGGTTATAACTCCTACACGGTCAATTACGGCACAAATTACTGAAACAAAATTAACTTCCTTCGGTCAAACAGAATTTTGCTTCAGAGGAATTTGCACCTATTGACACTCGCTTATACGTTAATACCAAAGGCGCTTCGCAAGAGTATTTTTTAAGTAAAGTCAACTTCATTTTAATAGTTCGCATGGATTTGTAAGCTGTGTGGAGCATCTAGAACGAACAGTTCGCATGGATTTGTAAGCTGTGTGGAGACTACAATACACTACACAAAGACTATTATACAGTTTATGTCAATTTATAATCTGTGTGAAGCTCATAGAAAATAGAAATTATAAAAAAGCCTGTTTAGAATCTTCTAAACAGGCTTTTTTATATCATTACTTTTTAGTCCTTATTATTTTAAAAGGCTATAAAGTGTATAATATTACTTAGATACGGATACCAGGAGGTAACATCTCTTTATACGTAGGATTCTTTCTAAAGAAAGAAACAATCTTAGGATGTGTAGGTACTACTCTTAACCTTTTCTCTCTTAACATCTCCAAAATACCTTTTAAAAAGTCAGACGCTTGTGTTGGTAAAGCTTCTTCTAGTCCAGTAAGTTTTGTAAGAAAAATCTTTCTCTCTTGTAGTGAATACTCTACACTAAGCAACCCTTGCTCAGTCTCATACTCGAACTGACGTAGTAACTCATTGTCTTTAATTTCCATTATATCTCCAAGTTTTATGATTACAAAACAAATTATAATAACTGCTGTGCTTCCTAAAAAATTAGGAGGGTAAGTGTGCACTCTTATTCTATACTAACCAAAAGACAAATGATAACAAATAACGACGCCTCTGGTATGTAAAATGACTACCTATAGTCTTCAATACACCACGTGATCTGTATACGCTAAAATCTATTCTTATTGGACTATTTCTCGTTAGAACTTGAGTAAAAAATAAAATATCTAGTATTTCTTTTTTTGAGTTACTATAATCTCTATATTTAGCAAAGTTCGGGATTTTTTTCCATATAACCTTATAAAAACGATTTAAAATATTTATAATGAGCAAAATACCTATTTATTTCTTCCCAGGTATGTCCTCTACTTCTTTGATTTTTGAACATCTTTGTTTGAATCATGAAAAGTTTGAAATTGTCTTTTTAGAATGGTTGCCTATAAATAAATCTGAATCATTAGAACAATACACCAAGCGTTATCTCCCCTTCATCACACATGATAATCCTATCCTAATAGGAGTTTCTTTTGGAGGAATAATAGCTCAAGAAATAAGTAAACTAATTTCTGTAAGAAAGACAATTATTATTTCGAGTGTACGTTCTAATAAAGAGTTTCCTAATCTCTATCGTATCGCTAGAAATACAGGGCTCTATAAATGGTTGCCTACATCTCTTATCCCTACTCTTTGGAACGTTATCAAAAAAACAGCTTCAGAGAAAAAGAAGAAAAGATTAGCACTATATGACCGTTATCTCCCGATAAGAGATAAAGAATATGTAGACTGGTGTATCAGAGAAGTACTGCATTGGAAACAAGACAAACCATTAGCCAACGTAGTACACATACACGGAACTAAAGATGAAATATTCCCTTACAAGAATATACAATCTGCCATCGAGATAAAAGGGGGGACTCACGCGATGATTATCATCAAGCACAAATGGTTTAATGAAAATTTAGAAACGATTATACTTAAGAAAAATAATGAAAAAGACACTTAGAACTGTATTTGTAACCGCTGCTATTATAGCAGTAGCTTCTTCGTTTATGTTTGCCACTACTATATCTAGCGCTACAGAGGATCATAATGAAGCTGCCTTACACGCTCATCCTCTACCGCTATCTGCTAACTTCGCTGGAGAAAAAGCTCCTTTAGACAAGATAGATGTCAAAGAAAGATTTGACCGAGAAATGATCATCAATACGAATCTTCACGGTACAACGATAACAACGATAAAAAGAGCGAATAGATTCTTCCCTATCATCGAACCTATCTTAAAAAAGAATGGTATTCCTGATGACTTTAAGTACTTATGTGTGATAGAGAGTGGACTAGCGAATGCGGTATCTCCTGCTGGAGCTAGTGGATTCTGGCAGTTCATGAAAGGAACATCTAAGGACTTTAACTTATACATAGATGAATACGTAGACGAACGATACGACTTAATCAAAGTAACAGAAGCTGCGTGTAAATACTTCCAAAGTGCTAAAAACCGTTTTGGTAGCTGGACGATGGCTGCTGCATCTTATAATAGAGGAATGGCAGGTATGTCACGCGCTATGGAAAGTCAATATGTAGAGGACTACTATGATTTATTCTTAAACCAAGAGACTTCTAGATACGTATTCAGAATATTAGCCTTAAAAGAGATTATGTCTAACCCTGTAAAATACGGTTTTGACGTTCCTGAATCTGAAAAATATCCAATAGTACCTACTAAAAAAGTGAGTGTATCTTATGATATAGATGATTTAGCTTTATTCGCAAAAGAACAAGGTATCAACTACAAATTACTAAAATTATACAACCCATGGTTAGTAAACACTAGTTTAAAAGTAAAAGGTAAAGTATATGAAATAGAGATTCCAACTAAAGGAATCTAATCTAGATATAAAGCCAAAACAAAGAGCGCTTATTTAATACATTAAATAAGCGCTCTTTGTTTTTTTAATGCTTCTGAATTCTGTGTACCTTTGTACTCTAATTACATCTGTAGAATCATGGATAAACAACAATACATCAACAACGCATTCGAAATTATTCTTTCTAAGAATCTAAGTACACCTTTTCACCTAGACCCAGGAAGTACTGTACCCGATCTAAACAAATACTTAGAAAGCTTAAAGAGCGCTTATTTGAGTAGTGTTGATCCAAGATTAGAAAAACTATTCTATGACAAAATAGAAGCGCTAAAAGCACTGTAATTAAATGTTTTTTTGAAAGAACGATACTATAACCTCTAGTGTCTGCTCTTTTATCTCTTTATGCGGAGTATGCCCTACATTAGGGAAAATAACCTTCTCTGCAATTCCTTGAGCCTTTGCTATTGTTTTCTCCACTTGGTCTAGACTACCATACTCATCTTGATCTCCTTGTATAAATAACAGTGGAGACAGTATTCCCTTCATCTCCTCCTCTACTGTCCAATCTTGGTATTCTGAAGATAACCAAGTATCTACCCATGCTCGGACTACATCATCTACCTTAGTTCCGTGATATTTCACTAAGCGTTCAGCTAAATCTGTAGTCTCATAAGCTGTCTTAGCTGCTTGTACTCCTTCTAAAGTTACTTTCTCTACAAAGATATGTGCGGCCTCAGCCACTAAGGCTAAAGTATGATCTGGATACATTGCTGCAAATAATAAAGCAATAGACGCACCATCACTATGCCCAAATAAAGCAACGCGCTCTAACTCTAATTCTTCCATCAAGTCTTTTAAGAATGCAGCTTCTTGCTTTAGATAATCTTTTTCTCTCTTCGTAGTATCCATCTTATCTGATAGCCCGTACCCTACTCTGTCATATACTACTACATCACATTGTAATCGTTCTGCTAACAATTCTGGCCAATCTCTCCACAGGGTAACACAGCCTAATGAATCATGTAATAATACTAGCGTGTACTTACTCTCTCCTTGATAAAAAAAGTGTTTATAAAAAATATTCTTTTGATTGACTAAGACACAATCTTGAATAGCTGTAATCATTTACGGTAAGTTTTATTGTCATTAGTCTCAAAAATAAAAAGGATATCTGGGGTGTGCAAATAAGATTCTGTAGGATATTCTTATTCTATCAGACCTAGATTATAGGATAGATTTGGTCTGATTTACACCATCTGACACTAATCATAAAAAAGATATACATTTGAAAAAACAAAAAAGCCTCAACTTTCGTTGAGGCTTCTGTGATCCAATCAGGATTCGAACCTGAGACCTACTGCTTAGAAGGCAGTTGCTCTATCCAGCTGAGCTATTGGACCTAACCAAAAAACATTAGATGTTTTTCATTCGTCGGGGTGGCAGGATTCGAACCTGCGACCTCCTGCTCCCAAAGCAGGCGCGATGACCGGGCTACGCTACACCCCGAAAGAAGCGGAGAGACAGGGACTCGAACCCTGGCATCGGTTACCCGATGACAGATTAGCAATCTGCTCCGTTACCACTCCGGCACCTCTCCGTTGCTAAGAGAATTACTTCTCTAATGCGGATGCAAACTTAGCACTACTTTTGGTTCTATGCAAGCTTTTGAAAGAAAAAAACAATAAAAAATTACCACATAAAAACAAACCTATTCATAGTCAAGGAAGTAAACACAAATAAAAAAAACATTATTTTTTTATTTCTTAGATAATTATCCAAAATCAAGATATTTTATGTATTTTCCCACATCTTTATTGAGCCTTACAGAAGGTCTAAAGTTTTAAAACAAAAATCAAACTTAATTAATTCTATAAATTATGAGTAAAAAAGTAGTTATTGTTTCTGCTGCTAGAACACCGATAGGAAGTTTCTTAGGAAGTTTATCAACTGTACCAGCTACAGTATTAGGTGCTACTGCTATTAAAGGGGCACTAGATAAGATCAACCTTGATGCTAATCTAGTAGATGAAGTATTGATGGGGAATGTAGTTCAAGCAGGAGAAGGACAAGCACCTGCACGTCAAGCGGCTTTAAAAGCAGGTTTGTCTAAAGAGGTAGCTTGTACTACAATAAATAAAGTTTGTGCATCAGGTATGAAAGCGATTATGCAAGGGACACAAGCTATTATGGCAGATGATGCAGAAATAGTTGTAGCAGGTGGAATGGAGAATATGAGTATGATTCCTCATTATGTTCACATGCGTAATGGTAACAAATTTGGTCCTGCAACTATCATTGATGGTTTACAAAATGACGGTCTAGTAGATGCTTATGACAATAATGCTATGGGAGTATCTGCAGACTTATGTGCTAGTACACATAATATCTCAAGAGAAGAACAAGATAACTTCGCTATTAAATCTTATGAGCGTTCTGCAAAAGCATGGGATGCTGGTAAGTTTAACAACGAGGTAGTTCCAGTATCTGTACCTCAACGAAGAGGAGATGCTATCGTAGTTTCTAAGGATGAGGAATACACGAATGTAAAATTAGATAAGATTACTTCTTTACGTCCTGCTTTTACAAAAGAAGGAACTGTAACTGCTGCTAATGCTTCTACTATCAATGATGGAGCTGCTGCTGTGGTAATCATGAGCGAAGAAAAAGCATTAAGCTTAGGATTAAAACCTCTAGCTTATATCAAAGGATATGCGGATGCTGCTCAAGAGCCTGAGTGGTTTACTACTGCTCCTGCTAAAGCATTGCCTAAAGCGCTTAAAAAAGCGAATGTAGCTATTGAAGATGTGGACTTCTTTGAATTTAACGAAGCGTTCTCTGTAGTTGGTATTGCAAATACTAAATTACTTAATATCGATCCAGAAAAGGTAAACGTAAACGGTGGAGCTGTTTCTTTAGGTCACCCTCTAGGATGTTCTGGTGCTCGTATCATCGTAACATTATTAAGTGTATTAGAACAAAACAATGCAAAAATAGGAGCTGCTGCTATCTGTAATGGTGGTGGTGGTGCATCAGCATTAGTTATCGAAAGAGCTTAATTTTTAATAATATATTCAAGATGAGTTTGATTAGTTCAAACTCATCTTTTATTTTTGTACTTTAATTCAAACCTATATTATGTTTGCATATTGCAACCTTGCCATTGTACCCTTAAGACTTGAACCAAGCGACAGAAGCGAAATGGTATCTCAAGTCCTTTTCGGTGAACACTTTACTATTTTAGAAAGAACAGAGAAGTGGTCGAAAATAGAATTAGCTTTCGACAAGTACCAAGGTTGGATAGATAATAAACAATATCAAGAAATCTCTGAAGAAGATTATAAATACCTTCAAAATACATCTGTTATTCACTCTGCGGAGTTAGTAGATTTTATTTCTTCTAACAACAATCACTTAATGGCAGTACCTCTAGGTAGTTGTCTTACAGGGTTAAAAAAGAATAGCATCAACACAGATAACTTCACTTATGAAGGACTGACTATCACTGGTCAATTTACAAAACAAACTTTTCTAAAGACTGCGTTTATGTACTTAAACACTCCTTACTTATGGGGAGGGAAAACGCCTTTCGGAATAGACTGTTCTGGTTTCACCCAAATGGTTTACAGAATCAATGGATATAGAATTCCCAGAGATGCCTCACAACAAGCAGCTATAGGAGAAGCCTTAAGTTTCATAGAAGAAAGTGAAATAGGTGACTTAGCTTTCTTTGACAATGCCGAGGGTAATATCATCCATGTAGGGATAATCATGGAGAACAACTATATCATACATGCTCATGGAAAAGTGCGTATAGACAGACTGGATCACTTAGGAATTTATAATATCGATTCTGGTAGACATACTCATAAACTAAGAGTAATCAAGAAAATCATTTAAGTCTATAGTAAGTTTATATATCGGCTTTTCTAATAAGATCACAATTCATTACAAGGACTTATGTAATCGTTTTTTTATTGACTATTTTATCCTATTTAGCTCAAAAACTATTCGTTAAGACACTAGAAAGTATTTGATATTGCAAAAAAAATAAACGTATCTTTGCTGCAAATATCGATATATATGAATACTTTCGAGCAATTTAATCTACCGAAAGCCCTTGAAAAAGCTCTTAATGAGCTTAATATTATTTCACCAACTCCTATACAAGCTAAATCATTTCCAGTTATTCTTTCTGGAAGAGATATGATGGGTATTGCCCAAACAGGTACAGGAAAGACATTCGCCTACCTTCTACCTATCTTAAAACAATGGAAGTTTAGCCATGCTGAGTCTCCTAGAGTAGTGATACTAGTACCTACACGTGAGCTTGTAGTACAAGTAGTAGATGAAGTAGAAAAGCTTACAGCCTATATGTCTGTAAGAACATTAGGGGTATATGGTGGTACCAATATCAATACACAACGAAAAGCTGTTTATGAAGGTGTAGATATCCTAGTAGGTACACCTGGACGTATGATGGACTTAGCTTTAGATGGAGTATTGCGTTTTGATAATTTACAGAAGTTAGTCATTGATGAATTTGATGAAATACTAAACTTAGGGTTTAGAACACAGCTTACATCTATTCTTACAATGATGAAAGGAAAACGTCAAAATATCTTATTCTCTGCTACTATGACAGAAGAAGTAGACGAAGTACTTGACGAATATTTTGACTTCCCTGAAGAAGTTTCTCTTGCTCCTTCTGGAACTCCGTTAGAGAATATAGATCAACAGATATATAATGTACCTAACTTCAACACGAAGTTAAATCTATTAATGCACTTACTTAGCAATAAAGAAGAGTTTAATAGGGTACTTATCTTTATCAACAGTAAACGTCTTGCAGATGTTGTAATGGAGAAATTAGAGGCTGCCTTTCCTGAAGAGTTCACTGTAATTCACTCTAACAAATCTCAAAACTTCCGTATGAGATCTATGGCTGAGTTCCAAGCGAATGAATTAAGAGGTCTTCTAACTACAGATATAATGGCTCGTGGACTTGATATCTCTGATATTAGCCACGTAATCAACTTACAGTTCACTGACTCTCCAGAACAGTATATTCACCGAATAGGACGTACAGGACGTGCTGATAAAAAAGGTACGGCTATCTCTATCGTAGACCCTAAAGAGGAAGAAGTAAAATTAGCTGCAGAGATTCTAATGGAGAAAGAACTTAGAGCAATGACAATCCCAGAAGAAGTAGTCATCTCTGAGTCACTTATGGAGTTTGAAAAATCTAAGTTAAAGTCTAAACAACTTGCTAAGGTTAAAAAGCCTATAGAAAAAGGAGCTGCTTTCCACGAGAAAAAAGATAAAAACCAAAAGGTAAATCTTGGAGGTCCTGGTAAACGTAACCCACGTAAAACTAAACCTCGTAACAGAGCAGTAGAAGCAAAAAGAGCTGCTAAACGCAAGAATAAATAAGATAATCAAACCATAAAAAAAGCGTGCTAAATCTTGATTTAGCACGCTTTTTTTTATCTAAACGTATTCTCTTTTTATCTCTTAAAAGAAAGAATACATCATTTACTCTTTTATGTTTTCTTCTACAGCCTGTGGATTGTGTTTATACTTAAAGATAATAGCAAACAATATAGTCACCACTAAAGCGTATCCTGCGAATATAAGCCATGAATGTCTCCAACCTTCTAACTGCAAAGTAACATCTTCTTGACTATATACAAAGTGATTCACAATGTACTGAGCGATAAGCATACCTATTGTTGCACCAAAACCGTTAGTCATCATCATAAATACCCCTTGAGCTGAAGAACGAATATCTTCACTTGTCTCATTATCTACATATAGAGATCCTGATACATTAAAGAAGTCAAATGCAATTCCATAAACAATCATAGACAATATAAACATCCATACTCCGTTTCCTGGATCACCTATACCAAAGAATCCAAAACGAAGAACCCAAGCAAACATTGACATCAACATTACTACTTTAATACCAAATTTTCTAAGAACAAATGGAATTAATAAGATACACAATGTTTCTGAAACTTGAGATAACGAGATTAACGCATTAGCATTATGTGCTCCCCAAGAGTCAGCATATTCTGGTACTTTAGAGAAGCTTGTGATAAAAGGATTCGCATATCCATTCGTAATCTGTAATGACACTCCCAACAACATTGAGAAGATAAAGAATACTGCCATCTTCTTCTCTTTAAACAAACTGAATGCCTTTAACCCAAATGCGTCTGCTAAACTCTGCTTCTCATTAGATTTATTAATAGGACAATTAGGCAATACAAAACTGTATAAGAAAAGAACTATTCCTAAAACACCTGACACAAAGAATTGATAATAATTAGACTGGAAGCTTTCAAAATCGATATCTCCACCAAAGTTAAATCCTAAAGAACCATCACTGTGGAACCCAAAGAAGTTAACAAACAACATCGCACAGATAAATCCTACTGTACCAAAAGTACGTATAGGCGGAAAGGCCTTAATCGTATCGAGGTGATTCTGTTTTAATATTGCATAAGAAGTTGAATTAGATAAAGCGATTGTAGGCATAAAGAAAGCTACACTACAAGTGTAAAGTGTAAAGATCGTTGTAAAATCAACATGATCTCCTGCTATAAAACCATAATAACCTGTAGCCATCATAAAAATAGCTGCAGCTAAGTGATTCAATCCTAATAATCTCTGAACTGGTATCCATCTATCAGCTACTATTCCCATGATAGCAGGCATAAAAATAGATACTATACCTTGCATAGCATAAAAAAGACCAATCTTAGGCCCTAGCCCCACTGATCCTAAATAGTTCCCCATAGATGTTAAATAAGCTCCCCAAACAGCAAATTCGAGGTAACTCATCAACGTCAATTTTGCTTTTACATTCATTACGTGTGATATTATTTCTGTGTTATTCATTTAAGAAATTACTCTCTTAAACTTCATTTTATAAGTGTGTGTATAAATTGCTTATTTAATTCTTTTTTGCGCTAACTCCAGAATTAAATTAAACTGTTCTTCTATAGTTAAATTAGAATTATCTACCTCTATTGCATCATCTGCCTTTACTAGTGGTGAATCTGCTCTACTTGTGTCTATTTTATCCCTTTCTACTACATTGTGAAACACTGCATCATAACTCACATTAGGGTCTTTTTCCTTTAATTCGTCAAAGCGTCTTTGAGCACGTATCTCTGGAGAGGCAGTCATAAATATCTTTAACTCTGCATCAGGAAACACAACTGTCCCTATATCTCTTCCATCCATTACTACTCCTTTAGACTTACCTAAGTTTTGTTGTTGTTCTACCAACTTTCTTCTTACCTCAGGTACTTCTGCTATCTGACTTACAAACTGTGATACCTCTAAACTGCGGATCACACCTTCTACATTCTCTTGGTTTAAAAACACTTCTGCAAACCCCTTTTCAGGATTGTACTCAAAGTGCAGTTCTACTGATGGTAATGACTCTATTAATCCTTCTCTATTGAAGTAATTTTCTTTTATCAAACCTTTTCTCATTGCAGACAAAGTAACTGCTCTATACATAGCTCCTGTGTCTATATATACATAGCTAAGAGACTTCGCTAATGATTTCGCTAATGTACTTTTCCCCGTAGAGGAAAAACCATCAATCGCTATAGTAATCTTTTTCAAATTGAAAAATTTAAAATTAGTTTAAAACTCATTGATTTGTCAAATATAGCAGTATTTATAACCTATAGTATCTTTTTTAAAATACTTTATACTTGGCTATTTTTAATCAAAATACCTTTTTAAAACACTCATTGTAAAACAAATACTAAAAAAGCTCCTTAAAATTACAACTATTTTCAACAATAATGGCTAGCAAAAGTAAGTTAATCTGTAAAAATTCCCATCATTTTAAGGACACAAAATACAGTCTAAAGCCTCTTATAACTAAAAAAGCCTCACTTTATAAAAGTGAGGCTTTTTCTATCCTATCTAATAAGTTTTACTTTTTAGCTATTTCTAGCTTCTTAGCATTCTTAACTTTTTGATTTGTAATAGCGATCTCTAAGACTTCTTCCATTTTATCTACATAATGGAAAGTCAATCCTTTAAGATACTCTTCTTTAATATCATCGATATCTTTTCTATTGTCTTTACACAAGATGATCTCTTTCACATTAGCACGCTTAGCGGCAAGAATCTTCTCTTTAATACCTCCTACAGGAAGCACCTTACCTCTTAAAGTAATCTCACCTGTCATCGCTAAGTTCTTTTTCACCTTGCGTTGAGTAAATGACGATACCATAGAGGTCAACATCGTAATACCTGCACTAGGCCCATCTTTAGGCGTTGCTCCTTCTGGTACGTGGATATGTATCTTATAGTTATCGAATACTTCTTGAGCTATGCCCAACTCTTCTGCATGAGCCTTAATATACTCTAATGCGATAGTAGCAGACTCTTTCATCACTGTCCCTAAGTTACCCGTGATAGATAGCTCACCTTTACCTTTAGAGATAATCGACTCTATATATAGAATATCACCTCCTACACTAGTCCACGCTAATCCTGTTACTACACCAGCCACATCATTATTCTCATACTTATCATTTTCAAAACGTGGTGTACCTAAGATCTTTTTGATATCCTCTTCTGTCATCTTCACATTATACTCCTCTTCCATCACGATATTCTTAGCTACACCTCTAGCGATATGTGCTAGTTGCTTATCTAAGCCACGTACTCCAGACTCTCTTGTATAATTTGTGATAATAAACTCCATCTGTTTTTTACCAATCACTACATCTTTAGAAGTTACTCCATGTGCCTTTAATTGTTTTTCTAACAAATGTTGTTTACCTATCTCTACTTTTTCTTCTATCGTATACCCTGTCATCTCGATAATCTCCATACGGTCTCTTAATGCAGGTTGTATAGTACTTAAGCTATTAGATGTAGCGATAAACATCACCTTAGACAAGTCATATCCCATCTCTAAGAAGTTATCATAGAACTCGTGATTTTGTTCTGGATCTAATACTTCTAACAATGCAGAAGAAGGATCACCATTATGACTAGAAGATAACTTATCTATCTCATCTAATAAAAACACCGGATTAGATGTCTTTGCTTTCTTTAGACTCTGAATAATACGTCCAGGCATAGCCCCTATATATGTCTTTCTATGTCCTCTGATCTCTGCCTCATCGCGTAACCCTCCTAGAGAAATACGCACATACTCACGACCTAATGCATCAGCTATAGATCTACCGATAGAAGTCTTACCTACTCCTGGAGGTCCATATAGACACAGAATAGGAGACTTAAGATCATTTCTTAGCTTCAGAACAGCCATGTGCTCTAAGACACGCTTCTTCACCTCTTCTATTCCATAATGATCTTTATCTAACTGCTTCTGAGCATTCTTTAAGTTAAAGACATCCTTAGAATAATGATTCCAAGGTAACTCTAAGAACAACTCTAAATAGTTTCGTTGAATACCAAACTCAGCCACTTGAGGGTTCATTCTTTGGAACTTCATCAACTCCTTATCGAAGCGCTCTTGTACTTCCTTAGACCACTTTTTATTAGCAGCTTTCTTACGCATTTCTTCAAACTCCTCTTCATTTGAGAAACCACCCAATTCTTCTTGGATTGTTTTCATTTGTTGATGTAAGAAATACTCTTTTTGTTGTTGATCTAGATCAACTCTAACTTTCGTTTGAATATCATTGCGCAACTGAAGTTTTTGTAACTCTAAAGTCATCATCTTTAGAGCTTCTAAGCCTCTAGCGTTTAGATCATCTATATTTAGTAATCGTTGCTTATCAGCAATATCCATACTCATATTAGAAGACACGAAGTTAATCAAGAAAGATTCACTAGAAATATTCTCAATAGCAAATGCTGCATCTGAAGGAATATTTGGGTTCTCCTTGATAATCTCTAAAGCAGTCTCTTTAATAGAATCTACAATAGCTGAGAACTCTTTATTCTTCTTGTTTGGGCGTTTCTCTTCACGAGCTACCACATTCGCCTTCATATAAGGTTCTTCTTGTGTCAGTTCCGTAATCTCAAAGCGTTTTTTACCTTGTAAGATAACTGTGATATTTCCGTCAGGCAACTTTAATAGCTTGATGATACGAGCCACTGTTCCTGTATGATATATCTCATTGATACCAGGATCATCAGTTCCTTCGTCTATCTGTGCTACTACACCTATCGTTTTATCTCCTTTATTTGCTCTATTTAATAATTCAATAGACTTATCTCTACCTGCTGTAATAGGAATCACTACACCTGGGAATAATACCATATTTCTCAATGGTAATATCGGAAGTGAAGTAGGTAACTCTTCTTTATTCATTTCTTCTTCATCTTCACTCGAAAAAATTGGAATAAACTCTGAATCTCCATCTCCTAAATCTTGCAACGACAAGTTGTCAAATGTTATTAATTTTTGATTTGCCATATGTATTTTTACGTCATTTTGTCAGTTAACAATTTTTTCTCGACATAGCCAAACTACAACCACACCCATAACCAACTGATTACCAACAAAAACATTAATTTTTAATTGTTCTACTTATATAATATTCCAATCTTTATGCCACAAAAAAATCCTTACTATTATGGCAAGGATTTTTTGTCTTTTATGTTAAAATACAAAATATTATTTACTTGGCGAAGAAATGATTATTACAGAAAAATCTCCATAAGTAATTTTTACCTTTTTATCTTTATGTTCCTCTTCCACTCCTACTAGAGTTGCCTCAAATCTACCCTTTAGTAGAAACTTATTAGGGTCTTTTTTATCTTTCTCTGCATAATCAAAACGCAAGAAACCTTCGTTCTCTGCTACATCCTGAGAAGTGTACTTAACTCCATAAGGAGAAGTATACTCTACATTAAACCATCCTAGTTTCTTAAAATCTTTAGGATCATTCGAGACTACGATATCTCCATTATAAGGGAAATCTAGCACTATCTTCTGTGTCTTCTCTACTCCATCTATACTAGATACATACGCTCTTCCTCCCTTTACTTCTACAGATTCCTCAGGATTAGTAAAAGGTTCATTATCTGCAAAAGCTTCTAAGTACGTCGCTTCTTTTCTAACAAAAGGAATATCTACAAAGCTTCCACTTATCGGAAATGGCTTTAAGTTTGGGTTATCTTGAATACTAGGCATCATACGCTTAATGTCAAAATCACCTGATACCACTCTCGCTTTTCTATTAATATTACCGATAGACATAATCCCTGTCACGATATTAGGGCGTAGCGTATCCTTCGTTGTATACAGAAGCTTATTCTCCCATGAATAGTAATTACTCTCATTCACATTAGTAGGGAAGTTACCAGACTGAAACTTCAAAGTTCTAAGTATCAACTCATCATTTTCAAAATTCTCACTTCCTGCTAACTTCACTTTTATTTCTAAGCGTCCGTTTTTATCTAACTCAGCCACTATACCTTCACGCATCAGGATAGTCTCTCCTTGATTATGAATAGTCATAATCGGTTTACCTACTCCCTGCTCTCCTTCTATGATAGTATCATACGATTCATTATCACATGAAGCTACAGTCATAGCGGTGATAGAAAATAAACTAATTGCTAATATTCTAAATGTCTTTTTCATATTATAACTTACTATTCGTAAAGTAATCAATTTTTAAAAATATTTCAATAACAAAAATACAATCTTATTTCTTTTTTAATACTAATTCTACTTTTTATTAGGTATTCTTAATAACAGAACAAAACCTACAGCAAAAAACAGGATTAAAAACAATATAGCATTCTGCATCTTACCAGTGATATCACTTACTAATCCATACATAGACATCCCTAGCACAATACCTAGCTTCTCTGTCACATCATAAAAGCTAAAGAAGGAAGTCGTATCCGTAGTCTCTGGCAATAGTTTAGAATATGTAGATCGAGATAATGATTGTATCCCTCCCATTACTAATCCTACAAAACTAGCTGCCACATAGAACTCATTAGGCGTGATTATAGTATATGCATATAGACATATTATAATCCATAACGCATTTAAGACACATAACGTATAAATATTGCCAATTTTTTTTGACAATAGAGATGTCAAATAAGCTCCTAGTACAGCTACCAACTGTATCATCAGTATACTTAATATTAAGCCTGTTGTACGTTGAGTATCGTTTTCCCATGCGATTTCTTTTTCTCCAAAATAAGCTGCGATAACCATCACTGTCTGCACTGCCATACTGTAGACAAAGAAAGCTACTAAATATCTCTTTAGAGCAACATATTCTCTCAACTCTCCCCATACCTTCTTTAACTCTCTAAAGCCTTTAAAAAATAGAGATCGAGTAATTTTTTTCTCATTTTTAAAGTCTGGCAAATACTTAAATGTATATAAGCTAAACCCTATCCACCACAGACCTACAAGTATAAACGAGAAGCGCATAGCCGTCATAGCAGTGGTAAAACCAAAGGTGTCATACTTCATCACTAACAATAAGTTTAACAGTAGTAGTATAACACTTCCGATATATCCTAGTGCATATCCCTTTGCACTTATTCTATCCTGCTGCTCTGTAAGTGCGATATCAGGAAGGTATGAATTATAAAAAACTAAACTTCCCCAAAAACCTATTAACCCAAACATATAGATCAATAAGCTCAACAACATATAATCTAGACTAAAGAAATAAAGAAGCATACACGATACAGACCCTATTCCACAGAACAGTTTCATAAAGAACTTCTTATTTCCTAAATAATCAGCTATTCCTGATAATATAGGTGATAGTATACAGACTATTAAGAATCCTATCGCAGTGATATAACTGATAATTGATTCACTCTTAATAGAGGTTCCCCAAAAATCAAAACTATCAATATTCAACTCTCTAAATAGAGATCCATAATACAACGGAAAGATAGATGACGAAATAACTAAGGCATATACTGAGTTGGCCCAATCATAAAATGCCCATGCATTTAAAAGTTTTTTATCCCCTTTTACAAAACTTTTCATAGTCTATTCTATTTAAAAAAATAAGCTACCAAAAGGTAGCTTACTCTATTTTTATCTTCCGAAAGATACACCAAATTTTGCTGCTTCAGCTTTCGCTTCAGGAATTAATTTCTTCAAATTAGCAATACGCTCTTCATTACTAGGGTGAGTACTCATCCATGAGCTTCCTCCCCCACTACCATCTCTAGCAGCCATTCTACTCCAGAAACTAACAGCTTCTTCTGGATTATACCCAGCGATAGCCATTAATGTCAATCCTATTTTGTCAGCTTCTGTCTCATGTGATCTACTGAACGGTAACATACCTGCTACATTACTACCATACCCATACAGCCCTGCACTTAACTGTTTAGTCGTCGCACTAGACTTAGCAGTAGCTGCATCTATTGCCACAGCTCCCGCCTGTTGTAGCATACCTGCACTCATGCGTTGTTGTCCATGATTAGCTAACGCGTGAGCTACCTCATGCCCCATCACTACAGCTATCCCAGCATCTGTCTGACAGTATGGCAAAATACCTGTGTAGAACACAATCTTACCTCCTGGCATACACCACGCATTCACTTCCTTATCATCTACTAAGTTATACTCCCATTTATAATCATTAAGATAACTTCCATACCCATTAGCTGTCAACCAAACTTCTGCTGCTTTCTTAATTTTCACACCCACATCAGCTACACGTTGTGCATCTTTTGTCCCCTTTATCACTTTATGCTCTTTTAAAAAAGTATCATATTGTGAAAAAGACATTGGAAACAACTCTGCATTAGAAGTAAACGCCATAGTTTTTTTCCCTGTAAAAGGATTTGTTGCACAAGCAGTTAACAACAAAACAGTTCCGATAGAGAATACGATTTTTTTCATTATTTTTTATTTTCAAAATTAATAGGAATTCGCATAATTCAAAAACTTTTACTTTTATAATAATTCTTTTAGATTCTTTTATTTTGTAATTTTACCTGCTTAGAACATTATTATAATGCAAAGTCAAAAACCAAAACAATCGCTTGAAATACCAAAAAGCATAATAGTAATAGGAAAAACATTACAATTATTTTCAAAGAATCTAGCGACTAGATATGCTCAAAACTTATTTGTCACTCCTCTTAAATTTAAACCACCTAAGAGAGAGAGAGAGATGCTAGACAAAAGTGTAGTGACTAAAATAACTGTCCCTGCACTGCGCAAAGATATCGTAGTATATCAATATGGAACGAATAAAGCTGCTGATAAAAAGGCACTTCTTATACATGGATGGAACGGTAGAGGTACACAACTAGTAACTATTGCCAATATGCTAATGAGAGCAGGCTATGACATCGTAAGCTTCGATGCTCCAGGTCATGGTAAGTCTCCTAAAACAAAAACAAATATGACTGAGTTTATCGCTTCTGCATTCGAAGTAGAGAAACAGTTCGGTCCATTTGAGCTTGTTATTGGTCACTCACTAGGTGGGATGACTACCATGAATGCCCTAAGAGATGGTCTTAAGGCAAAAAAAGCTGTTATACTAGGAAGTGGAGACGTAGTGAAAGATGTAGTAGATGACTTCGTCAAACAAATAGAGCTAAAACCTATTATCTCTAAAAAGATTCAAGAACGATTCGAAACTCAGTTTAACCAAACTATGGAGAGCTACACTGTACACTTAGCAGCAGAACAGATCGATATACCTCTGCTAATTATGCACGATGAAGATGATCTAGACGTAAATGTAAGAGCTGCCTATGCAATTAAAAAACATAGTAAGAATGCAGAGATTATGATCACATCAGGTCTTGGTCACCGCAAGATCTTAGGAGATAAAAAAATAATAGAACGCATCAAAGCTTTCATAGAACAATAGATTAATGAAAACAGTTGTATTCAGTTGTATCATTCTAAGTATATTAGCCTGTAAAGATGTAAACTATCAAAAGATACCAAAGATGAAAAAAGATAAAACAACAACAGAACAAGAATGGCAACAAACCCTAACTCCTGCTGAGTACTATGTACTAAGAGAGAAAGGGACAGAACGTCCATTCACTGGAGAATACAACGACTTTAATGAGCAAGGAACGTATCACTGTGCAGGGTGTGGGCAGTTATTATTTAACTCCGATACTAAATTTGATGCACATTGTGGTTGGCCTTCATTTGATAAAGCGATAGAAGGTGCTGTTAACTATATAGAAGATCTATCACATGGAATGAAGAGAGTTGAAGTAACATGTTCTAACTGTAATGGACATCTAGGACATATCTTCCCAGACGGACCTGCTGAGACTACAGGTATGAGATACTGTATGAACTCCATCTCATTAAAATTCAAAAAACAAGAATAACTATAGATAAAGAGAATAATGATTTAATTATTCTCTTTTTTTGTTTGTATACTTCCTATTTCACTTCACTCATATTACCTATCTAGTAGCGAATGAGTCCGTAGTGAGTCCGTTATGAGTCCGTACTCACTCCGTTAAAATGTATAATATAACGGAGTCATCACCTACTCACCGTACTATCACTAAATACATATCTCATATAAGCTTAAGACAAGATATAGAGGTAAGAGGCATAAAGTACTATACAAACAGCTAATACAGCGATATTATCTATGCATATAGTTTAGCTAGACCTCACTACTTTATAGCCATATAGAGCGTGACAATATACTTTCTGCCAATACTGACAATAAGCGGTCGTCCAATCTACTCCTTAGTTATTAGTACAATAACTTTACTTGTTTGATTTCAAATAGCTCTACACTATCATCTTCCTTTTTCACACTTAATAACCCATTCTTAGTCACCCCTTGTATAATCCCCATAAAGCGAACACCACTAGGTAGTTCAAAAACACTAGGAATATTAATACGATATAAATTACGATGATATTCTTCCCATATAAATGAGCTTCCTAAAGTGACATACTTCTGACAGTATTCTTTCAGTGAAGCCAATATAGCGTGCATCACTTCATCTTTATCCACTTTTTCACCACATAATTTGAATAAAGAGGTCGCTTGAGGCAGTTGGTCGAAGTTTTCTTGGTTAGCATTTATACCTATACCTACTACTGACAGAGTTTCTCCTGAAGCTTTGATAATATTTTCAATCAAAATGCCACCAATCTTCTTATTATATGACAATATGTCGTTTGGCCACTTTATGCTAAATGGCAGATTATATAACTTTTTAATCCCTGAATAAACGCTTAATGCCACAAGAATATTTAGATCAAAAACATGCTCTGGAGTCTCTAACAGATCCTTCACTAACACACTAAACGCTAAGCTACTACCCACTTCTCCCTTCCATACACTACCTCTCTGTCCCTTACCCTGAAATTGATTTTCAGTAGCTACAACAGTAAAATTTTCTAGATTGGAATGCGTTAATATTTCCTTCAAATAAGTATTCGTTGACCCTATGGCATCGAGTTTGATAATATTCATGTAAAATAATTATAGACTAATCTGATCGATTTCATTATATTTGAATCCAAAATTAGCAAACATTACATTTAAACTAGAATAAAATAAGACAAAAAATAAATGGCAGACAAAAATATTAATAACGACGAATTGATTGCAAACATTGTAAAAGGGATAGAATCAGTTAAAGGTGAAAACATTACAATAATCGATCTAAGAGAAATAGACAACACTCCTTGCGATTACTTTATCATAGCTGATGGTAACTCTAACACTCAAGTTAATGCCATTTCAGGTTCTGTACAAAAATTAGTCTCTAAAGAATTACGTGATAAACCTTGGCACGTAGAAGGTGAAGATAATGCAGAATGGATTTTAATGGATTATGTAAACGTTGTTGTACACGTGTTTCAAAAACACATCCGTGAATTCTACAACATCGAAAGCTTATGGGGAGACGCTAAAATCACTACTATTGACAGCCAGTATTAACCACTAAACCAAAATTTCATGTCGGAAAATATGAAACCTAACCAAAATAAATCAAGATTTAATCCATGGGTATTATATGGTAGTATCTTGGTGATTATCTTGGTGATAAATTTCCTTACTAATGGAAGCAGCTTTGGGAACTCAAGACAGTTGGGACTTTCTAAGCTATATGAATATGTAGAGAAAGGATATGTTGAAAGAATTGACTTTAGCCGTTCTGTTGCTAAAGTGTATCTAACACCAGAAGCTCAAAAAAGCAAAGAGTTTGAAGATTTAAACAAAAATAATATACTTGGAAGAGAAAATGCAGGACCTCAATTCTTAACTGACATTGGAGACGCAAAGATGTTCCAAGAAAAATTAGACAAAGCAGCTACTGAAGGAAAGATTAAAGAATATAAATCTGAACCTGAAAGTAACTGGGGAGATATCCTTATTAGCTTCCTACCTATCATCATCATCATCGGATTCTGGTTATTCATGATGAGAAGAATGACTGGTGGCGGAGGAGCTGGTGGTGGAGGTCAAATCTTCTCTATCGGAAAATCTAAAGCAAAATTATTTGACGAGAAAAACGACATTAAAGTTAGCTTTAAAGATGTAGCTGGATTAGAGGGTGCGAAAGAAGAAATCGTTGAAATCGTTGAATTCTTAAAGAACCCTGAAAAATATACTTCTATCGGAGGTAAGATACCTAAAGGAGCACTATTAGTAGGGCCTCCAGGTACAGGTAAGACTTTATTAGCTAAAGCTGTTGCTGGTGAAGCGCAAGTTCCATTCTTCTCTCTTTCGGGATCTGATTTCGTAGAGATGTTCGTAGGAGTAGGAGCTTCTCGTGTAAGAGACTTATTTAAACAAGCTAAAGAGAAATCTCCAGCAATTATCTTTATTGATGAAATTGATGCTGTAGGACGTGCTCGTGGTAAGAGCAACTTCTCTGGTTCTAATGATGAAAGAGAAAATACATTAAACCAATTATTAACAGAGATGGATGGTTTTGGTTCTAATACTAACGTAATTGTATTAGCCGCTACTAACCGTGCTGAGATATTAGATAAAGCATTACTAAGAGCTGGACGTTTTGACAGACAGATTTATGTAGACTTACCAGACGTTAAAGAACGTGAGGCTATCTTTAAAGTACACTTACGCAACATCAAGAAAGTAGATAACCTAGATATCGACTTCTTATCTAAGCAAACACCTGGTTTCTCTGGTGCTGATATTGCTAACGTATGTAACGAGGCTGCATTAACAGCTGCTCGTAAAGATAAAAAAGAGGTGGATATGCAAGACTTCTTAGACGCTGTGGATAGAATCATCGGTGGTCTAGAGAAGAAAAACAAAATCATCTCTCCTGAAGAGAAATATGCTATCGCTATACATGAGGCAGGTCACGCTACAGTAAGCTGGATGTGTGAGCACGCTTCTCCACTAGTGAAAGTAACTATCGTTCCTAGAGGACAAAGTTTAGGAGCTGCATGGTACCTACCTACAGAAAGACAAATCGTAAGAACAGAACAAATGTTAGACGAAATGTGTGCTACTATGGGTGGACGTGCTGCTGAAAAGATCATCTTCGACAAGATATCTACAGGTGCATTAAGTGATCTAGAGAAAGTAACTAAACAAGCTAAGGCTATGGTTACTATTTACGGCCTGAACGAAAAACTAGGTAATATTACTTATTATGATTCGTCTGGACAAAGTGAATACAGTTTCGCTAAACCATACTCAGAAGAAACTGCTCGTGTAATAGACCAAGAGATTTCTGCTCTAATAGAAGGTCAATACGAGAGAGCTATTTCTATCTTATCTGAGAACAGAGAAAAACTAGTACAACTAGCAGATTTACTTTGTGAAAAAGAAGTAATCTTCAAACAAGATTTAGAGAACATCTTCGGTCCTAGACCCTTTGATAAAGAAGGAGCAGTAGAACTTAATATAACTACTGAAACAAAAACTGAAGATAACATAGAATAATAGAGACTCAACCTCTATAAACATTAAAAATCTTAACCTAAAGGCAACTTTAAGTTAAGATTTTTTTTATCTTTGAATACTTAATCAATTTATTTCATCGGAGTTTATTTTAATATGAGTTTTTTCAAGAAGTTATTAAAAGTATTTCAACCTTCTGACCCAGTAGAGGAAAGCCCTGCTGTGCATAAAAGTCAATACTTACCTGAAGAAAAACTTCCTGTGGATGAACTTTTTACTTTAAACTTTAAAGAGAATGGTGGCAAGTTTTTGTACTGTGAAACGCTAGATGAACTAAATGAATCTTTTATCAATATTCTCGTAGAGAATGATTGGTTTGAAACTGAAGCACAAACGTATGAAAGTCCTCTGTACTCTATGCTACAAGAGAACAATATAAAATATGGCGAAGTAAAGAACCCAACTTTCTTTTTCTCTGGGTGCGAAAACTTAATAGCCGAAGACGGTTCTATTCTATTTTGTGATAAACAAATCAAGAATAATAAAGCACACGATTTACCAGATAATATTGTAGTCCTAGCTAAGACTAGTCAAATGACTAGAACAAAAAGTGATGGCTTAAGAGAAATCAAAAGAAAATATGGTAGTGCACTACCTAGTAACATTACAACATTTAATTGCTTTAAACAATCTACCAATGAAAGCGATTTTTTAAGCTATGGTAGAACTCCCAAGAATTTGTATTTATTACTTTTAGAAGATCTATAATATGTCAGAAACAGTTACTCGAGCAATATCAGGCGTTGTATACATTGCGCTTTTGATTGGAGCAACGTTGTACTCACCTACTAGCTTTGAAATTCTTTTCGGAGCATTTATGTTCATTGCATCATACGAATTTGCAAAACTAATCAAGCTACCAAAATCATTAGCTATGATTATCTCTCTTATGGCCTCTGCGTGTCTTGCGTGGTATAGAGATATATTACCTATTAATGCGATAGCTATATTCGCAGCTGTAGTTCTACTTGCACTATTAGCTGAATTATTTACTACAAAAAAACCTAATCGATCATTTCCTATCAAAATGATTATATTCTTAGGTTATGTAATATCATCATTTGTTACACTTCAGTACTTACCGTTTGTTAATGATGGTAATCAGCCTGTATATGTTCCTCAAATCATTATTGGTATTTTAATAATGATCTGGACTAACGATACTTTTGCTTATATCACTGGAAAGAAATTTGGTAAAAATAAGTTATTCGAAAGAATATCACCTAAGAAAACAATAGAAGGTTTTCTAGGTGGAATGTTGTTTACAATTATCGCAGGAACTATCTTAAGTCAATATTTCGACTTTTTTAATATTGTAATTTGGATAAGTAGTGCTATTTTTGTCAGCATTTTTGGAACGATCGGAGATTTAGTAGAATCTCATTTCAAAAGGGAGGCTGGCGTAAAAGACAGCGGTTCTATCATGCCTGGTCATGGTGGGATCTTAGATCGACTAGACAGTGTTATATTTGTAGCACCATTTTTGTATTTAATATATCAAATTTTATAACTATGTTTCACAAAGAAGGAACTAAAATCATTTTCTTTTCATTAGTAATAGCTGCTGTATTAGTAGTTTTAGCTGATGTACTATGTGCTAGTATTCCATGGCTAAGAGTAGTCCTGCAATCAATAGTACTAATCTTTTTAATTCTAATATTACAATTCTTTAGAAACCCTGACAGAACTGTTACAGCGGATGATAATAAAATCTTAGCTCCTGTAGATGGTAAAGTTGTTGTTATAGAAGAAGTTTACGAACCAGAATACTTTAAAGAAAAAAGATTAATGGTATCTGTATTCATGTCCCCTATCAATGTACACGTAACACGTTATGCTTTAAGCGGACTTATCAAATACAGCCAATACCACGCTGGTAAATACCTAGTAGCTTGGCATCCAAAAGCTAGTGAAGAGAACGAGCGTACTACTGTAGTAGTAGAGAACCCTGTTTTCGGAGAAGTAATGTACAGACAAATCGCTGGAGCACTAGCTAAACGTATCGTTAACTATGCTAAACCAGGTATGCAAGTAGTACAAGGTACTGACGCTGGATTTATTAAATTCGGTTCAAGAGTAGACTTATATTTACCATTAGGCACAAAAGTTGATGTGGTATTAAATCAAAAAGCAATTGGTAATAAAACTGTTATTGCGCACAAATAAATAATGAGCAATTTAGATTTAGATTTTACAGAAGCATACGAGCGAATTTCAAGAGAGGCTAAGAACCTTCCTCCTGATGTAATGTTGCGCATCTATGCTTTTTACAAACAAGCTACAAATGGATTAAGCCACCAAGATTTCGAAGATATGTCTAGTGATCTTAAACGCGCTTTTAAATTTAATGCTTGGACACAAGTAAGTCATTTAACAATAGAAGAAGCTAAATTAGAATACATTAAGTTAGCGAAAGAAATATTAGATAATGAAAAAGCTTAAGGTAACATTAATCACTGTAATCACTCTGAACTTCGTTCTACTTACTTCTTGTAATAACAAGGAAGAACTAACAGAAGTACAGATACCAGAAAGGGAATCTTTTATCACTAAAAATTCTAACTTTCCGGATCCTAATACGATAAAAACAAAACAAGGACCATTCGAAATGCAAGGTATTGGTCATGGTTTTGGTGATTATGTTGATATATTAAAACCTGAAAGCGTTTATATACATTACGACAAATACCATCTAAGCTATACTAATAAATTAAACACCTCTGTACATGGTACTCCATTTGAAAGAGATAGTATATCTGGCTTAGTGGCTAAAATTGATAATAATTACCCTAAACTAAAGAACTTCTCAGGAGCATATTACAATCATAATATCTACTGGCGTTCTATTTCTCCATTAGAAGAAAAAACTCCTAATGAAAGCCTTAAAAATGCTATAACAGAATCCTTTGGTTCTATGGCTGAGTTTAAGAAAGAGTTTATAGCACAAGGAAATGCTTTAATTGGTTCAGGTTGGTTATGGTTAGTACAGGTAAATGGAACACTACAAGTCATTACAACAGCGAATAATGACTCTCCTATGATGCCTGAGGTAGCTAAAGGAAGTCCTCTTCTAGGTATAGACTTATGGGAACATGCTTATTACCCAACTTACGAAGAAGATATCACTGCTTATCTAGAAATGTGTTTTAAGCATTTAAATTGGGATTATGCGAATAAACTTTATAGACCTAAAGTTATTACAACACCCCCTGTCACACAAGTTCAACAATAAGATATCATATATACAAAAAACGCCTACTTTATAAAGTAGGCGTTTTTTGTATATATAGTTAGAAAGGAACATCATCATCATTCTGATATCCTCCTTGGTATCCTCCTTGACTAGGTGGAGAACCAAAGATAGAATCACCTGAAGGTAAGTTTCCTACAAAATTCTGTTTATAGTCACCTCCTCCTTGATCATTCATCGCAGATGAGAATGTATTACCAAATCCAATCATATCATCATCTAAATTATCAAACTTACCGAACTGTCCTAAGAATTTAAGACGAATATTATCTAATCCACCATTTCTGTGTTTAGCAACGATAAATTCTGCTTGTCCTGCAGTAGGACTTCTCTCTTCATCATCCCATTCTTCAATCTTATAGTACTCTGGTCGATAAATAAACGATACGATATCTGCATCCTGCTCAATCGCCCCAGACTCCCTTAAATCGGATAATAAAGGCCTTTTTGAAGCACCACGCGTTTCTACTGCACGAGATAACTGTGATAAGGCAATAACAGGAACATCTAATTCTTTTGCCAATGCCTTAAGCGTTCTTGAGATAGTCGAAATCTCTTGCTCACGGTTTCCTCCTCCTTTAGAGTTTCCACCAGCTGTCATTAACTGCAAATAATCAATGATGATTAACTTAATACCGTGCTGAGAAGCCAAACGACGAGCTTTAGCTCTTAAGTCAAAAATAGATAAAGATGGAGTATCATCTATATACAACGGAGCACGCTCTAAGTCTTTTACCTTTACGTTTAGTTGTTCCCACTCGTGTGTTTCTAATTTACCCGTACGCAACTTCTCTGAAGACAATCCTGTCTCAGAAGAAATAAGACGTGTAATCAACTGCACAGAAGACATCTCTAATGAGAAAACTGCAACACCTGCACCAGTCTCAATAGCAATATTTCTAGCCATAGATAATACAAAAGCTGTCTTACCCATACCAGGACGAGCTGCTATAATAATCAAGTCACTTGGTTGCCATCCTGAAGTAAGTTCATCTAACTTATGGAATCCAGTAGCTAATCCACTCAAACCTTCTTTAGTACTGATTTCCTCAATTCTCTTCTTCGCCTGTGCAACTAAAGACTGAGCTGTTTCAGAACTTTTCTTAATATTTCCTTGAGTTACCTCATATAATCTAGATTCAGCTTTATCTAATAAGTCAAATACATCACTTGTCTCATCATAAGCATCTTCAATTATTTCATTCGAAATACGAATCAAACTACGTTGAATGAATTTCTGTAAAATAATACGTGAATGGAATTCAATATGTGCAGAAGAAGTAATCTTTTGTGTAAGACTAACCAAATAGTAATCACCTCCTACTTGATCTAATTTACCATTCTTACGCAATTGCGTAGATACAGTTAATAAATCTATAGGTTGATTACTTACGAATAATTGATCGATTGCTTCAAATATATGTTTATGAGCATCTTTATAGAAAGCATCTGGTTGTAATATATCTATAACCTCATCAATACCTTTCTTATCAATCATCATAGCTCCCAACACAGCCTCTTCTAAATCAATAGCCTGTGGTGGCAGTTTTCCTTTCTCTAAAGACACAACTTCTCTAGAAAAAGATTGCTTTGGTCTAAATTCTTTTGCTTGTTCCATAATGCGAAATTAATCCTTTTTCATGATAACTCAATCCTAATTTATACAATTACCTTGTTAATAAGATAACTAATAAGTAGGGAAAAAAAAATCCGAGATGAGATCTCGGATTTTAGTATTTCTATATTTTCAGAACTAGTCTTTATACTCACCCATTTCGAAATATTTCTCCATGCGTTTTTCTATTAACTTATCTGTTGATAACTTAGCTAAGCTACTATATGTATCTACGATATATTTCTTAACAGTAGCGAAAGTTTCTTCTCTATTAGTATGTGCTCCTCCAAGTGGTTCTGGAATGATATCATCTACTAATTTGTTTTTCTTCATATCATAAGAAGTTAATTTTAGAGCATCTGCAGCTCTTTCTTTATACTCCCAACTTCTCCATAAGATAGAAGAACATGACTCTGGCGAAATCACAGAATACCATGTATTCTCTAACATCGTTACTTTATCACCTACACCAATACCTAAAGCACCTCCCGAAGCTCCTTCACCTACAATAATACAGATGATAGGCACTTTAATACGGAACATTTCATAGATATTACGAGCAATAGCTTCACCTTGTCCTCTTTCTTCTGCTTCTAAACCTGGATAAGCACCTGGAGTGTCAATTAAAGTAACAATAGGAATATTAAACTTCTCTGCCATTTGCATTAAACGCAAAGCCTTTCTATATCCCTCAGGATTAGCCATCCCGAAGTTTCTATACTGTCTAGTCTTAGTATTATAACCTTTTTGTTGACCAACGAACATAAAACTTTGATCACCGATTTTACCAAGACCACCCACCATTGCTTTGTCGTCTTTTACATTTCTATCACCAAAAAGCTCTAGAAAAGTATCTCCACATAAAGCCTTGATATAATCTAATGTATAAGGTCTATTAGGGTGTCTAGACAATTGAACTCTCTGCCAAGCAGTCAAGTTTTTGTATATATTCTTCTTAGTTTCTTCTAATTTCTTCTCAATTTGCTTACAAGTTGCTGATACATCAACATCAGATTCTTCACCGATCAAAGCACATTTATTCAGCTGTTCTTCAAGCTCTTTAATTGGAAGTTCAAAATCTAAATATTCCATTTATGATTAAGTTTTAGTTTCAATTACGAATGACAAAGATAAAACAATACTCGGATAGATAAGCTATCTCGTGCTAAGTTTTCTCTTTTTTCTATTTTTAACAATACCATTTAGTACCACTGTACTCAAAATTAACAGGGCTCCTATATAAAACTCCAAGGTCATTTTCTCACTGTCTTTAAAGATGGCCACAGCTAATAAAATACCATACACTGGCTCTAGATTAATAGTCAGCATCACTGTAAAAGGCGTTAAATAGCGCATAATATACACAGAACCTAAAAAAGCGAATGCAGTACATACTGTACCTAAAAGTAAAAGCCACATCCAATCATTTAGACTAACCTCAAAAAATTCTATAGTGAAACCTCCTGTAATCAATAATACTAAGGAAAGGACTATAAGCCCTCCTAACATTTCGTAAAATGTAATAACTGGAGCAGCAGTATGCACGATTAGTTTACTATTAATAATAGAAAACAAAGCTGACAAACAGGCTGCAATTAATCCTAAGAGTATACCTTCTATATAATCTCCACTTACACTAAAGATTAAAGTCAAAGCACATATTACTATAAAGCCGAAGAAGACTTCATAGCTCACCACTTTCCTCTTTAAAATTAATGGTTCTAAAATGGAGGCAAAAAAGGCTCCTGTAGATAAGCAAGCTAGTGTGATCGAAATATTAGACACCTTTATGGCTAAAAAGAAAGTTAGCCAATGTAAGGCAATAACTACACCTGCTCCTAAAAACTGTATAATACGATGTTTGGGCGCCTTTATAGATTGCTTTGTAAAAGCATAAAATACTAATAATGTAATTACTGCTATTAAAATCCTATACCACACTAATGGTAAAGCCTCTAGAGAGATTAATTGTCCTAGAATAGCTGTAAATCCCCATATAAAAACAATTAAATGGAGATATATCTGACTCTTTATATTATCTGCGAGCATTTCGAAGTAAGAATATTGCTAAAATACCAAAAACAACATTAGGTAGCCATACCGCCACTAAAGGTGGTATACTAGACGCTTCTGCCAATGTACCAAATATCTTATCAAAGAAGACATAGATAAATGCTAAAGCAATCCCTATGGCTAAGTTCATTCCCATCCCTCCTCTTCGTTTCATTGAAGAAACAGATACAGCAATAATGGTTAAAATAAACGCCGATACAGGCACGCTATATTTCTTATATAATACTACTAAATAGACATTGATATTAGAAGAACCTCTCATTTGTTCTTTTTCTATAAAACGCTTTAGAGGACCTAATTGCATCGTTTCTGCAGCATACACCACAGGGGTAAGATCATCTATATCGAAGTCAAGCTTCATTTCTTTTTCTTCAGCTCTTTCGAATATATCTTCAGTTTCACTTATTTCTCTTTTGAAATAACCAAATAAAGTATACGTTTCGGTTTCAGGATTCCAAACTATACGATTAGCTGTCGTTTTTGAAGTCATTTTATTTCCATCAAATACTTCTAATGAAAAGTTATAACCTGTTTTACTATTGTAGTTGAAGTTACTTACATAAATAAACTCTGTTGGGCTAATCTGTCTATACACATTCTGACTCTCCCTTACCTCAGCACTTTTCATATACTTATAACGGAAATCATTATACCCTTGACTAGCTTTAGGCACAATAAAAACAGACATTACTAAAGCAAATATAGAAATGAAAGTAGCCCCAATAATATATGGACGTAAAAAACGAGTAAAGGAAATTCCCGAACTAAGTATTGCTACAATTTCTGTATTATTAGCTAGCTTAGAAGTAAACCAGATAATGGAAATAAATAACAATATAGGAAACAACATATTAGCAAAATAGATTGTAAAGTCCAGGTAGTACATTAATACTGCTGGCAAAGGAACCTTATTTGCTAATATCTTGTTTATTTTTTCAGAAACATCAATTATGATTCCTATAGGCACAAAAAGCAATAATAACACAAAGAACGTTACTAAGTATCTTTTGAGTATATACCAATCTAATATTTTCATATAATTACTATTTGATGCTTCTTTATATTTTGATTAAATTATAAACGGTTATCCATTTGTTTCACCATCTTATTTTTCCACTCTGTAAAAGTACCTGCTAAAATCTGACGACGAGCTTCACGTACTAACCATAAATAGAATCCTAAGTTGTGTATCGTTGCGATTTGTTTACCTAATGACTCATTAGCTGCAAACAAGTGACGTAAATAAGCTTTTGAATAAGCTGTATCTACCCATGTATATCCATTCTCATCGATAGGAGAGAAATCATCTTCCCATTTCTTATTCTTCATATTCATAGATCCATGAGCTGTGAATAACATACCATTACGAGCATTACGTGTAGGCATTACACAGTCAAACATATCTACTCCTAAAGCAATATTCTCTAAGATATTAATTGGAGTACCTACTCCCATTAAATAACGAGGTTTGTCTTGTGGCAGAATATTTGTTACTAGCTCTGTCATTGCATACATTTCTTCTGCTGGCTCACCTACTGATAATCCACCAATAGCATTACCTTCTGCTCCGATATTAGCAATATATTCAGCTGATTGTTCACGCAAATCCTTAAAAGTACTTCCTTGTACAATTGGGAATAACGTTTGAGAATATCCATACATCTCAGGCACCTTAGCTAGATGGTCTACACATCTATCTAACCATCTATGCGTACGATGCATAGATCTCTTAGCGTATCTATAGTCACATGGGTAAGGAGTACATTCGTCAAAAGCCATAATGATATCCGCTCCGATAGTACGTTGAATCTCCATTACGCTCTCTGGTGAAAAGAAGTGATAAGAACCATCAATATGAGACTTAAACTTCACTCCTTCTTCCTTAATCTTTCTATTAGATGACAATGAATATACTTGGAATCCCCCACTATCTGTTAAGATATTACGATCCCAGTTCATAAACTTATGTAACCCTCCTGCCTGCTTAAGGATCTCCATTTTAGGTCTTAAATAAAGGTGATAAGTATTACCTAAAATAATATCAGGATTAATCTCTTCTGATAATTCACGTTGGTGAACCCCTTTAACAGAAGCTACAGTTCCAACTGGCATAAAAATAGGTGTCTCAATAACACCGTGATCAAGCGTAATCTTCCCAGCACGTGCACGAGAATTTACGTCTGTATGTAATAAATCGAACTTCATAATTATTATTTACAACTCGCAAAGATAAAGCAAAACTATGGATGCTTTTAATTTTTAATATTTTTTTCTATTATCCTCTTAAACGAGTTCTTACTGTACTTTTCGTCTTAAAATAAGCCATATTACAATAGGAGCACCGAATATAGAGGTAACAGCATTAATTGGTAATAAGAATTGTTCTCCTTTTATTTGGGTAAGCATATCACATATCAACATTAAGACTCCTCCTAATAAAGCTGTAGTAATAATCAAATAGCGATGACTACTCACTTTCAACAATAACCTTGCTATATGAGGCACTGCTAATCCAATAAAAGCAATAGGACCTACTAATGCAGTCGAAATCCCTGCAAGAAGACTAGTGACCAAAATAATCATATTACGCGCCTTCTTAACATTAATCCCCATAGAAGATGCGTAATTATCACCCAATAACATTGCGTCTAAAGCTCTAATAAGTAACATACTTCCTAATACTCCTATTCCAACAACAATAGCAAAAAGAGTAATACTTTCCCAACTCAAATTACCTAAACTTCCCAATGACCAAAAAGCAAAACGCTTTAACTGCTCTGCAGAACTAAAATAGGTCAATATACCAACTATCGCATTAGCAAAACTACCAAACATCAATCCTACAATAAGAACAGTAACTGTGTTTCGGACAGAATTAGAAACTAATAACACTAAAAAAAGCAATCCTAAACTCCCTAAGATAGATACAATAGCTATACCATAAGTGGAAGTAAAAATAGAAACAATAGTTACTGGTAAAAGAGATGCTCCTAATATTAGGATAGCAACACCTAAACTCGCTCCAGAACTTATTCCTAACACATAACTTTCTGCCATAGGGTTCCGAAACAGCGTCTGCATAAGCAACCCACTTATAGAAAGAGCTACTCCTACTAGAACAGCGACAATAGCTTTAGGTAATCGATAGTTAAGTATAATATAACGCCAAGTCTCTTTTACTTCTGTTTCTCCTAGTAATACACTTACTACTTTACCAAATGGAATATGTATACTTCCCATCGATATATTGAGAACAAACAGAAGTAATAAGACTGTGATCAAGCCTATGATTCCTACTTTTTTACTCATAATTACTTTAATTGCTCAAAGAAAACAGGTTGGTAATTAGGTATAGATATCTCTGGGTGTAAAATATAGATCAAATCTTTTAATACTAAATCAGGACGTGTTGGCCCTAATTCATAGAATAAGCTTCCTCCTGTCTCTCCTTTTCTTGGAGAGAATGAATATACATTCTTATTCTTAAAAGCATTAAACTTAGCATAGTGTGGGTTAGCATCTACTAATTGCTGAAGAGTTTCATATTGAGCTGGGTTAATCCAGAAAGATGCATCTATAGCTTTATCAAGCACTACCTCTAACGAAAGAGATAAACTCCCTGTACCTTCCGTTTCTTTCCATAGATAATCTGACTTAGCATCTTTAAAGTATATAGCCATCCAGCTTTGTCCTTGAGGGGTATACCATACATCTTGATACATAGCACCACTCATCACAGTCGGATTATTTTTAGCATCTTTTACTAAAGCTTGTGCATCCTTATAATCTTGAACTATTTTATCAAAAAAGGTCTTCGCTTCTTTTTCTTTACCATATAAAGCTCCAAATAATTTTATCCACTCCGCTTTACCTAAAGGTGTCTGTTCTACCCAATCACCATTATACACTATAGGTATCCCACTCTTTTCTATTAATTGTAAAGCTTGATTAGAACCGTCCATAGCGAATGCTATAATAACTGAAGGATTCAAATCTAAAAGCAACTCAGTATTTAATTGTTCATTTTGTCCAACTTCTTTAATCTCATTATCATTTATTAACTTTCTAATTGAAGGAGATGATACATAATTTAACCCTGGAAAACCTTTCAATGACTTTTCTTCTTCTAACACCACTAATGAAGGAAGGTGAGTAGTAGAAGTAACTACGATAGACTGTACGGGTACTTTTATACTAGGAAGTGCTTTTAACGAATCAGGTATATCCTGTTTATCTCCCTTATATAACACATATTTAAAGCTTTTATCTGCTCCAACCCAAGCTTGCTTTACATTTACAATAGAATATTGCTCATGTGCTTCTATACTAAATCCTTGTGCATACTCTATAGCATTTACCTTAGCGTCAGAACTAGTATCAGTGTTACTCTCTTTCTTACAAGATATAAATACAGTAGTTACTAAAAAGAATAAAGAATAAATCTTCCAGTTTTTCATAATTATCTAATTGGTTTAAATACAAAAATAGAACATTATTAAATACTATAAATATAAATCGACTACCTCTGTAATAGATTGGACGAATACGATTTTCGAAAACTACGTAGGAATTATTCAAAAACTTATTTACATTTATATTATGTTTGTACATATAGATCAATATAAATGAAGAAAAAGACATCTATTAAAAACTTACTTTTTTTTGGAGCACTAGTATTAGGAGCTATTATGACTTTTATATACTTCCCAACCAAAAGTGACACGAAACCTACTTTAATACAAAATGAGTATGGAACTTTTAATAATCCAGAAGTGGCTTATAAAGAATGTCAAAAATTACTAATTCAACTTTCTAATGACCTGAATAAAGGGATCCCTACTAACAAAACAAAGTAACCATGAAAAATACAGTAAAAGCAATATTTATCTTTTTATTTACCTTGAGCACTATCAATACATTTGCTCAAGATGAATTTCAAGCATTCGAAAAGAACAAACAAGTAAATGCTGTAGTTGTAAATCAAAAGATGTTCGAAATGATGGCCAATGTAAAGGTAGAACCTACAAGCCAAGAAGAAAAAGCATATTTAAATCTAATCAAAAAATTAACTTCGTTAAGAGTATTTAATACAGCTTCGGCTTCTTTAAAAGAAGAAATGAAAGCAGCAGTATCTAAGCATGTTTCTTCTGCTTCTTTAAAAGAGTTCTCTAGCAATAAAGATAATGGTGGTAATATCACGATATATATCAATCAAAATGGGTCTGCTAACAACATAAGCAACCTACTTCTTTTCAACGAAAACAGTAAAGAGAATATAGTAATGATCTTGACAGGACAGTTCTCACTAAATGAGATATCGTCTTTAACATCTAAAATGAATTTACCGATTGGAGATTCATTAAACAAAATAAAGTAATCAAAATATAAGGCATAAAAAAAGCAGAGATTAAAATCTCTGCTTTTTTTGTGACCCGACTGGGGCTCGAACCCAGGACCCCAACATTAAAAGTGTTGTGCTCTACCAACTGAGCTATCGAGTCATTGACAAACTGTTTGTTTCTCAATTGCTATGCAAAGGTAGTCCTTTTTTTATATCTCACAAATTACAAACTAACCTTTTTTCCTAGATTTATCAAGGGATAGACGTAAAACACAGAAAATGAATTAATAGCACTTTAAAAAAATTTTCAAACTTTTTTATCAGACTACTTTACTACTGTTTTTAAGAATAATGATTAATCTAAATAGACTTTCTAACTATACAATTAGACACAGCTTCTAAACATTCTCCTGTTTTTTGACTATAAATATCTTATTTAACTTATCATATCCCATTTAATAAAAGAACATACACTTTTAATATACAATCAGTTAACCTTCATACTCTAGATAAAACCTCACTTCTACCTCATCAAATAACTCACATATAAATAAGATGACAATTATCATTTTAAATGTTAAAAATATTCTATACTTTAGTGTTAAAATAACAAAAATAAACAGATTATGACTTTACAAAACCTACCTCTTTACAACTTCAACAACGGTACCTTCATGATTATTATCTTTGGATTAGTCTGTGTAGGTCTAGTTGTGGCTTTATTTTTACTAATGGGGCCTTCTAAGAAAAATGACGAGAATAGTGATGAGACAAATCAACAGTAAAAAAAAAAGCTACTTAACCAAATTAAGTAGCTTTTTCTTTTAAAGGCCTCTACAGCGCTTTTATCTTATATGTGACCATGATGGGATTCGAACCCATACGTCTTGCGACACCACCCCCTCAAGATGGCGAGTCTACCAATTCCTCCACATGGCCTTAAATGAATACCATTACTTACACCTTACTAAAGGTAAAGAAAATTAATATTCAGAAACAAAAAAAGCTACTCTTATTAGAATAGCTTTTGTGACCCGACTGGGGCTCGAACCCAGGACCCCAACATTAAAAGTGTTGTGCTCTACCAACTGAGCTATCGAGTCCGATATCGTTTTTGAAATAGATTTTTTATTTTAGTGACCCGACTGGGGCTCGAACCCAGGACCCCAACATTAAAAGTGTTGTGCTCTACCAACTGAGCTATCGAGACCGATATCGTTTTTGAAATAGATTTTTTATTTTAGTGACCCGACTGGGGCTCGAACCCAGGACCCCCACATTAAAAGTGTTGTGCTCTACCAACTGAGCTATCGAGACCGATATCGTTTTTGAAATAGATTTTTTATTTTAGTGACCCGACTGGGGCTCGAACCCAGGACCCCAACATTAAAAGTGTTGTGCTCTACCAACTGAGCTATCGAGTCAATTTATTTCTAAAATTGATATCTGTATGTATTATTTTGTGACCCGACTGGGGCTCGAACCCAGGACCCCAACATTAAAAGTGTTGTGCTCTACCAACTGAGCTATCGAGTCAAATACCAATTCCTAAAAATTGATATAATAATGTATGTATTTTCTTAGTGACCCGACTGGGGCTCGAACCCAGGACCCCAACATTAAAAGTGTTGTGCTCTACCAACTGAGCTATCGAGTCATGCAATTTTGAAATCGAAATTTTAAGTCTTTTTAGTGACCCGACTGGGGCTCGAACCCAGGACCCCAACATTAAAAGTGTTGTGCTCTACCAACTGAGCTATCGAGTCGTTATTTCAATTCCTGATTGCGGGTGCAAATATAGAAGCTTTTTTTAGAAATCCGACACATATTTGTTTTATTTTTGACTTTTATTTTTCAATTCATCCTAACACTCTAATAAACAACCCCTTGTTTTTATGAAAAAAATTATTCTTTTAGGCTATATGGGCTCTGGTAAATCAACTATTGGTAAAATACTAGCAGAACAACTAGAACTAAACTTTATAGATTTAGACAACGAAATAGAGAAAAAACATCAAATGTCGATTTCAACCCTGTTTGAAACGAAAGGAGAAATCTATTTTAGGAAGCAAGAACACCTATTATTACATGAAATAATAGATACTCAAGATAACTTTATTCTTAGCTTAGGTGGAGGAACACCATGCTATGCTAATAATCATTTAACTCTACAGAGAGAGGATATCTCATCATTCTATTTAAAAGGTTCTATTAAAACACTAGCAGATCGTCTAGAAAAAGAAAAAGAGCATCGCCCTCTTCTTAATCAGAATTCAGACGATACTCTTGAAATTTTCATTGCTAAGCATTTATTTGATCGTAGTTATTTCTACCATCAAGCTAAAACTATTATATCTATAGATGATAAAACTCCTGAGCAAGTAACTCAAGACATCCTTAAGCATATTAATTAGCTTAAATAAGCATACTCTTCGTCTCCATCAAAGACAACCTGAATATGCTCTAATAGTGATGTAGATAATGATATCCCTTTAAAGTCTGCTTTAACGGGATATTTTTTATGGTTACGGTCTACTAGTACCGCCGTTTTTAATTTCTTTAATGGTACATCTAAGAAATGCTTTACTGCATATATTAATGTTGCCCCTGAATTTAACACATCATCTACTAGCACTACACTCTTATCTGTATACGCTGTACTCTCTAATGAAGTCTCTATTGGATTAATAGGGTTTTGCTTATCGATACGCACTTCACAAAGGGTTACCTTTATAGGAGATATTTCTTGCAACGCCTCACTAATCTTTTGAGCAAAAGTATATCCACTATTCGCTATACCAGCGATCACTATTTCATCCTCATCTATATATGTCTCATAGATCTGATAAGCTATACGTTTAGTAGTAAACTTGATTTGCTCCTTAGTTAAAATAATTTTTTTAGTCATGTTGTTTATTAATTATAAAAAATAACTCTCTACCCGCTCTAGGCTTAATTGAGTTATGTGCTGTTTCTAATACATTAATCTCAAACTTGTTACTAAACAAATCTAAGTACTCTTGCTTATTTCCACCGAAAGGAGGGGTATCTTGATTAAAATAACAATCAAATAATAGACCTACTAGCTTTCCTCCTGGTTTTAATAAATCATACATCTTATCTACATAATCATTTCTTTTATCGATAGGCAACGAACAGAAGAACGTTTGTTCTATAATAAGATCATATTGTCCCTCATGTTCAAAGAAATCTTCTAAAATCACATCTCCATAAGGAAAGTTATTCATCAAGCCATAAGCTTCTAATGCTCCTACAATAGTAAAGTCTAATCCTCTAATATTAGTAAAATCATTTTCATATAAATACATCAACTCATGCCCATGGCCTATACCTGGTACTAAAATAGCTAAATCTTTCTTTGTCAATTGATCTATATATTCCTGAATAGGCGTAGTGATGCTTCCTGCATTCCATTGAGCCTCATTACTGACATACTTTTTTTCCCAAAACTCTTTATCAAACATTCTCTTCACTATCTTTAAAAGAATTCTCTCTTCCTACATTCTCTTCTCCTTCTATAATATCATCGTCTTCATAGTCGTGAAAATCATCTATATCTCTTCTATCCTTTTTAGTCGGACGTCCAGTTCCTTTAGCTCTATAATAATCCTTGGATAACTTTAACAACTCTAAGTGCTCAAATGCCTCTGCAGGAGTCTCATCCTTGCGATAAATATCTACTAGTTTAGCTCCTACTCTATTAGCAGGTATATCTAATACTGTAAGTTTATAAGTTATTTGATCTTTTCTCAATGTGATTTTATCCGTAGGGAATACTTCTCTAGAGGCTTTAGCCGCTTGTCCATTCACCGTGATATGCCCCTTTTTACAAGCTTCCGTTGCTATATTTCTAGTTTTATAGTATCTAATACACCATAAATATTTATCAATTCGCATAATTTCGTATTAAATTTCTCTAACAAAGTACACAAAAATAAAGTAAAATTGTATCTTGCACTACTAAAATAAGTCAAAAAATGAATAGATTATTTACAGTTTTAGGTCTTGCTTTTCTAGGACTAACAGCTGCCAATTGTAATAAAGATGACGGTAATGGTGGAAATCAAGTTGTAAACCTAAGAGACCGTAAAGAAGTTCGTGATGAAAATGCAAAGCAAATAGAAGAGTTCTTAGCTAAAAACTATTTGATTATTGAGGGAGATAATATTCGTTTTGATAGTATTAGTAATCCTAATAAACCTAATCCTAATGTAGTACCTCTTAAAGATGATAAAAGAATCAAAATAGAGCGTCAAATCATTACATCTGATAACTACGAATACGAAGCTGTTAGAAACCCTAATGGTACTACTTCTTTAAAGTTTTCTAAACCTAAAGACGAATTAGAATATACTATAGCTTATTTTATTGTTCCTGATGCTGATGGAAACAAACAAGAAGGAAAAGGTGATTATATCTCTACTATAGATTCTGTATTTGTAAAGACTAAATCTTATTCTTTAAAGAATGAATCTTTTGACAATAACGGAAATATAGGTGGTTATTATTCTTTTCCTATCACATTACAGGAGTTCGCTCTTATGTCACAAGGGAACTATGGTCTTATACCAGCTCAGCTAAAGACAGCAGAAAGACAACTGTTAACAAAAGTAAAAACAGCTCCTACTACAGCTCTTGGAGAGAATGGTATCCCTACTTATGAAAAAGGATCAGCAGGTAGAATTATTGCTTTTGTTCCATCAGGTGTAGGGTACTTCAATGCTGGATACGGATCTAAGCTGAAGGCATATCAACCACATATCATCGATATGACGCTTATAGCGAAAAGAGAACGTGATCACGATGGTGACGGTATCCTTTCAAAATATGAAGCGAAACAAGTAATCGAAAAATCATCAGAACTAGGAAGAGCACTTACAGATGATGAGATACGTGCACTTAAATTAACAATTAAAGATTACTTTGACTTTGATACAGATGGTGACGGTGTACCTAACTTCTTAGACGATGACGATGATGGTGATGGTGTACTTACTAAAACTGAATTACAGTATAAAGACAAAAACAACAAAAAAGCATATTACCAATACTATGATCCTATTCTAAAAACTTGTTCTAATGTATTTAGATACCTAGACAGAGCATGTTTCCCAGATCAAAAAGATGGTGAGGTAATTTGGCCTACTAAAAAATAATAAATAAGATTATATACAGAAGAGGTAGATTGATTCTACCTCTTTTTTTGTCCTACTCCAATCATTATACTACTATACAAAAAAAAACCTGCTCGATTGCTCAAGCAGGTTTTTATATATTAGATATACTCTTAATTATCTTTTGAATTTACGATTGATTACTAACTGTGCTTTCTCAACGATAGCTGCAGCGTTTAAACCATATTTCTCCATTAATTGCTCTGGAGTACCAGATTCACCGAAAGTATCTTGTACAGCTACGAATTCTTGTGGTAATGGATTATTTAAAGCTAATACTCTAGATACACTTTCTCCTAGACCTCCTAAGAAGTTGTGCTCTTCAGCAGTAACTACACATCCTGTTTTTGCTACTGATTTTAAGATAGCCTCTTCATCTAGAGGTTTGATAGTATGAATATTGATTACCTCAGCAGAGATTCCTTTTGCTTCTAACTCTTCAGCAGCGATTAAAGCTTCCCATACTAAGTGACCTGTAGCTACGATAGTCACATCTGTACCTTCGTTTAACATTACAGCTTTACCAATAACGAATTTCTCATCAGCAGGCATAAAGTTAGGCACTACTGGACGTCCAAATCTTAAATAAACAGGTCCATCATACTCAGCAATAGCTAAAGTAGCTGCTTTAGTTTGGTTGTAATCACATGTATTGATTACAGTCATATTAGGCAACATCTTCATTAATCCGATATCTTCTAAGATTTGGTGAGTAGCACCATCTTCACCTAGTGTTAATCCAGCGTGAGAAGCACATATCTTCACATTCTTCTCAGAGTATGCAACAGACTGACGAATTTGATCATAAACACGTCCTGTAGAGAAGTTAGCAAAAGTTCCTGTAAAAGGAATTTTACCTCCGATAGTCATACCTGCAGCTAGTCCGATCATATTCGCTTCAGCAATTCCTACTTGGAAGAAACGCTCTGGGTGATTCTTTTTAAAATCATCCATTTTTAACGAACCGATTAAGTCAGCACATAATGCTACTACATTCTCATTCTTTTGTCCTAATTCAGTAAGTCCTGCACCGAATCCTGAACGTGTATCTTTACTTCCTGTATTTGTATATTTTTTCATTTTTGATTCAATTTAAGTGGATTAATAATCTCCGAATGATGTTTCTGGATTTTGTTTTAAAGCTTCTTCTAATTGTGCATCACTAGGAGCTTTACCATGCCATGCATGTGTATTCATCATGAAGTCTACTCCATTACCCATTTCTGTTTTTAGTAATACACATACAGGTTTTCCTTTACCTGTTTTAGTTTTTGCTAATTCATATCCAGCCACGATTGAATCAATATCGTTTCCTTTCTCTATCTCTATAACCTCCCAATCAAATGCTTCAAACTTAGCTTTCATAGAACCTAAATTTAATACATCATCAGTTGGCCCATCGATTTGTTTTCCGTTTAAATCTACAGTAGCGATTACATTATCCACCTTCTTAGCAGATGCATACATAATAGCCTCCCAGTTTTGTCCTTCTTGTAGCTCACCATCTCCCATTAAAACGTAAACAAGGTGATTATCCTTATTTAATTTTTTAGCTTGAGCTGCTCCTACTGCTACTGAAAGACCTTGTCCTAATGAACCTGACGCCATACGCACTCCTGGTAATCTATCATGAGTACATGGATGTCCTTGTAAACGCGTATTGATTTTTCTGAAAGTAGCTAATTCACTTACTGGAAAATATCCACTACGTGACAATACGCTATAAAATACTGGTGAAATATGTCCATTAGATAAGAAGAAGATATCCTCCTCTGTTCCGTCCATATTAAACCCTTCTTTTCTATCCATTAACTTTTGATACAAAGTCACTAAAAACTCTGCACATCCTAAAGATCCTCCTGGGTGTCCAGAACTTACAGCATGTACCATTCTAAGAATATCTCTTCTTACTTGAGTAGTTAACTCTGTTAATTGTTGTGTGTTTGGTTTCATTATTTTTTCAATAAATATTTACACACAAATATAAGATTATTTTACGGTAATCACTGTCTTTTTAAAACACTAAATAGTTCATAAAACTTTACTACAAGAAGTCTTCTTATAAAACTCTTTACTGAGGCTAAATATCATTTCTACTAAAAACAAAAAAAGGAGACCTTATCAGTCTCCTCTTCTATCTCATATAGCTTGCTGTTATTTAGACAGACTTGCCATCAATGGATCCGTTATACTTGATTGACCATTTTCAATATGACCAGCATAATGTTGCTTCCACTCTTTATCTTCTTTACAACTTATCATTAAATCATACCAACCATTTGATCCAGTATAATCCCATTTTAGTAACTCTTCTTTATTAGGAGGCAACTCTATAATCATTGCCTTTTTCAGATATAAACTATTGTCTAAAGCAACATTTACAGTATCCACGCCATTATTTTTTAATTTTACAGCAATACTTAAATCTGTGTGTAAAAAAACCTCAACATAAATATCTAAATTACTCTTACTTCCCTTAAAGCTTCTAAAGAATCCATTAGGTCCATGTACATTATAGTGATACTTGTCTCCATCTTCTACCTTCCAGTAATAATCCATAGGCTCATTATCTCTAACCGCAAAGTCCCAAATGCCTCTTGACGGGCTAACTCCTAACATATCATATACTTGTACAGGAGCAGCATAGACCTTATTCTTTAACTGATTAGACTCAACCGTGAAATCCATCTGTAACTGCGTTTTACTTCCTGCCAATTTCACATTTGCATTCAGGTTATAAGGTAAAGCACATGCTTTCTTTATTCCTTCTTCTTGTTTAGGAAATTTGGATAATAGTGTCCAATGCTTACTTCCTAACACTTCTTTTTTTGTAAACGCATTAAAGTCTCCAGGTACTTTCTTCTCTTTCGCATTCATGATTCTAGCGATATAATCATTGCGATCTACGAAATCTAAGTTTACCTCTCTTAGGTCACGTTCAGATTGGAATACACTCGTCATATTACCACACACCTCTCTTCTCCAGCTAGATATATTCTCTTCGATAACTTGTTTACCAGTCTTTTTTTCGATAAAATATTCTAAGAACTGTATCGTAGAGGTCAAGTCTAACACCTCTGAGTTTACCCAACCTCCTCTAGTCCAAGGCGAGGCTATAATCATAGGCACTCTATACCCTAATCCTATCGGACTAGCTAATTGACTATCAGGTTTACCTGTTCTTACTCTTTCTTGTTCTTTAGTGACCCACTCATCTTGTGTATCCATTCCCTTAGCCACTTTTCCCATCGTTTTATCTGTCGTCAGTGGGGGTACAAAAGGAGCAATATGATCAAAATAACCATCATTCTCATCGTATGTCAACACAAATATAGTCTTCTTCCACACCTCTGGGTTCTTCGTTAGAATATCTATCGCTTCTGATAAGTACCACGCCCCAAACCAAGGCGCTGAAGGATGATCAGAAAAATTACACGGTGCAACTAACCAACTTACCATAGGCAACTTATTTTCATCTACATCCTTTCTGAACTGATAAAAAATATCTCCCTTAGGCACCTCCATTGTTTTCTCCACGCCTTTCTCCATATAGGTCATCTGCTCCAGCTTATGATAATCTGGATCACTTGTGTTAGTAGTAAATGCTTTCTTGTGAATAGCTTTATCAAATTCACTTAATGCTTCAAATTTAGAAGGAGAGTATAGATCAATATCTTTTTCTAGTTGTTGTATCTTACCTTTTACTTCTTGTATTTTATCTTTAGCGAGAGTCTTGTCACTCAAGCTTCCCTTTAGTCTCTCCAACTTTAATACCATATAGTCATAATGAGCCTTGTGAAAACGCACATTATATTGCTTATAGAACTCTAGATTATTATCCGTGAAATTCGCCAACCAACTCTCTGCATGCCAATCAAACCCAACAGGAATACTTAATTCATTCTGATATACTTTCCACGACACATTCGCTTTTTCTAATCGTTCTGGATAAGTAGTCCAACTGACATCTTTATAGTTTATCTGCCCATTATCCACATGAGCTATAGAGTTGGGATCTCTTGGTTTCTCGCGGATAGCACCAGCCCAAAAATAAGAACGATTAGCACTAGTACCTGTCAGAGAAGAACAGAAGTGCTGATCACATACTGTAAAGGCATCTGCTAGAGCATAATAAAAGGGAATATCTGCCCGTGAGAAATATCCCATAGTCAGAGGTAAATCCTTATACTCAGCATTTCCTGGTCGTTTAGCTATCAACCAATTATCCATTTTACCTTCGTTACGAGCCTCTACCATATCCTTCCAACTATGTGGTAAGCCTCCCATCCAAGTCACCTTAGTATTCTCTATATCAAGTCTAAAAGGGCCATAAATATTTTTATGAATATCTGACTGAAACCAGACAGGCAGACCATCTTTAAGTCTCATAGCTCTAGGATCATTAAATCCCCTTACCCCTTTTAAAGTTCCAAAACAATGGTCAAAAGATCTATTCTCTTGCATTAAGAAAACAATATGTTCTGCATCTAAGAATGTAGATCCTTCAGGAGCTTTGATATCAAATGCTCTCTGAATAGATGCTGGCATAGCCTCTGCGAAAAAGAGTCCGCTTGAAAATAAAGCGGACTTCTTTATAAAATCTCTTCTTGTTGTACTCATATATCTTATTTTAACCACCAAGTGATACCGCGAATATTATCAGCTCCACCGAATTGGCTATTTAATGCTTCTTGTAATTTAGCCTGATTTCTATTGTACTCTGTTTGTGGATAAATCCATCTTGTAGGAGGTGTTATTCCTTCTTGTATTTTAAACTCTGGATATCCTGTACGCAAATGGTCGTAATAAATTGTCCAATTCGATTGATGAAACATAGTAATATACTTCTGTGTCAGAATCTGTTTTAATTGTACATTCAGACTTCCTATTTGATACTTTACCTTAGGCTGATTTATATAATTGCTAAAGGCATCTTTTGTATAATAATTCGCCATTCCCTTTGCATACGTACCATAGAAATTAAAGTTTGCCTCTATCGCTTTATTATAAAAATCTGCTGCACTTCCTCCTATCCAATTGCGAGCTGCTGCCTCAGCTAGTATAAATTGCAACTCTGAATAGCTCAATATAGAAGTAGGCTCGTTAGTAGGATCTAAATAATAACGGTTTTTGATCTTAGAAATATTCTTGGTTTGCACTAACTTTTCATTCTCTGCATAAGGCACTGTAGGATCCCCTCCATTATATCCACTAAAATCTGTAATAGGCAAACCATTTTCTAATGCTGTTGACGTTTGTTGTGCAAAAGAAAATAACCTAGGATCTTTTAAATCTTGTAGTAAATTAATAAATGTTCCTGACATATACATACTTGATCCATAAGAACTTGAATTAAATTGAGGATAACGACTACCTGCTTGATCGAAATACATAAGCTGTCCACTATCTGCATTACTTTCTAATAGGTTTCCTGCGTTATATATTTTAGCAAATTGTTCTGCTACTTGGATAGTACCAACTGTTTTTTTCTTAGACAAACTCATCAACACCTTTAGTTGATATGAGTTTATTAGCTTTTTCCATTTATCAGTATTTCCTCCATAGATTATATCTCCTTTGATAGATGGCTTGTTTTGAATCATAGAAGCAGCTAATTCTAATTCTTTTAAAACCCCTACAAAAACATCCTCTTGTTTATCATACTTCGGAAAAGGGACTTTCTTCTCTCCTAATAAGGCTTCTGAGTAAGGTACATCACCGAAGGTAATCGCTAATTCATAAAAGAACCTAGCTTTAAGAAAATGACCTACTGCTATATATTCTTCTTTATTAGTACGCTTCGCTTCATCCATCATCTTTTGTACTTGTAACAACTCCTGATACGCTGAAAAACTAGAACTATTCCACTTAAAGTATTGACTAGTATTCTCTCCATCCGTCTGAATAATCATTCTAGAAGCATACTCTTTACTAATTCCATTTAATGCAAAAGCAGACTTACTTACTTTAGGTAATATCAAATAAGGATCCGCCTCTTTTACTCGGTTAGGGTCTTCGCTTAATTTATCTAAATCTTGACAACTCCCCATTGATATAACTACTAGAGCTAATGCCGCTATTTTTATATATTTTTTCATTTGTATCAGTATTAAAATTTAATATTCACTCCTAAACCTACCCATCTAGTTGACGGATCTTGAATATCATTAGAAGTAGTGATTTCGTAATCTGGATCAGAATAAAGTCCTTTTGATTTTTTCCATATCAATAAGTTATACCCTGTTAAGGAAGCAGATAACTGAGTAATCTTCTTAGATTTAATCATCTCTGTAAAGTCATAAGAGATAGCCAATGTTCTTAGTTTAAAATAAGTTCGGTCAAATACGTTTGCAAATAGTTTATTCTCTTTCTCTGTTACTCGAGCACGATAAGGATAATTCTGTGCCCAACTTTGCCAACTTACAGCTCCTGTATGTTTTTGGAACTGACGTGTATCAGATATTACATTGCCATTTACATCTGTAATTAATTCTCCTGAAATTATATTAACTCCTTCAGGTACAAAAACAGGTTTACCTGTAGCATACTCCTGATCTCTGTATTGAGTTGATTTAGGATGCTTTCCACCCCACCACATTTTTTCTACTACTTGAGAACGAGTAACTCCTCCCCATATTCCATCTATTCCGATATTTACATTCCACTTTTTATACTTAAAGTTATTGTTCCATCCTAAAGTCCATTTAGGATCGAAGTTTCCTAGTTTAGTAGCTTGCTTATTCCCTGTTGGCATTCCTGTTTTAGCATCTAAGATTACTTGTCCATCAGGTGCCTTCATCCATTCTATATCGTAATATGAATCTGCTCTATCATTCAGTTTTAAATTTCCGTATTTAGCAGCACCTCCATGTATCTTTGTAATTCTTCGTTCTCTCGTACTCCAGTTTACAGTAGAGTTCCATTGAAAATCATCTTTTTTAATCACGGCTCCTGATAGACTAAGTTCCCATCCTTTAGTTGTATACTCATTTCCGTTAAGCAACATATTATCAAAACCTGAAGCCTCTGATACTGGGAATTTTATTAAGAAGTTAGAATCCAATACTCTATAATAAGTCAAATCAAAGTTTAGTCGCTTATTAAAGAAAGCAGATGACAATCCTAGTTCAAAAGATTTAGATTTCTCTGGTAGAAGACTTAAATCTAATATAGAGTTAGGATATGATACCATAGGATTACCATTAAATGAAGGCGTTACTGGAGAATAAGCTGATTGTAATTGGTAAGGGTCTAAGTCACTTGATACCTGAGCCCATGAAGTATATAGTTTTAAATAATCTACTTGTTTTGGCATTTCTATCAGATTAGATAATAATACACTCAAAGAAGTAGAAGGGTAGAAATAAGATCTATTCTCTTTTATCAAACTTGATGACCAGTCATTTCTAGCTGCAAATGTAAAGAAGAACGCATTAAAGAAATCTAGCTCTACAGTACCGTACACACTATTTACAGCTTTCTTTTCTAGACGATTCTCAGCTGTCACAGGACCTGTAGAGTTCCCTAGATTATATACACCTGGTACAGTTAGCCCATCTGCTGCAGAATAACTTCTGTTGTACTGACTATATCTAGAAGCTGCCCCAGCATTGACATCTATACTCATAAAGTCTGTCAGATCCTTCGTATACATTGCTAAGAAATCATATTCTAGTTTTAAGTTTTTAATATTATTGATACTAAAACCACCTTCTCTACTAGCACTATAATTAAAGTAAGATTTAGGACTCTGTAACTCTTCTTTATTGCTTGAAGAGACTACAGAAGCTCTTCCTTGAAACTTCAGGTCATCCGTAGCATCATATCTTAGCGCCATCTGACCTGTCACAATATCTTTATTCCAAATCCTCTTAAAATTTTCAACCCCAAACCAAGGGTTATTATACCATGCATAGTTCCAGTTCGCTTGACGATATCCTTCCATACCTGGTACCCATAGATTATTCTTTAAGTCTCTCCCATTCACATCTGATCCCATCCATATTAGGACAGTATACATATGCCCACTCGGATTATAGTCATAATTAGGAATATTAGGAGAATAAATATTAGCATAAGTAAGTTTAGCATCTAATGCTAGCTTCTCTGTTAATTGAGTTGTTGATTTAAAAGAAAGGTTCCCTCTATATAAACTCGTATTCGGTACGCGATCTTTATTATAGTTAAACTCTCCTCCTAGTCGATAAGATGTTTTCTCTCCTCTATTAGCAACAGAAAAGCTTGTTCTTGAGTTCACTCCTGTCTCTAGGAATTCTTTTAAGTTATCGTGATATTCCCATGCTATAGGCACACGCTCATATCTAGACTTATCATTGTACATTGTTCCTTCAACGTTTCCATACCAGTTAATGACTTGTCCCGTTTGCTTATCGCGAATAGGGCTATTCCACTGAGCAATTTTTACACCTGGTGCAAACTTAGGTCCCCAGTTCATATCCCCATCACTGATACCACCATCTTTTCCATCCCAGAACTCATATTTACCATCTGATCCGTTACCATACTCCTTTTGTGTTTTTGGATATACTGTAAATCCTGCACTTATCATCGTATTCTGTGTCAGTGTCACTTCTAGTCCTTCTTTTTTAGCTCCTTTAGTCGTAATAAGAATAGCCCCATTACGTCCACGAGATCCATATAGAGCAGAAGCACTTGTTCCCTTCAGTACATTAATATCCGCTATATCTTCTGGTGCTATATCATAAAAATCTGTATCTACAGGGATATTATCTACGATAACTAAAGGAGTTTTTCCCCTAAGAGAAAACTTAGGTCCTTGTAATAGTCCTGGTGCATTAGATACCTGTAATCCTGAAACCTGTCCTGATAATAAACTTCCCATATTAGGTGTAGCTACTTCTTGAGTTCTAGCTACATCTACTTTTTGTGTAGAATATCCTACTTTTTTTTCAGCTTTACTGATACCTAAAGCAGTAATAATAACCTCGTCTAAAGAAGAGCCTTCTGGGTCTAGAGCCACCTTTATACTCTGTTGCACACCTACAGGTACCTCTTTATTATTATATCCGATGAATGAAAATACGAGTACATCTGTGTCTAATACTTCTATCTTAAAAGTACCATCTAAATCAGTACTAGTTCCGTCTGTTTTATTTTTGATATAAACAGGTGCGCCAGGTAGAGAAACACCTGATTCATCCACTACACTTCCTTGAAGTGTACGCTTTTCTTGAGCATAAGTAAGGGTTATACAAAAGAATTGGACAATAATTCCAAAAAGTAGTTTTTGTTTCATTTGATCGTGTTATTATTATGTACTCAAATCTAGACTAGCCATTTTATCTAAATATTAACACAATACTAACTAATCACTATATTCTCATTTTCAAAATGATAGTATTGAAATAATCACTTAACCATAAAGAAACAATATCATAAAAAACGTTACTCTATCTTAACCTCAAGAGTATGTCTAAACATATTATTTTCATAATACAGTTCATTTAACTACATTTAGTCTTTATTATCACGTAAGTATAGTACATGAACACACCTATTTTAAAAACACAAGAGCTGAGTATAGGGTATCCGCTAAAGAAAGGACAATATAAAATTGTTCAACAGCAGCTTAATATTGAATTAAAGCCAGGTACACTGACTTCTCTTTTAGGAATTAATGGAATAGGGAAATCCACTTTATTAAGAACACTGTCTTCTAACCAACAGATCATAAGTGGAAAAATACAATTACTAGGAGAAGAACTACACACTTACAGCAACTCTAAATTAGCGACTATCATCAGTATAGTACTAACAGAGAAAATACCTGTCTCTGAACTAACAGTAAGAGAATTAATACAGATAGGAAGAACTCCTTATCTAAATCATTACAGTACCTTAACTGACAAGGACTATACACTAGTAAATAGAGCTATAGAACTAACAGATATACAAGAGCTAGTCGATAGAAATATGAACCAACTCAGTGATGGCCAGTTACAACGTGTACTCATCGCTAGAGCCATAGCTCAGGATACGCCTATCATTATCTTAGACGAACCTACTAATCACTTAGACTTACATCATAAAGTAGCCCTGTTTAAACTACTGCGAAAGTTAGCCCATGAAGAACAGAAAGCTATCCTATTCTCATGTCATGATATGGATTTAGCTATTGCTTTTAGTGATGATATCATTGTACTCAAAAAAGATTCTAATATACAAGGGCAAACCGATACACTAATAGAACAAGGGGTCTTCGACAACTTCTTCGAAGATGAAAACCTTAGCTTCGATAGAACACAAAAGCGTTTTATCCTTGCGGAGTAGTTGAGCTATTATGTCTCTTATTCTTAGAGATATTCTCTATCGTCCATTCTATCTGATGTTCAAATTCGGCCTGACGATAAGCACAATTCTCCACTTTACAGATTACGCATGAGAAGGGCTTACAATCATCCATATGAACAAATAACTCCATATCTGCTCCAAACTTCTCGATTATTTCCTGTTCTAATTGTTCTACCTCTTTATGTCCTTCGACAATATTAAAATACCATGGTATGGTCATATGACAGTCAAAGTGTAATACTGCTCCATACTTAATAATACGTAGATTATGAAGATCTATCCAGTTGGCTCTGCGGTGTTCTTGTAGATACTCGACAACTTCTTTTAATAAAAGTTCATCCGTTTCGTCCATTATACCTGATATCGCACCACGCACAATCTTGTATCCTGTGACAATAATGATTCCGGCAAATAATAATGCAACACCACTATCTAACCATCCATATCCTGTAAAATAAAGTAAGATCAAACCGATAATAATACCTATCGTAGAATAGGTGTCTGACTGAAGATGTCTACCACTCGCTACTAAAGCAAGTGACTTATTCGTTTTTCCTTTTTTAATAGCGTACCAACCTAGAATATAGTTTACTACTGCTGTTATCGCTACAAGGATAATTCCGTAATCTAGTTGTCCTACAGGTTGTGGGTGTAAGAGATTACGTACTGCTTCAAAGATAATCACTAGCCCTGCTAGAATAATCATTCCCCCTTCTACAGTGGCTGAGATAAACTCAACCTTACCATGCCCATAAGGGTGATTTCTATCTCGAGGTAATGCTGATAAATATAAACTATATAGTCCTACAAAGCCACTAATCACATTAATAACACTTTCTAAGGCATCTGTCAATATAGCTACTGAATGCGTTAAAGACCAAGCAAGTATTTTAATAACAAATAATAATACTCCTACTATGGCTACTATCTTCTGAAATTGATAATTCTCTTTTGCTTTAGTATTCATACTGGCTTAGATTATAATTGATCTACTTCTTTTACTTCTCCTACTTGCATCCCCTCTAATGATATCTCTCCGATACGCACACGCACTAATCTTAGTGTCGCATGTCCTACATGAGCTGTCATCTTTCTTACTTGTCTAAACTTACCTTCCGTTAAGACTATACGTACCCAACTCGTAGGGCCATGTCTCTCATCTCTAATTCGTCTGCCTACTCCTACCCACTCTGGTAATTGTTCTAATCGTTCTGCTACACAAGGCTTAGTCAAGTATTTCTCTCCTTTTACCCCGATAAGCACTCCATTTCTCATTTGTTCTACAGCCTCTTCTGATATAACACCATCTACCTGCGCATAATACTCCTTTTCATAATGTGCTCCTCTTACGCGCTCACTAGTCATACCGTCTGTAGTCAAAAACAACAATCCCTCAGAGTTCTCATCTAATCTACCGATAGCCATAGTCCCTTCAGGAAAATCATACAACTCTCCTAACTTATGCTTCGTTCTCTTCTTCTCGTATATGAATTGGCTGATATAACCGTGTGGTTTATATAACAAAAAATGTCTATGTGTAGATTCCATTATTAATGTCTCTATGGGGATTTATTCTGCGGACAAAGTTAGTTATTAAATAGAGTATGATTATTAGGATTTGATTATAATTTAATGCTAATATGCTATCTCCCTTACTTACTTTCTACTACAGCATTCATATTAGTCATAAAGGTATCTATAGCCTTAATATATCGCTCTCCATGCGTGGTATCAGACAATGCCTGAAATCCCTGAAGATGAGCTCCTTTATACAATACGACTTCACTCTTAGCATTCAGAAACTTAGCTCTATAACTATCATTAGGAGACGTCAGTCCATCTCTATCTCCTGCAAAATATAAGACCGGTAAGGTCAGCTTACTCAACGCTAACTCATAATGTGTAGCGCTAGTAGGCAATGTGTATTCTTTCTCTAAAAACTGTTTTAGCTTACTAATGATATCCTGCGGACTAGATACAAACCCTTCTGCTATCAAGAAATCATACTTCAAATCTGTATATAATAGTGTACTGGCTATCGTACCCATCGAAAGAGCCCAAACACCAACAGGCTGTTCAAATCTCTTCTGACTATACTCTACTACTGCTTTTAAGTCTGTGACGAATTCGTCGTAATACAGCTGTGTCTCTATCATATCGAATGCCTGACTCTCTCCATATCCTCTATAGTCAAACATCACGACAGTATACCCATGCTTCGCTACTTCTAAGACTTGTCTTACATAATAAGACATATTACCTGCATCGCCATAGGCTAATACCAATACTTTCTTTAAGTCCTTATCCTTAGGCGGAAAACAAATCCAAGATTTCAATTTATAATCATCCTTCGTTACAATCTCTAAGGCTTCAAAATTCACTGTCGAATTAGCAGGATGATCCACATACTCCTTCAACGGCTCTACTGCCCAAGACATATAACTGATTAATACTAAAAATATAGATAGAACAATTCTCATCTCAACTCTTATTTTGTTTCTTCACTCAAATATACAATTTTACAATAGTCTAACGCCATTAAACTTACTTTCTAACAATAAGTTCCCAACCTCTTTTTCCTTCTTCTAAATTTCAATAGTACAGATATTCCAAAAAAGAAGCATTTATTTTTTTGTTATTTAGGATAAAAGAGAGTTCAAAAAGCTTCTATTTCAGAAAATTTACTACTTTTTTTTCCTAATTGACTCCTTTTAGTCCTTTTATAAGCTCATTATTTAAAAAAATACCTTCTTTTTTTATTTATCCAAAAAACATAAAACACTAATAAACAACAAATTAACCTCATTTAATCAATTTACAACAAATTTAAACCTAGTTATAAACCCAACAAATACGGGCTTTACAGCCAGATCCTTCGACAATACATGGACAATAAGTCGAGTTTAGTGGAGCTAGAGGCGCTTTTGTCCAACAAACCTCCTTTTATATTCCTCGTATTCTCCACTCACTTGGTATTATATTGCATGATATAAAATACCCGTCCCTCCTTGATAGATTTACAACAATCACAGATATATACTTAAAAAACTGCTACTATCTTTAGTAATCAATAACCTAAATCATCCACAATAAAAAACATCAATTCGTCTAGAATACAGATCAACCAGCAAATAAAAAGGACCGTATATCAATTTCAATGAACAAATTCAAAAAGGAGGGGTTTAATACAATGTCCGTAAATCCTTTAAAGACAAACTCTTTTACTTCCTCTAGTTTATCTTTTTAATAATACCCTAGTGATAATCCTTCTAATCAACTTTTAATTATTATTTTTGTTACACTAAAATATTATACATTATGCAACATATCATTGACCGTTTCATCAGTTATGTAACTGTTGATACTGAATCTGATTCATCTTCAAATACTTGTCCAAGTACTGAGAAACAATGGGATTTAGCTAACAAATTAGTTGAAGAGTTAAAACAAATAGGTCTAGAAGACGTAACTATCGATGAGAACGCTTACATCATGGCTACATTACCTAGTAATGTAGATCACGAAGTACCTACTATCGGGTTTATCGCACACTTCGATACTTCTCCTGACTTTAGTGGTGCTAATGTTAAACCTCAAATCGTAGAAAACTATGATGGTGGAGATATCGTATTAAACGAAGAGTTAAACGTTGTCTTATCTCCGTCTTACTTTAAAGACCTTCTTCAATATAAAGGACAAACAATCATCACTACTGATGGTACAACTTTATTAGGAGCTGATGATAAAGCAGGGATTACAGAGATCGTATCTGCTATGGAATATCTAATCCAACACCCAGAAATCAAACATGGTAAAATCCGTATCGGATTTACACCTGATGAAGAAATCGGAAGAGGTGCTCATTTATTTGACGTTAAAAAATTCGGTGCTGAGTGGGCGTATACTATGGATGGTAGCCAAATCGGTGAATTAGAATACGAAAACTTCAATGCTGGGTATGCTAAACTTACTTTTAATGGTAAGAGTGTTCACCCTGGATATGCTAAAGGGAAGATGGTTAACTCTATCTTATTAGCAAACAAGTTTATGTCTAAATTACCTAAAGACGAAGTTCCTCAAAAAACAACAGGTTATGAAGGATTCTTCCACGTACATACTGTAACAGGTAGTATAGAAGAATCTGTGGTAGAGCTAATCATCCGTGATCACAACCTTAAGAAGTATGAGAAACGCAAAAAGCTTGTTGCTAAATTAGCAGATAAGTTTAATAAAAAACATGCTAAGAAATTTGGTGGACCTATCGTTAACTGCGAAATCGGTGACCAATACTTCAATATGCGTGAGAAAGTAGAGCCTGTGATGCATATCGTAGATATCGCTGAGGAAGCTATGAAACAATTAGATATCAAACCATTAATCAAAGCTATTCGTGGTGGTACTGATGGTTCTCAACTTTCTTATATGGGATTACCATGTCCTAATATCTTCGCTGGAGGGCATAACTTCCATGGAAAATATGAGTATGTACCAGTAGAAAGCATCGTTAAAGCAACACAAGTAATCGTTAAGATCGCTGAGCTTACTGCTGCTAAAGGAAAATAATTCTTATTTGACTATATAAAAAAAGGAGATTCATCAGAATCTCCTTTTTTTATATCTATCATTTATAACATTTTATACTACTTTACAGCATCACTATTTCCTAGCAAATGTTTCTTTAATTCATTCTCTTGTTCTCTTAACTCCACTTCTACAGCACGTCTCTTTTCTTTTCCTTCTTCTTGAATTCGTACTATGTCATCAATAGTGTTAATAATATCAGAGTTAACCTTGCGAATAGTCTCTATATCTACGATACCTCTCTCTGTCTCTTGAGCAATCTGAACGGTAGAATCTCTAAGCAACTCACTATTGCGACTCAATAATTCGTTAGTCGCATCTGTCACGGCACGTTGTGCTCCTAGTGCCTGCTGTGAACGAGCTATACCAAGAGTCAAGACCATCTGATTCTTCCATAACGGAATAGTGTTTACAATACTTGATTGTAACTTCTCCATTAGCATCAAGCTATTGTTCTGTACCATTCTGATCTGTGGAGAAGACTGAAGAACAACCATTCTAGTCAACTTTAAATCATGTACCTTTCGGTCAAATCGAATTACTTGTTGTTCTAAATCTTTATACTCTTGTATCTTCGCAGGATCGTTATCCTTCTCCGCTTCAGCTTTTAATTGTGGTAATTCTACTGTGTTTAATTCTTTTAGTTTCTCATCACCTGCTGCTATATATAAGGACAACTCATTAAAATAATTCTTATTCTCTTCAAATAATTTATCGAACATCGCTACATCTTTCATCATGATCTTATAATGACGTTCTAATTGAAGTTCTATAGCATTGATATTAGTTTCTACTTTACTATACTGAGTCTGAAGACGCGCTATCTTCTTCTTAAATGAATCAAACATTGGGAATAAGCTTTTCTTATTCGCAATGCCTTCAAAAGACTTCACTTCTTCTTTTAAATTGACTAATACACTAGAAGTTTCTCCTAAATCCTTCGTCTGTACTTGTTTTAATATTTCGGTAGCAAAAGTACTTGCTTTTAACTGACTATTAGCTCCATACTGTATCACCTGAGTCGTATTACTTAAGTCAATACTTTTCTTATATGATTCGATTTGTTTTAGTTCTTGTGGCGTGAACTCTACATTCACTGAAGGTGCTAATACGTTCTCATCACGCATTTGTTGAATATCTTTTTCCATAACTTCTTTTTATAATAAACCTCTGTTTTTTAGATCTTGGATATAGACTTCAGAATCTACATCTATGGTTAAATGGTTATATCTCGTTTTATTACTTAGTTCATTTTCGAATGCGTTAATAACACTAAGAAGGGTTGTTCTTATTTTACTTTCAGCTAATCGAATAATATCATTATCTAATTTTGATAATTCTATCTGATGATACTGTTGTAACATATTTTCTATAGAGTAAGCGTGTCGTTCAATAAACAATTCGCTGATATGCTTATTATCTTTAGTAATAGATTTAGTCAACTGAATCATGCTAGCTATACTCCCTCTTACTTCTTGTTGTTTTATCTCTTGTTGCCAAGTTACTAAATGATCTATAAAATCACTAACAGACAATACTTCTGATATTTTCTTTCTGCGCATAAAGTCTAAATAGTCATAATCAGTATTCCATCTTATTTTAATAATAGACTTAAGATGCACTCTCCTCAAGAATTCTTTTAAATACATAGCGATAACCAATGCACCACTCAAAAGAATAGCAAACAACAAAATGTCTAATCTACCAGAGTCCTTATAAAAGAGATACAGAAAATAACCTCCTACATAGAAACCACTCCATAATATACTAGCAATAACTAAATTCTTAATCTTACCTACCACTCCCATATAAAGCATAGCCAATGGAGGTAGTACAAAAGGAAAGAGAATAGCTAAATAACTAAGCCACCCTACTTTTAACTCCCAATTTTTAGATTGATGTGTAAACCATCCCATTATAACAATCCTTTTCCTTTTAATACTGATAAATAAACTGAAGCTTCTCCATCTACTGTTAGAACTTGAGTCTCTATGATCTTAGATAGCTCGTTCTCTAATGCAATTCGTGCATACTTTACTAAGTTTTCTAACTTAGATATAGATTGCTTTACTTCATTATTTATATGATAGCTATTATTCAACTCTATATACTGGATTAAAGCATTCTCTATAGTAGACACATGACGCTCTAATAACAAATCAGTATTAGCAGATTCTTTTAGCACTATAACGTCTATTAAGCGAAGAATCTCATCAATCTCATAAACTATACTAGGATTAGATATCTGTCTTCTAAATGCCCTTAAATTGCTCATAAAAGACTCTTTCAACGACTTAGAAGACTGTACATCTACTAGCTGCTCCATTATTATGTAGTAGTTATATTCTCTATTCTTTTCTAACTTAATATAGTTTTTTAAATCTAACCTCTGCAAATACTCGGGTAGATATAAAGCCAAATACACTACATAAATATAAAAGCTTATATAGTTCAACGTTAACAATGAAACGGGGCTTTCTCCTGCTAAATAAACAAATAAAGCAATCAACAAAACTAATAAGTAAACAAGTGAAATCAAGAAAGAGGTCTTAATCCAACGCGTAATCTTTACTTGATAGCCAAATATCATCACCACTAAAGGGGTAAGAACTCCTAAACTTAAAAAGCTAATAATACCTACAGTACCTAATAGTACAAGCCCTTCCCTTATTTCCCAAGTCTTATTTCGGTTAGTAAACCACCCCATTTATATTCGTTTAATATATATTTTAAAGATATTAAAATATTCTAAGACTAAAAGTATTAAATATTCCAATACTTTATAACAAACCATCTCTACGTAGAGTTTCTACATATAGGTCTGCATCTATTTCAGCAGTTAAATTCTGTTGTTTAATTTCATTAACTACCTCCTGTCTTATCGCTTTAATAGCAATGAATAAAGTGTCTTCTAGTTTTTTCTTTATTTCAACGATTTTTGGATTCATTAATTTACTTAGTTCTACTTGGTGAAACTGTTTTAATAGATTACTTAGTGAGAATGAGTGACGTTCTAAAAATAACAGAGTCTTACCTTCTTTTAATTCATCTATCTTCTTCATTAAGGTTACTAGCTCCTGTACTTGCATAGATACTACTTCGTCTACTATTAAAGTATCCCAATACTCTAGTTCACAGATAAAGTCACTGATTGTATTAATATTACGCATTCTGTGTTCTTGAATTATTTTATGATAATCATACTCCTTCCACTCTAACTCAAATAGCTCACTAAGATGTAGTCTCTGCATAAACTCACGAATATTAGCTGCCATTAGTATACTAGGATAAAATATAAGACTAAGCATCATAGTCACTCCTATTAAATCAAATAACCAAAAGTTACTACTACCCTTAATATTAAAAATATGTAATAATAATGTGTACAGTAAGAGTATAGTTCCAAATAATAGGATACTCACTACTCCGCGTTTTACTCTAGTCATCTTAGCGACTATAGCCATATGAACAAGACTAAATATTGTCAATACAGGACATATAACACTAAGTATAATACCCCACCCTTTCTTTGCTTCCCAACCATTAGATTTTACAGTAAACCATCCCATTATATTAAACCTTTAGATTGTAAATAATTCTTATAAAAATCTGCCTCACTAGTCATAGATAATACTTCGTTATCAAACATATTAATGAGTTCATTCTCGAATGCCTTTCTCGAAAGAGAAATAACATTAGCTAACTTATTAGCTAACCTGTCCATTTCAGGATCAGTAAAGCCAATATTCTGAATTTCGACATATTGCTTAAGGATACTTTCTAAAGAAGAAGAATGCTTTAAGAAAAAGAGATCACTTCTTTCTCTATCTTTCTCTATAATGTAATCGACTAATCTTACTAACTCTTCTAAATCTCTAACCATAGCTGAGTTATTGATTTGTTCTTTATAAAGAGTTATCATCTTAATAAATCTCATTCTCTCATTATCTTCCAGTTCATTTAAAGACATAAAATAGTCTTTAATTTCTCTATAACTATAAGAAACATTATTCTCTAATTTCATATAATTAGCTAAATCTAATCGCTCTAAATACTCACGTAAATGGCAAGACATAAAGATTACATACAAATAGACACAAATAAAAATCAACACATAAATAAAGTCCTCATTTTGACTTCTAATAAGCCAAAATAAACAAACAATAAACAACAAATATTGGACGCCAAACACAAATAAAGATTGATTTGTCCACTTAGGAAATTTCACTCTTTTAGAAAACAAGAGAATAACTAAAGGACCAAAGAATCCAAATGAAAAATAGGTTATAATAACTATCCCTAAAAATAACAGGAAAGATTGGAATATTTCCCAAAGACGATTTCTATCAGTATATCTACCCATTAATAAGATTATTTAAACAAATATTAACAATTCAAAATTAACACTTATTTAAACAAAAAGCACAACAACTTAAAAACTTCTCAAATACCATAAAAAAAGCCCCAACATAAATGTTAGGGCTTTTGAAATTTATAGGTTAGGAATTATTTTCCTTTCTCCATTCTTTCTTTTAATTCAGCTAAAGCGTCGATATCACCTAAAGTTGTTTTCTCTGCAGAATTATTTGCAGTTTCAACAGCTTTTACGTTTTTCTCTTCTTCTTCACGGAAGATAGAAGTGTGAGAAGCAACTACTCTTTTGAATTCTTTGTTGAACTCAATAATTTTGAATTCAGCAGTTTCACCTTTTTTCAACTTTTTACCGTCTTCTTTTTCTAAGTGACGAGTTGGGATGAAAGCTACAACATCATCTTCGAATACTACAGTAGCACCTTTGTCAACTAATTCAGAGATTTCTCCTGAATGTACAGTTCCAACAGCGTAAGCATCTTCGTATTTATCCCAAGGATTAGCAGTAGTTTGTTTGTGTCCTAAAGATAATTTACGCCCTTCAACGTCTAACTCTAATACAACTACGTCTAATTTATCTCCTACGTTTACAAACTCAGATGGGTGTTTGATTTTCTTAGTCCAAGATAAGTCAGAGATGTAAATTAATCCATCAATTCCTTCTTCTAATTCTACGAATACACCGAAGTTAGTAAAGTTACGAACGATACCATTATGTTTAGAACCTACAGGGTACTTAGAAGTGATATCAGTCCAAGGGTCTTGAGTTAATTGTTTAATACCTAAAGACATTTTTCTCTCTTCTCTATCAAGAGTTAAGATAACTGCCTCTACTTCGTCTCCTACTTTAACGAAATCTTGAGCTGATCTTAAATGAGTAGACCAAGACATTTCAGAAACGTGGATTAAACCTTCAACACCTTCAGCAACTTCGATGAAAGCACCGTAATCAGCTAAAACAACTACTTTACCTTTAACTTTGTCACCAACGTTTAAGTTAGCATCTAAAGCATCCCATGGGTGAGCGTATAATTGTTTTAAACCTAATTGAATTCTTGTTTTCTCATCATCAAAGTCTAAGATAACAACGTTTAATTTTTGGTCTAATTCTAATACTTCACTTGGGTGGTTGATTCTTGACCAAGATAAGTCAGTAATGTGAATTAATCCATCTACACCTCCTAAGTCAATGAATACACCGTAAGAAGTGATGTTTTTAACAACACCTTCTAACACTTGACCTTTTTGTAATTGACCGATAATTTCTTTCTTTTGAACTTCAATATCAGCCTCGATAAGTGCTTTGTGAGAAACAACAACGTTTTTGAATTCGTGGTTAATTTTAACTACTTTGAATTCCATTGTTTTGTTCACGTATTGATCGTAATCACGGATTGGTTTAACGTCAATTTGAGAACCTGGTAAGAATGCTTCGATTCCGAATACGTCAACGATCATACCACCTTTAGTTCTACATTTAACGAATCCATTAACAATCTCTCCAGACTCGTGAGCAGCGATAACTCTATCCCAAGCTTTGATAGTACGAGCTTTTCTGTGAGATAATACTAATTGTCCGTATTTATCTTCTCTTACGTCGATTAATACTTCAACTTTGTCTCCAACTTTTAAGTTTGGATTGTAACGGAACTCGTTTAAAGAAATAACACCTTCAGATTTAGCGTTGATATCAACGATAGCGTCTCTGTCAGTAATTCTAACTACAACTCCTTCTACTACTTCTTCGTCATCAGTAGAAATAAAAGTTTTTTCTACTAGGCTTTCGAATTCTTTTAATTGAGTCTCTTCAACTGCATCGATACCATTTTCGTAGTTTTCCCAGTTAAAATCCTTTAAGAACTCTTCTTGTGTTTTAATATTTTCAGACATCTCTGATAAAAAATTTGTATTCTAGATTTTATAAGTTTCTATATATCAGAATAAAATACTAGAAGTTGTTTAACATTTAAAATTAATGCTTTTAGCGAAACTTCTCTGAACTAAAAGCGGTGCAAAATTATAATAATATATTTGATATACAAAAAATTAAAGACATTATTATTCCATCAATACATTGTTAATCAAATGCATTAGATACAAAAAAAGGTCTATGCTAAAAGCAATAGACCTTAATTTATATATTATATGATATAAACTTCTAATTCGTTATATTCAATTTCTCTTTATCACTAGTAGATGCTTTCGACTTCTTATTAAATATTTTAATAAACTTACTATTCTTATATAAGTCCCAGTTCATTAAGCCTACACTCAATAATACAACTACTAATCCACCAATTTGTAAACTAGTGATAATATCATCTGTAAAGAAATAACTCAATGCCACAGCTACAACAGGGTTAACATAAGCATAAGTACTAACCTCTACTACTGGTCTATTCTGAATTAACCAGATATACGAACCAAAAGCTAAAATAGAACCAAAAGTTATTAGATAACCTAATGAAAACCATCCTGACACAGACACTTCTGCAGGATCAAATGCAGCAAACTCTCCATTTAATAATGCTACTAAACAGAATAGTATACCAGCAGTAATCATCTGCCAAGAAGTTTTAACCATCACATGAAGATCTTCTCCTTCATCAGTATTCTTATCTTTAGAATATTTCGAATACAATGATCCAGCAGTCCAAGCAATAGATCCTAAAATCAATAAGACCATACAGAAAATATTCAACAGACGTTGTGATTCATCGCTAGCAATATTAATTTGCTCAGCAAACAACATAATCACACCTACAAAACCAAGAATCAAACCTAGTACAGTTGGTATACTTGAAAAGTTATTCTTCCATTGAGGCTTATCCAATATGACAAACCATAAAGCTGCTGCTGCTGCCATAATAGCGGCAATACCACTTGACACATGTTGTTCTGCCCAAATCAAAGCTCCCATGTCTATAAAGAGTAATAAAAACCCTGTAATACATGCTTGTTTAACTACTTTCTTATTAAACAATTTATATCCTTTCATTTTACAGTAAGTTAATAAAAGAATACTTGCACTAAAGAAACGTAACGTTCCTAAAACAAAAGGCGAAAAATCACTTAATGCTTTGTGAATAAAAAAGAATGTTGATCCCCAAACAAAATATACAACGATATAAGCTGCAACGACAGTGCTTTTACTTGTGCTATTTGTACTAACTGCTCCCATAACTAATACTCTAACCTTTCTGGTATAATTAATTTATTTTCTTCTTTAACTGTTTGTAAAACTATAATTGTTCTAGTTGAAATAATTCCTTGAATCCTTGACAGTGAATTTCTCATTAAATGCACTAAAGCTAATGAGTCAGTTGTACGTACTTTAATCATATAACCATCATCACCTGCTATATCATGTACTTCTAAAACTTCTGGAATTTCTGCCAAAAGTCTTCCTGTCTCTTCATCTCCAATAATTTCATCAACTTTAATAAAAATAAAAGAAAGCATCTTTTGATCTAATGCTTTAGGATTAACTTTTGCGTGATAAGCTAATAGAACATCCTTATTCTCTAACTTCTTCACTCTTTCTAATACTGCAGAGGGAGCCATACCAAGTTCCTTTGCTATATCAGAATTATTAACTCTAGCATTATCCTGCATCATGCGCAGAATCTTTAAATCAATCTCGTCTAACTTATATTCCATCATATCTATTTAACGAGTACAAAGATATATACAAAAAGAATTATATACAAACATTTTAAATAAATTTAGAATATAATTCGGTCAATTATTTTAATCACAGAATTATATACAAATAAAAAGAAAGAGATGGAATTGTGGGGGAGTAAAAAAAGATAAAATACAAATATAGCACAACATCTTATTTCCATATGATGTATAGAGGTATTAAAGATAAGAAGTTTTTCCTTTTTAGATTAACTAGACTTTTTGCGTAGTCCCCAACTTTTGTCACTGATCCCCTAAACCTTTGTCACTAATCCCTTCTTGTCCAATGAAACAAAATACACCTACCCTATATAAACAAAAAAATCCCCAACCTCACACGAGATTGGGGATTTCTAAAGAAAGGCGGCGACATACTCTCCCACTGGTTAGCAGTACCATCTGCGCTAGCGGGCTTAACTTCTCTGTTCGAAATGGATAGAGGTGAGCCCCGCTGCAATAACCACCTTAAATCGGTTGTTACTTTAACGTAACTAATATTTTTAACTATATTGATATTTTAAACTTAACTATAATTTAGAAAGTTGCCCTCCCCTTGTTAAAAACAAGGGGAGATTCACATAAGCTTACGGGTTATTAGTACTACTCGACTTTGACATTACTGTCTTTACATCTATAGCCTATCAACGTTGTAATCTCCAACGACCCTTTAAAGAAATCTCATCTTGTGGTGGGTTTCGCACTTATATGCTTTCAGCGCTTATCCCTTCCCAACGTAGCTACTCTGCGATGCCCCTGGCGAGACAACAGATGCACTAGAGGTTGGTCCAATTCGGTCCTCTCGTACTAGAATCAGATCCACTCAAATTTCTAACGCCCACAGTAGATAGAGACCGAACTGTCTCACGACGTTCTGAACCCAGCTCGCGTGCCACTTTAATGGGCGAACAGCCCAACCCTTGGGACCTTCTCCAGCCCCAGGATGTGACGAGCCGACATCGAGGTGCCAAACCCCCCCGTCGATATGAGCTCTTGGGGGAGATCAGCCTGTTATCCCCGGCGTACCTTTTATCCTTTGAGCGATGGCCCTTCCATGCGGAACCACCGGATCACTATGCTCTACTTTCGTACCTGTTCGACTTGTTAGTCTTTCAGTCAAGCTCCCTTATACCATTGCACTCTACGCACGGTTACCAAGCGTGCTGAGGGAACCTTTAGAAGCCTCCGTTACTCTTTTGGAGGCGACCACCCCAGTCAAACTACCCACCAAGCAATGTCCTCCCCAATCAGGGAGTTAGATCTCAAATAAGCAAAGGGTGGTATTTCAACAATGACTCCACAACGCCTAGCGACGCCATTTCACAGTCTCCCACCTATCCTACACATCACTTATCCAAGAACAATACTAAGCTATAGTAAAGGTGCACAGGGTCTTTTCGTCCCACTGCGGGTAATCGGCATCTTCACCGATACTACAATTTCACCGAGCTCATGGCTGAGACAGTGTCCAGATCGTTACACCATTCGTGCAGGTCGGAACTTACCCGACAAGGAATTTCGCTACCTTAGGACCGTTATAGTTACGGCCGCCGTTTACTGGGGCTTCAATTCAATGCTTCTCAACAATTACTCATCGATAACATCTCCTCTTAACCTTCCAGCACCGGGCAGGTGTCAGGCCCTATACGTCATCTTACGATTTTGCAGAGCCCTGTGTTTTTGATAAACAGTCGCCTGGACCTTTTCACTGCGGCCAGCTTGCGCTGGCGACCTTTCTCCCGAAGTTACAGGTCTATTTTGCCTAGTTCCTTAGCCATGAATCTCTCGAGCGCCTTAGGATACTCTCCTCGACTACCTGTGTCGGTTTACGGTACGGGTACTAATAATCTAAGTTTAGAAGCTTTTCTTGACAGCCCTTAGGCACACTATCTCGTTGTCCGAAGACTCAAAGTACTATCGCATTTCTCCAAGTCTGACGCATTTTACTATCAAACCTATAGGTACGTGCTTCAACGAACTATTCCGTCAGTTCGCGGTGCTTTCATCACTGTGTCACTCCATCACAATTATTAGTAGTACGGGAATATTAACCCGTTGGCCATCGACGTCCCCCTTCGGGTGTGCCTTAGGTCCCGACTAACCCTCAGCTGATTAGCATAGCTGAGGAAACCTTAGTCTTACGGCGGGGGTGTTTCTCGCACCCCTTATCGTTACTTATGCCTACATTTTCTTTTCTAAAAGCTCCAGCAATTCTCACAAATCACCTTCTGCGCCGTTAGAATGCTCCCCTACCACTCACGCAACTAAATGCGCAAATCCATAGCTTCGGTAGTATACTTATGCCCGATTATTATCCATGCTCGATCGCTCGACTAGTGAGCTGTTACGCACTCTTTAAATGAATGGCTGCTTCCAAGCCAACATCCTAGCTGTCTGGGCAATCAAACCGCGTTTTTTCAACTTAGCATACATTTGGGGACCTTAGCTGATGGTCTGGGTTCTTTCCCTCTCGGACATGGACCTTAGCACCCATGCCCTCACTGATAATTATCATTACTTAGCATTCGGAGTTTGTCAGGAATTGGTAGGCGGTGAAGCCCCCGCATCCAATCAGTAGCTCTACCTCTAAGTAACTATCGATTATCGCTGCACCTAAATGCATTTCGGGGAGTACGAGCTATTTCCGAGTTTGATTGGCCTTTCACCCCTACCCACAGGTCATCCGAAAACTTTTCAGCGTTAAACGGTTCGGTCCTCCATTTAGTGTTACCTAAACTTCAACCTGCCCATGGGTAGATCACACGGTTTCGCGTCTACCACTACTGACTAAAGCGCCCTATTAAGACTCGCTTTCGCTACGGATCCATGACTTAATCACTTATCCTTGCCAGCAACGGTAACTCGTAGGCTCATTATGCAAAAGGCACGCCGTCACCCCACAAAGAAGCTCCGACCGCTTGTAGGCGTATGGTTTCAGGATCTGTTTCACTCCGTTATTCACGGTTCTTTTCACCTTTCCCTCACGGTACTGGTTCACTATCGGTCTCTCAGGAGTATTTAGCCTTAGCGGATGGTCCCGCCAGTTTCAATCAAGGTTTCACGTGCCCCGACCTACTCAGGATACCACTATTCTTATCTTCTCTTACCAATACGGGACTATCACCCTCTTCGGTTTACCTTTCCAGGTAATTCTCATTAAATCCGCAAGAAATGTCGTGGTCCTACAACCCCAAAATTGCCGTAACAACTTTGGTTTGGGCTATTCCGCGTTCGCTCGCCACTACTTACGGAATCACTTTTGTTTTCTTCTCCTCCGCCTACTTAGATGTTTCAGTTCAGCGGGTTCGCCTCCTATTAGGATACTATATCTTCAATATAGTGGGTTGCCCCATTCGGATATCTACGGATCAACTCGTGTGTGCCAATCCCCGTAGCTTTTCGCAGCTTATCACGTCCTTCTTCGCCTCTGAGAGCCTAGGCATTCCCCATACGCCCTTATTTTGCTTATGTGCTTACAATTCTTTCGAATCGTACTTTCTATATATTTCTATATCTTTTTATTCTTTCTAACTGTTTTGTTAGTTAAGTTTTATCAATATGTCAATGAACTTATGGACTTTTGTCCTTGTGGAGAATATCGGAGTCGAACCGATGACCTCCTGCGTGCAAGGCAGGCGCTCTAGCCAGCTGAGCTAATCCCCCATAAGTTAGATAGTGTGTTATCTGTGCCTTGTGGGTTGTGGATAACGCAACCTCTAAAATATTCCTTTTTGAACTAGTAAACTAGTAGTCCCGGGCAGACTCGAACTGCCGACCCCTACATTATCAGTGTAGTACTCTAACCAGCTGAGCTACTAGACTCTGTATTACTTAATTCTTTTATTCTTTTTTTTGGTATTAACAGCGAGAGTAAAGTATCATACTTATTAATTATTCTCTAGAAAGGAGGTGTTCCAGCCGCACCTTCCGGTACGGCTACCTTGTTACGACTTAGCCCTAGTTACTAGTTTTACCCTAGGCAGCTCCTTGCGGTCACCGACTTCAGGTACCCCCAGCTTCCATGGCTTGACGGGCGGTGTGTACAAGGCCCGGGAACGTATTCACCGGATCATGGCTGATATCCGATTACTAGCGATTCCAGCTTCATAGAGTCGAGTTGCAGACTCCAATCCGAACTGAGACAAGCTTTGGAGATTCGCATCCTGTTGCCAGGTAGCTGCTTTCTGTACTTGCCATTGTAGCACGTGTGTAGCCCAGGACGTAAGGGCCGTGATGATTTGACGTCATCCCCACCTTCCTCACGGTTTGCACCGGCAGTCTTGCTAGAGTCCCCGCCTTAACGCGCTGGTAACTAACAATAGGGGTTGCGCTCGTTATAGGACTTAACCTGACACCTCACGGCACGAGCTGACGACAACCATGCAGCACCTTGTAAATTGTCCGAAGAAAAATCTGTTTCCAAATCTGTCAATCTACATTTAAGCCCTGGTAAGGTTCCTCGCGTATCATCGAATTAAACCACATGCTCCACCGCTTGTGCGGGCCCCCGTCAATTCCTTTGAGTTTCATTCTTGCGAACGTACTCCCCAGGTGGGATACTTATCACTTTCGCTTAGCCACTCAGTCCGAAAACCGAACAGCTAGTATCCATCGTTTACGGCGTGGACTACCAGGGTATCTAATCCTGTTCGCTCCCCACGCTTTCGTTCATCAGCGTCAATAAATACGTAGTAACCTGCCTTCGCAATTGGTATTCCATGTAATATCTAAGCATTTCACCGCTACACTACATATTCTAGTTACTTCCATATTATTCAAGCTCTGCAGTATCAATGGCCGTGTCCTAGTTAAGCTAGGAAATTTCACCACTGACTTACAAAGCCGCCTACGAACCCTTTAAACCCAATAATTCCGGATAACGCTCGGATCCTCCGTATTACCGCGGCTGCTGGCACGGAGTTAGCCGATCCTTATTCTTACAGTACCGTCAAGTCTCTACACGTAGAGAGGTTTCTTCCTGTACAAAAGCAGTTTACAATCCATAGGACCGTCATCCTGCACGCGGCATGGCTGGTTCAGAGTTGCCTCCATTGACCAATATTCCTCACTGCTGCCTCCCGTAGGAGTCTGGTCCGTGTCTCAGTACCAGTGTGGGGGATCTCCCTCTCAGGACCCCTAATCATCGTCGCCTTGGTATGCCGTTACCACACCAACTAGCTAATGATACGCATGCCCATCTTATACCGATAAATCTTTATTATCAATACGATGCCATATCGATAAACCATGGAGCATTAATCCGAATTTCTTCGGGCTATTCCCCTGTATAAGGTAGGTTGCATACGCGTTACTCACCCGTGCGCCGGTCTCAAAAAAGCAAGCTCTTTCTACCCCTCGACTTGCATGTGTTAGGCCTGCCGCTAGCGTTCATCCTGAGCCAGGATCAAACTCTTCATCGTATATTTTTAATTTCGTAAATTAAAAAAGTATAATCCCAAATCTTGCGATTTGCCTTACTCTCTTATTTGTATGCTGTCAATCCAATATGTTTATGAACGTGTCTTCTTATTTCTAAGGCTCACTTGTTTTTCAAAGCGAGTGCAAAAGTAAAAACTTATTTTGAATTAGCAAAACTTATTTTGAAAATATTTTTCTTTATTTTTTCGCTCAACTCCCATTTTTACTGAAGCGGACTGCAAAGATACTACCTTATTTTTTACTTATCCAAATTTATTTTTATAAATTTTTTAAAGCTTATTTTTTAGTCGTTCTTGCTTCACTTTTTGTTTATGATCGTCTGCCTCTAGAGTCGTTATCACTTCTCTAATGCGGATGCAAAAGTAGTATCTTTTCCATTACTTCCAAACTTATCTTTGCCTTTTTTTAAGGTTTTTGAAAAGTATTTCATAACTCTCTATTATATCACCTTTTACGAGTGAAAGTTTTTTTGTCTTTTTTAAAAGATTATAGCCTTATACAATCTCTATACTATATATATTTAAGTGTTGGATGGCGGAATGTATTTAATATTGTACTCTATTGTATATAATAAGACACTACCAACCTACTTCTATAAAAAAGAAAAGCTCTAAGTCAAAAGACCTAGAGCTTATACTTATTATATAGATATCTATTATAGTATCAATAAAGGAGCAACAAATCCTATTGTCAATCTTCCTGTATTATAATTTTCTAATCCTAAATTATTCTTAGCATAAGATGAGTAGTTATAATATCTTCCTACATAAGACACATAGAATCTCACATTAATATCCTTAAATGGTATATACTGTACTGTTGGTATAAAACCGTAACTTGTTCTCAAACGATCTGTACCACTTGTAGTACTCTCTATATTTTTACCATAAGCATTACTAGTCATTAATGTTAATGATAAATTTAATTTAGGAGTAACAAGATAATCTGCCTTAATCCAGTTATCCATATAAGATACATTTTCACTTACATAACCTTTTTCACCTTCTAATTTATTATTTACCATATAACTCACCATCCCTTTACGATCTAGATCTTCCTTGCTATATTGGAAGTCATACATAATCGTTAACTTACTATCTTGATACTTATGTCCTAGAGACACATAGTTCATCGCTTTACTTTTTGCTTCTTGAAAGTAGCTATAACTATAATTTGTTTGGAACTTTCCATCAAAAAAATTACCTCTCCAGTTCGCTACAAAAGCCAAAGGCATCTTTGCTTTCTCTAAATTAGAGATATCAAAATCTTTATATTGATCTTCGAATTGTTGTGTTCTAGAGTTCAACACTTGTAATCCAAAAGAATGTCCATTATCTAAAGTATGAGTAACACCTACTCCTGTCAAGAAATTATCAGCATGTTGCAATATATCATTATACTGTAAAATCTCGATTGGATTTAGATCAAACTCATATCCTCCCCAGTCAGCACTCATCTTACCAATGTCTAATCTAGTTTTAGAATCTAGATAAACTCCAACAAATGCCATATCAATACCTCTTTCGATATGATCTTTCGTTCCTATTTCAGATTTCTGAGTATATCTATTTCTGAATCTAAAATACACTCGATCATGTATTTTTCCTTTTATCTCAATACGAGCTTGATTATTATCAAACTCAGAGTTCGTAAAAGTTCCGTTATCAAAATAACTCTCAAATCCTACTCTAGTATGAAATAGAACGTCTATATTCTTTAACAATCCCACTTTTTCGACGGGGATAATAGGTTTTACAATCGTGTCTGTAGAAGATTGCGGTTCTTGAGCCATTGCTCCCGCACTTACAAACATCGTCATTAATAATAATGCCTTTTTCATTTTCATTTTTTTATTTAATACTTCATTTTTTATAATAATACAGCTCCTAATAAAAAGCCTGCCGCTACCGCTACACCAATAGCTACTAATCCTGGGATCATAAAACTATGATTCACTACAAACTTCCCGATTTTAGTACTTCCTGTTCTATCAAAATTAATTGCCGCTAACAATGTTGGATAACCAGGTAATACGAAATCTGCATTTACTGCTGGGAAAATTGCAATCAACGCTGGATTAGACAATCCTAAAGACAACCCTAGAGGCATCATTGTTTTCGTTGTAGCTGCCTGACTAAACATCAAGGCTCCTAAAATAAATACAGCAATAGCAAAAGTCCAAGGATATGCAGAAACCACATCTGTCATAAATGCTTTTATCACCACTTCATTATGTGCCATAAAAGTAGAACTCATCCATACTACCCCAAACACAGAAACGACAGCAGTAGCCATAGAACTAAAAAGACTAACCTTTGTCACTGCTATTGCACTTGTTTTGGTTGTAATCATCATCAGAGCAGAAGCAGTCAACGTAATCATACTTATCACTGCCACCATCTGTAATTCACCACTAGCCTTAAGCACTAAGCTCGCAGCACCAGGTTCAAACACAGGGAGTAATTGAGGGAAAGCACCTGCTAAAACAATCAGCAACACTGCTATAGAGAATATCACAACAGAAGTCTTCGCTCCTTTTCTTAATTCTTTTTTATCCCCTACCTCTTCCGCATCAAGACTTTTAGCAAACTCAGGATCTTTCATCTTTTCGATAAATATAGGATCATCTTCTAACTCTTTACCTTTCTTAAGAACAGATAAACAGCCTATTAAAATACCAATAAGACAAGCTGGTATACACACCTTCATAATATCTATTAAAGCTCCTGGATAAGCTAAAATACTAGCTCCAGCAAAAGCAGCTGTTGCAGCACTCATAGGGCTTCCTGTTATTGCTAAGTGAGAAGCGATCACTGAGATACTTAAAGGACGCTCAGGTCTAATTCTCTTTTTAGCTGCTACCTCAGAAATAATAGGTAATAAAGAATATAGTAAGTGCGCTGTCCCTGCAAAAAGACAAAAGAAATAAACCGTAAATGGTGCGATAAACACAATATTAGAAGGATTACTTCGAATTACTTTCTCAGCTAATTGCACTAAATAGTCTAGTCCACCACATGCTTGAAGAGTAGCCGCTGTAGAAACGATAGCCATAATCACGAGCATCACATCTATAGGTGGATCACCAGGACGCATACCGAATACAAATACGAATATACTTAAGCCAACCATTCCCATAACTCCAAGACCAATTCCTTTCATTTGTGATCCGATAAGAATCATTCCTATCAGGATACAGAACTGTAATAGTAACATAGCCACAAATTTTTAATTATACCTTTAGTCTACATTCTATATAAGAGGAGCGCAACACTGCATATAGATTCAGTAAGCGCTCCTCCTATATTAATGGTTATAATTTATTTCTCTTAATATTTGAAGAACATATCTTGAATCGCAGCTCTATCCTTAGTCTCAGTAAGTGCTAACATCAATAAGATTCTAGCTTTCTGAGGACTTAAATCATCTGCTACAACAAAACCAAGGGCATTATCATCTACCTCATTAAATAAAGTCACTCTACCTGCACCCGCTCTTGCTGAACGACAAACTATAATACCTGATTTTGCAGCTGCTATTAAAGCATCTCCTACAGGAGCATTAAAGTTACCATTCCCCATACCAGCGTATACTATACCCGCTACCCCTTCTTCTTTTGCAGCTGTAACAGCTCTAGGACTAGCATCAGCATAACCGTAAACGATTTCTACTTGAGGAAGTTTAGTTAATCCTTTTACATTAAACTTCTTCTCTGGAGATCTTAATGTTTTATAGTAATAACTCACTTTCCCATCAAAGATTAATCCTATTGGTCCAAAATTTCTAGACTGAAATGTAGCCATATTAGTTGTCACTGTTTTCGTAACATCTCTAGCTGCAAATACTGCTTCATTCATTGCGATCACTACTCCAGCTTCTTTACTCTCTGGAGATGCAGCCACCATCACAGCATCTAATAAGTTTCTATTTCCATCTTGGCTCATCGCAGTCGCAGGTCTCATCGCTCCCACTAATACCACAGGTTTCTTAGAATTAATAGTCAATTCTAAGAAATAAGCTGTTTCTTCTTGTGTATCCGTTCCATGAGTAATCACTACTCCATCAGCCTCATCTTTTTCGAATATCTCATTAATACGGTTACTTAATTTTAACCAGGTCTCTATATTCATATCTTGGCTACCGATCTGAGCGATTTGCTCACCTTTTATCTTACCAAACTTATGCATCTCTGGTACAGCATTTAGAAGATTCTCAATCGGAATTTTACCAGCAGTATAAGCTGCTTTGGTTGCTGACTCTCCTGATCCTGCAATTGTTCCTCCTGTTGCAAGGATGATTACTCTTGACTCATCCTTAGATGTATTTGTAGCTCCTTTAGTTTGAGCTTGCATTTGAAATGCTAATAATACACCGAACATTAAACTAAATACCTTTTTCATGGTTACTATAATTATAATTAATCAACTTCTACTTTTTTAAAACAATCTTCTATTCTATATCAGAGATAGGCTACTCATATCATTCTGTACTATACACTACAACTTTCATTCCCTTTTTTAATTTTCTTAAAAAAAGAATAAAAAAACTATATACTTAAATCTCAGAACTTTCACGAATATTTTCTCTTAAAAAATTATCAATGTACCGTATCAATTTATTTTTCAAACTTTTAAATAGAAATACTAACCTTCCTTATCCTCTAATTTTCAACTATTTTAAAACAAAAAAATATAATCAAAAAAATGTCAAATAAAGTCACTTTAACACAATACCCATCTAAATAATATATAAAACTACAATAATAATTAACAATATCAAATAAGTAAAAGTAAAAAAGAATAAATAAATATTCAGCAATAATATCTCAAATTACCTTTGATTATTGCAGATATCTCAATATATCCAAAAAACACCATCATCTTAACATCTTCCTTTTTTGTTGCATTTATTTGATAAATATCAAATAATTAAAGAAAAAATAACACAATCATTTTTTTGGCTTACTTTTGTTAAAAAAAATACAATAAAAAAACTTTTACTCAGTGCTCTTTTAATAGCTACGTCCATTAATTACGCACAACGACAAGCTGATGTTGTTACTAAATTTGACAATAATATCGAATCTATTAGTTTAGTTCCTGCTACAGGAGATATAATTGTTAAGGATAAAGACATTATCTCTAGTTATAATCCTACTACTAATCAAACTACTTGGAAGATTGTAAAAAAAGATTATCAAAGTGATTTTAAATCTACAGCTTTAGGAAGTATCCTAATGCACTTCGAAGAAGTAGCTACAGAAATCGAAATACTTCCAAAATCTCCTTATGCAAAAATCAAACTAGATGACAATGATTTAATAATTAATATCTTCAATGGAGATGTTATATTCAACACAAAAGAAAGTAAATCAAGAATAATCAAAACAAACTATATAATAGAAGATAATGCTATTCTATTATTAACAGCTAACGAAAGTGCATTCAACTTTGAGTACTTATCGCCAACAGACAAAAAAACATTATGGAGTACTCAAGTAGGTACTCAAGAGAAAATGTCGGTTTTTAAAACAATCACTTCTTCTCTTAGCGTTAAAGAACAACTCTCTAAGCTAACACAAGCAGAAGATATTATTCTAAAAGTAGATAATAAACTATATATCACAGTCAAAGGCTTTCTATTTAACCTTGACTTAAATTCGGGTGAGATAAAATGGAAAACAGATTATCAAATCAATGATTTTTACTTATCTCAAAACTTAGAAAACATTATCATTATCAATAAAGAAAAGTCTTTATTAAGTACAAAAAGTTCTCTGAACATCCTAAATGCTAATACAGGAGATAAACTGTGGAAAAGTGATATTACAACTAAGTTTTTGTCTTACATAGAAGACTGGAATGACAGGATATTAATCGCACACAATACTGGATTTAACTTCTACTCTTATGGGGATGGAAAAAAGATATGGAAAAAAGATGCCAAAGGTAAATCTATTAAACGAGTGATCCCTATTGACAATAACTACCTATATATAGCAGATACAGAAATGAATTTAATCAACCAAGAAGGACAACCTAAATGGAAGAAATTTATTGAAATAGCTGATAAATCAGATGATGAAATCTACTTCTTAGATAAAGTGGACAACAACAGAGTACTATACCTTACAGATACTTATGGTAATATGGTAGACTATACTAGTGGTAAAAAAATCTGGAAACGAAATGTAAAATTCAATAAAAACAGACCATTAGCAGTAGGACAAGATGAAAACACAAAAGTATTCTTAGCTTATAACAATAAGAAAATATACAAGTTTGACCCTAACTCTGCAGATGCACCAGAGCCTATCGGAGACAAAATAGATGTACAAAATGACAAGCTAATTACTAGTCTAGAAGTCATCGATGGTGTAATCTGTATCATTGGACAAAACGATGTTATCGGAGTTGGGCAAGATGGAAATGTTATATACCACAACACGTATAAAGAACCAGGAGAAGCAGGAAGACGCTTACTAAAATCAGCATCTATAGCTGGTAATGCTTATATGGGGGCTATGAATGCTAAAAACCAAGCCATAACAAGCGCGACCTATTCTGTATCTTATCGCAATGCTAATGGTCAAGTAGTAGAAAGCAAAGACTATGTATTCAGCGAGAAAGATCGTGCTAAAGCACAAAAAACACTAAATACTCAACAGTCCCTTATGAATGACCTGAATAGTACTATTACTCCATTGGTACAAAGTAGATTTAATGCTCTTAAACAAACTGCTGAATATGCTTATGTATTCGCTAGAGGTACTGAAGGAGAAACTACACAACTAGTCAAAGTGAGAAAGAAAGACGGTAAAGAAGTAGATAAAATAGCTATTGACAACAATAGACCTCTATACGAAATAGACCCTATCACTAGTAGTATATACTATGTATATAAAAATGAGCTACGCACTTTTAAAGAAAAATAAGAACCTAATCTTCTTATAAATAAAAAAGCCCCTTAGATTAACTAAGGGGCTTTTTACTTTACCATATATTTCTGACTATAAAGAATACAATAATAAGTACTAGAAAAGAATAGGCAAACCAATTCGGAATAGCATATTTCTGCAAAAACTTATCATTCTTTACAATATACACTTCCACTAATGCTATATATAAAAAAGCAAGTAGAGGAAAGTATACTAATATCATTACATTATATTCTATAGCCTCTCTAAAATGTCCATGTAATAAAGCATGCAAGGCACGCTGTCCTCCACATCCAGGGCATAACCATCCTGTCTCACGATAGAACATACACGATAGACCACCATTATCACCACTCCCAAAAAACTGATAGTAATAATATAATCCAAAAAGAGGAATTATTAGAAATATGATTCTAAGTATCCAATTCTTCATTATAGTCTATTACATGTTTTGAGCTGCTCTCACTTGCTCCATAATTGTTTCGAAGTATGCATTAATACCACCTGCACTCACAATATCAAAAACAGCTTTACCAATAGCAATTACAAATAATAAAATAGCTACTAAAGCTAATTTCTTCGCTGTACTAGCTGCTTTAACAGAAGCCTCATACTCACCATTTTTATATTTACTAGTAGACTGACTAGACATTACGATAGCAATAATACCTAATATTAACCCAATACACCAGAAAGAACACAGACCTAATACTGTAGAAGTAATAGATAGCCCCATATAGTTATTAGGCTTCTCACGTTGTTCTGTAACTTGATTTTCAAATTGATTAAATTCCATATTTATTTTTATTTTGTTGAGCAAGATAGCTATTTTTTTTAACATATATATAACAAAAAAGAGAGGAAATTCCTCTCTTTTCTTTATACTTATTTTTTTCTTTTATACTTATGCAAACTTTGCTATAAATTGCTCTAGCTCTTCAGCAGATTGATCTTGTGCATTTGCAATCACTTCATCTATAGCTTCTATTGTAAGAATTGGTTTTAATTTCGCATCAGTACGAAGCCAATCTAAGAATTCTTTATTGAACTCTGCAGCATCGAATTCTCCTTCTTCTATCAATTCCTCTTTATCAGGGAAATAGAATTCTTCCATAAACACAACTGCCTCCACATCATAAGCTGAGATCTGTAGTAGCTCTTTGATATTTTTAGCAACGATAAACACTCCTCCTTCATCACCAAAAACAACGATAGGACAGTTATCCAAACTTTTTACCGCTTTATCCTGTACCCAAAAAGCGTAAATACTACCAGTACTATTGGCTTCTGCAAAAGGAACAAACGAATTTACAAATTCTTCTTCTTCTGAAATAGATTCGATGATTCCTGGATCTTCGTCTATTAAATAGATAGCGTTAGAATAATAAGATGGAATAGTCTCAGATGTCTGAAATTCCAATAAACTTTTAATTTCATTAGGTACTTTATACCCTTTAAATAATGCAGTAAATTCTTCTTTTACCATTGTGATGTTCATTTTCGCCTCTTATCAGGCTTACGGATTTTAAAAATTAAAACTAATGTAATACACTAAATCTTATTCTATACTAGGTATCACTTTAATAGAATAAAGATAAAATATTTTTTAATTGAAAAACATATTTTCACAACAAACTTATATTTTTTTTATCATTTAAGTCAATTGATATATGTAATTCATTTATTTTGGTGGTAAAAGTACTAAACTTTACTAAATACAACGCTAATTATTTAAATATTAACCAACTAATTTTAGCACCTCACCTACTTAAACTGATTTAGGACAATATTCTTTGTTCTAAAAAAACTCAAAAACACCTATCAACTAAACAGTTATTTTTAATAATAGTATCTTTGTAACTTAAAATTGTCCAATATGACAACTCCTACTATTCTATATTTAGCATCAGCATTAATAACAGATCAAGATAACCGATTACTGACTGTACGCAAAAAAACGTCTACCTATTATATGATGGCAGGTGGTAAAATCGAAAAAGGAGAAACTCCTGAACAAGCATTAATAAGAGAGTTAAAAGAAGAGCTAAACTTAACAGTAAACACAAATGAACTAACCCTATTGGGTACACATAGTACAGAAGCTGTGAATGAAAAGAATACTATAGTGAAAGCTCATATCTATCATATTATAATCACTCATCAAACGCTAGAAGTAGCTTCAGAAATAGCGGAAGCCAAGTGGCTCACAAGAGAAACTTATAAAGAAACTAAACTTGCACATCTATTAGAAGAATTTAGTGTTCCTATTTGGTTAAGTTTATTCTAATCCTCTGATAGTACTACAACGTACTCTCAACATCATTACAAAGACCCTCTCAGGTTTCTAGTTTCATCTAGTACTGTACCTATTTTCTTTGCAATATCAGCATTACCTTACTATAACACCTAAGTAATGACTGCGTTATTTATCGAGAATTAATGGAGTCACTACGGATTCATAACGGACTCACTACGGACTCACTGCTACCAAAAGCTGTCTCGTCCTACTATAACTGTACAGCTATAGTTAATAATCCTACTTAATACTGTACAGATTTTTATTAATCCTTTTATTACTGTACAGGTTGTTGTTTTTGTTTATTAGTCTTGTAATAATTCTTCCATCTCTTAGTTAGAATACCTGTCTTTAAATGAGCTTGATTTGGAGTTAACCTATCACAACTATCATGAGGTCTAATTTGGTTATAAGCTTCTATACTATTCTTAATTTTATCAATCGTTTTTTGATAACCTAAACTTGAATAGTTTAAATCAAATTCACCTTTAATTATACCATTTACACGCTCAGCTATTGCATTATCTCTTGGTTCACCACCTTGTGTTGTACTAATAGATATGTTGTTTTCTATCAGTATTTTAGTATAAACACTACTGCAGTATTGACATCCTCGATCTGAATGATGAATAAGTTTCTCTGTATAAATCCTGTTCTTTAATGCCATTTTCAAGGCTTGTAAGCATCCATTAGTAGTTAAATCTAAGCTAAAACTATAGCCCATTATTTTATGAGAATAAGCATCTGTGATTAAACTTAAATAGCCCCAAGTATTATTTAACCTGATATAGGTGATGTCACTTACCCAAAATTGTTCTGGTCTAGTAACTTTTACTCCATTATACAAGTCTAAATACTGTCCTCTCCAAGCTCTGGAGTCTGTTGTATATGCTTTGCGCTTTCGTTGCCTAACCAACATTTTATGACTGTCTAATAAATCAAACAGATAATCTCTTCCTACGCTTATATTGTGCGAACCTAAGCGTTCTTGTAACATATGTTGAAGTTTTCGAGTACCTACTCTTGGTAGAGTAGCTCTAATATTTAAAACTTCTTGAAGAATAATCTCATCTTTAATAGATTGACTTGCGTATCTGTCTATTGACTGATAATAAGCACTTCGAGTTTTACCAAACAGTTGACATATTTTTTTTATTCCCTTATTAGGGTATAAGAGTTTTACTTCTTCAACTGCTTGGAACCAGACTTTTTTCTGATATCAATATCCAAACTTTTCTCTGCTACATCTATCAATGTATTTAAAGCTACTATCTTAAATTGTGCCTCTGATAAAGCCTTTTTTAAAGCTTTAATTTCTAAAGATTCTGTATTGGATGTTTTTTCTTCCATAAGTGACGGAATAACAATTTCATTACAAATATCTATGTTTTTATTATAATTAACTAACAACCAGTTATTTATTGTACTTATACTTTCTACACCATACATTATACAGGCTTCTTGTGCTGTCATATGGTGTTCTGTAATACTATGAACTACTTGACGTTTAAGGCTTTCTGAATAAACTTTATTCTTACGTGTAGCATGATACTCGGGACTTGCATATTTCTTAACCCAACGATTTAGCGTAGATTTATTTAGGCTATACTCGCGAATTACCGAATTTTGACTTGCTCCATTCTCTATTTCTTGAACTATTTGTTCTATGAATTTTAAATGATAACGCTCTTTGTTTTTTGGTTCTCTTCCCATCTTTTAATGTTTTAAAAACTGTACAGTTTTTTTAGGACGGGTCAAGCCAATAAAAAAGCCTCTACGTCTAAAACAAAGAGGCTGTTATATCAGTATATGCTAATTATGCTTGTTTCTTTACGAACTTGGTTAAGATAACGATTTGTTGACCATCTATCTTTCCTTCGATTTGTTCTGTATTATCGTGTACTAAACGGATATTTCTAACAGCAGTACCGATCTTAGCATTAATAGTAGATCCTTTTACATCAAGGTCTTTAATTAATGTCACAGTATCTCCTCCTACTAATACATTACCATTACAGTCTTTATGAAGATCTACACTTCCATCCCCTGTATGATCTCCTGTAAGTTTAGCAAACTCTAAAAGTTCATCGTCTAAATACATCATCTCTAAACTATCTGCTGCCCAACTTTCGTTACGGAAACGGTTCAGCATACGCCAAGCTACTACTTGTACAGCTGGAAATTCACTCCACATTGATGTAGTCAGACATTGCCAGTGATTAGCATCTAATTCAGCTTTCTTCTCTACTTGCTCTAAACAAGTATCACAAATATAGATTTCTCTATCTGCTTCATTAGCTGCTGCAGGTGGTACTTCATATACATTTAAATGTCCAGTTGCCTCACATAGTTCGCATTTATTACCACTTCTTTCTATTAATTGTGCTTCAGTCTTCATTTATAAAACAATATATTATTAAAGTTGTAAAGATATATGTTATTATTTAGATATAAAAAATAATAAAACACTTCAGTAATTAAACCATTTACACTACACAGATATGAATTTAATAAAATACTTAATTTTTTAGAAGCAATCTAAAAATTGAATCCTAGAATTATGGTTTCGACTTATATGTCTTGGTTTTCATTACACAATTCGCCATAATACCTACACCTTCTTTAATTAAGCACAATAGCGATAATTGCCCTTACAAAAAACCTTATCTTTACTCTTCAATAACACAAACTATCATTATAAATGAAAACAGATATCGAAATTGCTCGCGAATGTGAGTTAAAGAGAATACAAGATGTAGCACACTCTATCGGTGTAAATGAAGAAGAGCTTATCCCTTATGGAAAGTATATGGCTAAAGTTCCTCTAGATGCTATGAATACAGAGAACATCAATAAGTCAAATTTAATATTAGTTACTTCAATCACTCCTACTAAAGCAGGTATCGGTAAGACTACTGTATCTATAGGTCTAGCGTTGGGATTAAATAAAATAGGCAAGAAAGCTGTAGTAGCCCTACGCGAGCCTTCATTAGGTCCATGTTTTGGGATGAAAGGTGGAGCTGCAGGAGGTGGATATGCTCAGGTATTGCCTATGGAGAATATCAACCTACACTTCACAGGAGATTTTCACGCTATCACATCAGCCCATAATACGATAAGCGCTTTATTTGATAACTATATCTATCAGAATAGAGCTAATGAAAACGGAATTAAAGAAATATTGTGGAAAAGAGTATTAGATGTGAACGACCGTAGCTTGCGTTATATCAACACTGGGCTAAGAGGTAGTGCTAATGGAGTACCACAAGAATCAGGATTTGACATTACTCCAGCCTCTGAGATTATGGCTATTATGTGTTTGGCGACAGACATAGAAGATCTTAGACGCAGAATCGAAAATATCTTATTAGGATATCGCTATGACGGAAGTATGTTTACAGTAAAAGATCTAGGTGTAGCTGGAGCTATTACGGTACTATTAAAAGATGCACTTAATCCTAACTTAGTACAAACTACGGAAAACACTGCTGCCTTTATTCACGGTGGACCATTCGCTAATATTGCACATGGTTGTAACTCTGTTATCGCTACTAAAATGGCTATGAGCTATGGAGACTATGTCATCACTGAAGCAGGTTTTGGTGCAGACTTAGGTGCCGAAAAATTCTTTGATATCAAGTGTCGTAAATCTGGTTTACAACCAAAACTGACAGTGGTAGTAGCTACTGCACAAGGATTAAAAATGCACGGTGGTGTAGCTATCGAAGATATTAAAGCTAAAAATACAGATGGTATCCGCAAAGGATTAGAGAACTTAGCTAAGCATGTAGAGAACATTAAATCTTATGGACAAAGCATAGTAGTTGCCTTCAATAAGTATGCAACTGATGACGCAGAGGAGCTACAAATCGTGGAGCAATACTGTAAGGATAACCACATTGGATTTGCGATTAACAATGCATTCGTAGAAGGTGGTGAAGGCGCTAAAACCCTAGCGGAAGTAGTTGTAAACACAATAGCAAACAACCCAAGTAAACCTCTTCAGTTCCCTTATCAAGACAGTGAAACAATAGCTGTAAAAATAGAGAATATCGCTAAGAAGATATATGGAGCTAATAAAGTAGAGTTCTCCTCTGCTGCTAAAAAGAAATTAGCCCAACTAAAAAACACAGATATGGATCAATATCCTGTATGTATTGCCAAAACACAATATTCATTCTCTGCAGACGCAACAGCATACGGTGTAGCTAAAGATTTTGACATTGTAATCAATGACTTAGTGATTAATAGAGGTTCTGAGTTTATCGTGGCTATAGCAGGAGATATTATGCGTATGCCTGGATTGCCTAAATCTCCACAAGCGCTAAGAATTGACTTAGTAGATGGATTAATAGAAGGATTGAGCTAATCGCTGATATCATATACTATAATAGTAGGGTCGCCTTATAAAGGTGACCCTATTCATTTTATAATAATTGTGAAATAATCAAAATTAAACATCTACTATTCAAAACTTTAACTACATATGCCTCTCAATTTACGGTCTGTTTTTTTTAATAAAGTGATGCTTTTGCATAAATTTGTTTAGAATAATTCTAAATAAATAAGTTATGAAATTACTATCCTCCCGAAAAGAGAAACTCTACATCACACTATTCTCCTCATTATCAATGCTCTCACAGGCACAGCATTTAAATCTTCGAGTAAAAAATCCTTCTGGTCATGCTGTTCCTAATGTAGTTGTAGAGATAAATAATCAAAATGTAGGTATCACTGACGATACTGGTATATTCTCCCTAACAGATGCTCATTCTACTACTGTTGACTTAAGGTTAAAAGCCTTTGATTACGCTGATTACTATACGACTCTTGAGTTACAAAAAGATACAATTAACAACTTTACAATTACACTTGCTGATAATCCTGAAACTATAAATGAAATTATCATTACTGCTGGTCGAAAACCAGAACACATCTCTACAGTACCCTCTTCAGTAACGATACTCACCAAACAAGAAATAGAAACACAGAGTGATATTAATAGTAACATCAGCTATATCTTAGGTAATACAGTACCAGGACTCGCTACAGCTACTAATAAAGTAGCTAATACAGGACAGACACTGAGAGGAAGACCTTTATTAGTCTTAATAGATGGTATCCCTCAATCTCTTCCTTTAATGAATGGAGCCCGGAGTATACGTTCTCTAGATCCTTATGTTATCGAAAAAATAGAAGTAATAAAAGGGGCAACATCTATCTATGGCAATGGATCTGCGGGTGGTATTATCAATTATATTACTAGAAAAGACGTTGGCAACAAACCACTAAGTGGACAAACTAAAATAGGTACTACCTTTAACCCTTATCACAGTAGTGGAACCTTAGGCTATCAAATAGGACAATATTTCTCAGGTAGAATAAATAACTTCAGCTACGCTATAGGTGGTCATCTTAAATACAATGGCTTACAAAGAGATGGTGAAGGCTTGCCATTAGGACAACTGGGTGGTCTATCTAATTCTTATGAGCGAAACATCTTCACAAAACTATCTTATCAGCTCAATGATTCCTCATCACTACAATTACTCTACAATTATTACACTACCGTACAAGATGAGAAGTACAAAACGAAACCAGGACGTTATGGACAGGAGCCTGCTATAGGTATAAGAGGTAGTGAAGGTGGAAAGCCAGTAGGCACACCATACAATCACAATGCTATGTTAACCTATACTAACAATGCTCTTTATGCTAATACCCGATTAGACATTAGTGCTTACCTCACCTCCTTCCAATCTATGAATCGCTATGTACCGAAAGGAACAGTCTGGTATGGCCCAGGTCAGACTAGGATAATCTCAAAAAAGAAAGGGCTAAGAGCGAACTTTAATACTCCTTTCATGCTTTATAACACCCCTATTGAAATCACTTACGGTTTTGATCTACTCAGTGATATGACTATGCAAGACCTCACAGATGGTAGAATATTAACTCCTCAAATGAAAATGCTAAGCATAGCTCCTTATGCACAGTTAAAGATAGATTTGCTAGATGACTTTATCTTTAAAGGAGGGATTCGTTATGAAAATTCGAACGTAAGAATCAATGATTACACCACTATAGCAACAGGCCCAAATAACGAAGGCTCTATAGCTGTCAATGGAGGTAAACTATCTTACAGAGCGACAGTATTTAACGCAGGTATCCGATACGCTAAATATGATTACTTCAATCCATTTATCAGTTACTCACAAGGTTTTTCCCTCAATGAAGTAGGTAAGATATTGAGAAGAGCAGATGCTAATACGCTGAATAATTTAGAGACTTCTCCTGTGATTACTAATAATTACGAAATAGGTTTCTCTAGTAAATACAGCATTTTCTCACTACAAACCTCATACTATATCAGCACTTCTAAATATGGTATTAATCTTATAGACGTCGGAGGATATCTGATGCCTAGTAGAGAACCCGAAAAGATTAAAGGTTTTGAAATAGCTTTAGAGGCAAGAATAATAGAGAGATTAAAAATGGGTGGTACATTCACCTCTATAGAAGGAAAAACAGAGAATAAAAAAGGCATCTTAGAATATCTAGGAGGAGATAGAATACCGCCTAATAAAGCAACTGCATTTATTACATATACTCCGTTCAGTAAAGCTACTCTATCTTTATTCTGGATAAACACAGGAAGTAGAAAACACTTCAGTCCAAATAACAATGGAAAATATAAAAACGGACAAGGCCCCATAAGTGAAGTCAATCTATTTAACCTTAGTGCAAATTATAAACCTAATAACCATTGGTCACTCACACTTGGTATTGACAATTTATTCAATACAACCTACTATCCACCAGTAAGTCAATACAGAGGTATTCACGCTGATTACACTAGAGGAGTTGGAACTACAATGTCAATCCATGCGACTTACTCCTTTTAATAAAACAGATAAATAATCACTCATAAGATTGTTATTATTCTATTTGGGATCTTAGAAATAAGTGTATCCTAGTCATCTTTTCTAAAAGCGGTATCCTAAAAGGATAAATTGTGCTTCTATGTTATAATATTGACAAAATAAAGCAGAACACTTTCTTAAAATTAAGTTATATTTGGTAAATTTTAAACACATATTAATATAATACGCTATTCATAAATGACAGAAATAATTCATCATTTATTCAATCCGCTTCCGAACGCTATTATGAGCGTATTAATGGGAATAACCTTTATCTATTGGATATTCTCTGCTGTACTAGGAGGTTTTGATGGTTTTGATATTGATATGGATGTCAATCCTGAAATAGATGTTGACATAGACATTGATGCAAATGTAGATACAGACTTTGATTTACAACAGAGTCATCTAGACATTGCTCATGATAAAGAGGTGGATGTAGCAGACCATGTAGATGTACGTCAGCCAAGTATCTTTATGCAGATACTTGAGTTTATGAATGTAGGGAAGATCCCTTTCATGATTGTATTAACCATCTTTAAATTCTTTACTTGGGCAGGTACGTTATTAACTACTACAATTCCTAAAGTAGTGAATCTAGGCTTTTGGTCTGTTGTGATATTAATTCCACTTTCTTTTATAGCGATTATCTTAACACATTATGCTACACTTCCGTTAGTTAAGTTTTTAAAGAATACTGGCTATCACGGTGAGAAGGCAATAGACTTCATCGGAAAAGAAGGTGTTATGCTATCAAGTATCATAGCGGATAAACAAGGAAATATGGAGGTAGTCATCGATCAAGATCCAATCAAGATATTGGTACAGAGTACAGATGGTAACCAAATAAAATATGGAGAGAAAGTCATTATCATTAAAAAATGTGATAAAGAAAATATATTCCAAGTAAGAAGAATACATTAATTATTAACTATAAACACTAAAATCTATGGGTGAGTTTGGTCTAGGGACATTAATAGCTATTATTATAGGCGCACTTTTTCTATTAGTATTATTATTTTTTGCAATACTTGCATCTTTCTATAAGAAGATACCACAAGGTAAATCTATAGTAAGAACAGGGGTTGGAGGGACTAAAGTAGCTTTTAACAAAGGTATTTACGTGATCCCTGTATTCCATAAAATGGAGATTATGGATATCTCTGTAAAAAAACTACAAATCGATAGAATGCAAAACGAAGGTCTTATCTGTAAAGACAATATTCGTGCAGATATTAAAGTAGCTTTCTTTATTAGAGTTAACAAGTCTATAGAAGACGTAATTAATGTGGCACAAACATTAGGTTGTGAACGTGCAAGTGATGTAGAAACGCTAAGAAACATATTCGAAGCGAAGTTTTCTGAAGCTTTAAAAACAGTAGGTAAGAAATTTGAATTTATCGAATTATACGAAGCGCGTAGAGAGTTTAGAGAAGAGATTATTAATATCATAGGTAGAGACTTAAACGGGTACATCTTAGATGACTGTGCTATCGACTACTTAGAACAAACAAATATCTCTTACTTAGATCCTCAGAACATTCTTGACTCTGAAGGTATCAAAAAGATTACTGAACTTACTGCATTACAAAACATCAATGCTAACCTTATCCGTAGAGATGAGCAAAAGGTAATCAAGAAGCAAGACGTAGAAGCTCGTGAAGCTATCTTAGAACTTGAAAGACAGTTATCAGAAAAAGAAGAGAAACAACGCAGAGAAGTGGATAATATCCGCGCTCGTGAAGAAGCTGAGATTCAAAAGGTACGTGAGGAAGAACGTCTTAAATCAGAAAGTGTACGCATCTCTACAGAAGAGAGTCTGGCTGTATTAGAAGAGAATAAACTACGTCAAGTAATCATCGCTGCTAAAAATAAAGAGCGTACTGATGCTGTAGAAACAGAAAGAGTAGAAAAAGACAGAGCGTTAGAACAAACAGAAAGAGAGCGTATCGTAACACTAGCTCAGATTAATAAAGAGCGTGCTGTAGAGGAAGAGAAAAAGACGATACAAGATGTTATTCGCGAAAGAGTACAGCTTGAAAAAGGAGTTGTGGAAGAACAACAAAACATCAAAGACGTTGAAGCACTTCGCGCTGTAGAAAGAGAGAAACAAGTAGGTATCACTCAAGCTAGCAGACAAGCAGAAGAGAACTTAATCAGAACAGTGAAAGAAGCAGAAGCTAAAAAATCTGCTCAAGAGCAAATCTCTCAACAAATGCTGATCGAAGCAGAAGCAGAGAAAGAAGCTTCTATTAAACAAGCTGAGGCACGTAAGATACTTGCAGATGCAAAAGCTCGTGAAGATGCTACTATCGGATTAGCTGAGGCAGAAGTAATCAAAGCAAAAGCAGAGGCTGTAGAACAACAAAGTATCGTAGATGCTGCTAAAATACAACGTATAGCAACTGCTGAAGCGGCTGGTATCGAAGCGAAAGCAGAAGCTAAGAGAAAAGAAGGATTAGCTGAAGCTGAAGTGATGAAAGAAAAAGCAATAGCTGATGCTGAAGGATTAAAAGAGAAAGCAAATGCTATGAAGCAAATGGATGGTGTTGGTAAAGAACACGAAGAGTTCAAACTTCAACTTCAGAAAGAAAAAGAAGTGGAATTGGCTGCTATCACAATCCAAAAAGACATTGCTCAGTCACAAGCTAACGTATTATCTTCTGCGCTTCAGACTGCTAAGATTGATATCGTAGGAGGAGAAACAATGTTCTTCGAAAACATTATCAATCAAGTTAGTCGTGCAAAAGGATTTGACCAATTAATCGACAAAAGTCAGAATGCTCAAGATATTAAACTTGCTCTATTAGGTGATGGTTCTACTATCAGCCAAGGTGAGTTATTTAATAATATTAAGCACTATGCGAGTCAGTTTAATATCACAACTGAAGATTTAAAGAATCTTAGTATTGCATCATTAGTACTTAAGATGCAACAAAACGCAACTGAGGACAATATGGGCTTATTAAGCAATATAGCTGATGCTGTTCAGAGTTTCGGTATAGGGAATAAGAAGTTATCTTAATATATACTAATCACTCTTCTCTGTAGAGAAGAGTGATTTTCTCCTATTTACCCCTACTCTATTTTTAATTTACCTACGTATTAGTCTTATCGTTCTAATACAAAGTATCCTTTATATATGGCTGAATTAGAAAACCAAAATATAGAATCATTAGATTCTAACACTTATGAGATTATACAGAAGAGACTACAGAGTCAGAAGAGTGAATTAATCCAACGATTAAATGCACTGAATGACGACCGTAAAGAAGTCTTTACTTCTGTTGATCTAAAACTTATCGCCAATCAACGTATTACGACAGAAAACAACTGTACTGCCAGAGGTATTATTGCCTTTGACACGACTTGTATTTTTGCTTATAACGTACACTTTGGGTTAAAAACTGATATTCAGTTAAGTGATGTATTTAGTATATACCGCTTTGAAAATGATCAGTTCTTACCTCAACCTTTAGATTTTATCTATGATGAGAACTTCATCAGTGATTATAAAAACTTATATAAATACTATAGAGACTCTATCTTCAGCAGATTTAAGAAGACAGAGAATTACCTCTATATGGTATTCCAAACAAGTAAGAATGCAGATAACTTAAAAGCATTTAAGTGGTTGATCAAAGATAATCAATTGATCTATCAAGATGACCGTAGCATTCACGAAGTAGTAAAGAGCCCTCAGTTTGAGTTCAACTGGATTAAGACTAATCTTGAGAACAGACGCTTAGGGGTACACCCTCACGTATCTATACAAGACAAAGTGTTTATAGAAGCTGTAGGTGGTGATATTACTTTTAAAATAGAAGACAACACAGATAATGGACAAGGGATATACTCTGAACCTGTAAAGAATGCCGATCAGCAGTTAGATGATGCTGATTACTTCTACGCTGACTTAGGTAATTTTATTGCTATACGCATAAAACCTTACCAAGAGGATTTCCGTGCTTTTATCTTTAATAATAGAACAAAACAAGTTATCAATGTACCTGCCCTAAATGAAACAGGTATACTTCTTCCGGATGGCCAAGGTATCTTATTCTCTAATGGATACTATTTACAGAATGGAGATTATAAAATATTTGATAACAGTGTTCACAACTTAGAGTTTGTAAGAACTATCCCTTCTCATAATGGGGAGGACTACTTATACCTATTCTATCAAGCAGAGAACAATATCTATACCTTGATGTCTTATAACATCATCAAACAACAAGTAGAAACTCCTATCGTATGTAGTGGTTTCACCTTGTTTAACGATGGTAAGTTAATCTACTTCCGCTCAGAGAATGAGGCAGTAAGACATCACGTAGTACAAATATGGGAAACTCCTTATGCTGCTACATTGATAGAAAATAAGGAGCAAAAAGAGAATCACTTATACAAAATAGGAAATAAAGACATCGTAAAAGCGATGGCTGAATGTCAAGAGATCATCCACCTCATCGATAAAGAAGATTCGTATGAAGGACTGTACGGTGATATAGCTAAGAAAGCAAATGACATTATAGATGCTTATTTCTGGATAAGAACAAAAGAAACTAAAAGCTTAGACGAACCTTTAGAGCAGATAAGAAGTATTGCTAATACTGCTATAGATGAGTTTGAAAAAGTACAAGAGCAACGCAAGAGAGCAGCTGGTCTATTAACTGACTTAAAAGCGAAAGTAGATAAACAGCTCTTTAATGTTAAGAATGCTAAAGGAGATACTTTAGAAGGATTAGTACATCTATTAGCAGAAAACAGAAAACTATTAGGTGAAGTCATCAGTGCTCGTCAGACTAAATATGTTGACTTATCTATCTTAGAGAATTATCAAGAGCAATTGGGTAAGACCAATGAATCACTATCTGATAAAACAATTGCTTTCTTACTACAAGAGCAAGCTCTAGTTCCTTATGAACAAAAAGTAGTAGACCAAAAAGCTAAAGTAAATGAGGTAGTCAAGGTAATCGATGCTAATGCAATAGATGAAAACTGTAAAGCAATATCAGCTGAATTAGAACTGCTGATAGACATTCTAAACAGTTTAAAAATAGAAGACACTACTCAAGCGACAAAGATTATAGAGAAGATATCTGTAATATTTGCTTCGCTTAATGAGGTGCGTTCTCAACTGAAAAGAAAGATAGACTCTCTTCGTACGAATGAGTCTATAGCTGAGTTTCATGCTCAATTAACCTTACTTGACCAAAGTATCATCAACTTCTTAGAGCTATCTAATTCACCTGAAAAGTGTGACGAATACCACTCTAAAGTAAGTGTACAGGTAGAAGAGCTGGAGAGTAAGTTTGCTGACTTCGATGATTTCATCTTAAAGATAGCCGATAAGCGAGAAGAAGTTTCTAAAGCTTTTGATACGCGCAAGACTCAATTAGTTGAACAGATCAATAGACGTACAAGTTCGTTAGAACAGATAGGTCTACGTATATTAAAAAATATAGAGAATAAGTCTTCTTCTTTCAAAACGAAAGAGGAGATACTTGCATTTTTCTCTACTGACCTTATGGTTGATAAGGTACGTCAATTAGTTATTGAATTAAATGACTTAGGAGATGTATCTAAAGCTGAGAATTTAGAGAACAGCGTTAAGACGAGTCAAGAAGATGCACTGCGTACACTGAGAGATAAACAAGACCTATTCGCTGATGGAGAAAATGTAATCAGTTTAGGTACTCATAAATTCTTAGTCAACAAACAGCCATTAGACCTTACTATCGTTAGACGTAATGATATTCTGTATTATCACTTAACAGGTACTAGCTTTACTTATCCTATTCATAATGATAAGATCTATGCCTATAAGGAGATATGGAATCAAGACATCATCTCTGAAAATAACGAAGTATATAGAGCAGAATACTTAGCTTATCAAATAATACAAGAACTACGTACTAATCCTTCATTAGATATTAATGAGGCAGTTAAGTTTAGAACAGAACAGAACTACTCTGAAGGGTATCTAAAAGGAGTACACGACTTTGACGGATTAGAGATTACACAAGCCTTACTGAAGCTAAAATCAGAGTTAGGGATATTGACCTATGCTCCTGCTATCCGTGTTTCGGCACAAGTATTCTGGTATAAATTAGAAGTGGAAGTAAGAGAGTCTTTATTGAAGAATATCAATAGTGCAGCTGCTGTACAAAAGATATTCCCTAACAGTACTAACTATCAATATATAATTAGTCAATTAGAAGAGCTATATACACAATGGCAATCTCCATTGCGTGAATTAACATACAAGAAAGACATAGCACATTATATTTTTGAAGAGTTCTCATCAGGAGTATTCTTTACAAAAGCAGAACAAGCTTCTCTATTAAAGAAACAGTTTGTTACTTTCTTACAACAAAAGAATGCTAGTGTAACCTTTGAGAATGATATTAACGATACCACCTTATCTACATTAGATGCTTTTTATTTAATACAGAACTGGTTGTATTCTTATATAGATAATGAACCTAAAGCTGCTATATATAAAAAGTATATTGATGAAGCATGTTGTTTATTGTTATTTGAAAAACAATATAACTATACTTTAAAAGAGAGTACTGATACTATAATCTTAAACAACCTGAAAGGGAACCACACTTTAATAGTACAAGATACTTATACATTAGACTATCACGAATATATGCGTAAGCTTGAAGTATTCGAGACTGAGCGTGTCCCAATGTTTACAGACTTTATTGCTACTAAAGATATGTTGTTAAGCGAATACAAGAAATCATTAAAAGTAAACGAACTAAAACCTCGTGTACTGACTTCTTTTGTTCGTAATAAACTGATTAATGAAGTTTACTTTCCATTAATTGGAAACAACTTAGCCAAACAGATAGGAGTTTATGGTGATAACAAACGTACAGCACGTATGGGAATGTTATTATTAGTATCTCCTCCAGGATATGGTAAGACTACCTTAATGGAATACTTAGCCAATGCTCTAGGTCTTCACTTCGTTAAGATTAACGGACCTACTATTGGGCATTCTATTACATCGATTGACCCTACGGAAGCTAAGACTTCTGGTGCAAGAGAAGAACTAAAGAAAATAAACTTATCGTTCGAAATGGCGGATAACGTAATGCTATACTTAGACGATATACAGCACTGTAGTTCTGAGTTTTTACAGAAGTTTATATCTCTTGCTGATGGACAGCGTAAGATGGATGGTATCTTCGAAGGAGAGAGTAAAACTTATGACTTAAGAGGTAAGCGATTCTGTATCATTATGGCAGGTAACCCGTACACAGAATCAGGAGAGAAGTTTCAGATACCTGACATGTTAGCTAACCGTGCTGATACCTATAACTTAGGGGATGTGATTGGTAGTACAGAGCATTTGTTTAAGTTAAGTTTATTAGAGAACGCTATTGCTGAAAACACCTATTTACAGAAGTTGAGTAGTAATTCATTAGACGATTTCTATAAACTGATTAACCATATCGAAACGAAGTCCGAGGAGTCACTATCATTAGAAGGAAACTTTAGTGGACAAGAGATAGAAGAGTTCACTGCTGTATTAAAGAAATCAATCACAGTAAGAGATATTGTGCTAAAGGTAAACCAACAGTATATCTTAAGTGCAAGTATGGACAATGCTTATAGAACAGAGCCTGCCTTTAAGCTACAAGGTTCTTACCGTGATATGAATAAGATGATGAGTAGGATAGTTCCACTGATGAACGATAGTGAAATAGATGAGTTAATCTTAACACACTATGAGAACGAATCACAGACCTTGACATCTGACACAGAAGCAAACTTACTTAAACTAAAAGAACTGGCTAACCGACTGACAGATGTAGAGCGCAAACGTTGGGAGGATATTAAAGATATCTTTGTTAAACAAAACAAATTAGGTATGGCAGGTAAGGATAATCAAGTGGCTCAAGTATTAGGTCAGCTGATGGACTTCAACCAAAACTTAGAAAGCATTGCTAAAGCAATCAAAAAATAAAATTACCTAAACGGTCTGTATAAACAACAGACCGTTTTTTTATTTATACATTTACTGCCTTCAATCTAAAACCTTATGTCAAAACACTTAGCCCGTATAGCCGTTACTGCATTATTCTTCATCTTCGGAGGAATATCTGCCTCATGGGCATCGCGTATTCCTACTATTAAAGAAGCTTTTGGAGTAAATGACTCTGCTTGGGGATTTGTCTTATTATACATCTCTATAGGAACCTTAATAACTCTTCCTATAGCAGGTAAAATAATAGAGAAATTAGGCAGTAAAAAAGCAACCCTACTCTTCCTATTAACTTATTTAGTACTATTAGTCGGTATTGGATATTGGGAGATATTATGGCAACTAAAAGTAAACTTAGTCTTATTCGGGGCGATTAGTAATATCACTAATATTTCTATTAACACACAGGCTATTAAAGTCTCTAAACTATATAAAGGGCAAATCATAGGCTCTCTACACGGAACTTGGAGTATAGGAGGCTTTGCTGCTTCATGGTTAGGCGCAGAGATGATCAGTAGTTATGTCCCACCTTTAGAACATTTTATCTATTACTCTACCGTAGGGATTATTATTTCTCTACTGCTTTTTAAATACCTTATTCCTGAAACGAACGACACTACTAGTGATAATCCTATACTAGCAGAAAAGAAAGGCTTTCAATTACCTGATAAGAACTTAGTCCTTTTAGGGCTATTAGCCTTCTTCGCTATGGTAGCAGAAGGAATGATGACAGATTGGTCAAGTGAATATATGAAGCATGTTACGCATGCTCCTATACAACTTATCGGGTATGGGCTGACAGCTTATATGTTTGCAATGGCTAGTGGTCGTTTTATATCAGACTTCACAGTAAGGCGATTTGGAGAGCAGAGAACTTTACTCTTCTGTGGTATCCTCCTTTTTATAGGATTAGGAGCCTCAGTATTATTTCCTGGAGTATATACTACTATTATCTCTTTTATGATTGTAGGTTTAGGTGTATCTGCAGTAGTACCCATGTGTTATAACTTAGCAGGACATACTAAAACAATGCCACCTCAGCAGGCCTTAACGTTAATTACTAGTATCGGTTTTATCGGTTTCTTTTTAGGGCCACCAGTTATAGGGTTTATTGCACAGCACTCTTCTCTTAAGACCGCTTTTGCTATAGTAGCCTTTTTTGGGTTAGCTATCTCTCTACTGAGTAGATTTATAGTTATCGAATCTACCTCATCAAAATAAACAAAAAGCCCAATCATCACCGACTGGGCTGCATATTTATAGTTCAATGGATATAGTCACCTTTCCGCCTAATCCTTTTTCTACAATATCATATAACGTCTTTAAAGTCATATTACTTCCATTATTTTCTACTCGAGAAATATATTCTCTCTTCTTATTCACTAAACTAGCTAGTTCTGCTTGAGTTAGTTTTTTCTCTTCTCTTGCCTTTCTAAGCAATAGTCCTACTTTAAAAGTCTCTACTTCTCTCTCTATCTCATCTCTCTTCGGTTCGCCAACTACACCAAACACCTCATCTTTTACTTGTGACCAAGTCTTCACATCTCTATTTTCTTTCATAATACTCATTCATTAACTTAACAGCCTTTTTAATCTCATTTAAGGGAGTCTTTTGAGTTTTCTTTTGGAAGCCACTCAATAAAACCACTAATTTATCTCCATCAAAAAAACAGAACACTCTCCAAATATCACTTCCTAATTGTATTCTTATTTCATACAAACCTACTGTTCCCACAATATGTTTCATGTAATTAGAAGGTATTCTATCTAGAATTTCAACTGCTTCAATTATTTTAACAATCTTCTTTTGAACCTTTAATGGTTGTTTACTTAAAAACTCATTAAAGTAATTCTTATACATCACTACTTCTCTTATCTTCATTACAAAGGTAATTTAAAAGTTACTTAAAAACAATACAAATTATAAATCAACATATTAAGCCACTAAAACTATACCATAAAAAAAGCCCAATCATCAATGATTGGGCTGTATTATCTAATAAGATTTACTAATAATTTATAACTACTTCACTACCTCGTTCTTCATCTTTTACAACGGATAGAGACATAGGAATACGTTCTTGTAGTTCGTCTACGTGAGAGATAATACCTACTATCCTATTCTCTTTATGCAGATTGCTCAACGTCTCGAATACAATATTAACTGACTCACTATCCTGTGTACCGAACCCCTCATCTATAAAGAAGAAGTTTCTATCTGACTTAGACAGACTCTGTACACTCTCTGCTAAGGCTAACGCTAGAGATAAAGACACCTGAAAGCTCTGTCCTCCAGATAAGGTCTTCACACTTCTCGCTTTCCCATTGTTTAAATAATCTATGATCTCAAACTCATTCGCTTCGTTTAACTGTAAGCTCAATTGGTTATTCGTCAATCGATGGAAACGAGCATTCGCCATATCGCATAAGTTCTTTAGATAGATAGCTGACACATAGTTTACAAAACCAGCTCCACTAAACATCGTCAATAGCGTATTCAGATTCTTCACCCGTTTTTCTATTGCGTCATACTGCTTCTGTAAGTTCTGCTTCTTCGCATAGTCTTTTTCTAAACGATCTATCTCTCCTGCCAACTTAGCCACAGCTTCTGTCGCTTCTTTGACCTGGAGTTCTAACTTCGTTATTACTTCTTGCTGTTTAGCGAACTTCTCTTGATCAAAAGAAATACCTTCTAACTTCACTTCTAAAGTACTCACAGCATTACGGACTACCTCTAGTTGAACTTCGAATGCTTGTATTTGTTCTCTGCGTTCTACGACATTAATCTGTCTATCTAACACACTACGCACTTCCTCTACAGATTGTACTTGATGAGTGATTAATAAAGCTTTAATCTGCTCGTTAAACTGATCAACAGCTACTTTCAATTCATTTAATTCTACCTGTACACTATTGCTCTCTGTCTGTAAACTTGCCAACTTAGGAGACATCATCTGATATTGGTTCGTTAGATCTTTATAGCGTTGTTCTACTAAGGTTACATTCGCTTCTCGTTGTTGTACTTGTTGTACTAATAAAGTCTCCTCTAAACTTAGATAGGTCTCTATCTGCAGTCTTATAATCTGCGTGCTCTTAGACTTGATCTCACTATCTAGACTAACACCTTCTACCTCTATTGCATTTAGTTCTTTGGTAAACTTATCTACATGACCTCTGTGCTGTTCTACTTCTTTTCCTACTGTAGTATATTGTATCTCTAGAGCTTCTACTTGCTTATTCGCTAGCTCAGCTCTTTGTTTTAACTTGATAAACTGTGCTTCATTCCCCTTTTCTATCACTGTCCAAACAAAGTTCTGCTGATGAGAGACTAACTCCTGTTGCAAGTGTTGTTCTCTCTGTTGGCTTTCTTGCCACTGTGTTGTTAAGAGTTTCTTTTTATCAAAAAGACCAGCTGCTTTCCTTTCGTATTTCTTTAGTCGCTCCTGTTTATCCTTTATATCACTTAGACGAAGTTCACACTGCTGTATAGCAGAAGACACATCGTCTCCCTGAAGAATATGAGGGTGATGTGCAGAACCACATAAAGGACAAGGTTGCCCTTCGTGAAGCTCGTTAGCATACTGTGCTAACTGTTGAGCTACTCTATGATTGCGCAACTCTACTTCTATCGCATTGATCTCTTGTTCAAATAGGTTTCTGTACTTCTCTATCTCTTGTTCCCAATGATTGATATCCTTTAACTTTAGACCTAAGATATCCTTTTCTACTATTTGCAACTCTGTCTGTAGTGCATTCATATGCTGTTGCACATCTTGAATCCCTTTGTGAATAAAAGATTGCTGACTGAACCATGCCTCTATAGCCATCAGCATTGTTGTATCTACTCTAGCTGTTTTGGCAGTATTTAGTTCCATCTCCTTTTGTGCTAAAGCAAGTTTGCTCCCTTCTAATGCCTTCTCAGCATCTACCACGAAAGACTTCCCTTTGTGATAACGCTCTAATAAGGTCTCCTTAGCGAGATTGGCTTTCTTGATTTCTTTGATCAAATTCAACTCATACAACTCTGCTTTGAGGTGTTCTAAACCTGCATACTGTTGTTCTGCTACCTTTAGCTCATCTGTCACTTTCTTAAACTGACTTTGTAGCTCTGTAGTTTCTTTTGTCAATGTAGCTAATCGAGCCTCTCGATTCACCGCCTTATCTGCTGTCTTTTGTTGTTCTAACAGTACAGTAGAGAATGCTTTATCTAATTGCTCATACTGAGACAATTCGTTCTTCTGAGCAGTTATCTCAGGTAACTTCACTTCTAATGTACCTAACTCTACTTTCTTTATCGCCAAGGCTTCGAAGTCATCCTTCACTGCTTTGACCTTTTGATAACTGTCGTTCTCTTCTTTAAAAGTCTTATTCAGTAGGTTAAACTTCTCCGTCTCTTGAAGATGTAGCGCTTTTTGCTCTGCTATCTGCTCCGTTGTGACTTGGCTAAAGCTCTTTAGCTCTCCTTCTACTAAATTCAGACTCTCCTTCGTCGAGCTATATAATCGTTTAGTCTTATCTGCGAGATCAAAACGGTCTAAGCCGAATATCTCTTGCATCATCTTCGTTCTGTCCTTTCCTCCTAATTCTATAAACTCTCTGAACTTCCCTTGTGGGATAATGATAGTACGCTTAAAGTTCTCATAGCTCAGCCCCACTACTTCCTGTATATTCAACTCTTTCTGAGGTACCCAGATACCATCTTCATCCTTATACAGTGTTGCCTCACCTCTCTTTACATCATCGAAGCGCTTAGAGTTTCTTCTAAACTCTCTATAGATGCGGTATTTCTCATCCTTAAAATTATAAAACTCAAAGTCTATTACCGAACGGTCAGACTTTAGGTTCATCATATTATATGCACGGTTATCGCGAGAGTTCATACGCTCTGTCTCTCCGTAAAGCCCAAAAGAAATAGCTTCTAAAATAGAAGACTTTCCCGATCCTACCTTACCGAATATACCGAATAACCCTGCCTCTATAAGACTAGTGAAGTCAATAACTTGTTTTTCTTGATAAGAATACAGTCCTTCTATCGTTAACTTAATTGGTATCATACTGCTCTAATCTAAAATCTCGTTAAACAAATCCATCAACTCCTCATTAGGCTCTTGCCCTTTATTGCGCTGTTTAAAGTAATCTCTAAACAATCCTTGCATATCTTGCTCTAAGTTCACCTGTTTTACATTCGCTTGTTCTCCTTTATCCCCCAATGTTACTTGTGGGATAATCGTAATAATACCATCATGCGCAGTGTATAACCTCTTGATATCATCCCCATTTAAGAAGGTATCACTTACTATGGTTAACTCTACTAGATGATATGGATTTGCTACTAACCACTCCACTGCATCATCTACACTATCAAACTTCACACGTGACAGCTGTCTTCCGCTCTCTAGTGCCACCTTCGTATAGGTAATAGGCTTACCAGCCTCTGCCTCTAAGATCATCACATACTTCTGCTGACCTGCTTCACTAAAACTATAACTCAATGGGCTACCCGAATAAACCACAGGTCTATCTTCTACTCCCACCTGATGTGCTCTATGTAAGTGCCCAAGAGCAGTATACTGCACTTGCTCAGGAATAATATCGCTGTATATAATATCTGCATTACCTACCTTCAGCGGTTTCTCTCCATCAGATTCTTCTAACAACTCTCCATTTCGGTTCATCATATACAGATGCGAAATCAATAGATTCACCCCTTTAGTCTTACAGTACTTATCTGCTAAAGCTTGCCAACTCTCTCCTAACACCTCATTAAGAGCTGCTCCTTTATCTTCTGTGTCTAATGCTTTCTTTAGCCTTACCTCATTCGCATAAGGAGTGTGTAATATGCGTATCGGTTGTTTAAATCGATCTAATCTCAATTCAAAAAAACCATTTGTTGACTTCGATATTTTAAACTGATTTTCAATCTCAAAAGGAATAACCTCAGCATGAGGCAGTCCGACTAAGATAATCCCGCACTCTCGTGCTAACGGATCTGGTGCGTCTATACGCTCAGGACTATCGTGGTTACCAGCTATAGCGATGACAGGTCTCTCCCCGTTCTTCGCTAAGCGTTTAAGTGTTTTATAAAATAATTCTACAGCTTCTACTGGAGGGTTAAACGTATCAAATAAATCTCCTGCTACTAAGACTACATCCACTGCTTCGCGTTCTGCTATCTCGCATATTTCGTCTAGTACTATACGCTGTTCGTCTAGACGGCTAAAGTTATCTAATCTCTTCCCTAAGTGCCAGTCGGCTGTATGTAGAATCTTCAATCCCATGTATCTTTCTTTGTTTTCTAGTGCCTCAAAGATACTAACTATATAGAGGTTTCTCAGTCTATTTTAGGATTAGCTTCCTCATTTTTTTTGTCTCAAAACCGATGATACAAAAGAATTATAGCAACTTTCTTTCACGTGATTCCATACTGCTACCCTTGTGATAGGCTAGTGATGGGCTATTTTTGGCACTTTTAAGCCGACCAAATGCCCATCACTAGCCGACCACATGCCGACCACCCTATCTAAAATGGCAGTAAAAAGACATTCATACTCACACACAATTTTAAATTAAACAATTCGTTTTCAATTTAATATTGATTCTAATACCTATTCACCTATCTAACAACTTTACTTAAAACACTATGATAAAAAGAATCTTACTATACCTCACACTTCCTATAGTGCTTCTCTCTTGTCAAGAGCCTAAGAAATTTGGAGACCTTAAGATGGATATTGAGACATTCGATTATGACTTCCCAGTAGAAGACTTTTACGCTTTTAATGGCAATAACGATGGGAGTATCACGGCTGATGCAGATGCTAGTGTGATGACAGTAGTTAAAGAACTAAAACCTATAGAGATCACACACTATAGAGTACCTCCTAAGAAGCATAATGATTCTCTTAGAGACATAATCGGTAAAGAGTATAGTATGAGGATGTGGGTAGAATCTGACAGCGTGGCGAAGTATGGGGACTATTACTTCGATAAGGTGGATATGCTACAGAGTCTAAATAAAGACCTGATCGGGGTAGCCTGCTCTGACCTAAAAGGTGACGAAAACAAGGCTATACAACTCCGTGACTATATCATCTCTAAAGAAGGAGAACCTGTAGAGAAAATCGCTTTTATGGTGTATGACTGTATCGTCTATACTTGGCAAAAAGAGGACAGGGTATTAGCCTTAGTAGTGCGCTACCACGAGATAACAGAACCTCCGTTTATAGCAGAACACATCTCTGCTGAAGAACAAGAAGTATATACTCCCTCTCGTGTACAGGTAAGACTGTTCAGTATCAATAACAAGTACAAAGACCTTGTGTTCAATAATCTATACCGAGGAGAATGGGCATATATGCAATACAATGATACTCCTACCAAGGATCGAAGACTTCCTCAGTAGAATGCTCTTATTAGAGTAGAATAAATTCCTTACACTATTCAAACATTATTCTACTTCAATTTAATAGAGGTTACTATTTCACTATCTTTAAAATAAAAAGATGGAAAAGAGAATATTTCACAATGTGATATGGGACTTCTCAGAAGAATTACCTGAAACCCGAGAAGAATTAAACCAAGAAGTAATTGCTAAGCAAATTAGAAACTTCGGAAACTCCGACAATTGGAATCCTACTGAGATTATAATAGATCAGTCAGAAGTAGTAATTTGTTACGATGCAATCATGTATTCTAAAGACGACAAATACAATAATGAAGAAATTATCAAATTTGAATTACTACCATATTGGGAAGAATCAGGATCAGATAGACCAGAGTTTTATAGTACTATTCACGCAACTTTAAAAGCAGATAATAACCAAAACTTTCTTGCCTTAGAGTTGTTATATAAACTTCATGAGCAATTTCTCAATAAAGGCACTCCTGCAAAGCTATACTTAGACGGTTTAGAGAAAAACGAAAAACCTAAAAACAAGTATGATTACTTTGTTCATATAGACTTTGATTAAAATATATCTAATAATAAAACAGCCCATTCATACACTGTATAAATGGGCTGTTCATATTTATAAATCAACTATAGGTACTTATATCTCACATCCTTCTGGACCACAAGCTCCCGCATCACTACCACCTTTCATTTCGAATTTAGGTTGGCTTTCTTGGAATGCTTGTGTCAGTGCTTCTACAAAAGACTCTGTAGGTTGAGCTCCTGATACACCATATTTTCTATCTAATACGAAGAATGGCACTCCTGATATCCCTAGAGCACGTGCTTCTGTAATATCCGCTGTCACCTCATCTAGCTGTTCGTCTGTAGCTAAGAACGCTTTTACTTCTTCTGCATTTAGTCCTATCTGCTCTGCTAGTGCTACTAATACTGCTATATCTCCTACATTTTTACCATCTGTAAAGTGAGCTTTAAACACTACTTCTTTAGCCTCATTCCCTTTTCCTTGTAACTGTGCGAAGTGTACAAAGCGATGAGCTCTAATCGTATTCACAGGAATAGATTGGTCTTGGTTAAACTCGATACCTACTGCTTTACCTGCTTGTTTTAAGTTCTCTAGCATTCCTTGTATCTGTTGCTCTGGCATACCTTTGCGCTTAGCTAGGTACTCCTTAGTAGACATATCTAACCCTTCTACTGGTAAGTCTGGATCTAGCTGAAAGCTCTTCCACTCTACTTCTATCTTATCTGCGAAAGGCAACTGTACCAATGCATTCTCAAAATTCTTCTTTCCGACGTAACAAAACGGACACATAATATCCGACCATATCTCTACTTTCATATCTTATCTTTTTAAATGAGGAGCTACCTCAATAACTCTATACTCAAAGATACTATTAAAACACCCTAATACCTGTCTCCTTAACAATAATTAAATAGTTTCCTAAAGGGAAGTGGATGTAATTTTATACCTTTACTCTTATGGGAAAAACAGTCATATTTATCGGTTGTATCATCGTCATCATAGGTATATTGATACAGTTCACTTCGTTTAATCTGGATTGGTTTGGCAAATTGCCTGGTGATATCCGTATCCAGCGTCCAGGTTTTTCATTCTTTATGCCGATTACCTCTATGATTATTGTATCTGTAGTAGGCACAGGATTACTATGGTTATACAGAAAGTTCTTTAGCTGATAAAGGATTACTTCACCCAGTCGTTCTTACCTGCGATACCTCCTGATACAATCAAAGTAATAGACATCACTAATAAAAACATCAAGGACATAGACCAAGACTGTGTCACATCGAATAATGCTCCAAATACTGGTGGTCCACATGCTGCGATTAGGTATCCGATAGACTGTGCCATACCTGATAATTCTGCTGCTTGGGTAGTGCTACTTGTACGCAATACGAAGAATAGCATCGATAAACTAAAGGCTAATCCACTCGCTGTACCGATTAATACACACCATAGCGCGATCATATTTACCTTAAAGATCAATAAACCTGCTATCCCAATAGCAAACAATACTCCTGTACCGATAGCTAGCAGTTTCTGATTAGATAACTTACTCGCTATGATAGCACCGATGAATGTCATAGGCAACTGTGCGAACTGCATATAAGACAATAACCATCCTGCATCTTCTTTAGGTATACCCCATGTGATAGCCACTTTAGGTAACCATGCTGCTAAACAGTAGAACAGTAGAGACTGTACTCCCATAAATACTGTAACTGCCCAAGCTAACTTAGACGAGTACATATTTACTTTTTTCTCTTCTGTGAAGCCTCTATTACTTCCTTCGATTGCTTGTTTCTTTTTTACTTGAGGAAGCCAAATCAATATAGTCGCGATACTCAGTACTAACCATACTCCTATCGAACCTTTCCATCCCATCTCTGTGAATTTACCCAAGCTGATACTAAACCCTGCTGCTAACGCTGCTGTCAGGTTCATAGCTACTGAATATATTCCCATCATGGTACCTACATTCTTCTGATAATTACTTTTGATATAAGCTGGCATCAATACGTTACCTACTGTAATCGCTATCCCTACTAAGGCTGCCCCTAAAAACAAAGTAACTAAACTACCATAAGGTCTAATGACTAATCCTATACTCAATAGAATCAATGATCCTAATAATACAAGCTCCATACCGTATCTACGTGAGATCTTTGGCACCATACTAGATAAGAATCCGAATGCCATTAAGGGTATCGTCGTTACTAATCCTGCTGTAGTGTTAGACAGAGCCAGTGATTTACTTATCTCTGATATAACAGGCCCTACAGATGTAAGTGGAGCTCTTAGATTAGAAGCAATAAATATGATACCTAACAACATCAGTAATTTCTTCATTTTAGATATCTCTTCTATCTTATTTTCCATTGTTATTTAATTTATTATTTACACATTGTTATTTCTAGGTGCAAAATTAAATGATTATAAATGTTTATATTCGCCATAAATCATAACTAAAACGACAAGAATGGATACATCACAATTAGTCGATCAAGTTGAAAAGAAAGGTTTTTCTTGGCATGCTGAGCTTTGGAAACACAACAATGAGTTTCACCATCATAAGAAAGCTCAACTCGTCTATGTAGAATCAGGATATCAACATCTACATGTAGAGTCGTGCCAATTCTTATTACCTCAAAATCATGTAGCCTATATCCCATCCAATATGCCGCATAAGACTACGCATGCGTCTGAGCATATCTCTCTACATACACTATACTTCGATGTGGATGACTTACCTCCGTTTTATGATGAGTTATACCTATTCTCTATACCTAGTGTACTTAGAGAAATGATTATGTATACTGAGAAGTGGTCTATGAATATGGAATATGAGGAGAGTGAACAGACGTTCTTAAGAGCTATCTTATTAGAATTACCTTCTTTTGTACAGAATGCTGTACCTCTTATCACTCCCGTACCACGTACCAATGCACTGCTAGAAGTAACTGCTTATATACATAAACATTATCGATCTACTATCACTATAGATGAGTTAGCTCAACTGTCCTTTATGAGTATTCGTACTTTAGAACGTCAGTTCAAAAAAGAAACGGGTATCAGTATCGCTAAATATATACAGATGGCACGTATCATCAAGTCAATAGAACTGCTGAGTGAAGGGCAATATACTATCAATGAGATAGCATTACTCGTAGGATATAACAGTGCCCAGTCTTACAGTAATGTATTCACTAAACTGATGGGACAACGCCCTACTGAGTTTATACAACATACATTCACGCTATAACTTATATCCTATCGTATATGAAAGATATTATCTCTCTACTTCAAAAACAAAAACAAGACATAATCGTAGAACTAAAACAAGGTGATACCACTAATCAATACCTAATAGCCCAATTAGACAAGTCTATCTCTTGGCTAACGATCGTAGAAGATCATCAGTTAGACACGGTTAAGCACTATGATATACATGCTCTACCTGATACTACTCATGGTATGTCTTATTATCACCTGATGATAGACTGTGAAAGTAGTGATCCTGTAGATTGGGTAGAATATACTCCTCATAATCGTCCTATAGAGATGTGTATGGGAGATATCATTATAGTCAAGAAATAAAAAAAGTCGGTTTGTAATAAACCGACTTTCTTGTATAATCTTCTTGTAATTAGTTTACAAGTGGTAAGAAACCATATTCTTTAGTATAACGCAACATTTGCTCTTCAAATGATTTAGGTTGTTCGATTACATAATCAGTCACCTCTCCTTTATCATTCTTCACTGGTACAATGTATGGGTTTACAAATCCTCTATATGGAGCAGAGTTAAACTTAGCATTACGCTCTAAAACTTCTTTGTGGATAGCTTGATCTACTTTCACACCATAAGTCTCTACTAACGCTTGTCCTGCTTTATAATCACCTTCAGATTTGATACGTTGAGTCTCTTTTAAAAGCTGTCCGAATAGATCGTGTAACTTATCATAATCCGTAATATTATAATATGTCTTACCATCGCGAACTACTTTCTCAATTACATTATCTTTCTTCCCTTTTTCGAATACCCAAGCACTCACCCATTGGCGGTTACGCATGTGAGCTTCTTCGATATCAGCACCTGGCTCTAGGCGCACTAACTGCGTCATTAATCCGTTACGGATATATCCATCATAAGCTGCTTTACCTACTGACTTCCAATCGTCAACTAATCCTAACTCTTGTAACTTAGGATTGTATAAATAGAATAACCCCACTAAATCAGCACGTCCTTCTTCTAATGTAGAAGCATAACTCTTCAGTGTTTCTTTTGGTTGTCCTACTCCTTTGTTGATTTGTCCAGATGCATGTCCGATTACCTCGTGAAGAGCTGTGTGTAGCTTATCTGCTAACTCACCATATTTCTCCTCTAATTGTAATTCTTCCTCATCGTGAACGAACTCTTTTAACTTATCCGAACCACCTGCATGATTATATGCATCGATAATATTACCTAAAGAGATAGACTTAGAACCGTGTTCTGCTCTAATCCAATCTGCATTCGGTAAGTTCACTCCGATAGGTGTACTTGGAGATGCATCACCAGACTCAGACGCTACGATCACTGTCTTATACGATACTCCTGTTACATTTTTCTTTTTATGCTCTGCCATTAATGGAGAGTTATCCTCGAACCACTGAGCTTCTTTAGAAAGAACAGCCATCTTCTTAGACATATCAAAATCGTTGATTTGAACAACGCTTTCGTAAGATCCTTTATGTCCTAATGGGTCTGCATATACTTCGATAAATCCACTGTTGTAATCAATATTTCCTTTAGTAGCTTTCACCCATGCAACGTTATAATCATCCCAAAGCTGAAGATCTCCTGTTTGGTAATATTTGATTAATAACTTAAGCGCATCTGCTTGCTCTTGGTTCTCTGCAACTGTAACAGCTTTTTCTAACCAAAAGATGATTTGATCAATAGCTGCTCCATACATTCCACCACTCTTCCATACTTTCTCTACTAACTTACCATTCTCTTTTACTACTTTAGAGTTTAGTCCTGTAGATAATGGACGATGTGGGTCTGGACTCTTCATCGCATTATAGAATGCCTCTACCTCATCTTCTGTAATCCCTTCTCCATAGAAGTTAACTGCAGATCCTTTTACAAGACCTTTCGCTAAATCAAGATTTACTTTTTTACTATCTACATTATTAAATAGAACATTCGCTACATTCTGATCTAATGTAGTATTAGTCTCTTTTAATAAAATAGAGAAATAAGCTTGAGAGAATCCAGGTTTTATCTTTTCGTTAGAATAATGGTGGTGAATACCATTAGAGAACCATACTCTCTTCACATACGTCACGAATTCTTTCCAATCCTCTGATTCTTTGTCTCCTTTATAGTTTTCGTAAATATTCTCTAATGCTTTACGAATAGTCAAATTGTGTTTATAGTTCTGATCCCAGATGATATCACGTCCAGCGTACCCTGCCTGACTTAGATAATACACTAATTCTTTTTCTTTTAATGTTAGATCGTCCCATCCAGGTACTTGATATCTCAATACTTCGATATCTCCAAACTGATCCACACTGTAATCAAACTTTTCTGTTGTAGTCACTTCGCTTGCTCCTTTTTCTGCCTCTTTCTTGTCTCCACATGATAATAACATAGCGGAAGCCAATACGATACAGGCCATTGTATTTAATTTCATATTGTAGTTTTTTACCGTCTTTTGACAAATATATAAAATATTGCACTGAACGACTCTACTAATTCTCATTCAAAATTAGGAATCTAAAAAATTATCTCTTACTTCTTTAGATAATCATCTACAAAATGAGTCTCTGAATTAGGATTTTCAAATTTGTTCTGATTGTATTCTTTTGATTTATTTTTAGGAATGGTTAAAGACTTCCACTCTTCATTGCGTATCATCTTTCCAATAAATACAATCTGTCCTATATGATAAGGGTAATGTGCTAACTGTCGGTATAAAGCTTCTGCTACCGTATGGTTTTGGTTTCTGATCTTCACTACTGTATTAATATTCTCTTCATTAATACTATCTATGGTACTGAAGAGAACATTCCATGCCTTGTCCCAATTCGTTATAAGTTCATGTCTGTCATAAACTCCATCTGCGAACTCATCATCTCTGTTTCTCCATGACTTCTCTCCATCTTCTGTAAAAAAGTTAGTAAAACGAGAAAGCAAATTACCTGTGATATGGCGCATTAACATCGCTATAGAGTTACTCTCTACATTGACCTTTTGATTTAACTCATCTTGAGATAGAACTAAAACCGTTTTATCTACGATCATTCTATAGTACTCGAATTGCTTGCGAATACCTTCTAATTCTTGTATAGTCATAATATAAATTGTATTGAGTTGATATTTTTTGTTGTAGTCAATATTTGACCTATTGCAATTTAAAGTTTATAGACGATACCATTCGTTTATGAGCAAAAAAAAATAACCCGAAGGTTATTTTTTCTTTACTAAGGGATGATTTAACCCCTTAACATTATTGTTAATTACATCATAAGTCTTTAGATGTTTAAAAAGCTCTGTCAAGTTTCTAAAGCCATAATCTCTGGCATCAAAACTAGGATTAAGCTTACGAAGGTTACCTCCTACTGTAGCGATATAAGCTTCTACCTCCTCATCTACAGACATATCGAATGCTTTATCTATCAGTCTATACTCTTTCTTAGTTAATGATTTAGTATCGTCATCATCTGTAGCTTCTACTTTTTTAGCATTGCCATTCGCTTCTTTGACTGCTGTAGTTGCTTTAGGCATTAAGGTTTCACAATAAGTAAATATCTCACATGACTGAACGAAAGCATTCGGAGTCTTCTTCTCTCCTACTCCCATCACGAAAATACCTTCTTCTCTGATACGCTTAGCTAAACCAGTATAGTCACTGTCACTAGATACGATACAGAATCCATCTACCATCTTAGCATGCAGAATATCCATAGCATCTATGATTAGAGAACTATCAGTGGAGTTCTTTCCACTAGTATAATTAAACTTCTGTATAGGCGAAAATGACAAGTCATTCAGTAATTCCTTCCAGCTATTCATTTGCGGTGTTGTCCAATCTCCATAAATACGACGGACAGTCACCTTCCCATATTTAGAAACTTCTTCTAAAATCTTATCCAACAACTTAGCTTGAGCATTGTCCCCATCCACTAAGATTGCAATGTTGTTATTTTGTTTTTCCATCATATTTTCCTTTTCGAAAGCTCTAAAATACAAAAAATAGAACTACGTAAAGAGCATTGATGTCCAAAACATCTGTTAATAATTGATTTCTTTAATCAATTAATCTAAAAGTTCCTGTTACAAACTGACTTTCACGTTTCTGATCAGCTCCGTTATAAGACCAAAAAGCAGTTACTTCTCCTGTCTTCGTATTGATGATTTGACTAACTGTAAAACCGTCTTGTTCTATCCAGTTCAGAAAGTGTAAGTCCTCGCCAAGTGCTTTGTAGCTCATTTTCTCATCGCCTTCATTTACTGCTCCATTCTCACCTACTGTACTCCAGTGTAAGGTATCTGTACTCGTGTACTCGATAGTAGCTTTCATCTCTGGGAACTGTATTTCTGCTTTATGTCCAATTAAGGTACTAGTGTGGCTAGCACTAGTACTTTCTAATATTTCTGATGAAGTAGATTCTTTCTCTGTCTTTGACTGACATGCTCCTACTGACAACGCTATTGCCAATGAAGCTATTATTATTTTGTTGTTCATTGTTCTATAATTATAAGGCAAAATTAAATTGCTTTGAAATCAAAAACATTGAACTAGTTCAATAATTATTATTTTTTCTTACTGCGTATTTTACTCAAAAACTCTTGAGAAATACCTAGATAAGAAGCTATCTGAATATTAGTTAGACGCTGTACTAAGGATGGATATCGCTTACAGAAATCTTCGTACTCTGCTGTAGCATCCATTGACAACTTATTTACAATACGACGCTGAAGAGCGATACACTCCTGCTGAGTCATCCTTCTATATATCTTTTCTAAGACAGGTATTTCATCATATAGAGCTTCTTTGCGTTCTTTCCTTATCAGTAAAACTTCGCTATCTTCTAATGCTTGTATAAATATCTTAGATGGTCGTTCATAATTATAACTTTCTAGATCTGCTAACCACCAATCTTCTATAGAGAAATGTATGATGTGTTCTTCTCCTTTTTCGTCCAAACAATATTCTTTAAAACATCCTTGTACTACAAAGGCTTCGAAGTCACATACAGCACCTGCTGTTAATAGATAGTCTTTCTTCTTTACATAAACAGTCTGAAAAGCAGAAAGTAATAATTCCTTCTCTTCTTGAGTTAATGTAACACCTTTGCGTTCAAAATTATCTATTAATGAGGCTTTATTCATATTATTTATTTTTGAATCCATTTACCTTCTTTAGGTGCTTTATAGGCTTTCATCTTTTCTAAAAGCTCTTCTATCTTATCAGCTACCACAATCATATCTTTGTTTATCTCTTTTAAGAACCCCATAGCGACCATCGTATCTATCATTTCTAATAGTGGATTATAGAATCCATCTATATTTAATAATGCTACAGGCTTTTTGTGTAATCCTAATTGAGCCCATGTTAGCATTTCAAAGAATTCTTCTAAAGTACCATATCCTCCAGGCATTGTGATTACACCATCAGATAATTCGTCCATTTTAGCTTTGCGTTCATGCATTGTTTCGACCATAATTAACTCTGTTAATCCCTTATGACCTAATTCTACATCTGCCAAAAAACTAGGTAATACACCGATAACTTCGCCATTCCCTTTAAGAACACCGTCAGCTACAGCTCCCATTAACCCCACTTTAGCACCACCGTATACAAGTCCGATATGATGCTTAGCTAATTGTTCTCCTAATGCAAAAGCTTGTTTATAATAAATATCCTTAGTACCTGAACTAGAACCACAAAACACCGTATATCTCATTTATAATAATTTTAAATAGCGAAATAAAAAACTAAATATCAATAAGTTACAAATAAAAATAAATATTTTATAAAAAAACAAACATTTTTTGTTGTAACATTTTATTCAAAAGTATGACTATTATAGAAACCTTAATCAATTATTAGAAATAAACTTAACGAAAGAACTATTATGAAATTCAAATTAAGTGTCATGCTTTTCCTTACCATGGTTTGCTCTATTTATGCGCAACAGAAAGGAAAAATTATAGGAGCGATTTTTGACAAATCAATTAATCAATCCGTTCCTTATGCAACTGTCTCTATTAAAGATGGAGAGACTATTGTAACAGGTGCTATGTCTGATGACAATGGAAAATTCGAATTAACTGTTCCTCAAAAAAAATATACACTAGAAGTACAGTTTATCGGTTACCAAACATATACTAAAGATTTTGAGTTAACTGAAGCTACTTATAACTTCGGTACGATTAACTTAACTCCTGAAGCGACAACTTTAGAAGGAGTTAATATTATCGCTGAATCATCTACAATAGAACAAAAGATAGATAGAAAAGTAATCAATGTAGGTAAAGACTTAACTACTGCTGGTGCTACTGCTGGTGAGATTATGAATAATATCCCTTCTGTAAATGTGGATAAAGATGGTAAGATATCTCTAAGAGGAAATGAGAATGTACGTATCCTTATCGATGGGCGTCCTACTAATATGTCTTCTGAACAGGTATTAAAACAAATTCCTTCTACTTCTATTAAGAGCATTGAGTTAATTACTAACCCTAGTGCTAAGTATAATCCTGAAGGAATGTCAGGTATTATCAATATCGTGTTACACAAAAACACAATGGATGGCTTTAATGGTTCTGTAGACACAGGAGTTACATTTGCTCATACTGTTAAGAATACTAACTCTATCAATGCTAACTATAGACAAGGTAAGTTAAACTTCTTCGCTAATGGTAGCTACTCGTATGGAAAGTATAAAAATGATGGTGATATGCTACGTACGGATATTATGTCTCCTACAGAGATTCGTATGAATAATAAGAATAAGAACTACTTCTATAAAGTAGGTATGGATTATTATATCAACGATAACAATACATTGTCATTCTATACTAACCAAAGTACAAATGATAGAACAACAGATATGGATAACGCGACTACATATCCTAAAAACTTATTCGAAGATATCTTCCAAAAAACTGTTTATGATGGAGATAATAGATATAGTGCGTATAACTTAGCTTATAAACATCTATTTGAGAAAAAAGGTCATACTTTAGATATCGAAGGAAACTTTAGTCGTAACAAATCTACGAATGACGGAGACTACAATACGATTATAGGTAAAAATCCTAACCAAGTTTATCAAGATAGAAACAATGATAAAAGTGATTTAACAACAATCAACATTGATTATGTAAATCCTTTAAACGATCATACTAAACTAGAAGTTGGGGCAGAAGCTAGAATCTCTAGAGCGGATAACAACTTTGATTCTAATAATCCTTTGATTCCTGAGAAGAATAAAACAATCAACAATAAATACAACCAAGATATCTTCTCTGCTTATGTAACTTTTGGTCAAACTTATGGTAAGTTTAACTACCAAGTAGGGACAAGATTAGAAAGCTATAAAGTAGAATCTAAATTAGGAGGAACAACTACTTTTAAAGATGACTACGTTACCTTATATCCGTCTGTATACTTAGGGTATTCTATGACAGATAACGATATGTTTAACTTAAGTTATAGTAGACGTGTAGATAGACCTAGTATTTCTCAGACTAACCCTGTTAGACAATTCTCTACTCCATTAATGACAATGGTAGGTAATCCTGAATTAAAACCTCAGTTTACTAACTCTGTAGAATTAAATTACACAAGAATGTTTAATAACAAAAGTAGTGTAACTGCTGGAGTGTACTATAGAAAGATCAATAAAGAAATCAACCACGTTATCTACGATGACCCAGACAATGATAACCCAAATGCTTTATTAATGACTTTTGATAACTATAAGTCTAATGATGCTTATGGATTTGAACTTTCTGCTAATATCAAATTAACTCCATGGTGGGATATGCAACCTGGTATTGATTTCTCTAGTATTAAACAGACTGGTTTTGTATCTCAGTTAAACAGTACTACAAATCAAATGGATTTTATTGAACGCGATATTACTGCTAGTGCATTCAATGCTCGTTTAAACAGTAACTTCAAAGCGACTAAAAACTTAAGATTTAACTTATTCGGATTCTATAGAGGTCCTGTAGATGGTATCACAATGGACTCTAAAGAGATGTATAAAATAGATGCTGGAGCTAGATACTCTTTACTTGAAAACAAATTAAGTATCAGTGCAAGATTCAATGATATCTTCAATACTATGAAATTCAAATACAGTTCTCAGTACCCTTATGCTTCTAATGGACAATTTACATGGGAAAGTAGATCAGTTTACATCGGAGTAAACTATATGTTCGGAGGAGGAAAAGGACGTGCATTACAAAGAAAGAACAGAGATTCGAATACAAAAGAAAGTGGAGGTGCTGGAGGATTATTCTAAAAAGCTCCCCTACCAACCAATCAACAACAACTTTTTTCAATTATTGCTAAAAAAGCTGTTACCATTTAAGGTAACAGCTTTTTACTTTTAATATCTATTGATGTTTCTCTAAGAACTGTAATACACTAGACAGTGCTTTATTTCTAACCTCTTTTTTCGAGAGAAATAAGTCATGCATTCCATCCTCTATCACGGCTTTCTCTACACGATGTCCTATCTTACTCCCTATCTTATCAATATCTTTTACATTCAAGACGATATCCGATGTCATAGAAGTATCAGTCCACTTAGAAGTATTTCCAGACTTATCACTATACATCAGTAGAATAGGAAAATCTTCATGTAATACTACCTCCTGAATTAACTCCTGTGTATGTTGCACTGCTAATATCCAATTATAGTATACAGCAAAAGGATTTATTGGTTTCCATTCTTTCTTGTACTCCCATTCTCCTTCATAATCTTTATGCAATGTCTTACCATATAACTCAGGCATCTGCTCTGCATTAGCAAACATATCCTTACTAACTTTACTCCTAGCAACACTCCCCATAAAAGGCTTTACATAGAAAGGTACATTAAAATCAAAGAAAGGAGAATTTAATATTAGTCCTGACAACCTTTCTTTTAACAACCCAAACATAGCATAATATGTTGCTAATAATCCTCCTGTACTATGCCCTAATAAGAATAGTTGAGTATCTCTCTTTTCCTTTAGAATATACTCTATTCCATAATCAATATCAGGAAAGTACTCTCGCATCGACTTACAATAATTCGGATGCTGATGAGGCAATAGCGAACGACCATACTTACGCAAATCTATTGCATAGAAGTTTACTCCATGCTCATTAAAATAATCCATCAAGTGTATCTGAAAGAAGTAATCACAAAATCCGTGTATATACAAAATAGTCTGCTTATGCTCTTCCTTATTTCCTCTTGATTCTATTAATGTGGTGATTACCTTCCCTTCATAATCATTCTCAAAGGGATGTTGATGTGTTATATATTTATCAAATGTCAAATGTAAATTCATAGTATCCTTAGTTAAAGTTTACTTATCCTTCATTACTCACTTTATTTGATGTCTATACATACTATAATAAAGGAGAAAACAAACGAATAAAACTGTTTTTAAGACGTTGTTTCCAAGATCTCTTATTCCACCTATGTAACTCTAATTTAATAGAATCTCTACAGTCTCTATCAAACATCGTTTTCATTTTACGAGCAAAAGCCTCGTCATAAACCACGACATTCACCTCAAAGTTCAAGTCAAAGCTACGATGGTCTAAATTACATGTCCCTATGGAACTCACTCCTGAGTCAGTCACAAAGGTCTTCGCGTGGATAAATCCTTTCTTATATAAATAAATCTCTACACCGAACTCTAACAGTTCTTGAAAATAGGACTCTGATGCCCACTTCACAATATTAGAATCTGTTATCCCAGGCAGTATCATTCTAACGCGTTTACCACTTAATGCAGCCATTTTGATAGCTAGTTGTAATGATTCGTCAGGTATATAATACGGCGTAGTGATGCAGATCTCTTTTTCTGCTGTTTGTATAGCTTTTAAGACACTATATAAGATAGAGGGTACATCTGAGTCAGGTCCAGACGAAATCACTTGTAACGGCACTCCTATATCATCATTATCATGAATAGGAAAATACTTCTCATCAAAGGCTAAGTCTTGCTTACTACAGAAATTCCAATCTGCCAAAAAGATATATTGTAGTCCATAAGCTCCCGATCCTTTTATTCTAATATGCGTATCCCTCCAAAAATACTGATTAGAATCTTTCTTACGGTTATCATAGCGATCAGATATATTTATCCCCCCTGTATAAGCTATCGTTCCGTCTATCACCACTATTTTGCGGTGATTTCGATAATTCATACGGTTAGCAAAGGCTAATAGAATAATCTTATTAAATGGATAGGCTTCGACCCCATTCGCACGAAGATTGCGAACAATATTCTTTCGAATGCTCTTACAGCCGTAATCATCATAGATAAAACGTACCTTAACCCCCTCCTTTACTTTATTGATCAGGATACTTTCTATCTCCTTACCGATATCATTATTCTCATAAATATAATACTCGATATGAATTGTACTTTTAGCTGCTTTTAAGTCCTCTATTAGCCTTGGGAAAAACTCTTCTCCATTCTCTAATATTTCGGCTTTATTATCCACTAATAATGGCCCTTCTCCCATAGTCGCACTAGACAACATCTTAATGAAAGAACGATTCCTTTGTACAATAGGGTTTCCTTGCTGTCTCTGATCTAGGTGAATGTCATTTAGGCGTTCTGTTAGTTTAGTGCTATACTCGTCATTTACCTTAAGTTTCTTAGAATACATCTTTCTTCGTCGATAATTAATTCCAAACGAAAAATAAAATAAGATACCAAAGATAGGCACAAAGAAGACTAACAACAGATAAGCTAATGTCTTCGAGATAGAATCTGTATCATAGATAATGCGTACAGCCACAGCAATAGCTATAATAAAATATACTACCTCCAAATAGATAAACCAATCTGCTTGAACTCTCAAAAACATACCTCAATGTATTTTTAATAATAAACGCCTTATTTAAGTTAGATTTAGGTTATCTAAAAGTAAAAAATAAAAAGCAGTTAGAAGAGCATTTAGTACACAAAGTACTTAAAAACAAAAAAGTCTCCCTTTAAGGGGAGACTTTTGAGCCGATGGAGGGACTCGAACCCACGACCTGCTGATTACAAATCAGCTGCTCTAGCCAGCTGAGCTACACCGGCAAAATGAATGCCTGCAATACAATATTAAAACATTTGAGCCGATGGAGGGACTCGAACCCACGACCTGCTGATTACAAATCAGCTGCTCTAGCCAGCTGAGCTACACCGGCGACTCAATGTATTGCAATATTTAATCTTCGAAAAATTATTGAGCCGATGGAGGGACTCGAACCCACGACCTGCTGATTACAAATCAGCTGCTCTAGCCAGCTGAGCTACACCGGCGACTCAATATTATTGTAATACTAATCTCTTTTAAAACTTTTGAGCCGATGGAGGGACTCGAACCCACGACCTGCTGATTACAAATCAGCTGCTCTAGCCAGCTGAGCTACACCGGCGACTCAAAGTATTACAATATCAATTTTTCAAAAAACATCTGAGCCGATGGAGGGACTCGAACCCACGACCTGCTGATTACAAATCAGCTGCTCTAGCCAGCTGAGCTACACCGGCGACTCATTTTGCGAGTGCAAAGATAGCATGGTTTTTCAATCTTGCAACACAAAATGTATCTTTTTTAAATCTTTTTTTCGATTACATTGCGTTGATTTTCTCAACTAATTGACCAGCAACATCTTCTAATTTTTTATAAACTCCTTTAAAATGTGCTTTTTTATTCTCAACGTCTTTTGCATTCACTGCTCCGATTAATTCATCGAAAGAAACAAACGCTTCTTCAAGTAATGCATTAGTCTCTGCAGTTGGTCCTCCAGTTGTCATTTCTTGAATATAAATTGCTTGGATGATATCACCTAATACATAGTGAATATCTTTTTTTAGGTTTTTTACGCTTGCCATAATTTCCTTTATTTATTATTAATTTTACGCAAATCTACAATATAAAAATGGGGTATACTACTCTTTTAAGAAACAAATATCTCTAAGATTGTAGCTTCACCACTTAACCGTATTTGTGATACTGCTGCCGGTATTAGCACAGTTTGTCCACATTGTATAGGATATACTTCCTCACCTAATATAATCTCTCCTTCTCCTTCAGTACACACATATAAATAGAATCTAGAAGCATCTTTCACTTTCTGATAACTTCCTTTTAGAGGAATATAATTCACTGAGAAGAATGGACACGCTACTATTTCATTCGATACATTCGCATCTTTAGTATAAGTCAACTCTACATCTTTCTTATCATAGTTGATAGCATCTAGTGCCATATCGATATGCAGTTCTCTAGAATTACCAGAAGCATCTAGTCTATCCCAGTCATATACTCTATAAGTAATATCTGAAGTCTGCTGAATCTCCGCTAATAGTACACCTGCTCCGATAGCATGAATAGTACCTGTCTCGATGAAGAATACATCTCCTTTCTTTACTGGTATCTCTTTTAATATAGAAGGCAATGTCTTAGCCTCTAAATGATGTAGATAGTCCTGCTGAGTCACTCCATCTTTAAAGTCTACTACTATTCTTGCATTTTCATCCGTTTGCATCACATACCACATCTCAGTCTTTCCAAAAGACCCATGGCGCTTCTGAGCTAAATCGTCATTCGGATGTAACTGTATAGATAAATCTTCTTTTGCGTCTAGAAACTTAAACAAAAGAGGAAACTTCTTATCAAAACGGTTTATAATATAATCACCTAAGATTTCTTCAGGAAACTTCTGAATTAAATCATTTAAACTTAATCCTTCATATACCCCATTTGCGACAACGCTTACATCAGAAGATACGCCAGAAATCTCCCAGCTCTCTCCTACCTCATTTGAATCAATATCTTTACCAAGTATTGACTTTAACTTCGTTCCTCCCCAAATTCTGTCTTTCAGAATCGGTTGAAATAGTATCGGATATTGTTTAAAACCCATATATTAATCACTTCTATTAAAAATAAGCTATTGCTTATCTATCTTTTCCCAATCGCTATAAAAAACGAGGGTGCAAGTTACAACTTTTCCCATTAGCATACCCTATAATTAATAATCTCCTTTAAAAGAAACAAAGTTTCTAGCAGTTTCATACAATATCACTTCTAACTCTTTATCATCATTAATAAAAGGTCTTAATTTTTGCCATATCACTACTGCGATATTTTCTGCCGTAGGGATCAACTCTAAAAACTCTGGTACATCTAAATTCAAGTTTTTATGATCAAAGTTCTCTTCTATCTCCGATTTTATTAAATCTGATAGTTCTTTTAAATCCATCACAAATCCTGTCTCTGGATCTAACTCTCCTGTTACCTGAACAATTAATTCATAATTGTGTCCATGATAGTTAGGATTGTTACATTTACCAAAAACAAGTTGGTTCTTCTCTTCTGACCATTCTTTTCTATGCAAGCGATGTGCTGCATTAAAGTGAGCTTTTCTACTAACAGTTAATCTCATACTATTATTTTTTTTGAGCTTCTATAAAATTATAAAACTTAGAAAAAATGATTTTAAACCAAGCTGTATATATATTAGGATTAGCCTCCATATCTTCCTTTATCCCTTCTATAGACATCCATTTCCATGCCTCTACTTCTTCTAGGTTGATATTTGGTTCATCATCGTAATATCCAATCATCACATGATCAAACTCATGCTCTGTCAGACCATTGTCAAATGGGGCTTTATAGATAAAACTAAAAACATCTTTTAGGGGCACTTCGAATCCCATTTCTTCCATTAATCTACGTCTACCAGCCTCTATATTTGTTTCGCCTACACGTTGATGACTACAACAAGTATTAGTCCACAATAAAGGCGAGTGATACTTTTCTGAAGCACGTTGTTGTAACATTACTTCATTATTTTTATTCAAAATAAAAACAGAAAATGCACGATGTAACAAAGCTTTTTCATGAGCTTCTATCTTTTCCATTACTCCTACTTGTTCATCTTGTTCATTTACTAATACCACTAACTCTTCTTTCATACCTAATAATTTATATCAACCTCAAAAATACAAAAAAGATACGGTTAAACTAATCTCTTTATCAGATAGCATCGTTATAAACCTGTCTTTCTGCTATAATATTCATTTATAAACGACTACACTGCCTCTTTTGTTATCTACTCCCTCGTTTTATCTTTCAATACTATTCATACGCAGTGCTTTTCCTTCTAGCTACTTCTACTGATTCTTCAACTATTTCTACTTATTTTTTGACTACTTTTGTACAAATGACAATTAGAAAATGGAAAGACAAATCAAACTTATTTGGGATTTTAAAGGGCCTGCTGGAGAAAAAACAGCCGAACATCACGTAATACATCTTAAAGAGTATGTCGCTATAGAACAACTACCTATCTCTATCATAGACTATACAGTACTAGCACCAGAGCATACTATCGCGTATATGGTAGTCAATGATGAGCAAATGAGACAACTAAGAGATATCCTAAAACCACATCGAGGAGAGCTATACGAATAGACCGCATCTGTGAATACATATATCAAGAGGTAACTTATTACATAGGTTACCTCTTTCTTTTTTACAACTCAGTACATCTTTTAACTATTAAGAAAAAGGACACTATTTTTTTAATATTCGAATCTATATTTCACTTTTATAAGCACTTTTTCATATTCTGAAAGGTCTTTTTTTCTATTCTATCTCCTAAATATGAGCAAAACCCTGTTTTATAAGAAAAAAAGACATGCTTTTTTTAGTCCCTAAAACAACATAAAACACTAACAAACAACACGTTAAACAAAAACATCCCTATATAAGCACAAACACCCTCTATAGCATATCCCCTTATAATACAGGTGTTATAAGCAATTCGCTCGACAATTCATGGACAATTCCTCGAGATTGGTGGAGCTAGAGGTGACTTTGTCGAACAATTCTCCATTTACTCATCACCTATTCTCCTTCTATCTAAACTGTATGATTACTAAATACCTACCTAAACAAAGTGTCTAATATCCACAAAAAAAGGTGCTCTATAAGAACACCTTTTATCTATATATCTTTCGTTAAGCTAAAGCGATCAAAGTTTCTTTTAGCACTACATAGTTTTTATAATAACTTTCTATAATCTTGATTTTTTTCTTTCCACTATTCACTTCTATATAACCATCTTGGTTAGTCCACCGCATATATAATGTATCTATATGTATCTGCACATTTTCTATAGCTATATCTATGACTCTCTCCTGCCCAAATAGTTTCTTATAATATATCTTCTCTCCATCAATCGTTATTTTGTTGAGATACGGATATATTTTAACTACAAAATAGACTAATATAGAAGCCATCACTACTCCACTTGCTATAGCACTCTCGATATTACTCACCCCGATATCACCTCTCTTTGCCTTTAATATTAAGATTATAAATAAAATATTTATCATTAAAAGCACCATAGTAGCGATACTAATCTTAACTAAAGAAGATCTTCTAAAACACGATTTAAATATCTTTTCCATATTTTTAAAAAGAATGTATAAAAAAATCCTCAGTAGTCACCTACTGAAGATTTTAATTGTTCTATATCTACTATGAACTAGTTCGCTTCTTTACTAATAAACTGAATACGCATTAATCGCAACTCTTCAGTATCATAATCTCCGTCAAACTCAGTCATCGCAGCCTTAATATTATCTGTCTCTGATTCCATAAAGTAATCATAAATTTCTTCTTGCTGATCTTCGTCTAAGACATCATCTATCCAATATGATATATTCAACTTCGTACCAGAATATACGATCTGCTCCATCTCTTTTAGCAGACCATCCATATCTAATCCTTTAGCACTCGCTATATCCGATAAAGATAACTTTCTATCTACGTTCTGAATAATATAAAGTTTTAATGCAGAATTAGCTCCTGTAGATTTAACTACTAAGTCATCAGGTCTGATGATATCGTTATCCTCTACATACTTACTAATCACATCTACGAACTCCTTACCATACTTCTTAGCTTTACCTTCACTTACTCCTATAATATTAGACATCTCTTCAAGAGTAACTGGATACTTAAGTCCCATCTCCTCTAATGAAGGGTCTTGGAATACTACGAATGGAGGTACACCATATTTCTTCGCTACTTTCTTACGCAGATCTTTTAGGATACCGATCAGAGCCTCGTCTATCACTAGACTAGCTTTACTAGCGATCACATCCAAATCATTTTCAGCATCAGAATATTCGTGATCTTCAGTCATCATAAATGACTTAGGATTATCTATAAACTGTAGCCCAGCCTCTGTCAGTTTTAACACTCCATAAGCTTCGATATCTTTGCGCAATAAGTCTGCTACTAATACTTGTCTAATAAGAGCTATCCAGTACTTCTCATCGTGATCTTTACCACAACCGAAAAAGTCCAATGTATCTGTCTTATTTACTTTTAACAGTGCATTGATTTTCCCTAGTAGAGTGAATACTATTTCTTTTGTCTTATAAGATTGTTTCGTGTCTCTAATTACTTTTAATAATTGAACCACACCATCTTTAGCTTCTACCTTCGTTTTAGGATTACGAATATTATCATCCATATCAGCTCCTTCACCATTGACTTCGTCAAATTCTTCTCCGAAATAGTGTAGGATAAATTTCCTTCTAGACATCGATGTTTCAGCATACGCTACTACTTCTTGTAATAGGGCATATCCTATTTCTTGCTCAGCTACAGGCTTACCAGCCATAAACTTCTCAAGCTTCTCTATATCTTTATATGAGTAATAGGCTAGACAGTGTCCTTCACCTCCATCACGTCCAGCTCTACCCGTCTCTTGATAATAACTTTCTAATGATTTAGGAATATCATGGTGTATTACATAGCGTACATCTGGCTTATCTATCCCCATACCGAATGCGATAGTAGCTACTACTACATCTACATCCTCCATTAAGAACATATCTTGATGTTTAGCACGGGTCTTAGCATCTAGTCCTGCGTGATAAGGCACAGCACTGATACCATTTACCTGAAGTACATTTGCGATTTCTTCTACTTTCTTTCTACTAAGACAGTAGATCACTCCTGATTTCCCTTGGTGTTGTTTAATAAAGCGAATGATATCCGTCTCTACATTTTTCGTTTTAGGACGTATCTCATAGAATAAGTTAGGTCTGTTAAACGATGCTTTGAAGGTATTCGCGTTTGGAATTTCTAAGTTTTTTAAGATATCCTCTTGTACTTTAGGAGTGGCTGTTGCAGTCAGTCCTATAATAGGTATATCCCCAAGACTTCTAATAATGTTGCGCAGATTTCTATACTCTGGTCTAAAGTCATGTCCCCATTCAGAAATACAATGGGCCTCGTCAATAGCTACAAAAGATAATTTCTCCCCTTGTAAAAAGCTAACATACTCTTCCTTAGTTAAAGATTCAGGTGCTACGTATAGCAACTTTGTAATCCCACTTTTAATGTCTTCCTTTACCTGAGCTATCTCAGTCTTCGTAAGAGATGAATTAAGCACATGAGCTACACCATGCTCTGAAGATAAACTTCTAATAGCATCTACTTGATTCTTCATCAAAGCAATTAACGGTGAAACAACAATAGCAGTTCCCTCTAACACCAATGCAGGTAATTGATAACAAAGAGACTTCCCTCCTCCAGTCGGCATAATCACAAAAGTATTGTGTCCAGAAATAATACTTTTGACCACATCTTCCTGAAGACCTTTGAATTGAGAAAATCCAAAAAATCTCTTTAACTCTTTGTGCAAGTCAATTTCAGTTGATTTCATTATTTTTGTATGGTATTTTACATAAATTTGCAGTACCTAAAGGTACAAAATTTCTTTAGTTCAATCATAATATTTAACATTCGCTCATTTTGAATACATCAATTAACATATTAAACACCGCCAAGAATACTTTACTTTCTGAGAGTGAAAGCATTAAAAAACTAATCGATTATCTAACGGATGATTTTGAAAAAACTGTTAAAGCGATTTTCAACTGCAAAGGGCGAATAATTGTGACAGGAATAGGCAAAAGTGCACTAATTGGAGCGAAAATAGTAGCTACATTTAATTCTACAGGTACTCCGTCTATCTATATGCATGCCGCAGAAGCAATGCATGGAGATCTAGGTTTAATCCAACCAGGAGACTGTATCATCTGTATCTCTAATAGCGGTAATAGCCCAGAAATAAAAGTATTAGCCCCTATCCTAAAAAGACACGACAATACGCTTATCGCTATCACAGCTAATGAGAATTCTTTTTTAGCAAAGAGTGCTGATTATATCCTACTATCTAAAATAGATAGAGAAGCAGAACAGAATAATCTAGCACCTATGAATAGCACTACTGCTCAGCTAGTTTTAGGAGATGCTTTAGCAGCATGTCTTATAGAATTGAGAAACTTCACAGCAGAAGACTTCGCAATGTACCATCCAGGTGGAGCATTAGGTAAAAAATTGTTACTTTTGGTGCAAAACATACTAAAAAGCGAAAACAAACCTGCGGTATCTCCAGACTCTTCTATCCAAGAAGTAATCGTAGAGATATCAGAGAAACGCTTAGGAGTAACTGCTGTAGTAGATAATGAGCAAATCATAGGAATCATAACAGATGGAGACTTGCGCCGTATGCTACAAAAAAGTAGTAATCTAAACGATTATAAGGCAAAAGATATTATGTCTATCAACCCTAAATCAATAGAGAGTTCTGAGCACGTATCTAAGGCACTGTCTATATTAGAGGACAACTCTATCACGCAATTACTAGTGACACAAAACAACAAATACGTAGGCGTAATCCACCTACATGATATATTAAAAGAAGGGATCGTATAAATATGGCAAACTCAGATAAATCAAAAAAGGAAATGTCTTTCCTAGACCACTTAGAAGAACTAAGATGGTTATTAGTTAGATCTTCAGCATTTATACTAGGAGGAGGGGCAGTCGCTTTTATTTTTAGTGATTTTATTTTTGACAAAATCATCTTCGCACCAAAAAGAAGTGATTTCGTTACCTATCAATTCTTTTGTAAAATAGCACAACGTTTTGATTTTGATAGAAGTTTTTGTTTACAAGACTTACCCTTCGAGATTCAGAACAGAACGATGGATGGACAGTTCTCTGTATTAATTTGGACTTGTATTTCAGCAGGTTTTATTATTGCAGTTCCTTTCATTCTTTGGGAAATATGGAAGTTCATCAGTCCAGCACTTTATACAAAAGAAAAGAAATACGCTAAACTATTTATCGTTGTATCTTCTTTATTATTCTTTATGGGAGTAGTATTTGGATACTACGTTATCACTCCTCTATCTATTAATTTCCTTGCGAACTTACAGGTAAGTGATATCGTTAAAAACCAGATCGATATCAACTCTTATATCGGTCTTGTAAAGACTACTTCTATAGCATGTGGTTTAGTATTCGAATTGCCGATTATTATTTACTTCTTATCTGTGTTAGACTTAGTCACTCCACAGTTCTTAAGAGACTATAGAAAGTACGCTATCGTATTAATATTAATCATCGCTGCTGTCATTACACCACCAGATGTAGTGAGCCAGATTATAGTTTCTATTCCTCTACTTATACTATATGAAGTGAGTATCTATATCTCTCTCTTCGTACACAAAAAGAATAAGAAGATAGAAGCAAGTAAAACAAAACAAATTGACTAATCTCATATTTTTAAAATCATGAAATTAAGAGCTGATAATTTAATTAAGATGTACAAAAAACGCAAAGTCGTTAAAGGTATATCGGTAGAGGTTAATCAAGGAGAAATCGTAGGACTACTAGGACCTAATGGTGCTGGAAAGACTACATCATTCTATATGATCGTAGGATTAGTAAAGCCTAATAGTGGACATATATACTTAGACAATACGGATATAACAGATTTTCCGATGTATAAGCGTGCACAACATGGTATTGGGTACTTGGCACAAGAGGCTTCTATCTTTAGAAAACTAAGTATAGAAGACAATATCCTTAGTGTACTCCAACTAACAAAGCTCTCTAAAAAAGAACAAGAGGCTAAGATGGAATCACTAATAGAAGAGTTCAACTTAAACCATGTACGTACCAATAGAGGAGATGTATTATCTGGAGGAGAAAGAAGACGTACAGAAATCGCGAGAGCATTAGCTACTGATCCTAAGTTCATTCTTCTAGACGAACCATTTGCGGGAGTTGACCCAGTAGCGGTAGAAGATATCCAAAAGATCGTTGCTAACTTAAAAAACAAAAACATTGGTATTCTTATTACAGATCACAATGTTCAGGAGACACTAGCTATTACAGACAAAACCTACCTGATGTTCGAGGGAGGAATCTTAAAAGCAGGTGTTCCAGAAGAGTTAGCAGAAGACGAAATGGTACGAAAAGTGTACTTAGGGCAGAACTTCGAGCTACGTAAAAAGAAATTAACGTTCTAAATAAGAATCAAAAACCACTTTTACATATTTAACAACTATTATTTATAGTTCTTTTAATTTCTGAGATTATTGTGTTTTTTATAATTAGAAAAAAGGTGAATTATCCCAAAAACACTGTACTTTTTGCGAAAGCAGCATTTTATCTCTACTCAGAAAAAACTATATTTGACACTTTAAATGGTAAAACTCTTTTTTTTGACTATTTAGAAACTATATATTTGCAAAAAAATAACAATGAAAAATATAATTGCGCTAAAACTATCTCTTTTCTTTTGCACTATGCTATTGCTAGGCTCATGTGCATCTAGAGAGAACATTGTATACTACCAAAACGTTGAGGATGTATTATTAAAAGAGTCTAATGACAATAAATTTGAGACTCGTTTAAGATCAGATGATTTACTAATGATCATTGTATCTGCTGAAGATCCTGAAGCAGCTGCTCCGTTTAACTTAGCTAATACAATGACTACAAATCCTAACAATCCTGCTGGTAGCGGTACTATGACTCAACACTTATACTTAGTAGATAGTGATGGAAATATAGAATTCCCTGTATTAGGAACTATTAAAGTAGGTGGTAAAAGCAAGAAAGAAGCTGTAGAAATACTGACAAAACAAATAAGCCAATATATCAACAACCCTATTGTCAACATGAGAATCATGAACTACAAAGTGACAGTACAAGGGGAGGTAAATAAGCCAGGAGTACACACTATCAATAGTGAGAGACTTACATTAGCTGAAGCGATAGCACTATCTGGTGACCTAACAGTATATGGAAAAAGAGACAATATATTATTGATAAGAGAAATAGATGGAAGAAGAGTTCCTATCCGCGTAGATATGACTAAAGCGGACTTTATGGTATCTCCATACTATTATTTAAATCAAAACGATATTGTATATGTAGAGCCTAACAAAACAAGAGTAAACTCTTCTGTAGTAGGACCTAACTTAAGTTTAGGAATCTCTGCATTATCACTTTTAGTAACTGTAATAGCACTTGCTACAAAATAGAAAAATGGAAAACAAATTTGACAATCAAGAAAACTCTAATATTAACATACGAGAAGAACTAGAGAAATATTTAGTTCACTGGAGATGGTTTGTATTAAGTGTTTTTATTACTGTAGCTTTAGCTTTCGTTTATTTACGTTATAGCCAGAAGATATATTCTATCAGTACTTCTATCATCGTAAAAGATGAGAAAAGAGGTGGTGGAATAGCTTCTGAAATGGCAGCATTCGCTGACTTAGGGATGTTCTCTGGTGGTAAAAGTAATGTAGAAAACGAGACACAAGTATTACAATCAAGAAGCCTTGCAGAAAGAACAGTTAGAAGATTACAATTAAATATAGCTTTAATCAATAACGATAGATTTGTAAAAAAGGATTTATATGGTAATAGTCCTGTTGCTATCAACTTTGTAGAGCGTGTTTTTGACTTTGATGATATCGAGTATTCATTTATCATTAAAGATAGAACTGAATCATCTTTTCTATTATTAAATGAAGAGGAAGAAGAAATTGGTACTTTTAAATACGATGAGCCTATAACTACTATATTAGGTAAACTTATCGTAACTAAAAACGCTCCTAAAAAAACAGGTACATTAGATGCTCTTAAAAAAGAAGGATCTGAAGAAACTGTAAATGAAATATTAGTACAAATAAAACCTGTACAAAAAGTTGTTGATTACTACGTAAAAGAAGTAAAAATAGCTCCTACGGATAAGTTCTCTACTGTTCTTGAGTTATCATTGTTAAACGCTACACCAGCTAAAGCAAAAGAGTACTTAAATACCTTGATTACTTTATACAATGATGGTGCTATTGCTGACAAACGTTTTATCTCAGAGAAAACTTCAGAGTTTATCGACTCACGTTTAGTTCTTATCACTGACGAATTAGGTGATGTAGAGAAAAACGTAGAAGGATATAAAGCTAGAAATAGCATTACTGATATTCCTACTGAATTAAAAATTCACTTAGAGAATGCTAACGTTTATGAAAAACAGATTATTGAAAATGAAACTGAACTAAAAGTTATCTCTTCATTAATTGAGTTCTTAAAAAACAGCAAACCGAATGAATTACTTCCTGGTAATATAGTATCGACAGATGTTAGCTCTAATAGCTTAATCAATCAATACAACCAGTTAGTATTAGAAAGAAATAAATTAAGTACTAGTACAACTAAACTTAACCCTGCTATCGTAAAATTAGACGACCAAATCAACTCTATGAAAGCTTCTGTATTAGAAAGTCTTTTAAGAGCAGAGAGCAATCTAAAAATTACACGTAGAGAGTTAGCGTCTAAAGAATCTGAATTAAAATCTAAACTATCTCTTGTACCCAAACAAGAAAGAGAGTTCAGAATCATCGATAGACAGCAAAAAGTAAAAGAGGCTATCTACTTATACTTATTCCAAAAAAGAGAAGAAACTGCTATCGCTTTAGCAGCAACAGAACAAAATGCTAAAATAATCGATGTAGCTAAGAGTAGTGATAAACCAGTAGCTCCTAAAAAAGCAATTATCTTATTAGCCGCTCTTATCATGGGAGGATTAATACCATTTGCTTTAATCTACTTACGTAGCTTATTAGATACTAAGGTTAAGACTAGATTAGACATTGAGGAAAATACTCAAGTTCCATTCTTAGGAGATATACCACACTCTAACGATAATTCTAAAATCGTTAATATTGCGAGTAGAACGAGTACAGCTGAAGCTCTTCGTATCATTAGAACGAACCTTGAGTTTATGTTAAGTGGTGTACAAGAAGGTAATGCTAAGATGATATTCTTAACTTCTACATTCCCTAAAGAAGGAAAAACATTTACATCTGTAAATATTGCAGCTACAATTGCATTATCAGGTAAACGAACTCTTCTTATCGGATTAGATATTCGTAACCCAAGATTAGATGATTATATCATGCTTCCTACTAAAGGGGTATCTGACTACTTATTAAGAAAAGAGGACGATATCAACCAGTATGTTGTAAAAATAGATGGTTACGAAAACATGTATGCTTTACCAGCAGGTACTATTCCACCTAACCCTGCAGAATTATTAATGGGAGATAGAATAGGAGATATGTTTGAGACTCTTAAAAAACAATATGACTATATCATTGTAGATACAGCTCCAGTTAGTTTAGTTACAGATACCTTGTTAATTGCAAAATATGCTGATACATTTATCTACGTAGCGAGAGCAAACTACCTAGACAAACGTATGCTTAAATTACCTAATGACTTACACAAAGAAGGTAAACTTCCGAATATGTCAATTATCTTAAATGATACTGAGACAAACAAAGGATATGGTTATGGATACGGATATGGTTATGGATATGGCCAAGATCTAGAAGTAGACAAACGCCCTTGGTGGAAAAAACTAATAAATCTAAAATAAAAACAAAGGTCACTCTTTTATAGGGTGACCTTTTTCATTAATATGATAAAATATTATATCAAAATGTACTAAAACAGAAATATAAAAAGTCTGAATTATCAAATTCGTAATTCAACTCTAAAAAGGGTATTAAGCCTAAACAATAACATACATATTTAGTATATTTGCTATATAAATTTCAAGTTTTAAACAAAATATATTTAACGATAATATTGTTTTCATTTAAAGTAAATAAAAAATGACACAAAAATCTAAAATCCTTTACACGTTTACAGACGAGGCTCCAATGTTAGCTACGTATTCGTTCTTACCTATTGTACAAGCATTTGCTAAAACAGCAAGTATAGATGTTGAAACAAGAGATATATCTTTAGCAGGACGTATTCTTGCAACCTTCCCTGAGTTCTTAAAAGAAGAGCAAAGAATCGGTGATGCATTAGCAGAATTAGGAGAATTAGCTAAGACCCCTGAAGCTAATATCATTAAACTTCCAAACATCTCTGCTTCTATTCCTCAGTTGAATGCTGCTATTAAAGAATTACAAGCTCATGGCTATGCAGTGCCTAACTATACTGCAGATGCTAAGACTGAAGAAGAAAAAGAGATTAAAGCTAAATATGCTAAAATCTTAGGTTCTGCTGTAAACCCTGTGTTACGTGAAGGAAATTCAGATCGTAGAGCTCCTAAAGCAGTTAAAAACTATGCTAAAAAACACCCACACTCAATGGGAGCATGGTCAGCTGATTCTAAAACAAGAGTAGCTTCTATGTCTGAAGGAGATTTTTATGGTAGTGAGAAATCAGTTACTATAGCTGATAACTGTAAATATAAAATCGAATTTGTAGGTACTGATGGTGCTATTAAATTATTAAAAGATTACGCTCCTTTATTAAAAGGTGAAATCATTGACTCATCTGTACTAAATGTAAATAAATTAAAAGCTTTCGTTTCTGAATGTAAAGAAGAAGCAAAAGCAAAAGGTATCTTATTCTCTACTCACTTAAAAGCGACTATGATGAAGGTGTCTGACCCTATCATCTTCGGTGCTGTAGTAGAAGTTTACTTCAAAGAAGTGTATGCTAAATATGCTACTTTATTTGCAGAATTAGGTATTATCCCAAATAATGGATTAGGTGATTTATACGCTAAATTAGCTGGACATGCACAAGAAGCTGAAGTAAAAGCTGCTATCGACGCTGCTATTGCTAATGGTCCTGCTATCGCAATGGTGAACTCTGATAAAGGTATCACTAACTTACATGTTCCTTCTGATGTTATTGTAGATGCTTCTATGCCAGCTATGATCCGTACTTCAGGACAAATGTGGAATGCTGAAGGAAAATCACAAGATACTTTAGCTATCATTCCAGACCGTTGCTACGCTGGTGTATACCAAACTGTAATCGAAGACTGTAAAGCTAATGGTGCTTATAACCCTACTACTATGGGATCTGTTCCTAACGTAGGTCTTATGGCTCAAAAAGCAGAAGAGTATGGTTCTCATGACAAAACATTCCAAGCTGATACAAATGGAGTAATCCGCGTATCTGATGATAAAGGAAATATCTTCTTTGAACAAAATGTAGAAGCTGGAGATATATTCAGAATGTGTCAAACTAAAGATGCTCCTATCCAAGACTGGGTTAAACTAGCTGTTAACCGTTCTCGTTTATCTGATACTCCTGCTATCTTCTGGTTAGATGAGAATAGAGCTCATGATAGAGAAATCATCGCTAAAGTAAATACATATTTAAAAGATCACGATACAACTGGATTAGACATCAGAATCTTAAACCCAGTAGAAGCTACTAAAGTATCTGTAGAAAGAATCCGTCAAGGTCTAGATACAATCTCTGTAACAGGAAATGTATTACGTGATTACTTAACAGATTTATTCCCAATCCTAGAAGTAGGTACTTCAGCTAAGATGTTATCTATCGTTCCATTAATGAATGGTGGTGGATTATTCGAAACAGGAGCAGGAGGTTCTGCACCTAAACATATCGAGCAATTCATCGAAGAAGGATATTTACGTTGGGATTCTTTAGGAGAGTTCTTAGCTCTAGGTGCTTCATTCGAACACTTAAGCCAAACTCAAAACAACCCTAAAGCGATGGTATTAGCTGAGACATTAGACGAAGCTACTGCTAAGTTCTTAGACAATGATAAATCACCTGCTCGTAGAGTTGGATCTATCGATAACCGTGGTTCACACTTCTACTTAGCAATGTATTGGGCTGAAGCATTAGCTAACCAAACTAAAGATGCTGAGTTACAAGCTAAATTTGCTCCTATTGCAAAAGCAATGACTGAAGCTGAAGCTAAAATCAATGAGGAGTTAATCGCTTCTCAAGGTAAAGCTCAAAACATCGGTGGGTATTACCAATCAAATGTAGCTGACACAGCTAAAGCTATGCGTCCAAGCGCTACTTTAAACCAAATTATTGACACTATCTAATATAGCATCGATATACTAAAAAAGGTCATCAGTTAACTGATGACCTTTTTTTATTTTCTCTTTTATTGATCTAGTAAAATCTGGTACTTACGCCCTATTGGCACTTCATCGCCATTCACCAGAATAACTTTAGTCATAAATCGCTCTTTTATACACTCTTTATTTATAATAAAGGAACGATGTACCTGAACGAAGTTATCTCCCGTTAATTCAGTTTTAAACCCTACTAAAGACCCATATACAAAATAGCTCTTGCGTCTGCTTTTAGTAAATATCTTGATATAATTACCAGCACTCTCAATGTAAATAATATCTGATAGTTCAATAAAATAATCAAAACCATCTTCTTTTATCAATACTTTCTGAGCTTCACTCTTACGTATAGTCTCTCTTCTATCTTTACAAAACACCTTTGCTTTTTCTACAGCTTTTAAAAACTTACTGAAAGAAATCGGTTTTAGTAAATAATCAACTGCATCATTCTGATAAGATTCTAAAGCAAAATCTGAATACGCTGTAGTAACAATCGTAGTAGGCTTAGTAGGTAACATTTGTAAAAGCTCTAAACCAGATACTAAAGGCATATTGATATCTAAAAACAAAATATCAACTTCTGTATTTTGTAAAAAAGTTAAAGCTTCTTTTCCACTATAAGCATGCCCTATACATTCTAAATCATCACATTGTTTAATATGACTTAAAAGCACCTGATGTGCAGGCTTCTCATCATCAACTATTAAACATTGGTAGGTAATTCCCATAATTCTAAAGTGGTTTTATAATAATTTTTTGATTTGTTCTTTGTAAATTTATATCTCAACTGAGACACTTCTAATCTTCGCTCAAGATTTAAAAGACCTACTCCTGTTCCACTTTGTAACATTTCGTCAGGTAAACAACTATTTTCTAATTCGAATAACAAATGATTCTCTCTAGCATATCCCCTTAACTTTATAAAAGGGAATTCTGTCTGTAAGGCGAATTTAATAGCGTTTTCTACTAAACTAAAATACAAAAGAGGAGGTACTTGAAACTTCTCAATCTCACCTTCGTATTTAATATCAACTACTAAATCGTTTGTCCTAAACTTATAGTAATTAAAATATTCTTTTAAAAATTCTATTTCTTGATCTAAAGAAACAAACTCTCTTTTGGTTGCTTCTAATTGATATCTCAATAAATGAGATAATTGTAAAATGCGCTCTGGCGTCTCACTAGGATTAGTTAAAGCCTCACCATATAAATTATTCATTGCATTTAAAAGAAAGTGTGGATTTAACTGCATCTTGAGGAAGTCTAATTCAGCTACAGTATTTACCAAACGTTTTTCACGAACTGTAATATCATTGAATACCCATAAGTGAATAAAATAAGTTCCAGAGCCTAAAAACATTAAAAAAATAGTATTTAGTATTTCGCTTAACCAAGAATCAAAACTGTCGATAAACATATTCAACAGTCCTGTACCTATTAAAACAACAATCCAATAAATAGTGAATAATGGTAAGAAAATATTATATCGCTTAGTAATCATATAACGCTTAATCAGTAAGATATTACTAATTAAAATACAGCCATATACTATAAAGAAGGAAGGCACTAACTCTTCCCAAATCTCAGATAATGAGCGATCACTCTTATCTACAGAAGCGACGAATGTAAATACACTAAGAAGTAGAATGATAACTGACGCATTCCTCAACCAAAAATTAGAATAAAATTTCCATAGTGACTTCATAAAAACAAATGTAAAGAATCATAAATAATAACATTCTTGTTTCATTACTATTTATTTGAATGCCATTAAAATAATAACTACTTCATCCACGTTTAATTAAACGAGCAGCAATAATTACTTACCTATTTTTGCATTGAAACATAATAAGATAAACGAATGATTAATCACAAAAAGTTTACCAATTATTTATTGGGACTGAGTTTCTATGTATCTACTATCCCCCTTCATGTACAACATACAATGGCTAATGTCATTAATGAACAAGTACAGACTACACTAAAAGGAAAGGTATTAGATAACAACTCTCCCCTTATAGGAGCTACTGTCTATATAAAAGAACTAGATCTAGCAACTATAACCAATGAACTAGGAGAATTCACAATCTCTCTTCCTTCTGGACAATATACCGTTCAGGTGTCTTATTTAGGTTATACTACTCACCATTCTAAGATAGACACAACTAAAGATAATACATTAAAGATTATCCTAAAACCTGACACTGCACAATTAGACGAAGTAGTCATAGTAAAGAACTCTACAAAAGCAGATATTAGAACACCTGAGATGAGTGTCAATAAATTATCTATAGAAGAAGTTAAGAAAATGCCTGTCGTACTAGGTGAAACAGATGTTTTAAAGTCTATCTTACAACTCCCTGGTGTAACAAATGCTGGAGAAGGAGCGTCAGGATTTAATGTGCGAGGTGGAAGTGCAGGACAGAACCTAGTACTTTTAGATGATGCAAATGTATTTAGCTCTTCTCACCTATTTGGTTTCTTCTCAGTATTTAATTCAGACGCACTTCAAGACATCAAGCTATACAAAGGAGGAATACCAGCTAGATTTGGAGGACGAGCTTCTTCTGTATTAGAAGTGTTCCAAAAAAACGGTAATACTGAGGAGTTTCATGGTACGGGAGGTATAGGAGTTATCTCTAGTAGATTAATGGCTGAAGGCCCTATGCAAAAAGGAAAATCTTCATTCCTTGTAGCAGGAAGAGCTTCGTATGCACATTTATTCCTAAAACTAACAGACAACAAAAACTCTGCTTATTTTTATGATTTAAACACTAAATTGAACTTTGATTTAAACGAAAACAATAAACTTACCTTATCAGGTTATTTCGGACGAGATGTATTTAGTTTTAGTCAGTTATTAAAGAACACCTTTGGTAACTCAATTTTAAATCTTCAATGGCATCATTTATTCTCAGATAACCTAAGTAGTAAACTTACCACTTCATACAGTGACTATGTATATGGCCTAGATATGGAAATAACTAGCTTTAAATGGGATTCTGATATTAAAAGTTACTCATTAAAATATGATCTAACTCATGATATCAATAGTAATCTTCAATTAAAATATGGAATAAGTGGGCTTTACTATGATTTTTCACCAGGAGTAATTAAGCCAACAAAACCAGACTCATCTATTATTTATAAAAAAATAGATTCTAAATACGCTTTTGAAGGAGGTGTATATTTAGAAGCAGAACAAAGTATTGGTCAGCATTTTAATTTAAACTATGGAGCTAGGTTCTCCACATTTACCAATCTAGGAAAAGAGAACATTAATCTATATCAAAACAATCAACCTGTAAGATACGATAGTGAACTAGGCGTTTACAAAATGGCAGATATCATAGGTACCGAATCTTATAGCAAAGGAAAGAGTATTCAAAACTACAATAATTTTGAACCACGATTTGGTATTGCCTACATTATTAATGATGATCAGTCTATTAAAGCTAGCTATAACAGAATGGCTCAGTATCTTCATTTAATGTCTAATACAGCTGCTCCTACTCCATTAGATATTTGGACACCTAGTGGTAAATATATCAAACCAGAACTCGTTGACCAAGTTGCATTAGGATACTTCAGAAACTTTAAAGAAGGGAAATATAGTTTAGAAACAGAGGTTTACTATAAAAAAGGAGATAACAGAGTAGATTATATAGAGGGAGCTCAACTAATAGGTAATGATGCTTTAGAACGCGTAATTCTGACTGGTGAATCTAGAGCATACGGATTAGAACTATTAGTACGCAAGAATCTAGGCAGACTTACAGGATGGGTATCCTACACCTTAGCAAAATCAGAGCAGAGAACACCTGGTAGAACACCAGATGAACCAGGAATAAATAATGGTCAATGGTACAGAACTGCTTATGATAAAACACATGACTTTTCTGTTACGGCTATGTACCAATTAAATAAGAAGTGGGATCTTAGCGCTAGCTTTACCTTACAATCAGGACGACCAACATCTTACCCTGAAGGAAGATATGACTATTTAGGTCAGAGTGTTCCTAATTTTGGGAAAAGAGGAGCTTATAGCCTACCTGCTTATCACCACCTAGATGTATCTGCAACTTATACTCCTACAAAAAACACAACTAGAAAGTGGCAAAGTGAATGGGTATTTGGTATATACAATCTTTATGGAAGAGCTAATGCGGCTTCTATATCATTCCGTGAACACAAAGATCACAGAGGACAGAATGAAGCTGTTAAAATGTCTATTTTCGGAATGGTTCCAAGTGTGACCTATAACTTTAAATTCTAATCAAATGAATATTCTCAAATATATAAGTATACTCTCTATTCTATTATACCTAACTTCTTGTGAGCACGTAATAGATATAGACTTACCAACAGCACCTCCGAGATTAGTTGTTGAAGGTAATCTCGATTTTGATGCCGAAAATAAACAAGATACTATAAGCATCAATCTCTCTTTGACTACAGATTTTTATAATCCCCAAGCACCTAAAGTCCATAATGCAACAGTATGGGTAGAAGATGGTAATGGGAATAAACACCCGTTTAAAGAACTTAATAATACTGGGAGATATATCTCTACCTCTATTAAAAAAGACTTTGTGAAAAATAAATATAAATTACATATAGAATATGACAATGATATTTATGAAGCAACAGAAAGTTTAGTTGAAACTCCAAAAATAGAAAGGTTAGAACAAAGAAGAGAAAAATTCTTTAATGATTACTATTATACAATTAGAATATACTTTCAAGATACTGATAAAGGGGATAACAAACTAAACTATTATTACACTAATTTACTTTGGGAAAATAAAAGACCTGCCTTAAGTGTTCGTTCTAACGAGTTTTCTAAAGGCCAACTAATAGAAGACATTTCTACAGATAAAGACTATAAGCCTGGTGACAAAATACAAATAGACCTACATCAGATCTCTAGAAACTATTATGATTATATGTGGCTTATAAATGATGCGCTAAACAATGGAGGAGGTCCTTTTCAGACACCTATTTCTAAAATAAAAGGAAATGTCAAAAACCTTACTACACCTGATAAAGAAGCACTAGGGTACTTTAGAGTAACTGAGAAGCAATCTATATATCATACGATATTTGAACAACCTAAACCATAAAATAAAAAGCCATCATAAGATGGCTTTTTCTATTTTGATAATAACTCTTTAGCATGAACTAAAGCAGAATCACTAATATCTTTTCCTGATAACATCTGTGCTATCTCTTTCACTCTACTCTCATAGTCTAATAATGTCAATTGTGAAGTAGTCGTTTCGTCATCAGATGTTTTGTATACTTTATAATGTTGCTTCCCTTTTGCCGCTATTTGAGGTAAATGAGTAATGGCAAACACCTGCATATGATTACTCATATCTTTCATAATCACCCCCATCTTATCAGCTACTTCTCCAGAAACCCCAGTATCTATCTCATCAAAAATGATAGTAGGCAAATTAGAATACCTAGCTAATATTGCTTTTATCGCTAACATAATTCTAGACAATTCTCCTCCTGAAGCAACTTTCTTTAGCACACCGAAGTCCATTCCTTTATTAGCTGAGAATAACAATTGTAACTCATCTTTCCCATTAGCTAAAAAGTTCTTGGATACAGTGAAGTCAAACTTAAAGTTGGCATTAGGTATTCCTACTAATGACAATATCTCTAATAGTTGTTTTACTAAAACAGGAACAGCCTTTATTCTCGATTCTGAGAGCTTATCTCCTACTTCATGTAAAACAACACTCAGTTTATCAATTTCTCTTTCTAATGAGCTTATTTTATCGTCTATTCCACTAGCTAGATCTACTTTCTCTTCCAGTTCACTTCTAATAGCTAATAATTCTTCAACAGTAGCTACTTGATGTTTTCTCTGTAAATTATATAGTAATTGTAAGCGATCATTAATTAAATCTAATTGTTCCGGATCAACAGACACATTATCTAGTTGACGTTCTATTTCATCAGACAGATCTTTTAACTCTATTTCTACACTACTAATACGAGTATATAACTCTTCATAATCTTTAGAAATAGTACTCGTTTTCTGTAATAATTGCTTTACCTCTTTTAATCTATAAACCGCTCCTACTTCATCATCTGTCAAAAGATTAATTGATTGTCCAAAGCTTTCTCTTACAAACTCAACATTATTCAGTTTTTCGTACTCTTGTTCTAACTCTTGCTGATTTAATCCATCAAGATTTCCTTGCATTAATTCCTCTAAAAGAAAGGCATTATAATCTTGTTCTTTAATTAAATCCGCCTGCTGTTGTTGTAGGCTTTTTAGTTGAGTTTGAGCTTTCTTATATAATACTAAATGTCCTTTATACTCCTCTAAAATAACACTATTATTTGCGACTGCATCAACAATTTGCATTTGGTAATTTTCATCAGACAACTCCATAGTCTGATGTTGAGAATGTATATCTATCAAATTTTCAGTTAATCGTTGTAAATCAGATAAGTTAACAGGACTATCATTTACAAAGGCTCTAGATTTACCAGAAGGTGATATTTCTCTTCTTATGATAGTTATATCTTCGTACTCTAGTTCTAATACACTAAATAAGTCTTTCAATCCGTATTTACCAATACTAAAGTGACCTTCTATAACACACTTTACTTCTTTATCTTTTAGAGAAGATAGATCTGCACGTTTTCCTTGTAATAAGCCTAATGCACCTAACACAATAGATTTACCAGCTCCAGTCTCTCCAGTAATAATAGAAAAACCATTAGAAAAATCTATTTCTAAGGTATCTATAAGTGCAAAATTTTTGATTGTTAATGATATAAGCATATAACTTAATTTTAGAACTAAAGACTATTCCATTTTAATCCATTTAATGGAGCTAATTTATTCAATAATTCCACTACACGTTTCTTATTTTTATCTGTCACTCCACCATATATTCCTATCAACTCATCCGTTTTAGAATCAAAGAAAACACGTGTAAGAAAAGAATTTGGTCGAGTAGAATTAAAACTTTCTAAAGCCGTTAACGCTTGTAGAATACCATCTCTTCCATCCGCAACATTATCGCTCATTCGATCTAACCCTAAACGGTGATATTTATATAAAGCATCTCTATAAGCATCCCCTACACCTGATGTAAGATCACTAATAAAAGAATATCTAGTGTTGCTACCATCCCCTTGCTTCCATCCTCTATAATTTCCTTGCTGAGCAATAGACGCTATACCATTTGCTGTTTGCAAATAACTACTTCCACCACCTTTGCTAAACGTCTCTGCGTCTAATCCAATAATTAAATTAGCGTAAAAACCAATCAAAGAAGTCAAATTCGAATCGTATGAATTGGGATTGTAATAAAGAGATTCAAACTCAATATAATTAAAAACAATATCCTTATCATTAAACAACAAAACCTGAGTAGAATATCCTGATCCATACACAGGTCTAGATGATTTTATCTGAAGTGTACCTGATACCGTATTATTACCGTAAGTAGTTACATTCAAAAAAAACATACAATCTATCTTCTCCACTGGAGAAAACTTTTTAGATGTCCAACTTGTATTGTTTATAAAGTCTTTAAGTGATTTCTCTAGAGACTTAAAGTAAGCTTGATTACTATTTCCTACTTGGCTATGGTTTACTGTTACTGTTGCATTAAGCTCTTGAGCATAACTACTTAGAACTATAAAAAACGAACCAAAAAGCCAAATAAGTTTATTCATAATGTTTAATTATCTTATATATAATATCCTGAGCTACTTCTTCTTTAGATTTTAATTCCTTAGGTTCTATATTAAAATCTTTATCTATAAAGGTAACCTTATTCGTTGGTTTTCCAAAACCTGCTCCTTCATCTTTTAAAGAATTTAAAACAATTAAATCTAAATTCTTCTTCTTGATTTTAGCTTTTGCATGTTCTATCTCATTTTGAGTTTCTAATGCAAAACCTATTAGGAACTGTTTTTCCTTTATAGCACCTAGTGAAGCTAATATATCAGGATTTTTATCCATTTCTATTATAAACTCTTCACTGTTCTTTTTAATCTTTTCAGTAGCTACTTCTTTAGGTCGATAATCTGCTACTGCAGCAGCGGCAACCACAGCATCCACATCAGCATAATACTGATGACATGCCTCATACATCTCCATAGCAGACATAACCGAGATAACCTTTACTCGTTCATGCGCTATTTTCTGATTGCTAGGACCTGATACTAATACTACATCAGCACCTTGTTTAGCAGCCTCTCGAGCAATATCATACCCCATTTTCCCAGAAGAATGATTACCTATAAAACGCACAGGATCTATAGGTTCGTATGTAGGCCCCGCAGTTATTAATAATTTTCTTCCTTTTAGGGGCAAATTATTTAACAACACATCTTTTACAGTCTGCAAAATTGTCTCAGGTTCAGCCATACGGCCTTTACCAACCAAACCACTTGCTAGTTCACCTTCCTCAGCAGGAATAATAAGATTACCATAACTTTCTAACAAAGCTAAATTACGGTCTGTAGTAGGGTGCACATACATATCTAAGTCCATTGCAGGAGCTACCATAACGGGGCACTTAGCAGATAGATAGATTGCCATTAAGAGATTATCGCAATATCCATTAGCCATCTTCGCTAATGTATTGGCAGTTGCAGGAGCTATGACCATTAAGTCAGCCCAAAGTGCTAAATCAACATGATTATTCCATGTCCCTCCTTCACCAGCATCATTGAAGAAATTTGTATATGCTGGATTCTTTGATAAAGTAGATAAAGTATAAGGAGTTACAAATTGATGAGAAGCAGGTGTCATGATCACTTGGACCTCGGCACCTGCTTTTATAAGTAAACGTACTAAGTGTGCCGTCTTATACGCGGCAATTCCACCAGTTACACCTAGTATTATTTTTTTACCGCCTAAACTTGACATCACTAAGTATTATTTATGTTCTATTGTTCTTTGTATGAAACTTTACCTTCTAACCACTCTTCTACAGCTAATGCTTGAGCTTTTGGAAGTTTTTCATAAAATTTAGATACTTCTATTTGTTCTTTATTTTCAAATACTTCATCTAAACTATCATTGTAAGTAGCGAACTCTTCCAACTTGTCAACCAACTCATTCTTGATCTCTGTGTTGATTTGGTTTGCTCTCTTAGCAATTATAGTAATAGCCTCATAAATATTTCCTGTAGGCTCTTCAATCTTACTTTTGTTATAAGTAATTGTGTTTACTGGAGCATTTGTTTTCTTTAAATCCATCTCTTTCGCTTAAGTTATTTTGAAAATTTTGCTAATTCTTCTTGTATATTTTCAAGCATACCATCTGCTTGCTTTTTGTATTTTGTTTCGGCATTAAAACGAACTAATACATCGTACATTGATTTTGCTGTATTCAGACGTTCTTCCATTTTATAATGCACACTGTTCATTGCTAATTTATAAGCTGAATCAAACTTATAAAACAACGCGTCTTCTTTATACTTTGTACCTGGATAATCATAGATAAAATTATCTAATGCTACGATAGCAGCATTGTAATTTCTAGTCCAATCTCCAATCGTATTTAACTGCTTTGCATTCTCATAAGTCTTTCTCTCAATCTTCTCATTCATCTCTTGCATAATTGAATTAGCTTCAAAAACAAAAGTAGAACCTGGATATTGATCAATAAACTTTTGTAATTTATCTATTACATCATATGTTACTCTTTGATCTAAAGAATAAACAGGTGATAATGCAACACCAGACTTAATCTCTTTTAAAAGAGCTTCCTCTCGTTTCTCACTTCTTGGATATGTAGCCGCAAAGTTTTTAAAACGGTGCCCTGATAATTCATAGTCTTTTGTCAAATAAGTCGCTTCAGCGAAGTTAAAAAACATATCTTCTGCTTTAGGATTCGCTCTATAGACAGTCTCTAATTGCTCATAAAGACGAATAGCATTTCTATATTTCCCCTTCTCAAAAAACTGATTTGCTACTTCTTTTTTGTATTCATAATCCTCTGATTTCAAAGCCTTTTGCATTGGTCCGCAGCTCGCTATTGAAAGCATAAGAATAGATAAACCGATATATTTTTTCATAAATGTTTTTCGTTGTTTTTGACAAAAGCATTTCCAAGATAGTCCTGTAAAAGCAAATGCAAATTTAAATTAATAATTGCATTATACAAAAAGCTTTTTATATTAAAAAGAAAAGATGTCTAAAATGACATCTTTTCATATAAATCATTATTCCTTAAACGATTAAACTACTGGGTTATTATTCGCTTGTTGGTTAAAGTTTTTAATATCATTATCGAATAAATATAAACCTCCTTTATCATCTCCAATAAGGTTTATCTTATCTAGAATTGTACGCGCTGTAGCTTCTTCTTCTATTTGTTCTGATACATACCATTGTAAGAAATTATGAGTCGCATAATCTCTCTCTTCTAAAGCTATATGTACTAAATCATTGATGCTTTTTGAAACAAAAACCTCATGATCAAACAGTTGCTTAAACAACGCTTTAAATGAAGTATGATCTAACTCAGGCTTTGTTACAGCTGGGATAACAGCTTGCCCTCCTCTTTGGTTAACATATTTAACCAACTTAAGCATATGTTGACGCTCTTCGTCTGACTGTGCAAACATAAAAGTAGCAATCCCTTCAAACCCTTGAATCTCTGCCCAAGAAGCCATTTCTAAATAAATCTGAGAAGAATCCCCCTCTATTTTAATCTGCTCATTAAGCGCTTTTTCTAACTTTTCTGATAACATAACTTTCTTTTTTTAATTCAGTTTTTTAATTTCTTTTTCGATTCTTGAAGCCAAGTCTGTATCTACATTAACTAATGGCAAGCGAAGTGTATTTTGCATCACTCCTTCTAACTTTAAGATCTCTTTGATTCCTGCAGGGTTTCCTTGTTCAAAGATCATATCAATAATTGGCATTAACTCATATTGTAATTTAAATGCCTCTTTGATATCTCCTTTTAATCCTAAGCGAATCATATCTGTAAACTTCTGAGGAACACCTTGTCCTATCACCGAAATAACTCCTGCTCCACCAGCTAATACTAAAGGTAGTGCTATTGCATCATCCCCTGATATTACTAAAAAGTCTTTACGAGTACTTTGACGGATTAATTCCATCCCTTGTACCATACTTCCTGCTGCCTCTTTGATACCAATGATATTCTTAAACTCATTTGCTAAACGAACCACAGTGCCTACTGCCATATTACTTCCTGTTCTACCAGGTACATTGTATAAAATAATAGGTAATGGACTTTTCTCTGCAATCATTTTGAAGTGCTGATAAATTCCTTCTTGCGTTGGTTTATTATAATATGGCGACACCGATAATATAGCATCAAACCCTTCTAAATTCTCCTGTGTTAATTCTTCTAATACAGCATGTGTATTATTTCCTCCCACTCCTAATACTAATGGCAATCTTTTCTTATTAGCCTTTATTACGGTACGTTTGACTAACTGTTTCTCTTCCTTACTAAGAGTCGCTGATTCCCCAGTAGTTCCTAATACTACAAGGTATTCTACCCCTCTTTCTATTGTAAATTCTACCAAATTCTGTAATGCTACTACATCTACAGAAAAATCGCTGTTAAATGGCGTTACTAATGCCACTCCCGTACCAATAAGTGATTGCATAGTTCTTTTAATTATTAATTTTTAAAAACGTTAATATATTTAAATAAATTGTCTACAAAATTCTCTACATCTAATCGCTCTAAAGCTAAACTAAAATGATTCAATTGTGTATTTTCTGAGGAAACTCCCACTTTAAAAATAGCATTGGACTTTGATGTCACCCATAATAAAGGCAAAGCCTGATTTGTATAATAACTAATCAATAAATCACATTTCTTTTCAACAAATTCAAGTACTTCCTTATTCTCCGTACTCCCTGTTAATGTGAATTCACTCATCCCATACAGGTGTTCCTCATTATTCTTCTTGCTATCTTTTGCATAAACCAAGAAATGTATTTTTGTACTTGGTATTCCTTTTCTTTCTAAACTTTTAATCAAATCTGGAATAACCTTAGCCTCTGCTTTATCTACTACAATACCTACTTCTTTAAAATCATATTTAAAATCGTCCGGTACTGCTTTTAATATTGACTTTTCTACTACTTTTTGAAGTGATCTTTTCTTTAAAGTATTAAACCACATATAAGTTACTGTTTTTGTAAAGATAAACAAATAGCTAATTACGCAATACTACTTTTAACATCGAATTATTGAATTAACGCAATAAACTCCGCTTCTGTTAATATTTTAATACCTAGTTTATTCGCTTTTTCCAACTTAGATGGTCCCATTTTATCTCCTGCTACGACATAGTGAGTCTTAGAAGTAATAGAACTTCCTACTTTTCCTCCATGATCTTCGATAGCTTGTTTAATCTCATCACGAGACATTTGTTCAAACACCCCAGATACCACTAATGTCTGTCCTAGTAGAACATCTGACACTACTGTAGACTCCTTTTCTTCTAACACAAATTGTAGACCATACTCTTTTAATCTAGCAATTATTTCTTTATTAACATCACTACTAAAGAAGTCTATTACACTTTGTGCTATTCTTTCACCAATCTCATCTACTGTTATCAACTCCATTAATGGAGCTTCTGCCAGAGCATCTATTGTCTTATAATGATTCGCTAACTTTTTAGCCACAGTCTCTCCTACATAACGGATCCCTAATGCGTATAATACACGTTCAAAAGGAATCTGTTTAGAAGCTTCTATACCATTTATCAGATTATCTGCAGACTTCTCTCCCATGCGTTCTAAACCTAGAACATCCTCTTTCTTTAACTCGTATAAGTCAGCGTAATTCTCTACTAATTCATTCTTGTATAACAGTACCACAGTTTCTTCTCCCAGACCATCTATATCCATCGCCTTACGAGAGATAAAGTGTTGTATTCTACCCGCTATTTGAGGTGGACATCCATACACATTTGAACAATAATGCTGTGCCTCCCCTTCATTTCTCTTTAACTTAGTACCACATTCAGGACATTCCTTAATATATACTGTACGTTCAGAATCAGCTGGTCTAGCCTCTAAATTCACACCTACTATTTTCGGAATAATCTCTCCTCCTTTTTCCACATATACAGAGTCATTCACACGAATATCTAACTTCGCTATCTGATCAGCATTGTGTAAAGAAGCACGTTTCACTATCGTTCCTGCCAATTGTACAGGTTCCAAGTTTGCTACAGGAGTTATAGCACCTGTTCTACCTACTTGGTAAGAAATAGAGTTCAATACAGTCTCTGCTTGTTCAGCTTTAAACTTATATGCTATAGCCCATCTCGGTGCTTTAGAAGTATATCCTAATTCATCTTGATAATGCAATGAATTAACCTTGATCACCACACCATCTGTCTCATAAGGAAGTTCATGTCTATGAATATCCCAATAATTTATAAACTCTAATACTTCATCAATATTCTTAGCTAACTTAGAGATAGTAGGAACTTTAAATCCCCATGCTCTAGCTTTGTCTAAACTTTCATATTGTGTTGTTACTCCTAGATCACTTCCTACTATATTATAAAGTAGACAATCCAAAGGACGTTTTGCAACCTCAGCGCTATCTTGTAATTTCAAACTACCAGAAGCGGTATTTCTTGGATTAGAATAAGGCGTCTCTCCGATTTCTATCAAATCTTGATTCATTTTTTCAAACCCTGCCAATGGCAATACTATCTCTCCACGAATATCAAAACTCTGAGGGTAATCTCCATTTAATCGAATAGGAACTGATCTAATTGTTCTAATATTATTAGTCACATCATCCCCTTGTACTCCATCACCACGTGTCACTGCTCTTACTAGTACTCCATCTTCATACGTAATCGTAATAGAAGCTCCATCATACTTTAATTCACAAGTAAACTCTACTGGCACATCACCTAATACCTTCTGTACACGTTGTTCCCAGTCTAACAAATCTTCCTTAGAATAAGAGTTATCTAAAGAATACATTCTATAACGGTGTACTATAGTATCAAAGTTTTTAGTCACCGTACCTCCTACTCTTTGTGTTGGAGAATTAATATCAAAATATTCTGGATGAGCTAACTCTAACTTCTCTAATTCTTTTAATTTCTGATCAAAATCGAAATCTGAAATCGTTGGATTATCCAACACATAATAATTATAATTATGTTCATTTAATTCTTTGCGAAGTAAATCTAATTGTGCTTTAATATCCATTTTTTAAAACGATTACAGTTTCAACATTTCTTTAAATTGACCATATAAATGACCATCACTCAGAATAGCTCCTTGTTGGATTAGACTAAAGATCTCTTCATTGCGATTCTCTCCAAAGCTTTTTCCTCCATGTCTCACTTCCACATCTTCTGTAAACACTGCATCTGATAACCATTGCAGTCCTTCTTTACTTAAAAGATCTATATCAGATTGTTTACTCTTAATTACGATAGTCTTGATTTCTTTATCGTCGAAACCGAACAAAAATATATGGCTCTTAGAATAATGTTCTAAGTATTTAGCATTCGTCAGTACCCCTTCCCAAATTAAATCTGAGAAAATATCTAACTCTTGTTCTGCTACTTCTGGCTTTTCTTCTTTTATCTTATCCCATTCATTCTTATCTATCTGCTGTGCAGCTAAGAAGTTAATAAACTCTGGGTGTAATTCTTCAAACTGCTCTTTCGTAAGCCTACTGTATTTCATAATATAAATTGCATTTGAAACAAAGATAATACCTTCATTTCAATTCGTATAATGTGATAAATTAATTCTGTACTATCTCTGCTAAAGACTTTTTCATAGACACTGCATACTTTAACGGCACATAATCTGCCTCCACAATATCCATTTCATAAAATGACAACGTTCTTACATCAAAAATGAATGTACCCACTGTTACTATCCTATCTTCATAATTCTCATAAATAGTGAGTTGATAGTAATTTCCTCTTTTATTAGAACCATCATTCTTTGCATTCGGAGACACATCTACTCTCACCACTACTCCCGTACCTCCATTAGCAATTACAGCCTTATTGAAGTCTTCACCTAAATAGTCTTTAGCCGCAGTAGTCTTTAACGCAGCTAATACTGTCTCTAGCCCATCTTTACTAACAGTTATCTTATTCGACTCATCCATTAGTGTAACAGCTTTCTTATTGTCGATCTTAAATATCTTTTCAGTACTCTTTAGAATAGCAGGTTCTTGCTCGTATAAGTTCTGCCATGGTGTAGTTGTATCTTCTTCTTCTACCATATTTTCATTAGTATTCTCATCTGTTACCACTGTTTCTATCACCTCTCCTTCTGTTCCAGAAGTATCTTTATCCTCTTTACAAGCAAATAAAGATAACCCAATAACAACTATACCTAAAACTCTCACTAATCTATTCATAACTACTTTTTCTTTTAAACACTACTAAATCGACTACTTACTCCCTATAAATGAAGTATTAAGCTATTTTTCACAGCTTAGTTTTATACACTTCCAAGATACAAAAAAACACTAGTAATCAACCAACCTCTCACACATAATTTAGCTAAATTATATAGCAAAAAAAAAGACCTCCCTAATGGAAGGCCTTTTCTATATATAATCTTTTAAGACTATTCTTGCTCAGCGATTACTTCGTAATCAACTTCAACGATTACATCACGGTGTAAACGAACGTTAGCAGTATATTTACCTAAACGTTTGATAACTCCTGAAGTGATGAATTTTCTGTCAACTTCTTGACCATTTTTAGCGAAAACGTCAGCGATATCTGCATTAGTTACAGATCCGAATAATTTTTCACCACCAGCTTTAACAGCAATCTTGATTTCTAAAGCTTTTAACGCCTCAGCGATAACTTTAGCATCAGCTACTAATTTAGCTTCTTTGTGCGCTCTTTGTCTTAAGTTCTCAGCTAATACTTTTTTAGCAGATGGAGTAGCTAATACAGCCATCCCTTGAGGGATTAAATAGTTACGTCCGTATCCTGGTTTAACAGTTACTACGTCATCTTTAAATCCTAACTTTTGAACGTCTTGTTTTAAGATAATTTCCATTGTTGATGTCCTTTTTATAAGAAGTTAGGTTTCACGAATGAAAACCAACAACTTTATGATTTGTTATTATTTTAATAAATCAGCTACGTATGGCATTAAAGCTAAGTGACGTGCTCTTTTGATCGCTACAGATACTTTTCTTTGGTATTTTAAAGAAGTTCCTGTTAAACGACGTGGTAAAATTTTACCTTGCTCGTTAACGAATTTTAATAAGAAATCAGCATCTTTATAGTCGATGTATTTGATTCCTGATTTTTTGAAACGACAATACTTTTTAGTTTTGTTTGTTTCAATGTTTAAAGGCGTTAAATATCTGATATCTCCGTCTTTTTTTCCTTTTGCAGATTGCTCTATACTTGACATAACAATTAAGCTTTTTTAGATTTTAATTTCTCTCTTCTTCTCTCAGCCCAAGATACAGCGTGTTTGTCTAAAGCTACAGTTAAGAAACGCATAACTCTTTCGTCACGTCTGAATTCAGTCTCTAAGTTGATGATGATATCAGCAGGTGCTGTGAATTGGAATAAGTGATAAAAACCACTTTTCTTGTGTTGGATTTCATAAGCTAATTTTTTTAAGCCCCAGTCCTCTTTAGCTACCATCTCAGCTCCTCTAGAAGTAAGAAATTCTTCGAATTTCACTACTGTTTCCTTTATCTGAGTTTCAGATAAAACGGGATTCAAGATGAAAACAGTTTCATAATGATTCATAAATACTAAATTTTATTTGTTACAAAATTGGGTGCAAAAATACAACTTTATACATACTATCCAAAACTAATTTGATCTTTAATAAAGTTTTTTTCACTCCCTCTTATTTATCTTTCTATTTTCTTGTCTAATAATGCCTCTGCTCTCTGATACATTCCTTCTATAGATAATACATCTAAATCAGGGTGATTTCTCAACCACTTCGCATTTAACTCTACGATATCCTCTTCTAGATTATAGAAGTCATCATTCTTCAACAGATCTCTTGTAGGATTAGTACCGAAGTAATCCGACTCACAGAAAGCCTCTAATACAGTTTCGTCAATATTATTTAAAACCTCAAGTTGCTTCTTTAAAAGAGCTAAGTTTTGTGTAGCTCCTATTTTCTCTAGCCCATCAGCTATAATAGCAAAAAACTCATAATCTGCCTGAGTATTCCAAACAATCTGAGAGAAGTTTCCATTCTTATATTGAGCTAAATAATAATCAAGATAATAACTTAGGATTGCATCTGGGTGAACTGTCTCTTCCATTAATCCTCCTTCTTCTCTTACCAAGTTAATAAATGTGATATTTGAATAAACGATATCATAAGCCTCTTGACTATTAAATGAATCTTGTGATACTACAATTTTTAATTCCATACTATTATTTCTTTTTTATAACACTTCTTTTACCTTCTAAAAAGACCGCTAATAGAAATCTACATTAGCGACTACTTTCACAGAGCGATACTGTCCTATCGCTTCAAAACTTTTCAATATTTTTCGAACATTCTCTTTTGTCTTTATCAGAGGTACATTCTGAGGAATTTTAATTAAAATCACTCGTATATATTGATTACGTATCCTATTAATCGCAGGCTCTTCTGGCCCTAAAACAGGTACACCTAACTGCTCCTTCAGGTTGTTATACAACCAAAATGAAGCCTCTTTTAACTTCTCGAACTCTTTATGTCTTAGTGTCAGCTTAACTAATCTATAGAATGGAGGATACTTAAAGTTATATCGCTCATACATCTGCTCTTTATACATTCCCATATAATCATAATGAGTCACTTGCTGTATGATATTGTGATACGGATTAAATGTCTGAATGATCACCTTACCCTTTTTATCCTTTCTCCCTGCTCTCCCTGCTACCTGCGTCATCATCTGATATGCCCGCTCATGCGCTCTAAAGTCAGGATGATACAAACTGTTGTCCGCATTCATTATTCCGACCAAATTCACATTATCAAAATCAAATCCCTTCGCCAACATCTGCGTTCCGACTAGAATATCGATTTGTCTCGCTTGAAAGGACTCTACTAATTTCTCAAAGCCATACTTTCCTCTAGTTGTATCTTGATCCATACGCGCAATACGCTTATTCGGAAACAACTCTTTTAATTCTTCCTCTACTTGCTCTGTACCAAATCCTTTTGTATTCAGATCCACACTGTGGCATCTAAAACACTGTTTGGGCATCGGTAGCGTAAAACCACAATAGTGACACCTCAACTCATTTTTATACTTGTGATATGTCAAACTCACATCACAATGAGGACATTCTGGTACGGCTCCACAAGTCATACACTCTACGACAGGAGAGAAACCTCTTCGGTTCTGAAACAGAATGACCTGCTCCTCTAACGACAACGCCATATTTATCTCATCGATCAACTGATCTGAGAAATGCCCTGTCATCTGTTTGCGTTTATATTTATCTTTTACATCTACCAAAACAATCTCTGGCAAGACTACATTGGTATAGCGCTTCTTTAATTCCACTAAACCATACTTGCCTTGTGTAGCGTTGTAATACGTTTCTAAGCTCGGTGTTGCAGATCCTAAGACTACTTTAGCATTATGCTGTTTTGCCAATACGATAGCAGCATCCCTTCCGTGATATCGAGGAGCTGGATCGTGCTGTTTATAGTTTCCTTCTTGTTCTTCATCTACCACTATTAATTGTAAATCTTGAAAAGGCAAGAAGACAGATAACCTTGTACCGATAACCACTTTTGCTTTTTCAGACTTATTCAATACCTGATCCCAGACTTCTAATCGTTCATTGTGAGAATACTTTGAGTTATACACCGCTACTTCATTTCCAAAATAACTAGTCAACCTCATCACTAATTGTGTTGTAAGCCCTATCTCTGGCAACAGAAATAATACCTGTCCTTCATTTGCCAAGTATTTCTCTATAAGCTTGATATATACTTCTGTTTTACCAGACGCAGTTACACCGTGTAGTAAGACGACATCTTTCGTTTCTAATGACTGTCCAATCTCCCAAAGAGCTTTACTCTGCTCATCACTTAACTCGATAATATCTTGTACTGCATCCCCGAAGATCACACGATCTTGGTTTAAGTAATAATCTTCAAATATGCCTTTATCAATAAGCGCTTTGACTACTCCAGATGTAGATTCTGATTCTTCTACTAACTGTTTGACTGTAATCGGCTTTTTATGTACAGCCTGCAATTGAAAATATTTTAAGATCATCTCTCTTTGCTTTTCAGCACGAGAGACTACTTCCATCAAATCTGCCAGACCATTCTCAGCCAAGTATTGCTCCGCTAGTTTGACATATCTAATCTGTTTCGGCTTATACTTCTCCACCATCTCTTCTTGTAAGAATATCATCTTCTTTTCTAGAAGAGAATTAATCACAGGGAAGACCTTCTTTCGGTTCAGTACTGCTATAATCTCTTCTACTTTAAGAATAGACTGTACTTGAAGTGCCTCATATATTAAATATTCTGCATCATCTAATTCTTCTGCTTTAATAGTACTATCCGGATTATACTGTATAAGTGTCTCACTTTCTAAAAGTAACTGTGATGGCATAGCACTCTTATACACATCCCCTATCGTACACATATAGTAGTCTGCTATCCACTTCCATAAGCTGATCTGTTTCTCAGTGACAACAGGAGTCAGATCTATAATCTCATTGATTTCTTTTGCCTCATAATACTGAGGTATTCTATTGTGTTTTTCGATTACCACGGCCGTATATACTTTAGAACGACCAAAAGGAACAGCTACGCGCATCCCTACTTGGATAAACTCGTATTCTGTCTCACTTACAGCATAAGTAAACGTAGGGTCTAAAGCTAATGGAACAATAACCTCAACAAAGTAATTCATACTAATAGTACTATTTTTTAGAAATCAATAGTTACAAAGATAATCGCTTTATTTTTATCTCATCCCATCAGTACTATATTCGCTCTTATTTATCGCAAGATACAGTCAAATACATCAATTAAAAAAATGAGCCCAGTAAAAACTGAGCTCATTATACTTATAAAGTTATACTATTTACTAGCTTCTTCTATCAACTCAAGACATCTCTCTTCTGACAGATCTAAGCGAGCTCCAATTCTATAGAGTGTTTTAATATCACGCTCTAACAATTCCCCTTCTTCTAAAAATATCTTAACCTCTTCTAGAAACTCTGACTCTTCTTCTGTGAAATTTTCAGAAAACTTTCCACTTTTAGCCAAATCAATAACTTGATTTATCCATTCCTCAGACAAATCTAATTTCCCTCCAATTCTATATAATGTCTTAATATCACGTTCTGATAGTTTACCTTCTCCTTCATCTAGAAATATTTCAACCTCTTCTAAAAACTCAAGTTCCTCATCTGTAAAATCTTCTTCATCATTTTCCAATACTTTCATATCCTCAGAAAAGAGATCTATAGACTTAAATTGTACATCTATCCTGTAAACTTTTTTAGTATTTCTACCTGATTCTGTACTTTTAAAATCAGAGTAATCTACATTCGCTTTTATTTTACCTAAAAAGAGATTAACACTTACATTTACTTGAGTCATTTGATTTGCTGTTAAAAACTGATCTCTTTCTGAAGATAGTTCTTCTGTGAAACTTAGTAAATTCCCATTCAATCTTTGTTTTGCTAATCTTTGCCATGAAGACTCCTGATCATACCATACTAAATCATTAGGTACATGTGGATAGTGTATAGGATCTAATACTTGCTCTTTAAATGCCGCTAAACTATTTTTATTTCTCTCGTAATCCTCTTGATTCTTATTGTAATTAACACTTCCTCCCTGCTTCATAATCTTCGCTTCCACCCCCACATTAGTATTCGTTCTATTCTTACTATAACTACTATCTTCACAAGCATCAAGAATAGAAATTCTTGTAGCTCCAAGGCATTGTAATAAATAGATAAATTCTCCAATTTTACTTTCCAACAAATGATCTTCAAAATTCTCTACAGGTAAATATAACTTACTATTAGTAGGATGTCCTATATAAACAGTATTCTTTATAGGGTGATTCTGAGGAAAAACAATATCTGGCAGTTTCTTTATGTTCAATACAGTTAGATCATCGTGCTGAAACTTCTCATCACTATCAGAAACAAAAATCAACTTTCTGTCTTTATAGTTTAAATTCGTAAAATTCTCTAGATATTCACTCTCTCTTGTATTTACTGTCTCAAAACTATAATATCCCGTAACTTCCTTATAAGGGTAAGCTTCTAAACCTTCTTTAAAAAGCATATTTCCTTTATAAACTTCACCTTTAAAATAATAACAATCTCCTAATAACAAACTAGCTCTTCCATACCAATATTCATCTTCACTCTCCCCTGTACTATTTATTAAATCTTCTAAAATAGGTATCGCTAAATTATCTTTATCTAACCAAAATAACGCATATGCTTTATCATACATATGACTGTAGAAATGTTTTAATAAACTTTCAAACTCCTCATTTATTCTTAATGCATCTTCGTAATCTTCCTTCTCAATAGCCTCATTATAAAGAGCTCTGTACTGTTCCAGTTTTTCAAGTCCTTCTTGATCTTTTTTAATTATACTATCAAAAAACTCTTCTAATAATCTCTTTTCATTGTAATTGCTAAAATCCTGTCTCCCAAAAAAATTTGCAGATACACATATTATTCTATTTTCTGATTTAAGTTTAAAATCAATAGTATTACTTTTACTAAATTCAAAACTTTCTATATCGTCATAATATATTTCTTCATATGAGTTTTTAGCTAAAGTTTCTCCTTGTTTAAATTCTCTCCTAAAAAGCGATATTCTATCACTTAATACTAATAATGAATAATACTCATAATTTTTATTTTTTTTATTGTCTGCTAAAAACAAACCAACAGAAACCCCGATTAGTGATATTGGTAAGGAGTTATTAGACCAAGCTAATTTTCCATATTCATAATATATATTATTAAATATCATTAGAATAGTTTCACTTGTAGTTATAGCATGTTGACGACTAACCAAATTAATAGTCCCACTTTGAAACTTAGAATTTAAATTTTCATAAGTAGCAAACCCACTACTATCAACATCTCCTTTTGTAAACTCATTAAAGAAGTTTAAATCTTTAATTATATCCTTAATTATATCCTTAATTATATCCTTAATTATATCCTTAATTATATCACTATCCATAAAATTATTTTTAAATCATTACACAACGAAAATAATTTCATTTTAACATCAATACTAAAACTATTTAGCCAACACCACCAAAAACTGAGTAAAGATCATAATCAAGTTCACGGTTAATATATTGAGGATTAAAAACAAACTAATCACATAATTTTCAACTTTTTAAAACCAAATATCATCATTATTAAAAACACTTATCCTTAAAACTACTTTCTCTACTACAGACTATATACATTTTGAAAATGTATATAAACATAATTCCTACCAAATGTTGATGAAGATTATTACACAATCCTTTTTCCAAAAAATAAATCCTTCTAATCCACAACATATAACATCTCCTTGCTCCTTGTAGGTATACGCAATACCCCCTATTGGTGTTGCCGCAGATTTCTAATCTGTGATGTATAACACATAAAAAAAGCATCACTTTTTTTACTCCCTAAAAACAACACAAATCATTATTAATCAACAACATAAACCAAAAACAAGCATTCTTACACTAATTGCCCAACACTTCCTAACAGCAGTGTGCATAAGCAGTTATCGCATTTCCTTCAACACTTCTTCAACAATACCCCAAGATTGCTCTACTAGAAGGCTTGTTTGTTGAAGCAATGTTGAAGAAGTGTTGTAGGGGTGTTGAAGAGATAGAGTCTATGAATAATGATATACTTACTAGTGATTAGACAACTATAATAACTCGCTTTACTCCCTCTTCTCACATCGATTATATACCGTACAAGACTTCTAGCTAATAAAAAAGGCCATTAGCGAATGCTAATGACCTTTATATCTTTTAATATTATTTTAGATAATCTGTCTCAGTATTATAAAATAACGGTTATAAATACTTCACCTATCTTTAATCTGCTTTTTTCCACGTCTGTGTTCTTCCTATCAGAGATAATCCGATATACCCTCTTACATCTAGCTTATCCTTTCCATTTAGTTTCACAGTACATTTATACTGTTTACCACTTTCAGGGTCAGTGATTTTACCACCTGTATATTCACTTCCTTTTTTCTGTAAGTCTTTAATGATAACAAGCCCTTCAATAGGTTTTCCTTTCTCATCTCCTTCACAGTTATCACATTTTGGGTTAGGTTTAGATGGGTTTAAAAGTTTCTTTACCTGTCCGTAATATTTACCGTCTTTCTCGTAAATTTCAACAATAGACTTCTCTTTTCCTGTACTATCATCTATCGTTTTCCACTTACCTACTATACTTTGTGCATGTGCTGATAAAGACACAGCTAACACCAACACAATTATCGTTAAAAAATTTCTCATAGTTCAGCGTTTAATTTTAAGGTTATAACCCAAATATAGCTATTTTTTTGACTTTAATTTATTTATAGCTAAATTTAATTCAAAACCTAACAATAGAATCATACAGTTAATCCACAAATAGAACATCACTACTAATAACGTCCCAATAGAGCCATATAACTCGTTATATCGGGCAAATCTCAATACATATACCCCAAAGAGATAAGAAGTAAGAATGTAAAGAATAGTGGTAAATACAGACCCTATAGAGATGAAGGATACTTGCTTGGTCTGCTTGGCTCCGAACTTGTATAATATAGAAGTAGTCATCAGTACTACTAACAATAAGAATATACTTCTAGACCACTGTATCAACATAGAATCTAGGTTAAACTTATACATCACAACCTCTAGTGTCACAAAGAATGCAACAGAGAAAATGACTAATATCGCTAGACATACAGATAAGACTAATGCGACAAGATACTGTCTAATCAGATTGCGAGAAACAATAATGTGATACGAAGACTCAAACCCTCCTATGATCGCAAAGACTCCATTAGTCATTAAAAATATAGATAGCAGGAATCCGGATGATAGTAACGAGCGATAACTGTTATTCATAATATCGCTCAGAATAGACTCTATCGCACCAAAGGTATTCGGAGGGACAGAACTCTCGATAAACTGCATAAAGTCTACCTGAAAATTGTCTATCGGGATATAAGGAATCAAGTTCAGTATAAAAAGTGCAAACGGGAATAACGCCATAAAGAAACTGAAGGCGATAGACCCTGCCCTATAGGAGAATGCTCCTTTTATAATCCCTAAGACATATAATTCTATTAAATCATAAAGAGAATACCCTTCTAACACCTTAAAACGAATACATTTTAAAGTCCGGACTATTGTACGTATGACAGGTATTCTGTCTAATCTTTCTTCTATTTCCTGCGACATTTAATCTCTTTTCTTTTTATCAAGCTATTTTTTAGGATGTGCTATATTCCCCTTAGTCGTATCATAACCTTTATGATCACGCTTAAAGAAAAAGCCCACTGCCATAATCAAAAATAAGGCTACTACTATTACTATTCCAATGGTCTTATAGGTATTTACTAAATGTTCTGAATCAAACATCTCAATTCCCCAAAAACCTAAAATAACATATAATGCTGTTATTAATACTAAGATACAAACTATAAAACCGATAATATACTTCATACGCTATAGTTTTGATAATATTTCTTTCTTTTTTTGATCGTAATCTTCTTGTGTAATTATTCCTTCTTGCAATAATAAATTTAATTTCTTTAAAACTTGAAGTCCATCATCTCCAGACTGCTCCAGCACTTGATTAGAAGCGATACCCAGCTGCTTACCTAACTCTAGTCCTGCTCCCATCTGTACTCCTGCCCCTGCTAGTCCACCTTCATTACGAGCAGCATCTCTCAGAGCCTTTAGCTTCTCTAACTCTGCATACGTCATTCCTGCTGCCTCTGCTGCTTTTACATCAGAAGTTATATTAGATACAGTGGCAATACGCTGTTGGGTCTTGGTATCGAAGACTGTCCCTAACACCTTAAAGTCTGTCAATGCAAGTCCTAAAGCAGCAAACTCTTCATTTAGTTTATTCTTGATTTCGGTAGAAATTACTTCTAGCTGTGCATCTATCTCAGTATAGCCAAATGAGGCTCCTGATAGATAAGTAGTGATAGCCTGAGGAATGCGTTGAATAAGGATATCTTTTAAGTCCATCACTGTATACACATTCGCATTACTAATAACCTCTCTATAAAGAAAGTTAATATCCTGTATCTTAAACGAGAATGTCCCATTCACTCCTAGTTCTATCGGAATATCATAATGCTTATCTACATACTTAATCGCACTAGGTGTACCCCAAGACTGATTAATAATCTGAGATTGTCTAAAGAAGAACACTTTTAACTTATGCTCACTTTCAAAATTCTGACGAATATTAATCAAAGTCGTAATAAAAGGATGGTTAGCTGTACTCAGACTAAAGGTTCCTTCTTCTAGGAGTATATCCTGTACTTTTCCATCGTATACTAATACGCATCCTTGACTAGGTGCTACGATTAACTTAGATGCATTCTTGATCTCATCTGTTGGCGACGGAAATTGATACCATACGACATCTTGTGGTTGATCCTTCCATTCTATAACAGAAGCTAGCTGTTTCTTAAAAATATTGAATAATCCCATAGTTATATCTCTTTTCCTACTGTCTTTAGTTCATAAAGGTCTGAAGTCATCTTGATCTCTCCATCCTTATTTATTATAACAATATTAGTACTGTCTAACCTTACTAATATATAATCTCCTTCTACATCAATACTGCGGATCTCCTTCCAGTCTGTTTTCTTAGTCCATAACACACTACCATCTACCCCGCTTATCTTCTGCAGTGTTATAGTCTCGTTCTCCAATACAGACATCTTGATAGCGATGATAACAGACTCTGCATCTCCCACTAGTACACGTGCTCCATCTACATAAGTATGATTAGGAGTGAGGTCTTTAATAGAAACTATCTTCGCTTTAGATTTAGTATACGGCATCACTAAAACTTTCTTATAAGGAGACTTCTCTGTGAATATACCCGATCTACCGTAATCTTTGCTCCAGTTAAAACTTACATTGTATTGTGGAAAACCTTTTTGAGTCCAATGTTCGTATTGAATCAACTGTATTTCTTCTTCTGGAAAATCAAAACCTATACGCGTAAATTTATAGGATGTAGTCTTAACTGGATCCGTTAATTTCTTATCGTATATATTAGAGATTTTATCTATAGGTAATACAACACCTATATCTGCAAATAAGGCATATTGTTTTCCTTTATTATTTGTAACTGTCAGACATTGATCGAAAGTTCTAGATTCTATCGCTGCTACTCCTCCTGCAAACTCAGGATACTTGACAAAGAAAGATTCTGTCACATTCTCAAAAACTTTCTGAGAAGGGTTATACAAGAATAAATAGTAACTATTCACAATAAGGAATAGCTCATCATTAGCTCCTCTATAATAATCTAATTTACTGCTATGCGTACCTGCTCCTTTTATAGATAGGTCTACTTCTAGAAGTGTTCTACTGATTTCTTCTCCTGTAGTCGCGTCTAGTAAGATGGTGTACACCTCATTTTCCTTACCTTTCTCAGCAAAGATGTCATTAAACCACCCTGTAAAGACGATGGTGTTCTTCCCTTTTGGGTCGATCATTAAGGCTGTTTCTGAATAACTAGCATTGACATATCTCACATCTCGCTTAGGAGGTGGGGTGGTGTTATACTCTGTAGTAGTAACAGGAGGTGGTGTAGAATCTGCAAATATGAATCTACTGATTTGGTAAGCGAAGTAGATAAAGATAACAGCAGAGAAGCCTATAATGGCTTTTTTAGCAATCTGCACTCCTTGTTCATTATTCAGTTTACCCGTATTATAATTATGGTTAATAGTAATATCATCATTATCTAGAAAGAACTGTGTATTACAGCTTCTACAGATATAGTGGTCTTTCTTAGTCTCATCAACCTGATTACTCCCACACTGAGGACATACTATTTTCTTTATTGTTTTTGCCATATTTCTCTTTTACTACAATACTGCTTTAAGGCTTAAGTCCATATTGTACACTGAGTGTGTTAATGCTCCTGAAGAAACATAGTTAACTCCACATAATGCATACTCTCTAACCGTGCTCTCATCGATATTACCTGAAGACTCTGTTTGGCATTGATCACCTATCAATGCAACAGCCTCACGTGTCATCGCATAGTCAAAATTATCTAACAAGATACGGTGAACATTATCACAAGCTAGGATTTGCTTCACCTCATCGATACTTCTAGCTTCTACGATGATCTTTAGCTCTTTATTATTGTCTTTTAAATATTGGTTTGTCTTTTCAATCGCTTCTTTGATACCTCCTGCGAAGTCAATGTGATTATCCTTCAACATAATCATATCATAAAGAGCAAAACGGTGGTTCTCTCCTCCAGCTATCTTTACTGCCCACTTCTCTATCGCACGTATACCTGGTGTAGTCTTACGTGTATCTAATATTTTAGTACCGGTACCTTCTAATAAGTTTACGAATACACGAGTCTTCGTAGCGATAGCACTCATGCGTTGCATAGCATTAAGCATTAGTCGCTCAGCCTTTAGAATAGACTGAGAAGACCCCGAGATATATAAGACTATATCTCCTACTTCTACTTTAGCTCCATCCTGAATGCACACTTCTACTTCTAGAGTAGGGTCTACATAGTTCAATACTTGTTGGGCAAACTCTACTCCTGCTATATACCCTGCTTCTTTTACTAGTAATTTTGCCTTACCTGTAGCTGTAGAAGGAATACAAGCTAATGAGCTATGGTCTCCATCTCCTACATCTTCACGTATAGCGTTCTTAATAATTATATCTAATTCTGCTTGAAATTGTGCTTCTGAAATCATATTTAAAAAAAATTTGCGATGCTAAAATAAGAAATGTTTTAGCAAATCTTATTATAGAACATCGCAAACTATGAGTTATAATGACAAGCTTACCCTATCACTACACCTAACATTTTATAGAATTCTCTAAGGATATCAGGGTGTCCAGGCCATGCAGGAGAAGTAACTAAATTACCGTCTACCACGGCTTTATCTACTCCTACTTCTTTATAATGACCACCCGCTAAAGTGATATCAGGTCCTACTGCTGGATAAGCAGTTAGTGTTCTTCCATTTAATACACCTGCAGGAGTTAATACCTGAATACCGTGACAGATAGCAGCTACTGGTAAATTCTTTTCAAAGAAGTACTTCACAAAGTCAATTACCTTACTATTTAGACGGATATATTCTGAAGAACGACCTCCACAGATATACAGTCCATCATAACCTGCTACATTCACCTCATCAAATGACTTATTGATTACAAAATTATGTCCTCTTAGTTCTGCATAAGTTTGATACCCTACAAAGTCGTGTACAGCAGTTGCAATCACTTCATTCTTCTTCTTTCCAGGACATACCACATCTACTTGTACTCCAATTGATAATAGTGCTTGATAAGGAACCATTACTTCATAATCTTCTACGAAGTCACCTGCTAACATTAAAACTGATTTTGCCATATTGTTTTTATTTAAGTTAATACCCTTCTAAGGTAAACAATTATGAGTAGTCCAAAAACTGTATCTTAAAAAATAACCATAAAATAACATCTGCTCCGAATACTTTTTAGTAACTTTAAAAATCTAATTAATCCTATTTATTTTGACTATGAGAACAAAAATCGCCTTAGTAGCCGCTGCATTCTTTACACTAATCAGTTGTAACCAAAAAGTAGCCCCAACACAAAATGTCAAAGTCTTAGATCTGTATACAATAGAAGTACCAGGTACATTTGCTCCTATGCAAGAATTGTATCCTGATGCTGATATTCAATATGGAAATACGTTTAAACAGATGTATTTAGTGACTACACATCAAGACAAAAATAAGACGGCAAACTTCGAAGAATATGTTAAACAATCTCTAGCTAGCTATAACAAAAGAGAGAACTATGAGATAATAGTACAAGAGGATGTCCGTATAAACGGAATATCTGGAAAGAAATATGAAATAATGATGTCTCAAGAAAAAGACATGATGTATATGATCCAAGTAATACTAGATGGCAAAAAAGTTAATTATCAATACATTACATGGACTACAGGACAAAATAAAGAAGCGCAAAAAGACAACTTCTTAAACACTTTAGCTTCTTTTAAAGAACAGTAATACTTTTAACAAATTTTAAACATTAAAAAACAGCCAACGATGTTATTTATTGTACCTTTATAGTACTCAAAATGAGCGCTTAAAAGCGCTTACTAAATAAATAATATTATACAAAAGAATTATGAAAAAATTAAACTTAGCTCTAGCTGTTTTAGCAACAAGTACTATGTTATTCTCATGTGGTGAGAAAAAAGCAGATACAACAACTACTCCAACAGAAACTCCTGCTGAGACACCAGCTGCTCCAGAAGAAGTTACAGGTATACAAATTTCTCTTAATGCTGGAGACGATATGAAGTTTGACCAAAATGAAATTAAAGTTCCTGTAGGAGAGCAAGTAACTTTAACTTTCAAACATACTGGTAAAATGGACAAAGCAATTATGGGACATAACTGGGTACTATTAAAACAAGGTACTGATATGGCTGCTTTCGCAGAAGCTTCATCTCAAGCTGCTGATACAGATTACATTTCAGCTAAAGATGCTGATAAAGTATTAGTTCATACTAAAACTTTAGGTGGAGGTCAATCAGAAACAATTACTTTTACTATCACTGAAGCTGGTACATACGATTTCTTATGTACATTCCCAGCTCACTTCGCTTTAATGCAAGGTAAATTAATTGCTGAATAGTAATATATTTTAATGCAAATCTTTAAAGGGGATGTTTTTAATAAACATCCCCTTTTTTATATCTTTCATACTAAAGAAGTTCACACTCTAACAATGCAAAAGAAAGAATTGTCATTTAATTTCATCAATAATGCCAAATAAAAAGTACAAAAAGTGTTAAATATGACATTTTTAAAGCTTTTTAGCTCAAAATTGGTAGTCATTTTTTTCTGACTGATTGTTTATTCTTATTTAAGCATGTATATTTGTATCAACAAATTAGCATATAAAATGAAAAAAATTGTATTATCGTTAGCTGTAATTGCTACGTTAACTCTTGCATCTTGTGGAAACAAAAATGCAGATAAAGCAACAACTACAACAGAACAAGAAGTAGCTGTAGAACAAGGAGACAAATATTCAGTAAACTTAACTGAAAGTAACGTTACTTGGAAAGTAGGACATAAAGGTGGAGTTAATCCTCGTTATGGAACTTTAACTTTAAAAGCTGGTGATATCGCTATCGATGCAAGTGGTTTAAACGCAGGTTCTTATACTATTGATATGGCATCAATCAATGCAGATGTTGCTTCTGTTGACAATGACGCTACTAAAAAAGGTGATTTAGAAGGACACTTAAAAAGTGCTGACTTCTTTAACGTAGAGGCTAACCCTACTGTTGATTTCAAAATTACTAATGTAGAAGATTTCGACGCAGCTAAACACACTAGCAAAATAGAAGGAGCTAATAAAGTAGTAAGTGGAAACTTAACTATCTTAGGAAAAACTGTAAACATCACTTTCCCTGCTAAGGTAACTGTAGAGAATGGTAAAGCTGTTATGGATGCTGCATTCGTAGCTGACCGTACAGAATGGGGATTAGTATTCGGTACTACTGATAAAGATTCAGGTGCTGCTCTTAACCCTGCTGACTGGGCTATTAGTAAAGATATGGAAATAGGAATTCATTTAGTAGCTGATAAAGTAACTGAATAATTTCATTCACAATATATCCTATAAGGGCTACTCTTACGAGTAGCTCTTATTTTTTTACCTCCATTCTAAAAGAGGAACAAGAATAAAGCCGTAACTTTGAGTTTTGCGAATAGAAAATAGATACAATGAAGCATTTTGACATTATAATTATAGGAGGTGGCCCTATAGGTATAGCCTGTGGACTAGAAGCTAAGAAGAACGGACTTTCTTATCTAATCATAGAGAAAGGATGTCTAGTTAATTCTTTATATCACTATCCTGTCAATATGCAGTTCTTCTCTTCGTCAGAACTATTAGAGCTAGACAAGATTCCTTTTATTAGTAAAGAGAATAAACCTCGTAGAAGTGAGGCTTTAGAATACTACCGTAGAGTAGTAACAACAAATGAGCTAACAATAAACTTATTCGAAACTGTCTTAGAGACGACTAAAAACTCAGAAGGTTTATTCGACGTTAAAACTTCTAAAGATAACTATATAGCTAAGGACATTATCGTAGCGACTGGTTTTTATGATATTCCAAATCCATTAAACATTCCAGGAGAACAATTGCCTAAAGTTTCTCATTACTACACAGATCCTCATTATTATGCAGGTATGGATGTAGTGGTGGTCGGTGCAAGTAACTCTTCTGTAGATGCGGCCTTAGAATGCTATCGCAAAGGAGCAAATGTCACTATGGTTGTAAGAGATAAAGAAATTAGTTCTCATGTAAAATATTGGGTAAAACCTGATATTGAAAATAGAATTAAAGAAGGAAGTATCACTGCACTGTTCAACAGTACTATTAAAGAAATAACCGATAATACGGTTATAATCAACACAAATAACGAAGAAATAACAATAAAAAATGACTTTGTCCTTGCACTTACAGGATATCGTCCTAACTTTGCCTTTTTAAAACAATTAGGAGTTACAATATCTAATGATGCTAATCAGACTCCTACTTACAATACAGAAACTATGGAAACAAATGTGACGAACTTATATTTAGCAGGTGTAGTATGCGGTGGTTTAAACACGCACACTTGGTTTATTGAGAACTCTAGAATTCACGCTGTTACCATTCTTACCCACATCATCTCTAAGTATCGATATCGTCGATTTTAGGGCTTGCACTCCTTACACACCCCTTTAGCTACTACGTCTATATCATCTAGCTGAAAACCAGCTGGTACTTCTATTTTAGGGATAGACACTTGTGTTAAACAGATTGTCTTTTTACAATTATTACACACGAAATGTAGATGAGTATCGTGATGATTCTTTTCATCACACCCCTGAGCACATAGCGCATAATGAGTAATATTATTAGTCGTAATACTATGAAGCAATCCTTTGCTCTCAAAAGTCTTTACGGTTCTATATAATGTCACTCGATCAGATTGTTCAAAGCTTGCCTCTATATCAGCAAGTGATACTGCACCTTTTTGTTGCTTCAAGAATTTTAGAACCAATAAACGCATTGCAGTAGGATTAATCTTTTTAGCTTTTAATTCTTGCTCTAAATTTAGGGTACTCATAATCTCTCATTTTGTGTATAAACAAAGATAAACAATGTTTGTTTATCAACTCGTTTTTACGTAATCAGATTCTATTTAACAACTTTTTAGCTTAAAAACAATCAAAATATTTTAATATAAATAAACATATATGAGTGTTGTAGTAAATAATAAAAACATATATTTATTTTTTTTACAACAATCAAACTAAAAACATAAACTCAAAGTGAATAGTAAACTTATAGGTAGTTCCCTTATTATAGCGGGTACAGCAATCGGAGGTGGAATGTTAGCCATGCCGATTATTTCGTCTGGAGTAGGATTTACAGGCATTACAATAGTAATGATCTTAATATGGTTAACGATGTGTTATACTGCTATTCTATTAGTAGAGACATATAAAGATAATAATCCTGAAGATGGGTTGAGCACGATGACTTATAAATACTTAGGTAAGGCAGGCTCTATAGTCACTGGGATAAGTATGCTAACCCTGATGTACGCTCTAGTAAGTGCGTATATAGCAGGAGGAAGTGATATTCTAAGACTGAACTTAAGTAATTGGTTAGAGACTGATATCAGTCCACAGGTGACTGCTTTTATCTTTACAATATTATTTGGAGGTATAGTTGGTTTAGGTGCTCGAGTTGTAGATATCGCTACGAGATGGATATTTATTATCAAGCTAATCTTCCTCTTGATTGTTATCATTGTGATGTTTGGCTATGTCAGAATAGACAATCTCTTACAGATGCCTATAGAGAGTAAACTATTCTTCTCCTCTATTCCTGTTATTTTTACTTCATTTGGTTTTCATATTGTGGTACCGAGTATGGTAAAATACTTAGACGGAGATATTAAGCTGCTTAAGAAAGCATTTATCTACGGTAGTCTATTACCTCTAATCGTGTATATCATTTGGCAACTATCTATCTTAGGAAGTATAGACTCTAATACCTTCTTCACAATTATAAAAGAAACACAAGGCTTAGAAGCTGTTATCATAGCTGTAAATGGTGTATCTGAGTCTAAGTGGATGAATATTCCTTTGAACATTTTCTTTGCTGCAGCTATCCTTACTTCTTTCTTAGGAGTGGCATTAGCCCTATTTGATTATGTAAAGGATTTAAGTAAAAAGAAAGCTTTTGGAAAAAACAGTGTAATTATTTACCTAATTACTTTTATACCTCCATTATTATTCGCACTTTACTATCCTAAAGGTTTTGTGATAGCACTAAGCTATGCCGCTATCTCTGTAGTGATAACCTCTTTGTTTATTCCTGTACTGATGTACATCAAAGTCAAAAAAGAAAGACAAGAGCCAATATCTTTTTTACAAAAGATAGCTTTTAGCCTGATTTTTGCTTTTGGAACAAGCATCTTAGTAATACAAGTTTTAATGACAGCGGGAGTACTCCCTATTTTAGACTAATGAAACAAAAAATAAATTCGACGAATTAAATAAATTTAAACAAAAAGAAATGCAAAAAATTATCGGAAGTATCCTTATTGTCGCAGGAACGACAATCGGAGCAGGAATGTTAGCAATGCCCATTATATCAGCAAGTGTAGGCTTTACCTTTATGGCCTTTATCTTGTTCTGTATCTGGTTTGCTATGTATTATACTGCTATACTTCTGGTGGATGTATATAAATACAACCCTCCTACAGATGGATTAAATACCTTAACGGTAAAATATCTAGGTAACTCTGGAGCTGTTGCTACAGCGCTAAGTATGCTGATATTGATGTATGCTTTAGTAAGTGCTTATATCACAGGAGGAGGTGAAATATTCAGAACTAACTTAGAGAATTGGTTACAAGTAGAAATATCATCTCATACTTCTGCTTTTCTATTTACAGCAGTATTCGGAAGTATCATAGCATTCGGTACACGTGTTGTTGACTTTAGTAATAAAATTGTATTTACAACGAAGCTAATCTTCTTGTGTATTGTAATGGCATTATTATTACCTAAAGTAGAAATGATCCACTTACAACATTTACCTACTTCTAGTATTCCTGTATTAGCCACTATTCCTGTAATATTTACTAGCTTTGGGTTCTATGTAGTTATTCCAACATTGGTAAAATACTTAGACGGAAATATCAAACAACTAAAGCTCGTATTTTTAATCGGAAGTATCACTCCTCTTATATTATACTTAGTATGGGAACTTACATTCTTAGGAAACTTAGATAGTAATACCTTTACTGCTATACTACAAGAGAACTCTAAAATGGAAGGCTTATTAAAAGCAGTAAAACAAGTACACAACTCAAAGATGATTGGTGTTTCTTTTACACTATTTGCTTCTGCAGCATTACTTACTTCTTTCTGGGGAGTAGCCATGGCTTTAAAGGATTATATCCAAGACTTAGGAAAGAACAAACCGCTAATCAAGAATAATATGTCTGCTATGCTATTGACCTTTATTCCTCCATTAGTATTTGCTATCTTTTATCCTGATGGATTCGTAATAGCACTAGGATATGCTTCTATACCATTAGTAGTTCTTGCTTTAATCATGCCGATGTTAATGTTACAAAAAGCACAAAAGCAAGCAGGAGTTAAACAACCCTTTTTACAGAAACTCGCTTTCGTATTTTTATGGGGACTATCTCTTTTAATTTTTATATTACAAGGCCTTATGGTTGCTGAAGTTATACCAGCTTACTAAACAAGAAACAGCCTTTATACAATATTAGCCGACTTAACCTAGATTAAGAAATTTCTAGATTAAGTCGGCTTTCTATTTTTAAACCACTACTCCTCAGTACCTTTGTCCTATAAAAACAACAACGTATGAAAAATATAGTTTTGATAGGAGCGTCTGGATATGTAGGTAGTGCTATATTAAACGAATTGATACAACGTCAATACAACGTTACAGCAATCGCTAGAAATACCTCAACAATATCTAATAGCGCTTTAGTAAAAAAAGTAGCACTAGATATAACAGATCAAAAAGAACTTGTAAAGGTGATAACAGGTGCAGATGTAGTCATCAGTGCATTCAATGCAGGATGGTCAAATCCTAATCTTTATGAAGACTTCACAACAGGAATAAATACTATTCACAATGCTGTAAAAGAAGCTAAAGTAAAGCGCTTAATTGTCATTGGTGGAGCAGGTACACTGTATATCAAACCTGGATTACAATTAGTAGACTCAGCAGATTTCCCTGATTTTATTAAACCAGGTGCTACAGCTGTAAGAGACTATTTCGAGCAAGTATTAAGTAAAGAAAACGGTTTTATCTGGACATACTTTAGCCCTGCTATAGAAATGAATCCACAGAACCCAGGAAAGCGCACAGGACACTTTAGGCTAAGTAATAATACTCCTGTCTATGATAGTGAATGTAGAAGCAGAATATCTGTAGAGGATGTAGCTGTCGCTATAGTAGATGAAGTAGAGAATGAACAGTTTAAAAACACACAGTTTACAATAGGTTACTAAATTTCATAATAAGTCCCCATAAGGGAAACAACAGTTCAACAACAAAATAATAGCAATTCTTCCCTTACTAAAAAAGGCTGTAAATCTAATTGATTTACAGCCTTTTTACTTTACTATTTCGATAAGATATATCTTACTACATGTTCTGCTGAGTTCAAACCAAACAAGGCTGGCATCCAACTATTCGTTCCAAAGAATGACTTTTTAAAGTTAGTACCATCTGTCATCTTTAAGCTACTCTCATCAGGCTTTTCTGTAGAAAAGATTGCTTTCACGCCAGAAGATATTCCTTCTTTCTTTAGACGCTTTCTGATCTGCTTCGCTAGTGGACATACATCTGTCTTACTGATATCTTTAATAACAATCTTATTCGCCATCATCTTTCCTCCTGCTCCCATCGCACTGATTACTTTTACCTTCTTACGTTTAGCTGCCAAAATAAGGTTAATCTTAGGTGTAATACTATCAATACAATCTAATACATAATCGAAGTCCTCTGTCACAATCTCATGAGCACGCTCAGGAGAAATAAACTCTTCTATACGAATTAAGTTAAGCTCTGGGTTGATATCCATCAATCTATCTCCTACAACTTTTACTTTTGGCATACCAATCGTAGAGTGTAAAGCGGGTAACTGTCTATTGATATTCGTAATATCTACAGTATCTCCATCTACGATAGTCATATTTCCTACTCCTGCTCTAGCTAAAAACTCAGCTGCAAATGATCCAACTCCTCCCAATCCAACTACTAATACTTTCGCATCTTTTAGTTTTTGCAATCCTTCTTCCTTAAAAAGTAATTCTGCTCTTTCTTGCCAAATTGCCATTTATTCTACTTATTATATCAATCTAAGACTGATGTTATCTATTAAAAACTGTTTTATAATTCTGTTCTATGATCGCTTCTATATTAGTATCTAATGCACTTGCCACAGTATATACATCCTCTATTGTTATCTCCTTAGCATCATCTGTTTCTAAAAACAACTGTTCTTTTGGTACTTTCAAAAAGGTACTTATCAATGACTCATTATAGATAAGGTGTTTACCAAAAGACAAATAAAACCCATTCTTCCACAGACTCTCTGCTACTTGCTCTTTTTTATTGAAGCCATGTATAACCAAAGGAACTGTAATCTGTAACTCTTTCTTTATCTGTATAACTTCTTGATAAGCTGAAACGACGTGCAAAATTACTGCTTTTTTATACTTTTCTGCAAGTAGTAATTGCCTCTTAAATACTTCTATCTGTAGATTTAACGAAATATTGATCTTCTTATCTAATCCACACTCTCCTATCGCTAAACAATTTGGCTGTTGTAGCTGTTCTTCTAACAAAGCAAACTCTTCCTCTAGACGTTCTTCCTGGATATACCATGGATGTATCCCAACAGTATAGGTAGGAAGGGTATTATCAACTGTCAGAGGACACTGATTGATGATTTCTATGATTCCCTGCTGTCCTGTAATATGATGAGTGTGTACATTTATTTTCATAGATACGAAGATAAAAAAAAGCCTCTAATTAGTAAACTAACTAGAGGCTTCTATATCTAAGAGATACTACACTATTTTAATCCAGCTAAGCTGTGTTCGATAGTTGCTATTTTAGCTAAAGCATCTGCTTCTTTCTTTCTTTCGTTCTCGATAACCTGAGCAGGAGCACCACCAACGAACTTCTCATTTGATAGTTTTCCTTGTACAGATTTCAAGAATCCTTTTAAGTATTTCAACTCTTCTTCTAACTTAGCGATTTCTTCTTCTAAGTTCACACTTCCTGTTACAGGAATGAAGTACTCATTAGATTTCACACGGTAAGATAGCGCACCACTTACTTGCTCTGTTACATACTCTATAGCAACTACGTTACCTAATTTAGAGATGATACTGTCGAAGTATGTAGATGTTTTCTCGTTGTTGATTACTTTTAAATCTATCGTTTCTTTAAACGAAATATTCTTGTCTTTTCTGATTGTACGGATACCAGCGATAACTTCAGTAGCGAATTCAAACTCTTTAATCAAGTTCTCGTCGAATGATTTCATCTCTGGCCATGCAGATACTACTAATGCATCAGCAGCAGTACGCTCATTAATATGTTGCCAAATCTCTTCTGATAAGAATGGCATAAATGGATGTAACAACTTCAGGTTCGCTTCTAATAACTCGATAGTCTTGTCAAAAGTAGCTTTGTCTATTGGCTGTTGGTATCCTGGTTTAATCATTTCTAAGAACCAAGAGCAGAAATCATCCCATACTAATTTATAGATCGTCATTAACGCATCCGAAATTCTGTATTTAGAGAAGTGATCTTCTATCTCCACTAATGCACTCTGTAACTTCGCTTCGTACCAAGCTAATGATACTTTAGCAGATTCTGGTTGTGCTAATGTCTCAGACACTTCCCATCCTTTGATTAGACGGAATGCATTCCATACCTTATTTGTGAAGGCTTTACCTTGAGCACATAACTCCTCATCGAACATAATATCGTTACCAGCAGCAGCAGATAATAATAATCCTACACGTACACCATCAGCACCGAACTTATCGATTAACCCTAATGCATCAGGAGAGTTTCCTAATGACTTAGACATCTTACGACGTTGTTTATCTCTTACGATACCTGTGAAGTACACATTCGTAAATGGTTTCTTACCTGTGTACTCATATCCAGACATAATCATACGTGCTACCCAGAAGAAGATAATATCTGGACCAGTCACTAAGTCATTCGTTGGATAGTAGTAGTTATACTCTTCATTCTCTGGCTGAGTAATTCCGTTAAATACAGACATTGGCCAAATCCAAGAAGAGAACCATGTATCTAGTGCATCCTCATCTTGTTTTAAATCAGCAGCAGTCAAAGCAGCATTACCTGATTTTACTTTAGCTAATTCTACAGCAGCTTCGATATTCTCAGCTACTACGAAGTCTTCTTTACCAGCTCCATAGTAGAATGCAGGTATCTGGTGTCCCCACCATAACTGACGAGAGATATTCCAATCGCGGATATTCTCTAACCAGCTTCTATAAGTATTGTTATATCTACTTGGGTATAACTTTACATCTTCTGTTTCTAATACCGCATCTAAAGCAGGCTTAGCTAACTCTTCCATTTTAAGGAACCACTGATCAGAAAGCCTTGGTTCTATAACAGCTTTTGTACGCTCAGAAGTACCTACATTGTTAATATAGTTTTCTACTTTGTCTAAAGCTCCGATAGACTCTAACTCTGCTTCTATCTCTTTACGAACTACAAAACGGTCTTTACCAGCATAGTGTAATCCTAATTCGTTCAGTGTAGCATCAGCATTAAAGATATCTATAATCTCTAAGTTATGTCTCTCTCCTAGATCCTTATCATTCACATCGTGAGCAGGAGTCACTTTAAGACATCCAGTTCCGAACTCCATATCTACATATTCGTCGAAGATGATAGGCACCACTCTATTACAGATCGGTACGATAGCCTTTTTACCTTTTAGGTGTGTATAGCGTTCATCATTAGGGTTAATACAGATAGCAGAATCTCCTAAGATAGTCTCTGGACGTGTAGTCGCTATTACTAAATAGTCATTAGATCCTTCTATTTGGTATTTTAGATGATATAACTTCCCTTGGCGCTCTTCATAGATTACTTCCTCATCAGATAAAGTAGTCTTCGCTTCAGGATCCCAGTTTACCATGCGGTACCCTCTATAGATTAATCCTTTATTATATAGGTCAACAAATACTTTTATCACTTGCTCAGACATCTCTGGATCCATGGTAAACTTCGTACGATCCCAATCACAAGAACAACCTAATTTCTTAAGCTGATCTAAGATTACTCCTCCGTACTCTTCTTTCCACTCCCAAGCATGTGCTAAGAACTCTTCGCGTGTTAAATCGTTTTTATTGATACCCTGCTCTCTCAATTTTGCGACGACTTTAGCTTCAGTAGCGATAGAGGCGTGATCCGTTCCAGGAACCCAACAAGCGTTAAGCCCTTTTAAACGAGCACGACGTATTAATACATCTTGAATCGTATTGTTCAACATATGTCCCATGTGTAATACACCCGTCACGTTCGGTGGTGGTATTACAATCGTGTAAGGCTCTCTGTGGTCAGGAGTTGAGTGGAAGAAATTATTCTCCATCCAGTACTCATACCATTTTTGCTCTACTTGCTTCGCGTCAAATTGTGCAGGAATTGTCATTTACTTATTAATTTTACTTGTTTTTAACATTTTTTAAAGACACATCCAAAGATAACAATACTTTAATCAAATTTTAATCTAAGCACTCTTTCTTTTTACGTACCTTTGTATTATGCAAAAATATGGATTACTATGTAATTACAAAAGATAACACATTACTTTAAATGTTTATTTTTATTTGCGAGTATTCCTAAAGTTTTTAATTTTACAAAACAACAAATAGAAAAATAATGAAAAACATTTTAGCATTATTAGTTTTGGTTTTGACAAGTGCAGTAACATTCGCACAAAAAGGACCAAAAATCGAGTTTAAAGCAGAGAACAATACTATCGATTACGGTACTGTTGTAAGAGGGAAAGATAATGGAGTTAGAACTTTTGAGTTTACTAACGTTGGTGATGAGCCATTAATCATTACAGCTGTAAGATCTACATGTGGATGTACAGTACCTTCTAAACCTGAAGAACCTATTTTACCAGGTCAAAAAAGTAAAATAGACGTACAGTATAATATGGCTCCTGGTAAAATCAGTAGAACTATCACTGTAGAATCTAATGCTGTGAACTACACTAACGGTGTAGTAGCACTACGCATTAAAGGTGAAGTTGTAAACAACTAATCAGAAAATAGACAGAAAAACAAAAGGGATCGCTCATGCAATCCCTTTCTTATTTTATACGATAAGCAATTCTTTATTTCTTAAAGAAGATATTATTAGCGATTGCTTTCTCGAAGTTCTTCACTTCTTTAATCTGTATTTTAGCATCAAAGCCTTTGATATGTTTAGTATGGTGGATATCAGATCCTACGAAATCTATCATATCATTGTTCAACAGATAGTTTGCAGCCTCTAATACATGACCACCGTAATATCCAGTAGTAGACAATAAATTCATCTGAAACTTACACCCTGATTTTTTAAGCTTCTTATACATTTCTGTATTCTTGTGATAGAAGTTATAACGCTCTGGATGCGCTAAAATAATCTCATACCCATTCGATTTTAAATGGAATAGAATATCCATTAATTGTATAGGTGGGTTGATATAAGACATCTCTACTAATACATAGTTATCTTTTAATGTCAATAGCTTCTCTGAATGAATGCGCTGTAAGAAACTCTCATCCATCATATACTCAGAAGCCACTCTCAGCTGAAGAGACTCCGCCTCTGTAGGTAGTACCTCTAACACCTCATCATACTTAGATAATATTCCTTCTTTAGTATTATCCCATACTAGCGGTGTAGTATGTGGAGTAGTAATCGCTTGGTCAAAGCCCATCGCTTTCATCGACTCTATAATAGTCTTTGTATCCTCTTTAGTCTGCGCCCCATCATCAATACCAAACATTAAATGAGAGTGAATATCTACATAATTATTTGGAATTAATGTTTTAAGCTCTGGTTTAGATTTAAATAATCCGAACATATCTTTATATTATTTTTTCTGATTAGGTCTACTTGTTATACTTCTTAGCGATACGCATTTCTATAGCCAAACTCACAAGTGTCAACAATACTAATGGCAAGGTCACTAATAACTTTTCGCTAGTAATATTCAATACGATATACAAAATTACACAAACTAAAGTTAACAACTGAAGTAACTTAGCTATCTTGACATTCTTTCTTATAAAAGGTAAGATTAAAAATATAGGACTACACAGTAGCACTGTATTATTACTTAACAATTCGCCATGAAGAGAATAAAACCCTACGACAAAGAAGAAAATACCTAAAAGCCCTAAGATGACAAAATATGCACTTCTAACGCCTCTCTGAGTCATTAGTCCTGCTAACACTAAAACGACAAGACTAAAGAACCACATAGAGTTCACACTTATACCTGATTTCTCCGTAGATACTTCTGGCTCAAAAACAGTCACTGTCTCAGGAACTAAAAGTTTCCCATTGACTTTAGTCTCTGCTAATCCTTGCATAAACTTATCTGGTAAAAACAGTAAAGTAGAATGAGCATCTACCTTAGAACCAAATATTAAATTAATCCCTAGCATCTCGAAGTATCTCTTGTTCAGATACGAGTTTAAGATGGTTCTATAAGTAGCTGTGTTCCCTTCTACATCTACTTTTACAGGTGTAGCTATACTACTATTAATAATATCCACTACCTTAGTAGTACAGTTCTGATCTATAAACTTATAGACATAGAACTTATTCTCTTCTTCTAATGATTCATTCAGTTTTTGCCATATCTCTTCTTTTTGAGTTGGCGTCAAGTCTAATGCTTGTTCATACACTGCTCTATTATCATATACATAACTCCCAATGAAGTTTCTATATGTAGAATAATCTGCATAGTATAAAAGATCTCCCTTCACGAACTTTCCATAAAAATTAGGCGTTCTAAAATCAAACATACCATAATTATATACCCTATCTATTCCCTCAAAAGGATCACTTACACGTATCGCTGTATGCCCGAATAGTGAATACAACTCATCACCCGTACCACAAGTAAGTACACTTATCTCTGCTCTATCAGAGAGTGGTCGTTCTTTAGAGAAAGCCATCTGCCCAATAAAAAGGCAGAAAAGCAGATATATCATTTTCTTTGTCATCTATTCTTCTTGATTTATAACTAAGCGTTCTATTTGATTCTTACAAAAATACTTTACTAATCTTTGATTTACAATAAAAACATACACTCTAAACTATTTATGAATAACCTTCTTGTACCACAGTTAAAACGGAGCTTCTCATCTGCTACTGCTCCTCTCATCTTCCTATCTTCTTCGCAAGCACTAAATTATATCAACACAACACCTCCATAATGACTCCGTTAAAACTAACTATAAAACGGACTCACTACGGACTCATAACGGACTCACTACGGACTCAATGCAACTAAAACCTGTCTCGTCCTACTATAACTGTACAGTTATAGTTAATAATCCTACTTAATACTGTACAGATTTTTATTAATCCTTTTATTACTGTACAGGTTGTTGTTTTTGTTTATTAGTCTTGTAATAATTCTTCCATCTCTTAGTTAGAATACCTGTCTTTAAATGAGCTTGATTTGGAGTTAACCTATCACAACTATCATGAGGTCTAATTTGGTTATAAGCTTCTATACTATTCTTAATTTTATCAATCGTTTTTTGATAACCTAAACTTGAATAGTTTAAATCAAATTCACCTTTAATTATACCATTTACACGCTCAGCTATTGCATTATCTCTTGGTTCACCACCTTGTGTTGTACTAATAGATATGTTGTTTTCTATCAGTATTTTAGTATAAACACTACTGCAGTATTGACATCCTCGATCTGAATGATGAATAAGTTTCTCTGTATAAATCCTGTTCTTTAATGCCATTTTCAAGGCTTGTAAGCATCCATTAGTAGTTAAATCTAAGCTAAAACTATAGCCCATTATTTTATGAGAATAAGCATCTGTGATTAAACTTAAATAGCCCCAAGTATTATTTAACCTGATATAGGTGATGTCACTTACCCAAAATTGTTCTGGTCTAGTAACTTTTACTCCATTATACAAGTCTAAATACTGTCCTCTCCAAGCTCTGGAGTCTGTTGTATATGCTTTGCGCTTTCGTTGCCTAACCAACATTTTATGACTGTCTAATAAATCAAACAGATAATCTCTTCCTACGCTTATATTGTGCGAACCTAAGCGTTCTTGTAACATATGTTGAAGTTTTCGAGTACCTACTCTTGGTAGAGTAGCTCTAATATTTAAAACTTCTTGAAGAATAATCTCATCTTTAATAGATTGACTTGCGTATCTGTCTATTGACTGATAATAAGCACTTCGAGTTTTACCAAACAGTTGACATATTTTTTTTATTCCCTTATTAGGGTATAAGAGTTTTACTTCTTCAACTGCTTGGAACCAGACTTTTTTCTGATATCAATATCCAAACTTTTCTCTGCTACATCTATCAATGTATTTAAAGCTACTATCTTAAATTGTGCCTCTGATAAAGCCTTTTTTAAAGCTTTAATTTCTAAAGATTCTGTATTGGATGTTTTTTCTTCCATAAGTGACGGAATAACAATTTCATTACAAATATCTATGTTTTTATTATAATTAACTAACAACCAGTTATTTATTGTACTTATACTTTCTACACCATACATTATACAGGCTTCTTGTGCTGTCATATGGTGTTCTGTAATACTATGAACTACTTGACGTTTAAGGCTTTCTGAATAAACTTTATTCTTACGTGTAGCATGATACTCGGGACTTGCATATTTCTTAACCCAACGATTTAGCGTAGATTTATTTAGGCTATACTCGCGAATTACCGAATTTTGACTTGCTCCATTCTCTATTTCTTGAACTATTTGTTCTATGAATTTTAAATGATAACGCTCTTTGTTTTTTGGTTCTCTTCCCATCTTTTAATGTTTTAAAAACTGTACAGTTTTTTTAGGACGGGTCAACCTGTCTTGTCCTACTATAAGTATAGTACTAATGATCACTGCATTTATCCTATAATTATATTTATCTAATGTAGCCTGTCCTGTATATATCAAAGATATTAAATATCTAATAAACGTTTAGTTACCTAAATAGAGTACATCAAATAATAAAACATCTATAAAGATAAATGGCATTATCTAAAGTAATCCTTATAAACACTATAAAAATTAGTAACTTTATGATACATTTGTATCAATAAATACAAGTAAACCGTTATAGAGTTTATATAAACAAACAAATTTCAGTTATGAAAAAACACATTCCTAATGCTATCACTTTATTAAACTTACTTTCAGGATTAATTGCGTTAGTGTATGCATTTGATGACAATATACACATGGCTTTCTTATGGGTATGTATAGGAATCTTTTTTGACTATTGGGACGGCTTCGTAGCTCGTATCCTTAATGTAAAAAGTGAAATGGGATTACAGTTAGACTCACTAGCCGATATGGTGACTAGTGGAGTAGTTCCAGGATTAGTAGTTTATAAAATGCTTGCTAATATTCAAGAAAACCAAGAAATCTATAACCTTACACCAGAGACCTACTATATGGGGATAGTTCCATACTTAGGATTTATCATCACATTAGGAGCTGCATATAGATTAGCCAAATTTAATATTGATACTAGACAGACTGATTCGTTTATCGGATTACCTACACCTGGTAATGCTTTGTTCATCTTAAGTATCCCGATGATTATCTCTACAACGAACTCAGAAGAGATCATCACCCTACTAAGCAATCCTTACTTATTAGTAGTGATCAGTATCTTAAGTGCTATTATTATGAATGCTGAACTTCCATTGTTCTCATTAAAAATAAAGCCAAACAATCTAGGTGCGTATAAACTTCAGATAGGATTTATGTTACTATCATTAGTACTACTGATTACCTTGTTATATCTAGCTATACCTATTATTATACTAGTATATATCTTACTATCTATCATCATGAATATGACAAAAAAGCAAACTGCTAACTAAAAATAAGAAACGCTATCTCTCTAGATAGCGTTTTTCATTTGGTCTATATCTAAAAAGTGCAATATTTCATCACTATGACTATGTTGCATTTTTTTTATGCCAATTCTTTACTGAATAATAATTATTCTCATTTATATAACTATCTAAAATGATAATATTCACAATATGAGCAATTGACTATAAAACAGTTAGTTTACCTTTAAAATACCAGTCATTGGCACACTTATTGAAAAGTTTATTACAAACTTTTTTTTCATACTACTTTTTGCCCTATACACCTTACCCCCTCCGTATAGGGCTTTTTTTATTGTTCTTTTTATACAATAGAACCGAGGTTAGCATCATCATGACTTCCTTCTTCATGAAGAGTTAATTCATCACAGAACACTATCTTCTCATTTTTTATTACAAAGGTTGCAATCACTTTCACCTTACTTATAGATCCATCATTTCTATGTACTAATACACTGTGGTTAGTAAATACTAGATTTCCTTCTTCTGCTATATAGTTAAATGTGATAGATAGCTTATCAGTTACTTCTTTTAATTTTTTAATATGATCGCTAAAAATGGTATAATCTAATCTCTTCCCATCAACACATTGGATATAATCAGTAGAAAAATAGGTAGCTATCACTTCTGGACGATACTGAGGACTCTCTAATAAGTTTATAAAACAGTCTTTTATCAATTCTTTATTTGTCATATTTCCTTGTTTAAATTAGAAATACGAAAGTAGAACTCTACGTATAAGGACACGATAACAATTGTTATCAAATAATACCCCTATAGAGACACTATGTGTAAAGTGGCAACTAACGGATATGACAGGCTATCCTACAACTACCCCTTAGATAACACTATCCAGATAAAAGCCTATTCTCTCAGAATTCAACAAAGAAAAGGTATAACGACATACATTATTACTATTGATGAACAAGACATAATGACTTCTTGTAACTTTTCTTCTTTTTAAAAAAGAATACTATAATACATTTTAGTATCTAAAAAGTATAATAGTTTCATTTTCAGATTAATTATATTTACAAAATTGATTCAAAAAAGAGGAATAGTAAAATACACTATTCGTAATTAAACTAAATAATCTGGTCGTTCATTGTATTATTTAAAATAATTAAATAAATTTAGCAAAAAAATAACAACAATATGTTTGAAAATATAGATCCAACTATTATAACATTTTCCATTTATTTAGTGGTTGTGTTAGGAATAGGTGTAATTGCGTATTTACGCACAAAGGACTTTTCTGACTACATCTTAGGAGGACGTAGTTTTGGCCCAGTAGTAACAGCTTTATCAGCAGGAGCCTCAGATATGTCTGGATGGCTACTAATGGGATTACCAGGTGCTATTTTTGGTAAAGGTTTATCTCAGAGCTGGATTGCGATCGGTTTAATTATCGGAGCATACTACAACTGGAAGTTAGTAGCAGGTCGTCTGCGTGTACACACAGAAATCAATAATAATGCACTGACATTACCAGACTTCTTCCACAACAGATTTGGAAAAGATGGTCAATTAGTAAAAACAGTATCTGCTGTAACTATCCTAATCTTCTTCACGATATACTGTGCGTCTGGTATGGTAGCTGGTGCTAGGTTATTCGAAACGCTATTCCACATGGAGTATATCAATGCCCTATACCTAGGGGCTTTAGCTACGATAGCGTATACCTTCATCGGTGGATTCTTAGCAGTAAGCTGGAGTGATACGATTCAGGCTACTTTAATGTTATTCGCGTTGATCTTGACTCCTGTGATGATTATCCTATATATGGGAGGATGGGATGCTATCACTACTTATACTAATGAAGCTGCTATTGCTACTAATATTTCATATTCAAGTCTAACACATAATGTAAGCTTTATCGCTATTATTAGTGCTGCTGCATGGGGACTTGGGTACTTCGGACAGCCACATATCTTAGCACGCTTTATGGCTGCTGATAGTGTGAAGACAATGAAGAATGCTAGACGTATAGGAATGTCATGGATGACACTATGTCTAGGAGGAGCTGTAACGATCGGTTATTTAGGAATTAGCTACTACTATAAACATCCAGAAATAGCTAGTGTAGTAAATAAAGACAATGAAATGATCTTCATAGAGCTAATCAAACAATTATTTAACCCTTGGGTAGTAGGTATCTTACTTTCTGCTATTCTAGCTGCAGTAATGAGTACATTAAGTGCACAGCTATTAATGTCGTCTAGTACACTTACACAAGACTTCTACAAAGCTTACTTCAGAAGAAGTGCTAGCCAAAAAGAGCTAGTATGGACAGGAAGATTCGCTGTACTATTAATCGCTTTAATCGCAATCATAATCGCATACGATCCAGATAGTAAAATTCTTGCTTTAGTAGCACATGCTTGGGCAGGTTTTGGAGCTGCATTTGGTCCTGCTATCTTATTCACTCTATTCTGGAGAAAAACAACAGGTATGGGAACTTTCGCAGGAGTATTAGTAGGAGCGGTAACTGTAATCGTATGGCCTATTCTGTTCGGAGATACGGTATATGAAATCATTCCAGGATTCTTATTTAGCTCGATTGCGATCTACTTAGTATCTAACTATGGAAAACAAGCATCTACTGAGATGATAGAGAAGTTTGACACTGCTGATGCTTTATATCACAAAGAAAAATAATTAGATAAAACCTATTTATTGTACCCTAAACTCTAGGTATATAACAACGATAAAAGATGTTATATACCTAGAGTTTTTTTGTTTATCCCAGAATCAGCAATAGGTAGATAAACGAAAAGTAATTATACAAGATAGGTCTGAATTAGCGATTTCAGCATACTATAGGTTATAGAGTTAATGAAAGAGCTATGAAATAGAATTGCTTTGTAGTATTTGGCTAATGTTGATTCTGGGTTTATATGAACAACCTAAGATTAACATTGTACAAGAAAATGTAAACCAATAACTTTGCACCTCATAAAAACGATAATACGTGTCTAGATTTAATTCACACCCTATATACAATACTCAGTTTATACTAGTATGTTTAAGTTCTTTACTATTCTCAGCTAGTTTTAATATGCTTATACCTGAGCTACCTGATTACCTATCAGGACTAGGAGGAGCAGAATACAAAGGGCTAATCATCGGTCTATTTACAATCACTGCTGGTATCTCTAGACCCTTTAGTGGCAAACTAACAGATAAGATAGGACGTGTGCCCATTATGGCTATAGGGTCGATAGTATGTTTTGTGTGTAGCTTATTATACCCTATTCTTACTACAGTATCAGGCTTTCTATTCTTGCGATTATTACACGGATTCTCTACAGGGTTCAAGCCTACAGCTACGGCAGCTTATGTAGCTGATATCGTACCTAGAGAGCGATGGGGTGAAGCATTAGGACTACACGGCATTAGCTTTAGTACAGGTATGGCTATAGGCCCAGCCATCGGTAGTACCATAAAGATGTACACCTCTATAGACTTTCTATTCTATACTTCATCTGCTTTTGCTCTATTGTCTATTGTGATCTTGATGAATATGAAAGAGACCTTACAAGTAAAAGAAAAGTTCTCTTTTAAATTACTAAAAATATCAGGCAAGGACATCTTTGACTTAGGGGTATTCCCTGCAGCCTTTGTGACTTTTATGTCTTATATCGCTTATGGAGTTATTCTTACGCTAATCCCTGACTGGACAGGACACTTAGGCTTAGAGAATAAAGGGATCTTCTTTATGATCTTTACTATTTCTTCTCTACTAGTAAGATTTGTCGCTGGTAAAGTTTCAGACAAATATGGACGTGTCTTAATCATCAATATTGGGTTAGTACTTCTGATTATCTCACTAGCTATTATAGCATTCTACGAATCTACTAATGGATTATACTTAGGGGCATTTATATATGGTATCTCTTTAGGTATCTTATCTCCTGCATTAAATGCCTGGACGATAGACTTCAGCCAACCTGATCAGCGAGGACGTGCTGTATCTACTATGTATATCGCTCTAGAAGCAGGTGTCGGTGGAGGTGCTTTCTTAGCAGGGTGGTATTATAAAGATAATATCACTAATATCCCTACCATTATGTATGCTAGTGCAGTAGTTATTATCTTAAGTTTAGTCTATATGATGTTTAGAACACAACTTTCCTTCACAAGTAAGGCATAAGGAAATACTACTTCTTTAAGATTAATTTGACTTGGTGCTGTAATATAGGTATAACCTCCTGTTCAAACCATCTATTCTTTGCTTTCCAGATATTATTTCTAGGAGAAGGATGAGGTAATGGAAAATAAGTAGGTAGATATTTATGGAAGTTATTTACATTCTCTGTCAGTGAATCATTAGTCTTTAAATAATAATCTTGTGCGTACTTCCCGATTAACAAGATAAGTTTGACAGAAGTTAACTGTTCTAACAACTGAGCATGCCATGTGGGTGCACATATCTTCTTAGGAGGTAAGTCACCACTCTTTCCCTTACCTGGATAACAAAACCCCATAGGAATAATAGAAAAGTTAGCTGTATCGTAGAACTCCTCTTCTGTCACTCCTAACCATTGACGCAGTTGCTCTCCACTTTTATCTTTAAAGGGAATACCTGATAGATGTACTTTTAGTCCAGGTGCATGACCTATAATAATGATTTTAGACTGTACACTAGATAATACCACAGGATTCGCTCCTAGAGGTAGTTCTTCTTCACATATCTTACAAGCCCTAATATTACTTAACAATTCATCAAAACGATCCATACCTTCTTCTATTTATTGTTTTATTAAATAACGATGTGGGGTAATACCAGCATGCTTTTTAAAAAACTCTATAAACGCACTATCTGACGAAAACTCTAATATATCAGCCACTACTGAGATAGACATATCCTCTGCCAACAACTCCAAAGAGCGATAATACTTCCACTGCAATCGCCAATCTTGATAAACCATCCCTGTTTCTTTCTTAAAGATACGAGAAATCGTCTTCTCGCTTGCTCCCACCTCTTGGGTTAGCTCCTTGAGAAATGGAGGAACTCTTTTCTCTATAATAAACTGTTGAATAATATCTTTCAGTCTCGTATCTTCGGGTATCTTCAGATGATAATCTTCTATATGGGCTGCTTTTAATTCATTGCTAAACACCTTAACTATAGCGAGCTGCTCATCAGTATAAGCCTTCCATTCCCAAAAACATATTCGTTCTATCAACTGCTCTAATAGAGGGTTGACCTCTAACACCTTGATTGTATCTGCTGTCCACAACTGCTCTTTTGCAGTAAAGTAGATAGAACGATAAGCAACTACATTTCTAAAGAACACGCGATGTGATAGCCTTGCAGGTATAATCAACATACGTGTAGGTGGCAGAATCACCTGTGTATCATTAGTCAATAGAGTCATACATCCACTAGGAGCATAGAGAAGTTGCTGGTGCTCATCGTGCTGATGAAAGCCAGAATCATGCTGAACTAAATCAGATGCTAAGCCTATGACAGGTAAGTCTATTTCTTCTGGATGAAATTCTTGTTCTGAATGCAGATATGCCATTTGTCCGTAAACTGGTATTTAATGAGTTTATAGTATTATAAAGGTACTACAAATTCTAAAGACCTTTGTCACAAATTAAAAACAATGAAGACAAAAAATAGTTTAGCGCTAATGATTGTACTGATGATGTTCCCCCAATTCGTTGAGACCATCTACAGTCCTGCCTTAACGCATTTAGCTAAAGCATTTGATGTAACGAAGGAGACTACATTGCTAACGATAAGTATATACTTTATAGCCTTTGCACTTGGTGTTATCTTTTGGGGAATATTAAGTGATTATATCGGTAGAAGAAAAGCGATGCTAAGCGGACTAGTAACGTATACACTTGCTTCTGTACTAGCCTTGCTTGCCACTAATTTTGAAACAATACTTATCGCAAGGTTTATTGCTGCCTTTGGTATAGCTGTAGGATCAGTGATTACACAAACAATGATGAGAGACAGTTATACTGGAGTAGAACTAGCTAAAGTATTTTCTATCATGGGAATCGCCTTATCAGTAAGCCCTGTTATAGGATTACTAATGGGAGGAATTCTATCTAATCAATTTGGCTATTGGGGAGTATTCACAGTACTAACAACGTTGGCAATACTACTATTCAGCACATCCTTCTTCTCCTTAAAAGAAACTAAACAACATACTGACAAGATCACATTAGATAAAATAATAGCCTTAGCTAAGACGATGTACACTGACTCTCTATTGTGGAAATATGCTTTGCTAGTCATGGCTTACAATGTACTGCTATTTAGTTATTACTCATTTGCTCCTTTTATATTTGAACAAGAAGGATTAAGTCCAACAGTATATGGATATAGTGGTATTGTACTAGCAGCAGGTTCTTTTATAGGAAGCTCTCTAAACAAAAAATTACTAGAGAGAGGATATTTACCAATTACCTTAATGAAGATTGCAGCAACTATAGCTATTATAAATGCTTTAGTACTAATCTTAATAGGAAATACACTTTACTTTCTAATCCCAATGGTATTTATTGTAACTGCATTCGGGATAGCGATTCCTAATATCCTTAGTCAAGCCTTACTACAGTACAAATCGTCCATAGGTACAGCTAGTGCTTTATTCGGGTTATTGTATTATATCTTGATTGGTACAGGTTTATACATTAGTAGTACCATGCCTAATATCACTGTCGTAATGATTAGTTTTGCTACTATAGCGATCTTAGTTTCACTACTTATTAAAAGCAAAAAGACGACTTTATAGCCTTGCTGTAAAGTCGTCTTTCTCTTTCTTAATTCTTCTTGACATACCCCATTCCTCTAGATACAGGCCATACTTCTTTAAAACCATAATGCTCATATAACTTATAAGCTTCACCATCTGCTATTAAGTTTACATAGCATGACTCTGGTAGATTATCATTAATAAATTCTGTCAATGTAGTCATTACTAACTTACCTAATCCTTGTCCTTGATACTCTGGTAATACACAAATATCCACAACCTGACAATGACATCCACCATCACCTACTAATCTCCCCATCCCTACGAACTTATCATTATTCTCTGTATCTAGTATCGACACACAGCATAGAGAATTAGCAAGACCAATCACAGCTGCCATAATTCTCTTTTCAGATAGACCACAGGTTATACGCATATTGATATAGTCTTCTGGTTCTATTATATCATAACAAATCTTATATCTCATATCTTCTTTAATCTTTTAGATAAACAAATATATAATTGCTGTTATTCTCTTCCTAATCGTTTGATTAGAATGTGATAAATTGTAGCAATACGATGACTAAATGAATTACTCAAAAGATAACCTACAAAAAAAGGACAGTACGAATACTGTCCTTTATAATTATTTATCTTCTGATTGTTCTTCCTTCTGTTCTTTAGTTAAAAGACTTAACTCCACTTGCTCTACTGAGTTGCGATACATCTTAAGTATCTTTCCTTCATAGTCTTCAAGTCTAATAATATCTCCTACTTTAAACTCGTCATCAGGACACTCTTCACTGATTAATCCTGCAAGTGTATCATAGTGTTCACTCTCTTCAAACTTAACAGGTACCAGTCTATTAATATCAGATAAGTTATAATGTGCACTAACTACATATCTACCTTCTCCCATACTCAGTACTACAGGTTCTTCATTGTCGTATTCATCTTGGATCTCTCCTACCAATTCCTCTAGAATATCCTCCATAGTCACAATACCAGTAAACTCTCCTACTTCATTGGTAGCAATGGCCATCTGTAAGTGTTTTGCTTGGAATTGTTTTAATACATTTTTAATAAGTGCGTTCTCTGAGATATAAATAGGTTCACGTAGTAATGACGCTAGATCAGTGTTACTCTTATCTTGAATCATTGCTTTCATCAAGTCTTTGGTATAAATAACACCTTTAATATTATCTAAATTATCTTCATATACTGGAAAACGAGAATATCCTTCATTGATTGCATAATCGATAGCATCCATTACACTTGTATTAATCTCAATAGCTGAGACATTCTTACGCAAGCTTTGAATATTATTTACACGTCTATCATCAAAGTCGAATACATTCTGAATCAGAACACGTTCTGTTTCTTCAATAGCTCCTCCCTCTTGACTCTCTGTAATAATCATCTTTAGCTCTTCTTCTGTATGGATATCAGCACCGTGAATTGGGCTAATACCTACAATACGTAATATCCCATTAGCTAAACCGTTCATCAACCAAATAATAGGTCTAAAAACGAAATAGAATATACGCAATGGTAGAGCTACTGTAAATGTAGTCTTCGTCGGAAAGTGAATAGCCAAAGACTTTGGCGCTAACTCACCAAAAACGATATGTAATATTGTAATGATAGCAAAGGCTACTGGAAAAGAAACACTTTTAGCTATACCGTACCACTCAGGTCCAGTGAATCCAAAAGCTTCAAACAAATACATAATTACAGGTGTTAATGAGCTTTCTCCAACCCATCCTAACCCTAGTGAAGCAAGGGTAATACCTAATTGTGTAGCTGCTAAATATGCATCAAGATTAGTCACTATATTCTTAGCAATACCTGCTACTTTAGAATTTAGTTCTTGATGAACTTCTATTTGAGAAGTACGAACTTTCACAATTGCAAACTCTGCTGCAACGAAAAAACCGTTTAAGAAAACTAAAAATAAAGTAAGTAATAATTTACCTACTGAAATCTCTTCGTGTACAATGTTAGAACCAGCCAACATTGTAATGATCTGGGCGTATGTATCCATTTTAAGAATTAAAAAAAGCCAATGGTTAAATATTTTTTAATGGCTTAAGGTTTATATCATTGTGATATAAATCTCGTATCAAAATTAATAATTTAATTGACACAGTATCTATCAATATTTACTAATTTTTAAAAAATATCACAATGCTTATAAATATAGTCAACTTTGCACTAATGTTATAGTACAAATCGAAACTCACTTAACAAAATAAATGCGATTAGCTCTTTTTTTACATCTTTTACATCGAGTCTTTATCGAAATGGAAAGGCAAGATATTTACTAACGAAGGAGAATAACACACTTTACCTTCTGCTCCCATAAAGAACATTTCTATAGCAGAGTCTTGTTTTGTCTCATATTCTAAAATACTTTGTCTACACGCTCCACATGGAGGGATTGGAGTACTCGTAACTTTTAAATCTGATGATGCAGAAATAGCTATCTTTAAGATTCTCTGATCTGGATAATTAGCCCCTACATAGAATATAGCAGTACGTTCTGCACATAACCCTGAAGGGAAAGCTGCATTCTCTTGATTAGATCCCACTACGATAGTTCCGTCTTCTAATAAGATAGCTGCACCTACTCTAAACTTAGAATAAGGAGCATAAGCCTTCTTTCTCACTTCTACAGCCCTATTCATTAACTCTTGATCTTTTTGTTCTAATTCTGCTATTGAATCATATTCTAAGAACGTTGTTACGATTTCTATTTTTTTCATAATCCTTGACTATTAGAGATAAAAAATCCAAACACATCTTGTTGGGGATGGTTTGGATTCAATACAAATATACTATTTTTTTTAACCTCTTCGATAAGTTTTTCTACCTAAATCGAATGTTAATGAGAATCTCAGTGTATTCTCCATTGGGTTATTTATTTTTGATGTTGAAAATAAATACGATAGATCTATAGCCATCATATTATATTTAAATCCTGCTCCTAAAGTTGCATATTGTCTAGCTCCTTTTTCTGGGCTTTCGTGGAAGTATCCTGTTCTAAAAGCAAATTTATTGTCATACCAATACTCTGCCCCTAGAGACCATGCTACCTCTTTCATTTCTTCACTGAATCCATTAGGCGCATCACCGAATGATTTAATCACTCCTTTAAGCCACCCAGTATCATTATACTCTATTAATGCATTTGGATCATTTCTATGTTCTGGTGGTGTTGGCACTAATAACTTATTAAGTTCTCCAGAGATAGTCAATGTATTCTGTTGATCAATAATAAAGTCAAAACTACCTCCTAGTTTTAAGTTAGCAGGAAGAAAAGATCCATACTGCTCATCTTCATACTTTATCTTAGGACCTAGATTCTGAATATTAAAACCAGCTCTCCATCTACCGTCAAAAGTACTAAAACGGACTATATCTGATTCGTAGAAACCTGCTATATCTACTGCCACTTGACTAGCCATAGAGTTAGAACCATCTACTTCAGGCATTCTAAGATTAGAGTTAATAAAACGTCCTACTACTGCCATACCAAAGCGGTCACTTAATTTCAATGAATAAGAAATATCAACAGCGAACTCATTAGGCTTTTTTATAATTGAACTTGATTGGTAACTATCTCTAAACTCCATTTCTCCCATTCCAAAATAACGTAAACTCGCTCCAATAGCACTACGTTCATTGAATTTATTAAAATAGGTTAATTGACCTAAAGCCATATCACTACTCACTTTAGACATATATGGACTATAGTTTACAGAAAATCCTTGTGCTTGTGTAGCAAATGCATACTTCGCGGCATTGTGTTGTTGAGAAAACACGTCACTAGAAGTTGCAACCCCGATATCCCCCATTCCTGATGATCTCGCATCTCCAGATATTAATAAGAAAGGTACTCCAGTAGTTATAGGTCTTACTACTTTCTGAGCGTATATAAACTGCCCCGCTAAAACAGTAAGAAATAAGGCTGTAACTTTTTTCATCTTTATTTTTTTAAGATTCACAAATATAATCTTTTTAACATTACTAAAATCTCACTCTAGCTATTATTATAACTTACAAAAACAACAATTATTATTTTGATCTTCATTATAAACGAAATATAATACTTTACTATACAAGAAATAAAGACTCTTTACTTTTGACTATTAATCATTTGTCTAAAACAGAGTAAACATAATACTATTTTTATTCAATCTTAGGTCTATTCCTTGTATAATTCAAAGATTCTAAAGTCATTTTTATACTATTAAAAGAATCTACTCTATATTCTTATTATTAATGCTCTCCTAACCTCATTAATGTATTATATTCATTTAATTAAACATAGAAATAGATTCAAGTTCGCAAGAGACAACACGAGGTTTTCCACCTACATAATCAATTATTATTCGCCTCATTTAACTAATTCGAGCTACATTTGCACTGCGTATAAATTCATGCTTTATACAGAACAATTATTTTTTCATTAAGCAATACAAAATACTTTTAGACGTTATAAGTGTAATTGCTTATTAAAAAATAAAAATTATTGATACTTTTTCGATTAAATGAAAGTATTCACATTGCTAATTAAACGTTAATTATTAAATTGCGTACAATTTTATATCCATTTATAACGAGATGAAGATTAAAGAACTTTTAAACTTTCGATTACTGGCAGGTATATTAGTTGCTGCTAGTATTACGAGTTGTGGAAATTCAAACAGCAACGTATCAACGGCTACTGGTTGGAAAATCAATGATAGTAAAGGTGGTTTTCAATACAACACCAAATACGAACAACGTACTCCTAAAGGAATGGTTGCTGTAGAAGGAGGTACATTTACAATGGGACGTATACAAGAGGATATCCTTGCTGATTGGAATAACAATCCTAAAGAAATGTACGTACAATCGTTTTATATGGATGAAACAGAAACTACCAATATTATGTATAATGAATACTTATACTGGTTGCGTACTGTATATCCTCAAAACAATGAATTATATCAAGAGATTTATAAAAGTGCTATTCCTGATACGACAGTATGGAGAGGTCCTTCTGGGTTCAACGAATCACTTATCACTAGCTATTTAAGACACCCTGCTTATGCTAACTATCCTGTAGTAGGTGTTACTTGGGTGCAAGCAAATGACTATGCTAAATGGAGAACTGACCGTGTTAACGAATTAGCTCTAGAAAAAGCAGGTTATTTAAAGAAAGATGCTAAAATTCTTGAAGCAGGATCTGATGCTCACTTTAGCACAGATACTTACCTTATTTCTCCAGAGTCTGTTTATGGAGGGAATAGCGATATCGCTTATAAAGGAAAAGGAAACAAAGCACAAGAAGGTGATCGTAACTTATATGCTACACAAAACTCTGGTTTATTCACTTCACAGTTTAGACTTCCAACAGAAGCTGAATGGGAATACGCTGCTATAGGATTAGTAGGTAACAGAGAGTACAACAACTATAAAGGCCGTAAAAAATACCCTTGGGATAAAAGTAGCAAACGCAAAAAAGGAAGACCAATCGTTCAGAACACTAAATATGCTAACTATAAACAAGGTCGTGGTGACTATGGTGGTATAGCAGGATGGGCTACTGACAATGGTGATATCACTAATGCAGTAAAATCATATCCTCCTAATGATTTCGGTTTATATGACATGTCTGGTAACGTTGCTGAATGGGTAGCTGACGTTTATGATCCGAATATTGATCTAAACGATACTGACTTCAACTTCTATAAAGGAAATGTTTACTATAAAAACAAAATAGGTGCTGATGGTAAAATTGAAATCACAACAAATGAAACTGTGAAGTTTGATACATTAAGCACTGGTAAATTAAGAGTTCGCAATCTACCTGGACAAATTGCTCAAGAAGAATTAGATCCTTCTATATTTGATGACAATATCCAGACAGGTTTAGGTGGTAAAATAAAAGGTGAAGGTCCTAAAGCACTTAAAAAGGTTACTCTTTATGATGAGAAATCTCGTGTTATTAAAGGAGGTTCTTGGAAAGATAGAGCATATTGGTTAGACCCTGCTACTAGAAGATTCTTCCCAGAAGATCAAGCTACAGATTATATTGGATTCAGATTAGTAATGACTAAAGTAGGTCCTAAATCAGATAAACGTAAAACGAAGAATTAACATATTTTAAAATATTCTTTTTTCAAAAGCCCTAATTGTATTAGGGCTTTTTTTTATACTTTTGATTCATGGATATTACTGAAATTTACCAATGTTTTTTACAGTGTGATGGTGTATCTACTGATACTAGAAACATACATCCTAACTCTCTTTTTTTCGCATTAAAAGGAGATAACTTTGATGCTAACGAGTTTGCTCAAGACGCACTTAATAAAGGTGCTGCCTTTGTGATTATGGACAATAAAAAGCTGATTACTGATCCAGCTAAAATGCTTTATGTACCAGATGCCTTAGGAGCTTTACAACAGTTAGCTAAACACCATAGACAACAACTAGGCTTACCTATTATAGCGCTAACAGGTAGTAATGGAAAGACTACTTCTAAAGAACTTATCGCTACAGTACTAAGCAAAAAATATAAAGTAACGGCTACTAAAGGAAACCTAAACAACCATATTGGTGTACCGCTTACATTACTTTCACTTACAGAAGAGACAGACTTAGGTATTATAGAAATGGGGGCTAACCACAAACAAGAAATAGCTTTCTTATGTGAATTAGCTGATCCTGACTTCGGGTACATTACTAACTTTGGAAAAGCACATTTAGATGGCTTTGGGGGCTTTGAAGGAGTTATTAAGGCTAAAAGCGAATTATACGACTATTTAGAAGATAACTATAAAACAGCTTTTGTCAACTTAGATGACCCTAGACAAGATGCAAAAACTATGACCTTTAGTCGTTATACTTTTGGTAGAGATTCTTCTGCTGATATCGTTATTGAACAATTAGAAGCTCAACCTAACGCTACAGTATACTATAAAGGAGAGATAATTAACTCTAACCTTACAGGAATCTATAACGCAACTAATATAGCTGCTGCATTAACTATCGGTCAATTCTTCAATGTGGATTTAAACGATATTAAAGAAGCCATAGAACACTATATCCCTACTAATAATAGATCACAGTGGATTACTAAAGAAGACTCTATGATCTTATTAGATGCTTATAATGCTAACCCTAGCAGTATGGACGCTGTATTGACTAACTTTGATCAACTAAATGATCAACGTGATAAAGTATTCGTCTTAGGAGATATGCTTGAGCTAGGAAAAGAAGGCTATAAAGAGCACAAAGATATTGTAACTAGATTAAGTGATGTCAAAAACAAAACAGCATACTTTATAGGAAGAGAGTTCTTTAAAGCATCTATTAATGTCACACAAAAAGACATACACTTCTTCGAAACGTTTGACTTGTTTAAACAACATATTCTTGACCATTCTAACGAAGTATTTAAGAATAAGCTAATCTTGATTAAAGGATCAAGAGGAATAGCACTAGAAAGAACCTTAGACTTAATATAACAAAAAAAGAGCTTAAATAATTATTTAAGCTCTTTTTTATTTGTCTTCTTGGCTATCGACTTCCAGTCTTGTAATTAACGGGAAGTGATCCGAATTTTTAAACTCTGGATAAGTCTTAAATGACTTTACATGAATACGAGGATCTACGAACACATAGTCGATACGCATCGGATAAGCGAAGTCATACGTCTTCCCAAATCCTGTTCCCCCTTCCACAAATGCATCATTCAGATTTCCTTTAATATTTCTATACACATACGAGAATGCACTATTATTCATATCTCCACAGATAATCTTAGGGATAGACACATCATTCATATGAGATTCTATTAACTCAGATTGCATCTGCTGTTCTTTAAACGCCTTTGCTATACGATTAACGATTAGCTTAGACTTAGCCTCATCAATACTCTCATGGATATCAGGGCTAATACTGATAGACTGTAGGTGAATACTATACACTCTTATCGTATCCTGATCTTTCAGAATATCTGCAAAAATCACATTGTTATTAGAGCTAGGTAAGTTAATCTCCCCTTTATCAATAATTCTAAACTTAGAATAGATAGCCTGTCCCGTTTTTATCTTATTCCCATGTGAGGTAATAAACTTATAAGGATATTGACTGAACTTTATATTTGTATTCTTAGAATATTCTTGAAAGCACAATACATCAGGATCATGAAGATCTACGAACTCTTTTATCTTATCAGGAACATGCTCATCTGGAATCCAATTAAACAAATTAAAAAGACGAACATTATAACTCATTAAAGTGAACTCCTTTTCTCCGACCTCTTCATTTCTACCTGAGAACTTATAAAACTTATTAGCAAAAGTAATCCCAAGTACTAGAATTAAAGAAGACAACCATATTTGCCTTTTTAATTGAATTAACCAATAGATAAAGAACGCTAGATTAATAATCAAAAAGAAAGGTAATATTAGCGTAAATACAGATAATAAAGGAAATAACTTAGGCGCTAAAAAAGGCAAAAAATACCCTACTAATGACATAATCGCCATTAGTATATTAGTCCCAAATACAAACTTGTTAAACCAAGATAGGTTCTTCATATTTTACTCTTTTCCAGCTCTAAACAGAAAGTCTTTCTCTTCTTTGGTAAGGCTTTCATATCCAGATTTACTGATTTTATCTAATATCTTATCTATTTTCTGTTGTCTCTCATCCTTGTTTTCACTGACTGTTGCTTCTCGGCGATTCTCCTTATTATTTACATATACTTTCTTAAAACGAGTTCCTTGATTTCGTTTAAATAAATTACTTATTTTATCAAAGATAATGCTTAAATCGGTTCCTGCTTCTAACATTTTAATATAGATCAATCCCATTAGTGCACCACCTAAGTGAGCCAGATGTCCTCCTACGTTACTTGTATTCAACTGGATAATATCTAAAATAATAATAAAAGTAGCAATATGCCACATCTTTACATTTCCGATTAAAGCTAATCGTACTTGCATCATAGGAGCATGTACTGCCACCCCTACTAATGGAGCTATAGTAGCTGCTGAAGCGCCTACTAGTATAGACCCTGTCGACATAAACATTCCTCCTAGCAAGAAGATCACTCCACCTAATAAAGCACCTAATAAATACAAAGTTAAAAACTGCTTGTCTGTAAAGAAAGTAGCAAATAATCTTCCTACAAAAAACAAGACAATCATATTAAATAGAAGGTGAATCACTCCTGCATGTACGAATGAATACGTCAATAACGTCCATGGTTTATACAATAGTGACATAGGGTTGCTCCCAAGAGCTAACCAAGATAATAAACTAGCGCTAAAGGAAGAAAAGAATACTTGCAACAACATAATGATTACTGAAATACCTACATTCCAGTAAATCAACTTTTGTACAATACCACCAGCTCTATACTGGTACTTCAAATCATCTAATAGCTTACTCATTATCTATCCCAACGGTTATTGTTAAACTGTGTCTTCTTATAATACATCATTAATAAATACCCCATCAATGCTCCCCCTATATGAGCGAAGTGAGCGATACCTCCACCTCCACCGAATAGACTGAAGCTACCTGCAACACCTCCGTATAAATCTATCAATAAAATACCTGGTACAAAATATTTAGCTTTAATAGGCACAGGAATAAACATCATCATTAACTCTGCATTAGGGAACATAAACGCAAAGGCTACTAACAACCCATACACAGCTCCCGAAGCCCCTACTACAGGCGTATTATATGCAGATAGAAAATTATGTAACTGACCATCTCCTAGTATACCTCCCCATCTTAGATCATACTTTCCTTCTTTTAATAGCGCCATTACATCACTAGCATTATACCCATTATCTGTAAGAGTAGACACAGCAGAGTGAACACTAAAATAATTCACTCCTGTATGTAACAGAGCCGCTCCAAATCCACATAGTAAGTAAAAAGTAAGAAACTTCTTACCTCCCCACATCGTCTCTAACGTACTACCAAAAGAGAACAAAGCAAACATATTAAACAGAATATGCATGATACTCCCATGCATAAACATATGAGTTAAAGGTTGCCAAACATAGAATGATGGACTTTCAAAATAATACATTGCGAATAACTCTTTGATCGCTGGTATAAACATACTAGCTCCGAAGAAGATTACATTCACTATAATTAAATGCTTTACTGTCTCTGATATTCTCATTATAATGCGAATTTTTTTTCTATATCCTCTACTTTCATCGTTACAAAAGTAGGTTTCATAAAAGGTGATACACTTGGTTCTTGACAAGCGAATAATGAGTTCACAATATTCTCTTGTTCTTCATCATTTAACACAGTTCCTGTCTTCACAGATAAGCTATGTGCTAATGATTTGGCAATGCGATCACTCTGTCCCATTGCTGTCTTAGGTACTCCATCTTGGAAGTCACTAATCAAATCTTCTAATACGATAGAAGCCTCACTCTCTGATATATTAACAGGCAGTCCTGAGATAACCACATAATCTTGTGTCATGTGTTCAAACCCAAAACCAGTCTGTTGTAACATCGGGTATAACTCTCTTAGTATTTCTACCTCATAAGGAGAGTAATACAACGTCAATGGAAATAATAACTGTTGAGAAGAAGCTGTATGATTCTGTATACTCTCCATAAACTTCTCATACAATATACGCTGATGCGCTCTCCCCTGATCGATGATTACCATTCCCGACTTTATCGGACTGACAATGTATTTTCTATTAATCTGGAAGCGTTTCACTCCCGTGATTTCTTCTTGTTTATTTTCGAACAGATTCCCTGTCACAAAATCACTCTCTAATTTTATGCCAGAAACATCTAAATCTTCTCCAGAAGAACGAAGTCCTTCATAGAGATTCTCCCATCCTTCTATATTACTCTTAGAAGACAAGGCTCCTTTAGAGAATGAGGATGACGAACTCTTCTTCACAGAAGGTTTATTAAACTTAGATTCTATAACATCTGGTTCTCTATTTACTTTAGATCCCAGTGTGATTTCCTCTTCATATCTATCCTCTACGGTATTATTTCCTTTGCTCTCTAGTACTTCACCTAGATCATCAGTATAACTTAAAAAGCTATGATTACTTTTACTCTCTAACGTCTCACCTAAAGAAATATTTTCTTCCGTATTACTTTTACTTTCTAGAACATCTATAAAGCGGTTATTCTCTATATCATTCCCCTTATTCGTCACCTTATCCCCGAACGGATTCATGGATACATACGTCTCATTATTCTCCAGATCATCTATAAAGCGAGTGTTCTCTATACTACTATCTGTAGCTCCGATAAACATAGCCGCATTATTATCAAATGGATTATATTCAAACTTATCTGACTCTGTAAGTAGCTCCCTGTGAAAAGGGTTAAAGTTCCTATCTACTTCTATAGTAGGAGTTGATGCTTCTTTTCCCTCGAAGTCATACGGAGTATCTAAACTAGCATCTCTCTGAAAATCTAATACCGGCGCTACATTAAACTGTCCTAGACTATGCTTAATGATAGAGCGAAGAATACTGTATAAGGCCTGTTCATCGTCGAACTTTACCTCAGTCTTCGTTGGATGTATATTGATATCTATACTATCTGGTGGTACACTAAAGTAGATGAAATAGCTAGGGTGTGTTCCTTCTTTTAAAAGTCCTTCATAAGCCGCCATAATAGCATGGTGTAAATAACCACTTTTAACAAAGCGATCATTCACAAAGAAGAATTGCTCTCCTCTACTCTTTTTAGCAAACTCAGGTTTCCCCACAAATCCTGTCACCTCTACGATCTCTGTATTCTCTTTAATAGGTACTAACTTTTCGTTTGTTCTAGTACCGAATACATTGACTATACGCTGACGAGCATTCGTAGGCAATAGATTAAACACTTCGCTACCATTGTGTATTAAAGAGAAATGTATATTGTGATGCACTAATACGATTCTCTCAAACTCATCAATAATATTTCTAAACTCTACATTATCGGACTTTAAGAAATTGCGTCGTGCGGGTATATTAAAAAATAAATTCTTTACTGAAAATGAAGTCCCTGCAGGAGTAACAGCTACTTCCTGACTCACTAGTTTAGTCCCTTCTATAACAATATGGGTACCTAGCTCAGCCTCATGTGTACGAGTCTTTAACTCCACATGAGCAATCGCTGCGATAGAAGCCAAGGCCTCTCCTCTAAATCCTTTAGTACTTAACGCAAATAAATCCTCTGCTTTGGAAATCTTAGAAGTAGCATGACGCTCGAATGACATACGCGCATCGACATCACTCATACCCTTTCCATTATCAATAACCTGTATTAAAGTTTTACCAGCTTCTTTTAGAATCAACTTAATCTCTGTAGCTCCAGCATCGACAGAGTTCTCTATCAATTCCTTAACCACAGACGAAGGGCGTTGTACTACTTCCCCTGCTGCTATCTGATTCGCTACGTGATCTGGTAGTAAACGAATAATATCTGACATCTATTTGCTCCTCTATTATTAATCTAATTGTTTAGATAAATTCCACTTAAAGGACAAATTTAAAGAATTAAAAATTCCTTTACTATTTCTCTATTGTAATTTATTTCTAAAATATAGAGGACACTTTCTGAATTATAGAATTAAACACTATTTACTTCATCCTATGACAACCTTTTTTTAAATACTTATCTAGTAAATAACATTGCTGATAAGTTCTAGACTAATTATGATGATAGTACTTCCACTCCACTTGTCATTCTGAGCTTGCGAAGAATCTCATCCTATATGTTTGTGGAGTTATTAGCGAGATGCTCCTCACATACTCTGTTTTCGCAGACTTTGTCAGCATAGTAGTTTAGAGGAGAATGCTCTGAGAATAAAAGGAACATCCTTGGACAAACACGCGCTCTCCTCCACTAAATACGGAGTATTGTCCATGTATTGTCGAAGGATTTCAGTAGAACCCCCTATTTATATGGGCTGAAAGCCTATACAAGTAAAACACAAATTTGACCTAAAAACAAATAAATAACTACAAATCAATAACTTAATAAAAACACAAGACTAAAAAAAAGCATATACTTTTTTTAATTTAAAGCCCAAAAAGAAGGAAAATAGAGGGTAAAGAGTAAAAAAGTAGGATTAGTTCTCTTTAAATCGCTAAAAAAAGTGTTGAAATATATCCATTTTTAAAAAAAATAAGAAGGATTATTTTAGAAAAGAAAAAATATAAAGAAAAGGGGTACTCACTAAACAGTATTAATAGTCTGACACCCCCTCTTACAGAAAAATATAAAACAAAAAAAGAGAATTTCTATTGCTAGAAATCCTCTATCTTATATCCTATAAATAGATTGCGCTTACGCTTTTCTATTTAAATCTATCATTTTTAAAGCTGCGATAGCTGCTTCTGTACCTTTGTTTCCGTGTTCTCCACCACTACGAGCAATAGATTGTTCGATATGGTTATCTGTCAGTAGACAGAAGATTACAGGGATATCAGAAATTAGGTTAAGGTCTTTAATACCATGTGTTACTCCTTCGCATACGAAGTCGAAATGCATCGTCTCTCCCTTAATCACACACCCTACTACAATAACTGCATCTAAGGTCTCATCTACTTCTATCATTTTTTTTGCTCCGAAAATTAATTCAAAGCTACCTGGTACATTCCAGCGAACTATGTTTTCAGCTAATAGACCACAGTCTAATAAGGCTGCTTCTGCACCAGAATACAATCCATTAGTGATTTGGTCATTCCATTCTGAAACTACGATACCTACTCTAAAATCTTTCCCATCAGGAAGTGTAGTTTTATCGTATTCAGATAAGTTTTTATTTGCTGTTGCCATACTTATTGTGCTAAACCTATCAAGGCATCTACTCCTCTGTATTCTACAGAACCTTGGTAGTTATTTTTAATCTCGTTGAAGTTCTTAAGCGCTTCTTCTTTTTTACCTAATTCTAAAGCAACTAAACCTGCTTTATTTAAATACCTAGGTGTAGTAAAATCATTTTTCTGCTTAGCAGCTGCTTTTTGATAATACTCTAAAGATTGTTCTTGTTGCCCTAATTCAGAGAAAGCATCACCAATAGCTCCTAAAGCTAATGGTGCTAATACTGCATCATTTCCTTTGAATTTCTCTAAATGCTCGATTGCTTTAGCGAAATCTCCTTTATGTAAATATGCTGTACCCGCATAGTAGTTTGCTAAATCCGCAGACTGTGTACCACCGTAATTTTCTATAATTCCTAAGAATCCTAGTTTACCTTCTCCACCGTTAAGTGCTAAGTTAAATAAAGAGTCTTTAGCAGTACCATTCATTAAAGCATCGTTATAATAACTCTGTGCCTGAAACATTTCGTTCGCAGCGTCATCATTTTTTGGCTCAACAACAAATTTGTCATAACCAACATACCCCAAAGTAGCCAAAGCAACAGCACCTACGATACCAAAAATTACTTTTTGATTGCGCACTACCCAGCTTTCCATTCTATTTGCTCCTTGATCTAAAGAGTTAAATACCTCAGCTGTCTTACTGTTAGATGAATCAATATTGTTATATTGTTCAAACTCATTATCTTCTTTTTCTTGTTCAGGTTTAGGGGCTTTATAACCTCTTTTATTATAAGTTGCCATTTATACAAAGTTTAATGAGTCGCAAAAATAGGATTTTTATTGTAATATAAAAGTGCTTTCTATCTATATTTTTGATAATTTGCACCAAAATTTGATAAAGCACTCTCTAAAACGTTAAAATAACTAGTAACCACGTGTATTTAAAAAAATTAAACATATTAAATTTCAAGAATATTAGCGATAATACTTTCTCTTTTGACCAGAAAATAAACTGTTTTATTGGGTTAAACGGAGTTGGTAAAACCAATATCTTAGATGCTATATATTATATGGCTTACGGGAAGAGTTACTTCAACCCTATAGCCGTACAGAATATCAAACACAACGAAGATTTTTTTGTAATCGATGGTACATTCATTAGAGATGAAAAGGAAGAGCACATCGTATGTAGCCTAAAAAAAGGACAGAAAAAAATCCTGAAGAGAAACAATAAAAACTACGAACGATTCTCTGATCACTTTGGCTTTATTCCCCTAGTGATTATCTCTCCTTCTGACAGCGACTTAATTACAGAAGGAAGTGAGACTAGACGTAAGTTTATCGATAGTGTGATCTCTCAGATGGATGGCAACTATCTACAACTGCTTATACAATACCAGAAGCTAATCAGTCAGCGTAATGCGCTTCTTAAGAGTTTCGCTCAGAATCACTATTTCGACGGAGAGACGTTGGCAGTCTATAATGAGCAGATTGCAGAACTGGCACACCCTATTCACGAGAAAAGAAGAGATTTCATCAAAGAATTCACTCCTATATTCTCTCATTATCACAGTCTGATCACAGAGAATAAAGATGATGTATCTCTAGAATATGAGACGCAGTTAGATGATAAATCTATGTTAGACCTATTCGCAGAGAATCTTGCCAAAGACCGTATGCTACAGTACACTTCTGTCGGAATACATAAAGATGACTTGGCATTCGAACTGACAGGACATCCTATTAAAAAGTTTGGTTCACAAGGACAGCAAAAGTCATTCTTAATCGCACTAAAATTAGCTCAATTTGAGTTTTTAAAAACACAGCGAGGCGTAGCTCCTATCCTCTTATTTGACGATATCTTTGACAAATTAGACGAGAATAGAGTCCGCAAGATTTTAGAGCTAGTTAATTTAGATACCTTTGGTCAACTCTTTATTTCGGATACACACGCTGATCGAACAGAAAGCCTGTTAAATAGTGTAAACCAAGGTTACGAGATTTTTAAAATTCAACAAAACGAAGAATAAACTAATAATACCCCTAAGACAATGAATATTCACGAGAATGTATCGCTAAAACCATATAATACGTTTGGATTAGATGTAATGGCTAAATATTTTATTGAAATAAAACAGATAAATGATCTAAAAGAAATAGTCAAGGCTAATAAAAGTGACAAGCTATTCATCTTAGGAGGAGGTAGTAATATGCTACTAACACAAGACATCAATAAGATCGTCATCAAGCTAGATCTAAAAGGAATCAATATCATCAATGAGGATGACGACTATGTATATGTAGAGGCTGAGGCTGGAGAGAATTGGCATGAGTTCGTCCTATGGTGTATCGAGCACAACTATGGAGGTGTAGAGAACTTATCTCTTATACCTGGTAATGTAGGGACTACGCCTATCCAGAATATTGGTGCTTATGGAGTAGAAATTAAAGATGTGCTACACAGCTGTAAAGCTCTTAATATGGAGACACTACAGGTGGTAGACTTCACGAATGCTGAATGTGAGTTTGACTATAGAGAAAGTGTATTTAAAAATGCGCTAAAGAATCAATACATCATTCTATCTGCAACGTACAAACTAACTAAACAAAATCACAATCTTAAAGTAGAATACGGCGCTATAAAAAGTCAATTAGATGCTGATAATATTACCTCTCCTAGTATTAGAGATATTAGTAATGCTGTGATCTCTATCAGACAGAGTAAGCTGCCTGATCCTAAAGAAATCGGTAATAGTGGTAGCTTCTTTAAAAACCCTATCGTAGACAGAGACTCCTTCGAGAGACTGTATAGAGTATACCCTAGCATGCCTCATTATGTCATCAATGAACAGGAGGTAAAAATACCTGCAGGATGGCTAATCGAGACCAGTGGCTTTAAGGGATACCGACTAGGTGATGCTGGTGTACATGAGAAACAAGCTCTAGTGCTAGTTAATTATGGAAAAGCAGAAGGCGAGCAAATCAAGAAATTAGCAGAGACTGTACAACGAGAAGTCTTTAATCTATTTGGCATTTCTATTCACGCAGAAGTCAATATCTTTTAAAAATGTATTTAGCTTGTTTAAAATACTTTTATAGGTAAATATATATCCCTTTTTGAGGTGAATTACTGCATATTTTCTTTTAGATAATTATATCTATCTAATAAAATACAATACAGTTATAACCCAAAAGCAGTGTATTCAAAATATATAAACTATTTTTAAACAAGCTTCTATATTCTTTTAACAGATTAATCGTACATTTGCAGACCTTACGGGAATAGATATTCACTATGCTAACACTTTTATTTTACATTTTCATTGCTGTTATAGTTATAGAAATATTACAGTATATTATCATCTATGGACCACTAGCTATGTCTAATAGCCTTCCGACTAAACGATATGCTGATCTAGAACCTATTTCTGTCATTGCCTATGTAAAAGACCAACAAGAGAAGTTAGAGAACTTTCTATCTGTTCTTATACAACAAGATTATCCTGAATACGAACTTATACTAGTCTATAGTGCATCTGATGACGAAAGCTTAGAAATATTAGAGAAATTCTGTTTAACTTATCCTAATACTAGACTAGTCAATGTAGAAAATATAGAGGCCTTCTGGGGCAATAAGAAGTATGCCTTAACTCTAGGGATGAAGGTGGCTAAGTATGAGCGCTTCATCTTTACAGAACCTGCTGTTACTCCTATATCTGATAAATGGTTGCTAGCGATAAGCAAAGGATTCTCTTCTACTAAGAAAGTAATACTAGGACATACTAAAATCGAAAAAAAGAAAAGGTCTTTTATCAATCAATTAATCCGTTTCCAAAATACGTATAAGACAATAAACCTATTCTCATGGGTGTCGTATGGTAGACCTATCCACGGCAATGCTTATAATCAAGGATACAATAAAGAGTTGTTCTTTAAAGTAAACGGGTTTATAGACCATATGAAAACTCCTTATGGAGATGAGTATGCCTTCATCAATCAAATAGGGACAAGTAGTAATACAACAACCGCACATGACCGCGACAGCTTCGTTTGCTTACAAGTGGAGAGCAAGACTAGTACATGGACAGGTAATATAAAGAAGTATGACTTACTTCTTAGAACCTCATCTATCTTTACACAATTTAAAATTAGATTCTTTAGTCTATGTCACCTTCTGTTCTTCGGGCTATTCACTACGCTGATTAGTTTTCTTTTTAACTGGGAGATTGTACTAGGGTTATTTGTATTCCGTTATTTGATTATATACATCTATAACTATAAGTTATTTAAAGTATTTGATGATAAAGATTTGGTGTGGACACTGCCATTCTTAGAAATTATTCATATTTTTATCACTACGTATTACTCAATACTACATTTTATTACACGTAAAAAAATTTGAAAAACTTAGTTCAAGAAAATATCCTAGCAGCTCAAAAGGGAGACCAGATAGCGTTTACCTTCTTGCTAAACCATTATTGGTCTGAAGTATATAACTTTATGCTTAAAAGAACAGCAAATGAAGTGGATGCTGAAGATATTACTATTGAAACTTTTTCGAAGGCATTTACCAGCATCAGTAAGTACGATCCTACTTACGCCTTTAATACTTGGCTGATCAGCATTGCTAAAAATGTGCATATTGATATGATCAGAAAACGTAAGAATATGTCTTTCTTAGATATCAATGACGAGGAGAATCAACAGTATCACGATATCATAGATGATACGATGAACAAAGAAGATGAACTGATACAAGAACAGAATCTAGTGATCTTTAAAAGTTATATCAACTTACTTAAACCCCATTATCAAGAAGTAATAGATATGCGTTTCTTCCAAGAAATGTCTTATAACGAAATCGCAGAAGCCTTAAATGAACCTTTAAACAATGTCAAGGTCAAGATTATGCGTGCTAAAAAACTATTAGCAGAGATTATCCTTAAACAGATAGATCAAAACTTCTCTATCTAATCTTCACAAACTATAATACCCTATAATTAGGTATAAATTTTCGCTTCTAATAATCACAGTATGTGAAGTGACTTTAAAAATATTAGTATTATTTTTATTTACCATCCTTTATTTCACACGCAAGATTAGCAATACACCTCTATAATATACAGCTATTTAGCTAAAATAACTCCAATCCTATAATTATTTCATAACGAGTAAAAAAAGCTCATTCCATTTTTAAAAACTGATATTTATCACAATAAAAGACAACAAGGTCTTTTATCTTTGGTATACAAAAATGAACAAAAGAACACAGTTATGAATACAAAGGTACAAACACTAAAAACCAAACTTGGAGTACTACTATTATCTCTAGGTTTACTAACAATTGGAGGTTGTCAACAGAAGGACAAGGCTCCTACAAAGATGACTCCAGAGATGGCTGAACAAATAGTAGTCAAAGGAGAAGCTGAAGCTGAACTAACTGCACCTCCCCTAGTACCTAAACCTGTAGGAAAAAGGGATGCGACGAAACTAATTGTTAATCTAGAGATCTTAGAACAAGAAGGTGAAATGGTAGATGGAGTAAAATACATGTATTGGACTTTCGGTGGTACTGTACCTGGTAGCTTTATCCGTACCCGCGTAGGTGATGAAGTAGAGTTCACTCTTAAAAATCACCCTGACAATAAACTTCCTCACAATATTGACCTTCACGCTGTGACAGGTCCTGGAGGTGGAGCTGCATCATCATTAGTAGCGCCTGGACACGAGGTAACGTTCTCTTTTAAAACACTACATCCTGGTCTATATGTATACCACTGTGCTACTGCTCCAGTAGGGATGCATATCGCTAATGGGATGTATGGTCTAATCTTAGTAGAGCCTGAAGGTGGACTACCACCTGTAGACAAAGAATACTATGTGATGCAAGGGGACTTTTATACGAAAGGGAACTATGGAGAGAAAGGACTACAACCATTCGACATGAATAAAGCATTAAAAGAACAGCCTGATTATGTAGTATTCAATGGGCATGTAAACGGATTAGTCAATGAAAATGCAATAACTGCTAAAGTAGGAGAAACAGTAAGATTATACGTAGGTAATGGTGGACCTAACTTAGTGAGTTCTTTCCACGTAATCGGAGAGATCTTCGATAGAGTACATGTAGAAGGAGCTGATCTAATCAACGAAAACGTACAGACTACACTTATACCTGCAGGAGGTGCAGCGATAGTAGAATTTAAAGTAAATACACCTGGTACATTTGTATTAGTAGACCACTCTATCTTTAGAGCCTTTAATAAAGGAGCACTGGGAATGCTGAAAGTAGAAGGAGACGAAAATCAGAAAGTATTTGCAGGTAAAATAAAAGAAGGAATATACTTACCTGAAGGAGGTACTATACAAAATATGCCTAAAGAACCGGCTAAAAAAGAAGTAATAGAAAACAAAACGCTTGCACAACAAATAGCTGATGGTAAGAGTGTGTTTACTAGAACATGTTTTGCTTGTCACCAATCTGAAGGACAAGGTATAGAGAAAATATTCCCTCCTCTAGCAAAATCTGATTACTTAAATGCAGATGTGAATAGAGCGATAAAAACAGTTATAAACGGACTACAAGGAGAGATTACAGTTAATAAAGTAAAATATAACTCTATCATGACGAGTCAAAACTTAAGTGACCAAGAGATAGCTGACGTATTAACTTATGTGTACAATAGTTGGGGAAATAATAAAACTGTAGTGAGCCCTCAAATGGTTCAAAAAAATAGATAAAATGTTTTTTCTTGATAAATCAAACTTCATTGTGTGTCTTCTGAGCATAGTAACCTTAACAGGAATATATGCTCAGAAAACGACACCGATGGTCACTATCAAAAGTGGAACTTTTGTTCCACTTTACGGTAGTACAGAAGAAGGCTATGTAAAAGTAGCTTCTTTCAAAATGGATCAATACGCTGTGACCAATGAACAGTATGTAGAGTTCTTAAAGAAAAACCCAAATTACCAACGCTCACAAATCAAAGCGTTATTCGCTAATAAAAGTTATTTATCTCATTGGAAAAGTGATTTAGACTATGGCGATTTAAAACCTAATGCTCCTGTGACCAATGTATCTTGGTTCGCAGCTAAAAAATACTGTGAGTTACAAGGCAAAAGATTACCTACTATGGATGAATGGGAATATGTAGCCATGGCTGATGCTAAGAATATGGATGCTCGCCAAAAAGAAGAATATAATAAGTATATCCTCGCTTGGTACGAAACTCCTAAGACTTATGTCAATCCTGTAGGGAGCACCTTTAAAAATTACTGGGGTGTATATGATATGCATGGCTTAATATGGGAGTGGGTAGCAGACTATAATTCAATCTTCTTGTCTGGAGAAAGCCGTAAAGACAAGGGCAATGACGAGAACTTATTCTGTGGAAGTGCTTCTATTAATGCTTCTGACCTGATGGACTATGCTGCCTTTATGCGATACGGTTTTAGAGGTAGTCTTAGAGCTAATTTTACAACAAAAAACTTAGGTTTTAGATGTGCACAAAACCCTTAAAAAAAGAACATCATTATGAAAAAGACATTGATAGCATTACTAAGTTGTTCTACTTTACTACTAACTAGTTGTAAAGAGACAAAAGCTACAGAAGAACAACCTCAAGCTACAGAACAGACTGCAGAGTCACAAGAGATTTCTGATTTGTCTATTTACAATCTACCTTCTACCTGGACTACACAAGATGGTAAAGATATTGAGCTAAAAGACTTACAAGGTAATGTACTAGTTATGGTCATGATTTATACTTCTTGTAAAGCTGCATGTCCTCGATTAGTAGCTGATATGCGTAATATCGAGGAGAGAGTAAAAGGTAAAAACGAAGATAAAGTAAGATATGTATTAGTCAGCATTGATCCACAAGTAGATACTCCTGAACGTCTAAAAGCATTTGCTAAAGAGAATCAAATGGATGGCCCTCAATGGATATTCTTACGCTCTACTGAAGAAGACACAAGAGAATTTGCGGCTACTCTTGCTGTGAATTACAAAAAGATCTCTCCAATAGACTTCTCTCACTCTAATATCATTAGTGTGTTTAATACCAAAGGAGAATTGGATTATCAACAAGAGGGACTTGGTATAGACTATGCCCCTACTGTAAAAGAAATAGAGCGACAACTCGCTTTAATTAAATAAGAAAGTTAGTTATTAGTTTGATAATATACTGCTCTGCTTCATAATAGAAGTAGAGCAGTATTTTTTTTGTACATAAAGTGCCTTTAATTCTAGTTACTTATTTAAGAATATAAAATAGTTCCAATAATAAAAAGCTATTACTTGATCACTTCAAAAGTATAATCAAACAATAGCTTTATATATAATAATACTAACAGATATTTTAATAGTTAAATAAATAAACCATTCAATACCTTTCAGTTATAAATTCATTCCTCTTTATATTCCTCCATATCTAATAAAGCTACCTAATATAAGCATCACAATACTAATAGTCGTAACAGATAAAATATGGAATGTCATTAAAGGAAGTTTCTTAATATCAGTCTTTAGACGAGGCAGTACGTAAAACTGAGCACTTAGCGCAAATAAAGCTATAGTGAATAGACATGCTAATTTTAAAGAAACAACACGTTCTATTGGAGTTTCAAAAGCAAACCAACTCGCTAACTTTACATTGTAAATATAGGCCATACGCACACCTGTCAGCAACATCACAAATAAAGCTGGCATACCAAACCACTCATATCTACTCTCAAAGTTAAATAACTTCTCTACTGACTTCTCTTTCCATACTTGAGGTAATATCACCACGCTTAATAAGATATGTCCTCCTACCCATATAGTAGCCCCTAATAGGTGTAATATTAATAAAAGGTGTAATTCATTCATGACTTTCTAATTTTAATATATGATAATAATAAAAACAAGATACTGATAGGAAGTAATACAGATGCCCAAAATAAGAGTACAGGTGTATTAGCTATCCAAACAACTCCTATAAAACCTTGTAATCCTTGTATAAACAAAATTATTTCTGTCAATACAAAACCTACTACTAAGAATAGTATTCCTGTCTTTAAACAAGTATTTACAACTATTCTTTTTTCTTGAACCATTAACCAAACTCCAAAACCACTCAAGACTCCTAACATATTCAAATGGATAAAACCAATGATCCAACTGCGCAGAGCTTGTAATTGAATCGCTATTGATTCTGATATAGCTAATAACTGTGTGCCTATTCGCATTATAAGGCATATTCCTGCTAACACTAATAAAAGCCAGACAAAGATGCTTTCATTATTATTTCGTTGCTTAAATACTTTAAAAAAGGGTTTAATTAAATATCCCACTGAATACAATTGCAATAAAACGCCTACAGCATTTAAGTAATGTAGTATAGGTAATTCTACATACCAACTCACGGGTAAAGCATAAGTGAGTATTACAGATACTATCCAAGTGTAATAAAAAGGTTTAAACTTAGATAAAGAGTATCCCTTAAACACAATGTCAAACAATAAGGCTAAAAAGGCAGTTAAGAACCATCCATCAAACTGAAAATGTAAGAAGAACTGTATGCATATCTGATAGAAGGCACTAGCCTTCCCCATCATGCCTACTGCTGGTCCTAAGCACCAAACTCCTATGGTAGAAAATGCCATAAAGAACAAAGAGGTTTTTAGTAATGTACCTTGCTGTGTCTCTGAGGCAGTGTTGTTCTTCCATAAATGAATGACAAATACATAAGAACAAATAATGTGTAAAGTAGAAAAAGCAATAGATGCTGCGGCATATCCCATAAAAGGAAATGTCAGTGCCATTCCAAGCACAGCTAATTGAGTCATCCAAAAAAGTCGGGCATAAAACTTCTCTTCTTTAAGAGTTTTTATACCAAACTGTTGAACAAACAATACATAAACCAATAAATACAACCATCCTAATAAAGCAATATGAGAGTGTGTATGTAAAATATACAAAAATGTCACTCCTTCTATCGGGTAGACGAACATACTTCTCAGCAAAAGTCCTAATAGGGCTGCTGTAAGAAAGTTGACCAAAGGAATGATATAATAGACTGGTTTCATAAGCTGTTATACAAGAAGTGCCTTAAACTTAAAGGTAAGGCACTTCTATGAAATTTGAAAAAGATTACTCGAATTTTTGTTCTAATACTATTGCACTTGGAAACAAAATATTATTTTCTAAGTGAATGTGTTTATGTAGGTCATCTTCAAACTCTTTTAGCATAGCGTAAGTAACCTTATATGTATTACATCCATCTGCTGGTGGTGTATAATTATTAGACAACTCTGCTATTTTTCGGAAACGCTCTCCTTCTCCATCATGTTCATGCATCATCATGGCAACTGGATTTTGTACTGTACCAAAATGAGGCGTTTCTAAAGGTTGTCCTGAGATAGTTGAAGACACCATCTTACGAATAAATGGAAACAGAACAAGCTCTTCTTTTTTTAAGTGTTGGCTTAACTCCGCTGCACATCCAATAAACAATTCATTTATTTCAATTAACTCTGGGTGCCTATCTCCATGTACTCTACTCAGTTTATTTAAAAATTGTAATAATACTGGAATCTTCTCCTCTACATATCGATGGTGTGTCTTCTCAATATAATCAGCTAACAAATCTAAAGGCCAATGTCTAAAATCGATATTATTCTCTGCTTGTTGTGTCAATAATCGTTCTAACTCTCCGATTAACTCTTCTCTATTGACTGATTTCTTTTCACATACCTCTTCAATAGTACGTCCTCCTTTACAACAAAAATCAATTCCATATCTATTGAATATTGCTGCTGTTCTAAAATCTTCTGCTACAAATGAGCCTACTGTTCTATTTATCATGATTGCTTTTTTTAAATGTTAATTTGAATACGAATAAGACGATAGCGAAAATACCTACTGTAAAGATTACGTCACCGATGGTACGTAGCCATTTCAGGGTATTCATAGCTGGTAGCTGCATAAGTTCGCTAGAACGCGCATACCACATACCATGTTGGATACTTTCAATCGCTTGCCATATACCAATAGGTAATAAACTTAAAAGTGCCATTAATAATAACCCTAAGTTCAATCCCCAGAAGCCTATTTTCAACAACTTCTCATTCCATTTGATATCTCTATATATACTTCTTAATACGAATAGCATAAGTCCAATTCCCAACATTCCATATACTCCAAATAAAGCAGTATGTGCGTGAAGAGGTGTTGTATTAAGTCCTTGTACATAATACAGTGCTATTGGTGGATTAATAATAAATCCAAATACACCTGCTCCTAAGAAATTCCAGAATGCCACTGCTATCATAAAGTATATAGGCCATTTATAATCTTGTAACCATCCTTTATGTGTAGATATTTTATAGTTCTCATAAGCTTCATAACCTATCAAAGTCAAAGGCACCACTTCTAAAGCACTGAACGTTGCTCCTAATGCCATTACTGCAGTTGGCGTTCCTGAGAAATATAAGTGATGGAATGTACCTATAATTCCCCCTGACATAAATACAATAGTAGAGAACAATGCACCATTAGTAGCTGTCTTGGTTTTAATCAACCCCATTCGTACGAATAAGAACGCTAAAACGACAGTAGCAAACACTTCAAAGAAGCCCTCTACCCATAAATGCACTACCCACCATCTCCAATATTCTGCAATGGCTAAATTGGTTTGTCTTCCCCACATTAGCCCTGCTCCATAGAATAAAGCAATTGCTCCACATGAGATTAAGAAAAGTATAATCAAATTGCGATGGCTTCCTTTTTCTTTCAATACAGGTAATAACGGTCTAATCATTAAAGCTAACCATACAAATAACCCTACAAATAAGAAGATCTGCCAGAAACGCCCTAAATCTACATATTCATATCCTTGATGTCCAAACCAGAAGTTCTGTACTAAGTTTAGTTTTTGCATAATACCAAACCACTGACCAATCATAGACCCCAAAACAATAATCAATAAGGCTATAAATAGGAAGTTCACTCCGAATACTTGAAACTTAGGGTCTTTACCCCCTACTGCTGGTGAGATATATAATCCTGTTCCTAACCAAGCAGTAGCTATCCAAAAAATAGCTAATTGAGTATGCCATGTACGCGTAACAGAGTAAGGTAAAATTTGATCTAATGGAATACCATATAACCCTTGTCCTTCTACTCCATAGTGAGCTGTTACAATTCCTAACCCTACTTGTAATAGCATCAATAAACATACTACCCAGAAATATTTCTTCAAGATAGTCATACTCTTAGTTACAGTTCCATTTGATACAGGGTCTTCCACTGGTACCATATCCTCTTCCTCTTGCTTAGAGGCTACATGATAATAAACGAGTACCCCTACAGCAAAAATCAATAAGATAACACTCACTCCAGACCAAGCGATAAGAGGTGTAGTAGCTACGTTACCTACTAACTCTTCTGCAGGCCAGTTATGCGTATAACTAACATCACTATCTGGTCTATTAGTTACAGTAGCCCATGTAGCCCAAAAGAAGAAAGCATTCATTTGTTTCAGTCTTGTTGGATCTGTTAGTGCATTATTAGGTATTGCATAATCTTTACGCAGTTGCGTAAATTCTGGGTCATCTGTAAATAACTTAGTATAATACTCCTGAAGATATAAACGAGCTTTATTTCGTTCCTCTGTAATCGTCAGAACACCAGTTGCTTTGTCATAAGTATTAGCTCTAATATTAGCTTGTAGATGTGCTTTTAAATAAGCCTGTTCTTCTAATGAACTATCTTCATAAGACTTATTATACTTCTCTTGAGCATAATACTCCAATAAATACAATGCCTCTCTATGCAGAAAATCAGCAGTCCAATCAGGAGCGACATAAGCTCCATGTCCCCATACAGAGCCAACTTCTTGTCCTCCAATACTCTGCCAGACATTCTGACCGTCTTTTATATTACTAGCAGTTAATACAGTTTCACCATTAGTTGTTCTAACTTCTATAGGCACAGGTGGCGCCTCTTGATAAATTTCAATACCGAAATAGCCGAGTACCCCAAATGAGAATAACATTACTATCGTAAATGCTATCCATAACTTTCTTTGTCTATTTTTCATACTTTTAAATAGAAGACTTTTTTATCCTTTATTGTTTTGTAAAAAAAGGGAAGTTACTCCCCACGTATAGTTACAACTTCAAGAAAGTATCACCAGACTTGGTACCATTGGCTAACTCTCGCAAAGTAGTAGTTTCTAACATATTTCTCAACCCTTCTCGGATTGCTTTAAATTTAAAGTGAACAGGACATGGGTGCGTCTCAGAACATTGAGCTAATCCTAATCCACATCCCTTGTAGATAGAATCACCATCGATCACATTCACCACTTCACATAACTTAATATTGTCTAAGCTTGCTATCGGAATTTCAAATCCTCCTCCTACTCCTTTAACCGAGTCGATTATTCCACTCTTAGACAGCTTTTGAAGTATCTTAGCTGTAAAAGCTTCTGGAGCATCTATCTCTTTTGCTATTTCTTTAAAACCTACACGCTCCCCTTTCAGTGAAGATACTGAGATAAAAACAACTGAACGAATAGCGTATTCACAAGCTTTAGAAAACATATCATTTATTTTAATAGTACAAATATAAAACAATTCTACATATAAAAGACAATAAAGTCCTTTATATATAAAATAAAAAAACAATATTAGTCTAATAGACTAATATTGCTTCCTATATAGATAATTATACATTATAACTTATCTAAAAACTATTTCTTTTATTACCTCTCTCCCTAACTCTTCATTTATCATTCTAATTATCTTACTCTTACCATAAGTTAATTCCTCGCGTACGATAGGAGAAGATAAAGCTACATAAAGTACATCACGTTTTAAGAGTATATCTAATGTATAATTAGCTATTCCTGGTCCTAATAGATTCTTCCAAGCGGCACGAACATCAAGATTATCAATCCCTTTATCTAAGTTATTCTCCTTTATAAAAATCTTTAAAAGATCCTGAATACTGCTCTCCTCTCTTAATCGTTTATTTACATCATACTTTTTCAATGCTTACATTATTTTAAGGTAAAAGGTACTGCCTTCTTATAATAATAGATAATATCACTTTCGTTCTTAACAACAAACTCATCCTCATCCAATTCTATTAACTCTTCTTTCCATTCAGCAAACTCAGTCTTATACATTAACCAAGTCTTCCCCTCTTCATTAACTATAGTAAGGTTTTCTTGCACCTCATTCGTTAAATACTCACCATTCACTTGTGGCATTACCTTCTGACGAAAACCAACTCCTTTATCATTTATCTCAAAGAAATCAATAGATGAATTAATAGTGTAATCTTTCACCTCACCATCTGGCAATTTTGCTTTCTCTATTTCCCAATAACCATTAATTATCTTTAAATCCTCAGGTGTAAATTCTTTCCCACAGCTTGCTACTAAAAAAAGTATACCTATGAAAAACACTTTATATAATCTACTCATAATTAGTACTTCTATTTAAAAAATGAATCAACAAATTCAAATTTATTAAACACTTGCAAATCTTCGATTCCTTCTCCTACACCTATATACTTAACAGGTATTTGGAATTGATCAGATATACCAATAACTACACCACCTTTAGCAGTTCCATCTAATTTAGTTACAGCCAAACAGTTTACTTCTGTTGCTGCTGTAAATTGCTTAGCTTGTTCAAAGGCGTTTTGTCCTGTAGAACCATCTAATACCAACATTACATCATGAGGTGCATCTGGAATAACTTTCTGCATAACACGTTTAACTTTAGTAAGCTCATTCATTAAGTTTACTTTATTGTGTAGACGACCTGCTGTATCTATAATTACAACATCAGCGTTCTGAGTTACCGCAGACTGTAAAGTATCAAAAGCAACAGAAGCTGGATCACTTCCCATTTGTTGTCTTACAATCGGCACACCTACTCTATCTGCCCACACTTGTAATTGATCAATAGCAGCTGCTCTAAATGTATCTGCCGCACCTAATACAACATTCAATCCTGCTTTCTTAAATTGATAAGCTAATTTTCCTATAGTTGTTGTTTTTCCAGCACCATTTACCCCTACTACCATCAACACATAAGGTTTTTTATCTTTCGGAATTTCAAACTCTGTTGCTTCACCAGATTGAGTCTCTGATAACAATCCTGCTATCTCATCTCTAAGAATCTGATTTAACTCATCTGTTCCAACATATTTATCTCTCGAAACACGCTCTTCAATACGCTCAATAATTTTCAATGTAGTATTAACACCTACATCAGATGACACAAGTATTTCTTCTAGATTATCAAGTACATCATCATCTACTTTTGACTTACCAGCAACTGCTTTAGTCAGTTTTGAGAAAAAAGAAGATTTAGACTTTTCTAAACCTTTATCTAAAGTTTCCTTCTTTTCCGAAGAAAATAACTTCTTAAAAAAACTCATATTACTTTTATTAACTACTGCAAATATAAAGAATAAAAAGTGAATCAATTTACCCAAATCACAGGATAAAAAAATAAACAACTTTTGTTCTTTTTATTATAAATGAAAAAAGCAGCCATAAAAGGTGCTTTCAAATAAAATTTGGTATCATAAATATATACACAAAAAAAGCTGTCTATTATAGACAGCTTTTCAAGATCTTTATAATGGTAAAATTACTTCTTGTTTAAGAAATCATCCACAAAGTCAGGAGCCATAACAGCTTCAACGAATGTGTAAGCTCCAGTTTTAGGAGATTTAACCATTTTAATTGCTTTCGTCAACTTTTTAGAAGATGTTCTTAAAGTCGCTACGGTTTTCTTTGCCATGACTAATAATTATTTAATTTCTTTGTGAACTGTTACTTTCTTCATGATAGGATTAAATTTTTTAATCTCTAATCTATCAGGTGTGTTTTTCTTATTCTTAGTCGTGATGTATCTTGAAGTTCCTGGTAAACCAGATGCTTTGTGTTCAGTACATTCTAAGATTACTTGAATTCTGTTCCCTTTCTTTGCCATCGTATTCTATTTTTTAATGGTATGAATTATTTTACTAATCCTTTTGCTTTTGCATCTTTCAATACAGCAGTAATACCTTTTTTGTTAATTGTTTTTAATGCAGACGTTGATAATTTCAATGTTACCCATCTGTCTTCTTCAGCAATGTAGAAACGTTTTTTAACTAAGTTCACAGAAAACTTTCTCTTAGTTTTATTCATCGCGTGAGAAACGTTGTTTCCAACCATTGCTCTTTTACCAGTAATTTCACAAACTCTTGACATTATTTCTTATCTTTTATTTCAATATTCAAAATCAGGGTGCAAAGTAACGAAAAAGAAAATTATCTTACAAATTCTTTTAGGTTATTTTTTTAATATTTCATTATATATCAATTCTAAACCCTTTGCTATAGCACTGTTTATAACCTTTTCTCTTGGTTGGCCTAATTCGTATTTTTTTGTAAACACTCCTGTTGGCGTTGCGATTCCTATACATACAGTTCCTACCTCGACATCAGAATCTCCCTTAGATGGTCCAGCATTTCCAGTAGTAGCAATTGCATAGTCACTATTAAATTTTAATCGTGCTTGCTCAGCCATTTCCATAGCTACTTCTTCACTAACTACTGTATATTTATTTATTGTATCTTGATTGACTCCTAATATATTTACTTTACTCTCGGTTGCATAACATACCATTCCTCCTTTAAAGTAAGCAGAAGACCCAGGTTTAGCATTAAACATAACAGCTAACCGTCCACCTGTACAACTTTCTGCAAAAGAAATAGTTTTATTTCTAATTTGCAACTCTTTTGTGATAATTTCAGGAAAGTCAATATCCTCATAAGCTCGAATATGTTCTTTTACTGACTCAGGCATCCTATCGATTTGCATTTCAATACTTTGAGACAAAAAATCCTGATTAAAACCTCTACTTGACAGACGTAATCTTACTTTACCAGGGCTTGGTAAATAAGCTAATTTTATATCTGACGGTAAATTATTCTCCCAATCTTCAAGATATTCTGCTAACAAACTTTCTCCAATACCATAAGTAATTATCGTTTTATGGATATTAAATATCCCCTTAAAGTGATCTTTAATATAAGGGACTAATTGCTCGCTAAATATTGTTTTCATCTCAAAAGGAACTCCTGGGAAAGAAACAAAAGTAGTGTTGCCTTTTTGCATTAACATTCCTGGAGCTGTACCTACTGTATTAAATAAAACAGTAGAAGTAGAAGGCACTAAAGCTTGTTGTTTATTGACCTCTGAAATAGGCCTTTTAAAGTAATCCTCTATAAGAATTGTAACATGAGCTAAAACTTGCTCATCTACGACTAAATGATCCTCAAAAAAGTCACAAAACACTTTTTTAGTCACATCATCCTTAGTCGGTCCTAATCCTCCTGTCATTATAACTAAGTCCACCTGTCCTATCTGAAAAGACATAGCCTTCTCTATTGATTCTTTTTTATCAGAAATAGTTATAATTTCTGACACTTCGAACCCTAACAAATCAAGTTCCTTAGCTAAATACACCGAATTAGTATCTACAATCTGACCGATGAGAATCTCATCTCCTATAGTGATTATACTTGCTTTCATACTATTTCTATAAGCTAAAATCTTTCTGTATTTCTTTACGAGCTCTCTTTACTCTTTCTTTAAAGATTTTAAAAGTCTCCTTTACAGCTTTAGTTTTTCCTTTTTCTTTTGCCCATTCTTCTATTAAAGAAGCCTCCTCGATAGCTTGTTCCATTCCTAAAAACTCTAATGAAGGCATCAGTATATTCATACTTTCTGCTACGTCATCATAGTTTTTTTCATTGATTCCTATCTTTATTTTTTTGACCAAATCTTTAGACTCTTCAACAAAAACAATTAAACCAGCATTCACTAACGCCTGATCATCGTTATAAGTCTGTAATATAGGTCCTAAATCATAATGAAGTGCCATACGCTTATTTCACATTTAGACGAAACAACTTTTTACCTGCTAGAGTTCCTTCTAGCACATCTCCCTCATTTACTTTTCCTACTCCTTTTGGAGTACCTGTGAAGATTAAATCTCCTTTCTTCAGAGTAAAGTATTTAGATACTTCTGCTATAGTTTCATCTATATTCCAAATCATCTGTGCAGTACTAGCTTCCTGTACTGTATTACCGTTTTGTATTAATGAGAATGTAGTATCATAAAGATTATCTAATTCTTGCTTGTCAATAAACTCACCTAACATAGCAGATCCATCAAAAGCTTTCGCCTTTTCCCAAGGCAATCCTTTTTCTTTTAATTTGCTCTGCATATCTCTAGCTGTAAAATCAATCCCTACAGTAACCTCGTCATAATACTTATGAGCAAACTTAGGTTCAATATGCTTACCTACTTTAGTAATTTTCACCACTACTTCTACTTCATAATGAATATCATCAGAAAACTCAGGAATAGCAAATGGACACTCTCTACCCAATAAAGCAGAATCAGGTTTAATAAATAATACAGGCTCTGAAGGTCTTTCATTGTTCAGCTCTTCAATATGCTCTACATAATTTCTTCCAATACAAACTATCTTCATAAAGACGTAATTACAACTTATTATTTAATTTTCTCAATTTTAGACCAGTCAATACTTTCTTAGTATACAATGGAAAATCTGCATTCTGAATCCAACCATAATATCCAGGTTCATTCTCTAATACTTCATCTACCAATGCTCCTTTGTGCTTTCCAAAAGTAAATATCTCTTTACCTTCTTCATTTAAAGCAATAAATCCTGCAAAATCAACACTTTTCTTACGAGTAGTATACTCAGACAACAATTTCATATCATTCTCTAAATCCTCATATCTATCTAATTGTGCTTTTAATATCTCATAAGTAGCATTAGTATCTGCTGCTGCTGAGTGAGCATTATCTAGACTCTCATTACAATAAAAACGATAAGCAGCACTTAATGTACGCTCCTCTTTTTTATGGAATATAGTCTGAATATCTACAGATACTCTATTCCCCATTTCGAAGTCTACTCCTGCTCTTAATAATTCTTCTGCTAATAATGGAATATCAAAACGATCTGAATTAAATCCAGCTAAATCAGAATCTTTAATCATATTATACACTAGCGGAGCTAATTCTTTAAACGTTGGCTCATTCGCTACCTTCTCATCCGTAATACCATGTATAGCTGTAGACTGCGCTGGTATAGCTCTCTCTGGATTAACTAGCCATGTCTTACTCTCATTATTTCCGTTTGGAAACACTTTTAATATCGATATCTCTACAATTCTGTCTCTTGCTACGTCTATACCTGTTGTCTCTAAATCAAAGAAACAAATCGGTCTATGTAATTTCAACTCCATTATTCTATTTTTATTTAATTACAAATATAATAAATGTAAACTTTAGCAAATTAAAAACCAATGCTAACTTTTTTAACATTAATAACTAATATCAACATATTTACTTTTTATTATCTTCATGAATATATAACAATTATCACAAATAATAAAGGCTATTCTTAAACAGAACAGCCTTTAAATAAAACATTTAAAATAACATATTTAACCAAACCTATGACTCAAAAGGTGATTTTTTTACCTCATCTTTTATATCACTAGACAAACTTCCTAAGAATACTGTAATATCATCTATTTGCTCTTGGCTTAATTTTACATTTGTTTGTAGACTAGCCATGATACGCACAGCCTCTTTTAGATCTTTCACAGAACCATCATGAAAATAAGGACCTGTATGTTCTATATTTCTTAACCCAGGTACTTTAAACAAATATTTCTCTGTATCCTTTTTACTTAAATCTGCTAATCCATTATCAATCTTCGCAGATTTAGTTTCTTGCCAATAGTCACCATACACTCCGAATTTTTGGAACATCTGTCCTCCTAGCGCTACTCCATTATGACAAGTAATACATCCTACAGAAATAAAAGTCTCTAATCCCTTTTGTTCTTGTGCAGTTAAAGCCGTTATATCCCCATCTAAGAATTTGTCAAATCTGCTTTCAGGCATTAATGTACGCTCAAATGCACCAATGGCATTCGTAATATTCTTAAATGTAATAGGTTCTTTATCTGATTTATATACTGCAGCAAATTTCTCCTTATACATATCTATTTTACGCAATCTATCTTCTAGTTCCTTTTCGTCTTTAATATTGTGTTCTACAGGATTTAGAATTGGCCCTCCAGCTTGTTCTTCTACATCTTTTGCTCTACCATCCCAAAACTGCATACTGTGCAAGGCTGCGTGAAACACTGTAGGAGAATTTCGTCCTCCTAATGATCCATCATCTCCAGGAGAGAATGCTAAATTATCCACTCCATAAGTATTTAAATTATGACATGAATTACAACTGATATTTCCATCCTTAGATAGATTTGTATCAAAATATAAATATTTCCCTAATGCTACTTTCTCTGGATCTAAATTTGTATTCTCTACAGAAGAGATAGGTTGAAAGTAAGCTGAGGCTTTTGTTAGTAATTCAGACTTTACTTCCCCTTTATCATCAGAATTACTTTTTTGCTCTTTTTTACAACTTACCAATGCCAATAAAACAGTCAATAAAACTAGTCGCTTTTTCATATTTAATACTTCTTTGATTTATGATATCAAGTTACTTAGTATAAAGAATAAGAAGAATGACATATATCACCTTACATCACTACTTATGGTTTTACTATTTTCTCAACTTTAATCCAATAGAATAATCATAAACTCAAAAAATGATATCAAAAAACAAACATTAACCAATTAACATTTTGTTTTATTAAATATTTACTCTATTTTGGCTATAACCAACAACGATAAAATACTATGAAAACAATTTATTCTCTTCTTATCCCTTTCTCTTTAGCGATAATTTGCACGAGTTGTCACACCACAGAAACAATAGTATCTTCACCTTATAAACTAAAGAATGAAAAAACAGTAGTCTATTCTGCTAAAACCTTTATGTTTAAAAATTACTTTTTCACCTATGAGAACGGTGAAGCTACTTTAGTATATCAACAAGATGCTAAACTAAATGAAAAGACAGAGCCTGTATACTTGACCCTAAGAGAAAATAAAGAAAATACGAGGTTTCAAGAGTTCACAGATAAGACTAAACAAATCACAGTTAAAATAATTAGCGATTATGAAGTGAGGCTACAACTAGACAAAGCCAGATACACACTCTATACATCAGAGCATCTAAAAGAAGTTAATGCTGATACGCAACGAATACTAGCGGATATCGCTTTATGGAAAAATGACAGATACTAATGATATTCATTTATAAAAAAAGCAACTATAGTTCCATATATAGTTGCTTTTTTCTTATAATCCTGGTTCATAGTTTTCTATCTCTTCTCTTAACCAAGTCGGAATCTCTATTGTTTTTTTCTCTTTGATATCCATCATCACCTGCGTACTTGTACCTATGGCATGTAAGATTAGATCTCTATTCTCCCCTTCACTAACAATAGCATATTCAATCTCAAAACTCTTACCTCCCATTTTAGATATTCTTACCCCTATCTTAGGATGCCTTACATTTAACTTAATCTCCTTAATATAATTACACGAGATATTAGCTATCACAAACATATGTTTAAACCAATCCCATGTCTTACTAGCTTCATTCATATAATACCCTCTACCAATCTGAAAATAGTCGATATACATCACATTATTAACATGTCCCAAAGCATCCATATCACTCCATCTAATCTCTAAAGGATGGAAAAACCTAAAATCATTACTATTAAAATCCATATTTACTCATCTAAAGTTAGAGATTGAAGATATAAAAAACATATTAAAACACAACTCTACTTTCTGCATAATATCTAAACTCCTACTAAAAAGTTTTTTTCAAAAGTGTATGGATATTATTCTTCATTTATAGCATTGTTCACATCATTTCTTTTACTTCCAAATATCGCTTCCTTCCAATTGTAATCTTTCTTAAGAAATTTAATTTCCTTTTTTAAATTAAATCTTTTGATAACAGTAAAGTTAAATGTGCTTGCCAACAACCCCGTTTGATAATCCTTCTTCATGTTTAAGAACAACCCATTAGCTACTGCAGATGCACTAACAATCCACTCCTCCCCTATATAACCAAGAGAGAATCTTCCTACCACAGAAGGGTTAACTGTAAAAACAGTCTTGTTCGTTAATAAATTCTCTTCTATTGCACCATTCACACCAAATGTAAACGCGCCTGCTACCAATACTTTTTTATAAGGCACCCAGTTATACCCATACCCTATATTCGGACCAAAATGGTAAGTACGCTTATCATAATCGTTTAACTCTTCTGAAAGAACCGGAATATTTCGAAGCGATGAATAAAACATCCCTCCTCCTAATAGTAGAGATCCAGCTGACTTCATTTGTACTTTGCTTAAATCGTATGCTGCACCTAATGAGTACTTCTCATTATTCCACACATATTGAAATAAAGCTCCATACATATGAATTTTAAAATCTGGAAAAATATCTTCTGCTGTAGGAGTGTCATCCTTATGATTTTCTTTATATCTATAAAATCCCTTATTGCGTTTATAATATAAGTCTATCAGAAATTTATCTCCATAATGATGGTATTGGAAATCTGTTGCTTTTGTCTTACCCTTTTCCTTCTCTCTCATAAAAGAAAAACCATGACTAAAACTAAAAGAAGAACTTCCCCATAAAAAACCTACACCTATGCTCACTGGTTTATTAGACTCAAATGTCTGTGTACTCTTTTTATCTTCTAGAGTATAATCTAGTGCCAATACATCTTTACCTATAGCAAACTTAACACCATAAGGTTTTATATGATCTTTCACATAAGTAGAATCAACCTGTGCAAAAACAGAGATTGAAAAAAGAAAGAATACTAGCGCTTTTAAATATCTCACTATAGCTAAACAATTAATTATCACGAAACAATATTAATAAAAAAACCTCTAGTTTATCACTAGAGGTTCATTAAGTTTTTAATAGACTAAAAGAGTTAGTTTACATCATAATAGTCATATACATGATATTCATTGAATGCAACTTCTTCGTCACATTCTAAAGTTGAGTAATGCTTCTCACCAGCATCAAATAAAACAAGATTTAAACGTTTAAACAATAAATGCAACATTTCTTTTTGTCCTTCTTCGTCCAACTCTAAGGTCAATTTTACAATATGCTCTTTACTCTCTGTGCTTTTTTCTTTATCTACACAGATTAGAGTTACTTTAAAGTCACTGATTCCTGTTAAAGATAATCCTACAACTTTAAATCTCTCTTGATCCACATCAAAGTACTCCCCAATACTGCTGATGTAATTCCCTTTTTTTGCAGCGATGATATCTGATATATCAGCCGCGATACTTCCTGTGAAGTCATTGAATTGTACTTCTGCTTTCATAAAACAACAAAATTTAATTTTCTTTTCATTGATAAAGATAGTAAAACATTAGTTCTCACAACATTATATATTATTTTTAAATTACTATCCATTTTTAAGAAACTTTGAGACTGTATAACTTATTTTTTTAGATAAAAAATAACATTAAAATCAATTATATCTTAAACAATTCAAATTATTTTCATTTTTTTAATATACAGCAATACGTTTTAAAAAAGTCAAACTCCTATTTTTATCAAAAACACAAAAAATAAACATATAATATACACAATAGTTTATTTTCAAACAATAACCGAATCAATAAACCAATATAATTTCACTTTTAAATTCACATCCGAATAAAAAGTATTAAAATAAGATAACAAAAAAGTAAAAAACAACACTAACAATTCACATTACGTCAATTATTGACATTAAAGAAATCTCATAAAAGAGCGAAACAATGCATTTTTATTAAAAAAACTTATTTATTTCTAATTCATAGGCTTCGTTTAGCCTTCTTTATAATATACTGAATTCCCTTAGAATTATTTTGTTTTTCCCATTTATCACAGACTTCTAACACAAAAGCAGGTTGTGTTTTAGCAGCATCATTTAGCCAATTACCTACACTATCCATCACATACTTAGAAGAATCCTCTTTTAAAGCTTCTAATAAAGGAAGGCCTACTTCTGGATTTTCTTTTAACCTATCAATATGCTTACACCATACTCCTCTAGGTCTTGTAGACTCAGTCACAAATCTTCTTATATATTCATTCTCATCCTTAGTCCACGTAAGTAATATTGTTATACTTTCGTCTAACTTATCTATAATATCAGCACGTACAGCCATCCAACAAATCTCTCTAACTCCAAAATGCCCATCCCCTGCAAAGTATTTAATTTCTTCTAGCTTCTCATTTATACTTAATGCATCATTATAACCTATAAAATAAGTCGCCCAACATCGTACTAAATCACTTTTATGCTTTTTTAATAATTCAAACAATTCTCTATCTTCATTTTCCTTTGCTAAACAATACAAAGTATAACCTATACATTGATTAATAGAATTTACAGTTGGCTTTTTTATGCTTTCTATAGCATCTAATACGATGCTCGTATACATATCTTTTTTTAAATCCAACAATACATATTGGACGAGTTGCCTTTGATCAATCGCCAACCACTCTGTCAAATTCACACTTGACAACTCACCTTTATTTAACATCGCTAAAACACCTTCAGGAATATCTTTAATTGACCTTGCTCCTTTTCTATTCTCCATAATGAACATTCTTAAAACAAAATAAAGCTCTTACGAGCTTTATTCCTTATCTATATAATAATAGGACTCTACTGTAAAGATAAATATACAGTCTAAATGTTACAAAACATTAATTACCTCTTTCAATTCTAAACGATTACCATAATTCACATCCATATATCTAAAGCTGATTCTTCCCTCATCATCTATTATATAAACAGCAGGTATATTTAATTCTGTCTTTTCTGTTTGATTCAAATGTTTTAGATCTATTCCAAGCATCTCATAATGAGGCTGTACAAAATCTTGTAATTCAAATTTGATATCTAATGCCTTACCTAATACTAAGTTTTTATCTTGAACAATTGGAAAAGACATCTTATTCTCACTCTTCCAATCTTTAAGGAGCTCTATATTCATTGGTGACACTACTATTACCTCAACGCCTTTATCCTGTAACATTGGATAATAACTCATTAAATGAGCCATCTCTATATTACAAAAAGGACACCAATTTCCTCTTACAAAACTAACTAAAGTCTTTTTACCTTTAAACAAATCAACAATAGGAATCTGCTGATTACTTTCTGTCACTACCTCTACTGAAGGAAACATCATTCCTACTTCTGATGTTGTTCCAAAACTTTTTGTGTGCAAATCCATAATAGAATTACCAAAAGCATTCATAGTTTCTACAGGCACTTGAGACTGCATCCCTTGAGTCATTGTATCTAAAGCTTGTTTTATTTCTTTCATATTAAAGTCTTATTTTTGCAAAGATGATAATCACTTTATTATCATACAATACCGCATATATTCACCCCATAGGGATAAAAAAGTCACTTTTATGAATACAAAGGCACGAGCAATAGAAGAAAAAATTTGTCCACTTGAATTTGCAGTGAATGCCATCAGTGGAAAGTGGAAAATTCCCATCGTTTGGCAAATTAACCAAGGACATAAACGCCCAAGCGAAATGCTTAAAGGAATTATGAAAGTAGACCGCCGCGTGCTTAATCAACAACTAAAAGAATTAGAACAAGATGGTGTTCTGTATAAAATAAGCTATAATGAACTTCCTCCAAGAGTAGAGTACCTCCTTACTCCACTAGGAGAACAATTGGTAGAAGTATTATGGAAATTAAATGCTTGGGGCGAGACCTTATTAAAAGAAAAAGAGACTACTGAATAGTCTCTTTTATTATTTTTATTAATATAGCTCTTTACTCTTTAAAGAAATCATCATTTCATTATCCTCTATGATCATCTCGGTGTTAGTAAACTTAGCAGGGATATTAGTAGGATACCAGTTGCGATCAGGTGTTACCATAATAATCAACCCTTGATCATCTCCGAGTGCCAAGAACTGTTCTGTAGGTTCTGCCTTTTTGAAGTAACTTAAATTGTATTCTTGAATTAACTTCTCTGCCGACTCCATTGGCTTCTCTACCACTACACCTATCTCACTAATACACGTAATCTGTACAGGATCAAAAGGTCCATTCAATGAAAGTAAAATATCTTC